>NZ_BFBX01000059.1:73959-107196 GCF_003851045.1 Paenibacillus sp. 598K | reverse complement strand
GAGCCGACGACGGCGCTCGATGTGACGATCCAGGCGCAGATCCTGCAGCTGATCGGCGAGCTGAGCCGGGAGGAGCAGACCGGCGTCATCCTGATCACGCATGATCTGGGCGTCGTCGCTGAGCTGGCAGACAAGGTCGCGGTCATGTATGCGGGCGAGATCGTCGAGCAGGCATCGGTGTACGAGCTGTTCCGTCGGCCGACGCACCCGTATACGATCGGACTGCTCGGCTCGCTGCCCGGCATGCAGGAGCAGCGGGAGCGACTGGACTCGATCCCCGGGGCTGTGCCCAACTTGCTGAACAAGCCGCCCGGCTGTCCGTTCCACCCGCGCTGCGCCTATGCGGACGAGCGTTGCGCGCAGCAGAAGCCGCAGCTGGAGGAGAAGGCAGTCGGCCACTGGGCGAGCTGCCTGAAGACCGAGGAGGTGCTCGGATGAGCAGAGAGACGCGGCATGAGCACGCTGCGGCTGCTGAGCAGGTCCGGCAGCCGCTTCTGGAGGCGAGCGGGTTGAAAAAGTATTATCCGCTCCGCCAAGGGCTATGGGGGCAGCGGACGGTCCAGGTCCGGGCGGTGGACGGTCTCGACTTCAGCGTGATGGCGGGCGAGACGCTCGGCGTCGTCGGCGAGTCGGGCTGCGGCAAGTCGACGATGGGACAGCTGATCAGCTGCTTGCTGGAGCCGACGGCAGGCGAGGTGCGGTTCGAGGGCCGCAGCTTGTTCGGGCTGGGCGGCCCGGAGCTGCGCCAGGTGCGACGAGATCTGCAGATGGTGTTCCAGGACCCGTACTCGTCGCTAAACCCTCGCATGAAGATCTTCGATACGGTAGCGGAGCCGCTACAGGTGCACGGGCTCGCCTCCGGCAGCACGCTGCGCCAGGAAGTGCATCGGCTGCTCGAGGTCGTCGGTCTGGGCGCGCATATGGCGGATCGCTACCCGCATGAGTTCAGCGGCGGCCAGCGCCAGCGCGTCGCCCGGGCGCTCGCGCTGCGGCCGAAGCTGATCGTCTGCGACGAGCCGATCTCGGCGCTCGATGTATCGATACAGGCGCAGATATTAAATCTGCTCAAGGATCTGCAGCAGCAGTTCGACCTGACGTATATCTTCATCGCCCACGGCTTGCCGTCGGTCAAGCATATCAGCGACCGGATCGCTGTCATGTACCTCGGGCGGATCGTCGAGCTGGCGTCGCGCGAGCAGCTATTCGCACGCACGATGCATCCGTACACCGAGGCGCTGCTCGCTGCCGTGCCGATCCCCGATCCGACGCAGCGCCGCGCCCGGGAGCCGCTGCGCGGCGAGCTGCCCAATCCGGCCGACCCGCCGTCCGGCTGCGCCTTCCACCCGCGCTGCCCGTATGCGACCGAGCGCTGCCGCGAGGAAGCGCCGGCGCTGCTCGAGCATGCGCCGGGCCATCAGGCGGCCTGCCACTATCCGTTAGCCGCACAATAACACAGCATGGAGGGACACAGGATGGATAAGCAACCGATCGTACCGGAGGACTTGTATCGTTATCGGCTGGTCGCCGAGCCAGCCGGGCGGCCAGGCACGCTGGAGGTCGCCTATGTGGTGAAGCAGGCGGTGCGGGAGAGCAACGACTACCATAGCCGGATTCGACTGGC
Source organism: Paenibacillus sp. 598K (assembly GCF_003851045.1). Classification (GTDB taxonomy): domain Bacteria; phylum Bacillota; class Bacilli; order Paenibacillales; family Paenibacillaceae; genus Paenibacillus_D. The sequence goes on along the minus strand of NZ_BFBX01000059.1, from coordinate 105,575 downwards.
GGGACCAGAGGCTGGCGCGGACCGTCCGCTCACCGACGGCCCGCGAGACAGCGCGCCAGCCTGGTCTCCTGACGGGAGTCGGCTGGCCTTCATCCGTCAGGTCGGCAGCCAGCGCCAGCTCTGGACCGTCGCGGCTGACCCGGGCAGCGAGCCAATGCTGGCTGCCGAGGCGGCTGTCGCTGCCGGCCGCAGTATCGTCAGCTTCGACTGGTCGCCGGATGGCCGACAGCTCGTCTATAGCGCGCGCGTGGCGGGCGATGAGCTGCTGCCTGGCGAACGGGCCGGGATGTCGACGACCGCTGCCGGACCTCGCGGTGCGAGCTATGATCGCACCGTGCCGAGGGCAGAGGGCGCGGGCTGGTGGGATGGCAAGCGGCCGCAGCTGTTCCTGCTGGAGCTGGCGAGCGGCGATGAGCGTCAGTTGACCCGGGCGCCGCTCGGCGCTTCGGACCCTGCATGGTCGCCGGACGGCAGCCGTATCGCCTATCTGTCTAAGGCTCCGCCAGCTGGCGTCGATCCCGATCTATTCCCGTTCAATGATCTGTTCACTGTGGATCTCGCCAGCGGCGAGCCCCTGCAGGAGACGGACTCGACTGTACTCATCCAGCACTTCGGCTACAGTCGTGACGGTAGCGAGCTGCGCTACGTGGGCGATGACCGCATATGGGGCAGCGGCACGCACAATCGGCTGTACAGCGTCCCTGCTGTGGGCGGCGGATCTGTCACTGCATGGTCGGCATGCGACATGCAGCTCGGCAACTATATCCTTAACGACGTGAAGTCAGGCCCGGCGATGGCCGGCCCGTTGTCTGCGGCAGACGGCTCGGTCTACGTCGTAGCGACCCGCGAGGGCAGCGCCGAGGTGTACCGCTTCGCGGCTGGCTCTGGCGAGCCGCAGCAGATCGGCGCATCACCGGAGCAGGGCCGCGACGTGTATCAGCTCGCGCTGGCTGGCGACGGCCGGTCGCTGCTCGCCTGCATCATGGACCCGAGCGGTCCCGGCGAGCTGTATCGGATCGATCCGGCGAGCGGCGAGCAGCTCCGTCTGACCGGCTGGAACGACGAGCTCATGCAGCAGCGCACGGTGATCAAGCCGCAGCCGCTCTGGTACGAGAGCGAAGACGGCATGCGTTTGCAGGGCTGGCTGCTGTTGCCGGATGCGGGAGGTGCGCTGGCGGGCAGCGATAGGGATGAGAGCGCAGTCGTAGCGCGCACCGTCTCAGCAGTTGGCGACCCCGGAGCCGCCGTCGTAGACGCGAGCGCCAAGCTGCCGCTCGTGCTCGTCATCCACGGCGGCCCCCACGCGATGTATGCGCCGGCCTACAGTCACGAGCTGCAGCAGCTGGCAGCGCAAGGCTTCGCGGTGCTGTTCGTCAACCCGCGGGGCAGCTTCGGCTATGGTCAGGAGCAGGCGCGGGCATGCCGCGGCGACTTCGGCGGCGGCGATTATCGCGATCTGATGACGGCGGTCGATGCGGCGCTGGCGCGCTGGGAGACGCTTGATGCCGGACGACTGGGCGTCATGGGCGGCAGCTACGGCGGTCTCATGACCAACTGGATCATCTCCCATACCGACCGCTTCCGCGTCGCCGTCTCGCAGCGCGGCATCTCCAACTGGCTATCCTTTTACGGGACGAGCGACATCGGTCTGACGTATACGGACGGCATCGCGGGGGCCAATCCGTGGAGCGATCCCCAGCTGCTGTGGGAGCGCTCGCCGCTTGCCTATGCGGACCAAGTGAAGACGCCGACGCTCGTCATGCACGGCGAGCAGGATCTGCGCTGTCCGGTGGAGCAGTCGGATCAGTGGTACACGGCGCTGCGCAGACATGGCGTGACGGCGCGCTTGATCCGTTATCCCGGCGCGGGCCATAGCTTCCTCAAGCTCGGCAAGCCCTCGCTCCGTCTCGATGCGCTCGAGCAGACCAACGTTTGGCTGCATCGGCATCTCACAGAGGAGGGACGCGCATGAGCGGACAGCATCGCATCGTACTGCCGCTGCCGCTCGCGCTCTTGCTCGAGAACTGCCGTAGCACCGGACTGACGGACGACGAAATCGTCCGTTGCCTCCAGGCGCGAGACTATGCGGCGATCGAGGCACGCACATTAGCCGACCCGGCGATGAGCATCGCCGAGCGGGCAGGACTCGCCGAGGAGCTGGGCCTGGATTGGGCGGAAGTGATGCGCGTCGGCTATGAGTTTGGCTTCCTTCATCTGAATGGCCTGAAGCGGCTGCTGGCCTTTCGTTACCGGCTGCATGCGGGGGCGGATTACGAGGCAGGCGAGGATCGACTGGATGGCGTGCGGCTGACGGCGGAGCAAGCGGAGGAACTGTCCGCGCTGATCCACCGTCAATGGCTGGTACAGCCGCAGGCGGATTTAGTTCCTTATCAAGGAAGGATGTCATCGGGAGATATAAATTGTGCCAGAGAGCACGACTTTGTCTCACTGTCAGTCGTACGTAAGGTCGGTTAATTGCAGCGAGCGAAGCTGTATTCCAAAAAAAGCGAGTGGTCGGCAAATAATGGTGCCAACCACTCGCTTTTTGCGTATGTGTGGGCGCTCTACAGGACTACACCTATTTTGCTATTGTTAAGTTTGTGGATGATTGACATTTTTGAAAAGAGATAAAAAACCTATAAAGTGACAGGTATTAATTTTTAGCCATAACATTTACTATAGTGTATAAATATTGGGATTAATTTTCCCTCTTCTTAATGTTAAGTTTGGTGCTCAATAGGTTGTAGCGGTTAGGGGGCGATGAAGCAAATGTTCATTAAACTAGAAGTAATTATTTTGTTCTTATGGTATAAGTGGAAATTTGCCAAGCGCGGATATGCAGTTATGAAGCCGTTTATGCTAGAAGCGAATATGAAACAATCCCGGGCAGATGTCTCTTTGAAAAAAGCGGATCATCATGTAGTGAAAATTACAAACGAAATTGACCGCGTTACTCGTGCATTAGAGGTGAAAAATCCCTGCATTTATAATAGTGCGATAGGCTACCTTATGCTGAGGCGTCGAAACTATAATGTGATCATCAAAACAGGAGTCAGCTTTCCTCCCTTTAATGCGCATGCATGGGTGGAGATTGATGGGGAAAAGTATTTATATGGCGACGAAACGGTAAAATACACGACTCTGTGTCTGGAAGAGGTTAAGTCATGAATCTATATGTCCTGCTTAAAACAAAGCTTGAGCATGGAATTGGATTTTTGAAGCATATCAATCGTTTCAAGCATTGGACAATTGGTCTCCTATTATTATTGTATGGGGTCGTATCTTTGCTCGATGTAGGAGCGTTATATGTGACCAAAGATGTAATTGACAGCTTGTCAAGTGAAAATCGATCCTATGCTGCCTTGCTTGTACTAACAACTATAGTATCGCTGTCGATTGTTGGACATTGGGCATCAGAACTTGTGACAACGCTATATAAGACAAAAAATGAAGAAAATGCCAAGGTTGTTGCGATGAATAGTGTAATAAACCGTTCTATAACAGAATATGAGTCTGAATCTTTTCAGCGAAAGCTCGAATTCATTAAGTACAATCTTGGGAATACAATATTCAACTTCGTTAATTTGTTGAAAGGATTATTCTCAAGTATAGTGACCATCATCACTTTACTTGTCGCTATAGGGATGCTTACACCCTACTATTCCCTGCTTATTGTTATTATCCTTATCATCCCTGTAGCGATTTTTAATGGATATGTAAATAGATCTCAAGTTCAAATAGAACTGCTTAATTCCTATGATTCCATTAAGACGAGATATTTTAAGAGTATCGTATTAAATAAACATTACGCTTCTGAGATCGTACTCTATAACGCATTTTCATTTCTCGGCGGTAAATGGAAAAGACATTTTGAGAGTGTGAATGAAAGAGAATATGCCAGGGATCTCAAAAATGTAAAACTGAACCTCTTTATAAATCTGATACAAGTCGTCGGATTTATGATCTATCTTTCCACTCTTCTTATGTTTCTTTCAGCTACCATTAGTCCCGGTGAATTGTTCTTTCTAATTACCTCATCGCTATTGCTTGTCATGACGTCGCAGAATATTGTTTCTCAAGTTCAGATGATGTTCCTGCAAAGTGATTTATTTAAGACATTTGGCGATGCAATTGTATATAAGGATACTAAAGCGCAACAGAGTTCCTCGGTCCTCCCCCCAAGGCCAAGGGAGATTATATTTAAAGAAGTGTCATTTTTCTACAAGAATAATCCTGAGTATCTTGTATTGAAAGAGTTGAATCTAACCATAGAGATTGGAAAGCATATCGCTTTGATTGGCCCTAATGGTTCGGGAAAAACAACCTTCTATTATTGTTTATTAGGCTTGTTAAAGCCAACTTCAGGCAAGATTACAATCGATGGCAGAGAACCGCATACGTTTACGGATGAAGAGAGGGCTCGCCTTTTTTCAGCATTGTTTCAGCACCCCATCGGCTATAGAGGTTTATCTTTACTTGAGAATGTAACGCTAGGTCGAGAGCTGGACAGTATTGATTCAGTGGACTCCTTTTTTGACGGTCAAGATCTGCATTCTTTGTATGGCGGAGATCTGGGTGGCGTTGAATTATCAGGCGGGCAGTTGCAAAAACTCGCTGTAGCAAGAGGCATTTTAGCGAAAGGGAATATACTTATTTTGGATGAGCCAACTGCTTCCTTGGATCCGGTATCGGAGCAAGACATTGTAGATAGATGCCTCCGACTGGCAAAAGGAAAGACTTTAATTTTATCGACCCATCGGATGGCAATCACATTAAAGTTTGATCGAGTTATTGTACTGGATCATGGTCGAATCGTGGAGGATGACTGTCCGAAAACATTACTAAACAGAGGAAGCATGTATAAACGTATGTTCGATACGCAAGGGGAAGTATACAAAAAATTAGGTGGAGAACGAGCTTGATGAAAAATTCTAAATGGAACATCGTTAGGAATGTGTTCAAGCTAATTGATAATTGGACGAAGCTATTAAGCGTAATGATCACTACCATTATAATAGAAGGTTTTTTACCTGCTTTGCAGGTGACTATTTTAGGCTTGCTTGTCGGAAGTGTAGTTAGTCAGGAACATCAGAGCATGATGGTTTTCCTATCGATGTACCTCCTAACGTTTGCCGTTCAACCGTTATCGAACTATTTCAAAGATAAAGTCTACTTAAAGATTAAACTTGATTTTTCTATTATTTTTGAAGAGATGGTGTTGAAAAAGGTAAATAGGACTTCGTTAATGGTTCGATTCAATGCTTATTTCGCGGATTCATTCACTGCGGTCCAAAACGCTCTTCAGCCAGGTCAGATCAGTCAATTGTTTCAAAGACTAGTCGATTGTATCGTTATTTTTGCCGCTTCTGTCATTTTAATCGTGAATTTGTTCCGTGTGAACGCATTGGTTCCAATTATTGTTTTCTTCATTTTTATCGTTTTATTTCCTATTCAAAAAAAGATGAATCAAAAATACACCGAGTTACTATTCTTGAGAACACGAGAACAAAATAGAGTGGCTTCGTTAGAGAACAGTATTTTTTCAAAGGCGGCGCTAATCGAAATGAGCGTTTCTGGGCATTTTCCCTGGATACAAAAAATATGGAGAACGAAGTATCGATCCTATATAAGAAAAAAACTAATTGATTCTCTGAAAATAATGTCTTGGATCCATTTAATCAATGGCTTGTGGAAGTTAAGTCCTGTACTGCTCTCATTTATTTTATTGTTTGCGACGTCGACCTCTGTAGTGGAAACGATTATTTTTTTTGGATCGTTAAGTGCCTTGTTGCCTAAGTTGTCTTTGTTTATTGAGAAGTTTGCTCAAGTACAAGACAGTCTCATCACATATAACAAGGTTTTAACTTTCTTGAATACAGAATACCCAGAGAACAAGCATAGTAAATTTGCGCCATCCATCACAAGTGAAATTAACATTCAAGACTTAACTTTTACTTACCCTAACAGCGACGATGCGGTAATTTCAAATGTAAACTTAAGTCTTAAAAAGGGTGAAATCATCTGTATAGTAGGTGAAAACGGATCTGGTAAATCTACACTCGTTCATCTGATCCTCGGACTGTATGATCCTTCACAAGGCAGTATTATGTATGACGAGCAATGTTTTGTTCCAAGTTCGAGCGTATTTTTTCAAAATTTCTTAAAACTTGAATCGACTATAAGAGACAACGTAAGCTTTGGCAATCCGAAGGAAGATACCGATGAGTATATATTGCAAAAGCTGAAGGATGCCAACGCTGACTTCGCAATAGAAGCAGGGCTGGATTGCTCCCTGGATCCGCAATTTGGTGGTCGAAACCTATCGGGAGGTCAGTGGCAAAGGCTGGCTCTGGCGCGTACCTTCCTGCAACAGAACGGCATTATTGTTTTAGATGAACCGACGGCGTCTTTAGATCCTGTAGCTGAAATCGAGCTCTATACAACAGTCCTTAAAAAATATAAGGATCGAACGATCCTGTTTGTATCTCATCGACTCACCGCCTCGATTTTGGCTGATCAAATATGGGTCATGGATGAGGGGAGACTTGTAGAAACTGGCACACATGATGAGTTAGTGAAACAGAAAGGGGAGTACAACAAGCTGTTCACGGCCCAAGCACAGCCTTATCTGGAATATTATCAAAAAACAACAATTGGAGGTTGACGTCACATGTATAAAATATCAGGAAATGTTATGCTTGCCGATCTAGAAAACGAGATGATGTTGTTAGACATGTCGACAGGAATTTATTACGGATTGAATGAGACGGCTTGCGAAATTTGGCGACTTTTGGCGGATAATGAGTCCATTGAACCTTTGATCCAGAGGATCGCTGAGACAAGCGGACAAACGATCCAAGTCATAACCGAGGATGTTAATTCCTACCTAAATGAGTTGGTGGAAATTGGAATTCTTGAAGTGGGCAATAAATCATGAAGGGAACCCAAATGTTTCGCTATAATCTCTATCACTTGAAAATCGAAAGCGAAATTGAACTGCCATGCGACTCAAGCCGAACTTGGGATGGACCGAAGGAAATAACGATTAGAGCTGCCAGGGGTTCTACCAACGAGTTCGGCAGTATCGCCTATGCTTCGAGAAAATATGGCGGATTACTTAGAAGCTATAGTGTGGATGGAGGCTTGCTATATTGTCCGGGGCCGCGTATTAAAATTTTCATTCATGAAAACGGCAAGGAAATATGGGTAGACGCCGATCCTAGTGATTACCAAGAAGCTGCTCTAAGCGTTTCAGGGGTGGCATTATCTGTGCTGCTGATTTTCAGAGGATATGTCCCCATCCATGCGTCATGTGTGCAATTAAATGGATGTACATATGCGATAATTGCAGACTCGGGTGTAGGTAAATCAACGCTGACTTGGAATTTGTTGCGAAACGGAGCTGGTTTCTTGTGTGATGACGTCTCTCCTATTTGTAGTCAAGAGGCTAAAATGAGCGTTATCCCTTCGGTTTCTTTGAACTCAAAGCTTTGGAAATCGTCAATTGATCAATTAGGGATGGACTATCAAAAATTCACTCCAATACTTCCTGACATGGATAAATACCATGTTCCTGTGCGGGGCGAACAGAGAGTGACAAGTCCGCAGGAAATAAATGCTCTATTATTGCTTAATCCATTTGAAGAAACAGAAAATCAGCAAGCGACGGAAGTAACGCAAATCACAGGTTCATCGCTATTACCTTTGCTGCTGGAACACACACATTCAATTTGGACCATGCCTGATTTATTGCAACAATACTTGTTCCCTTCTTATGTAAAGATCATTAAGAGCATCCCTGTATACTGTTTACGCTATAAACGGAATTTCGTTGAAATGGGAACACTTATAGAAACGATTAAGAGCTTTAGTCATAGAAGTATTAAAGTTTAGGTGGTGTAGAGGTGGCCTTTTTATGTGGATATGTTTATCATTCTGACAACGATTTCAATCGCCAGGGAGATGAGCTATTAAAGGATATGATTAGGAAGGGGCAGACGCGCGGCGAAAACGTTCATCAAACGACATTATCAGTTCATCTTAATACGGAAGTGAAAATGGCAACAGCCACTCTCGATTACAGAGGGTATGAGACCTCCATTTATGCTCGTAACAACCTTTCAGTTGCTTTTGTAGGGAGAATCGATAGTATATCAGACGATAACAGCGCATGGAATAGAAGTGTGCCGGCAGAGTTAGTTGCTTCTTTTATTCATGCTTATGGATATGAGGCTGCTTTCAAAAAAATACATGGTGACTATTGCGTATCGGTATACGAGAGCAATTCAAAATCGGTTATCCTCTTTCGATCCGAATTTGGAAATAAAAAGCTCGTTTTTTACTGTAATCGTAGCTTAGGCGTTTATGGATGGGGTTCGTGTTTAGCTCAAATGATTCAATTTGAGGAGGGATCTACTGCAATTTCTGAAGAGTATATAGCCGATTATATTACGAACCCTATTAATAACAGAAGACGATTAACCCCTTATAAAAATATATTTAATGTGCTTCCGGGGGAGTGTGTGAGAATCGGTGCGAACGGCTTTGCGAGCATGTTCTTAAAAGAACCTTTGTTTCACAAGCATATCGGTAAACTGAAAGAAAGAGAGGCGGAAGAACAATTTTTTCACTTGTTTTATGACTCTGTTAAAAACTGCTTGCAACAAAGCACACCAGAGATTGTGCTGCATCTTTCAGGAGGCATGGACTCTTCTGCAATCGCCTACATTGGCAGTGATATTATTGCCAAAGAAAAAATGAAAACGGCATTCTTGTACTATCATACGGATCATATCAACGACGGATCAGAAGTAAACTTTGCCCGAATTGTCGCTGAACAAACCAACTATCCGCTGCGTGTTTTCCAAGCACATAATGAGAGTCCTTTTTTAAGCGGATTCGATTATGGGAGGAAGATCTCTGTATATGAACCTAGTGCCGTTGTCTTAGGTTCCCTTGATCTAGAACATTTCTATCTTGAGAACAATAAGGTTGTCATCACCGGTATGGGTGGAGATCAGGTAATAAACGGAAATCGGTTTTACCTTTTAGGATTACTGCAGGAAAATAAATTTTTGACATTAATAAATGAAATAAGAGAAGCTGGTTTTCTTTATTCGTTATGGCCTAATCTGATACGTCCATTTTTTCGGCGTGATACACATTATGACGTAACCTCATTTTTAGATCGCTCGCTTATTAATCCTAGCTTTTCAGAGAAATGGGACATGAAGGAGCGGGCGAAGAAAAGCATTGTCCCACTCAAGTATCCTCTCTCGCGGCAGGATGAGTTTGAAGGGATTGTGATGGGGGAGCAATGGATGCCGATAGACGGATTCCATCACATGGACACTAGAAATCCATTTCTCAGTTTGCCGCTAGTAGAGTTTTGTTTTTCATTACCTATTCAATACAAAAGGCGAAAATTTCACAACACTAAAGTCATTCTGAAAAAAGCACTTTCTAAATACTTCCATCATGAAATCTTAGGCAGACATAAATCAGATCATAGTACAGATCTATTCAAAAGTTTTAGAAAACAACAAAAAAAACTAAATGAGATTGTTTTGCATTCTGAGCTGGTGCGCATGGGTATATTCAATCAAAAAGAATATCGAAAACATATGGATAGTCTATGTTTTGGCAGTATGGATAAAGTCGTCCACTTCCTTAAGTTATTAGAACTTGATGTCTGGCTAATGCTCAGGGAAACGGGAAAATAAGATATGAAAATCTACTATTATTATGGGATTGATGGAGGGAAGGGAGGAGGTGATGTCACGGTGTACATTAAACCTGCGGTTTCAATCATTGGAGATTTCATGACGTTGACTAAAGGATCTGGAAACAAAAGTACTGAGAGCTACCAAGTTGATCCGAACGGCTTAATAACCAATGTTACTTATAAAAGCTAGTCTGTCATAAGGCTTGTTATTGCCTGTTCAATATCAACTTCCATCAATCCCATAATAATTGAAGTTATCTATCTCATAGGCTGGAGGAGGAACGATGAATAAGCGGGATACTAATTATTGGCTGGCTGGTATACTAGATCATACTTTGCAAAAAATGCATGCAAGTAATGGGATCAAAACATGCGATTCGGAGTTTCTAGCCATATTGAAGAAGCATAAGTTGCAAGGTAGAATTTCTATTCCCGAGCTACTAAAAATGAATTCTTTTAAGCGCTTTGATCAAAAATTAGTGATCGCAAGTCTTATGCATGAAAAAGTAAAAATTAATGCGTTCGCAGACAAGCATCAACTTGCGATATCTGAAATTGCAAACGAATTTATCAATCAAAAAATAGCTGCGCTCCCTATTATCATAAAAGGGTTATCGATTTTTTCATTAACTAATGATGTGAGTAATATTAGATTCAGTGTAGACATTGATATGATCTATTCAGATCCAGAATTTTTATCTGCTATTCTAACTGAACTCGGTTACATAAGAGAAGATACCGTCAGTAGCCATGAACATTGTATCATGTATAAAAATGATGTCACCATAGAAATACATAATTATATACCTGTCATACACTACTCTAAGGGTGCTATTAAAAAAGCGGTGAAAACGGAGAAAAATAACAAACAGCTCTACTTTGAAAATGCGGCGGTTGAAGAAACAATGATTCGTTATGAAGATCTCGTTACGAATGCTCAACCGAGCTCTTTTCTCCATGGAATTTTAGTGCCATCTATCAATGATCAAGTACTTATTCTTTGCACACATATTTTTCGAAACTATGTAAAGTCCCAATTCAGTTTTGCATCACAGATAAAGTTGGCTGAGTTGTTGGATGTGCTTGATCTTATTCGTCATCAATCATTTGAACTTGAATTATTCGTAAAAGAAAATTGCTATGAAACTTCAGTATTATTTACAGCTTGTTTGTTGGAAAAACTTTTTGGTGAGCGCGATTTTCTGGATGCGCTTTGCCCATCACCCGACAGAGCGCAACTTTTATTTCCGAAAATTTTGCAATGGTCAGGGGCAATGTACCTCCCAAGGTTACCAGAGGAGCTTGTTTATTTTGGATTAAGTGAGTTTATCGACGCACTGGAGACCAAACCGATTATTTTAAGTCAAGACAAACTTGGTACTCAGCTTTTTGATCTTCACAAGTACAATTCTCATGGGATAACTCAACTTGAATCATTAGTTGTGACTTTATCGGACAATTGTCTTGTCCTAGTCGTCAAACTCCAAGAGTTGATCCCCAGTCAAACAGCTGATGTTGTAGAACTATTTACTGAAGAACATAGATGTTGCTTTGTTATCGAAGACAATTCGATAACAACCGAAGAGACTTATGAAGGATATTCTTGGGAGTTGATGCAAGGGGACTATACGCTCAAAATTGAAATCCCACTTTGTTACCTTGATGTGTACGGGAACTTGAAATTAAGCTTTATTTTCAGTGTAGTGAGGTGGGGGACGGGCCCACTATCCACCTGCGTTCCGATGAAAATCAGCCTTAACGATTGAATGTCAGCGGATTTTATTTTCTCTTAGTGTATGGATGTTGAACTTCTGACTTGTCTATCAGCCATGGCGACCCTATCGTCTCTTGGCGAATATGGTCGCAAAGCTGCTGAGGACGTCATCGATATAGAGCGGGATCGCGTAGACGATGTCCGCTCCGGACAGGTCCTGATTCAAGCTTCATATCCTCGATGATGAATTGATAGCGACCATCCCCTCGACCTTTCCCAGTCAAGATCTGATGAAACCGAATGCCCTCCTCCATATGCTGCGGCGAAGTGGCCGAGATAAGTCAAAGCCAACGGCCCGCAACGCATCAAATACCATCCAAAACTGCCCGGCCGAACCAAACAGAAGAAAAGATCATATGCGACTTGTTCATCAAGCGGTTCCTCGGGCTTCCGGTGGACTTCTTCGGGTTTGACCATACCACCATTGAGCTCGATCGTTCGCGCATGGGCGAGGGGCTCTTTTTTTTGGTCTGCCACTGCTACATCCTCGACCAGTTATACCAGATCCAGCAAACCGTCAGTCGGCTCCTTGACCTGTTTAGCGGTACCGTCCTGATGTGTGTGTGTGTGTCGGCTCAATTTACAATAGCTTAACGAGTCATGTCAACTTACCTGCTATGCAGTTTGTATTTCTTTTGTAAAACCAATTGACAAGCTTGTTATTTTGATATAATGTTATAACCAGTTAAACGAGAAATGGTTATATCCATTCGACAAATACCTACACCATTTGTACGACGTACCAATGAACGGTTTGGAGGCGCTGAAGTGTTGGATGAGACGTTGCCTGTGACGCTGCAGTACCAGCTGCGGAGCAGGCTGATGGACAAAATTGAGCAAAAATATTGGCCGCCTGGCTCGCAGATTGCCAGTGAACGCGAGTTGTGCGAAGCGTACGGGGTGAGCCGGATGACCGTGCGGGAGGTGCTGCGGGCACTGGTCCAGGAAGGTGTGCTTGTGCGAAGACAGGGGAGCGGGACGTATGTGGCCCTGCCGAAATTCGAGCATGAGCTGACGAGCTCCTACAGCCTCTCGCAGGAGCTGGAGCGCGAGGGACTGGAGTCCCGCTTTGAAGTGCTGGACTTCCGGCATGTGACAGCTCCGGATGCGGTGCAGGAGGTGTTCGGCCTCGCGGCCGGAGACCCGGTCTGCATGATTATACGTCTTCGCTATATTGGCGACGAACGTTTTGCCTGGGAGAGGTCCTACACGCCATGCGAGCTGCTGGAAGGCAGCGACGTGGAAGCGCTCCAACGGGAGGGGTTATACCCGACGATGTACCGGATCTCCGGGCTGATTGCCGAGACGGCGGATGTGGAGACGGAGGCGGTCAATTGCCCTGCCGAGATTGCTCCCCAGCTAGGCATCAGGAAGCAGACGGCCGTGCTCCATCTGACGCGCATTACCAACGCCCAAGGACGCAGCGTGGAGTATTGCGAGAGTTATGTGCGCAGTGATAAATATCGCTACAAATACAAGCAGGTGCTACGCAAGAAAGCGTTCCGGGAGCGGGATGCTCTGCAACTGGACGGTATCTAGCCTCCGCACATGCGCATAACAATCGCCGCACACGGCCATCAGTAGGGGGCCAGGCACGGCCCGCTGGCATAACCGCAGCTCGCCCTGCAAGCGAGTTATGGTTTCCATATACTAAGGCTTAATCATTCAAGGAGGGTATTGTTTTGAGAAAAGTGAGTTCGACTCTAGCGTTCGTCCTGTTGTCCGGCACGATCCTGGCCGCCTGCAGCGGCAACAACGACTCCCCGGGTTCGTCCGAGACCTCGTCGCCTCAAGGCAACGGGAGCAACAGTCAGAATGTCGAAGCCGTCAACGCGACGGGGTTCCCGATTGTTAACGAGCCGATTACCCTGCGTGCGATGGTCCAGTTGAGCCCGGTGCAGCCGACGGACTGGAACGACATCCTGATCTGGCAGAAGTATGAGGAGATGACGGGCATCCGCATCGACTGGGAGGCCTACACGGCGGCCGACATTACCGAGAAGCGCAATCTAGCGCTTGCCAGCGACCAGTTGCCTGATATTTTCTACCGTACCCGAATGCCGGACAATGATGTAGACAAATATGGCGTCGAGGGGTCGTTCCTGCGTCTCAATGATCTGATTGACCAATATGCGCCCAACTTCAAGGCCATCATGGAGAAATATGAAGATGTGCGCAAGGGCGTGGCAACTGCCGATGGCAGCATCTATGCGTTGCCGAATCTGACCGATTCGCCGAGTATCGAGATTACGCGCAAGCTGTTCTTGAATCAGGATTGGCTGGAGAGTACAGGCCAGCAGATGCCGACGACGATTGACGAGCTCTACGAGGTGCTGGTGGCCTTCCGCGATGGCGATCCGAACGGCAACGGCGAGCAGGATGAGATTCCGATGGCCGCCGATTCGCTGGATGAGCTCCTGCTCGTCCTGCGCGGAGCTTACGGTCTGGGCAACAAGGGGATCGGCAACAACAACTGGGATATCGACCCGGACTCCGCTGAGCTGCGCTTCTTCCCCGCCAGCGAACGCTACCTGGAGCTGCTCACCTTCGTGAACAAGCTGTACACCGAGAAGCTGATCGACCAGGAGGTCTTCACCACCACCGGTACCGATGTATTGGCCAAAAATGAGCAGAACCGGATCGGCAGCTTCTCGTTCGGCAACGTTGTCGGCCGCGCCAACTCCAATGCCGACAGCTTCGTCGGTCTGGAGACGGCCCTTACCGGACCGCATGGCGACCAGCTGTATACGAGCGCACGCGGCCACCTGGGCGCACGTGGAGCTTTCATGATCAGCAAGTCCAACCCGCACCCGGAAGCTGCGATGCGCTGGATCGATTATTTCTATAGCGATGAAGGCATCCGCATGCTCTATCTGGGGATCGAGGGCGAGACATACGCTCAGAATGCGGATGGCGGGTATGATTTCCTGCCGGAGATAGTAGAGAACATTCCCGAGGGCTCTTCCTTCGACCAGGTGGTCTCGCAGTACGTCCCTTATGCCGGCGGCTCCATTCCGACCCTGATTATGGAAGATTACTTCAAGGGCGGCGAGACGCAGCCTTCGGCGAAGGCGGCTGCCGACAATCTGGCCCCTTACCTGCCTGACGAGCTGTGGGCGCCGTTTAGCTTCACCACCGAGGAGGCCGACGAGAAGGTGGCGCTGGAGACCGATATTAACGCGCTGGTCACTCAGCGCACAGCCGAGTTCGTCCAAGGCAAGTCCTCTCTGGCAGAGTTCAGTAATTATGTGACGCAGTTGGAGCGTATGGGACTGGACCGGCTGAAGGAAATCTATGAGGCGGGTTACGCGCGCTACCAGGAATAAGGAGTGTTGATATGACATCAAGCCAGGCGACGGGTCGGCAGCGCACGCTGCTGCCCCGCTCAGTCCGCAAAAACTGGGATCTCTATCTGCTCATTCTGCCGGTTGTTCTCTACTTTCTTCTTATTAAATATTTGCCGATGTACGGCATCCAGATCGCCTTCAAGGATTTCTCCGCAGCCAAGGGCATTTGGGGCAGCGACTGGGTCGGCTTCAAGCACTTTGTCCGTTTTTTTAATAACTATCAGTTCTGGACATTGATCAAGAACACGATTGGCATCAGTCTCTACCAGATTGCCGTTGCTTTTCCGATCCCGATCTTATTCGCCCTGCTGGTGAACGAGGTACAGAGCAAGTGGTTCAAGAAAAGTGTGCAGTCCATCACGTTTATGCCTCATTTTCTGTCGACAGTCGTGCTGGTCGGGATGCTGATGGCCTTTCTGTCGCCATCTACGGGACTGTTCAACAATGTGATCCGTCTGTTCGGCGGCGCTCCGGTCTATTTTATGACTGAGCCGGGCATGTTCAAGTCCATCTATGTGTTCTCGGATATCTGGCAGAACATGGGCTTCGCCTCCGTCCTGTATATCGCGGTGCTGGCCGGCATCGACAAGTCATTGTACGAGGCGGCGATGATCGACGGCGCGACCAAGCTGCAGCGACTGATCCATATTGCGATTCCGTGCCTGATCCCGACGGCGATCATCATGCTGATCTTCCAGTTCGGCTCGATGATGGATATCGGCTTCGAGAAGATTTATCTGATGCAAAATGACCTGAACCGTTCGGCATCGACGGTTATCTCTACCTATGTGTACGAGGTCGGCTTGCTGGGCTCGCAATTCAGCTTCTCGGCAGCCGTGGGCTTGTTCAACTCGGTGATCAACTTCGTGCTGATCATCATCGTCAACGCCGCAGCCAAGCGGATCAGCGGCACGAGTCTGTGGTGATGGGGGAAGCTAACTAATGGAACATACAAAAGCAACAAGTGTCGGCGACCGCATCTATGATGCCGTCATCTATACGATCCTGAGCGTGGTTATGCTCGGCACCTTGTACCCGTTGCTGTACATTGTCAGCGCCTCCATCAGCGATCCGCTGGCGATCGCGCGGGGGGAGCTGTGGCTATGGCCCAAGGAGATTACGTTCAGCGCCTATGAGCGCGTGCTGCAGAACCCGGATATTCTGACGGGCTACCGCAATTCGATCATCTATCTGGTGGTCGGAACGTCCATTAACCTGATCATGACGACGATGGGAGCATACGCGCTCTCTCGTCAGGACTTTCGGGGACGGTATGTGCTGACGCTGATTTTTACCTTCACTCTGCTGTTCAATGGCGGGCTGATTCCGACCTACCTGGTCTATAAAAATATGCTGGGTCTGTACAACAACCTGTGGGTGATGGTTATCCCTGCGGCGGTAAGCGTCTGGAATCTGATTATTATGCGGACCTACTTTCAGACCTCCATCCCGTATGAGCTGCAGGAAGCCGCGTTCATGGACGGCTGCAGCAATGTGCGGACGCTGGTGACGATCATCCTGCCGCTCTCCAAGCCGATTCTCGCTGTCATGGCGATGTATTACGGCGTGGCGCACTGGAATTCGTATTTTACGGCGCTCATCTATCTGAACGATTCCTGGCGGCAGCCGCTGCAGATGGTCATACGAAGTCTGCTCATTCAGGAGGATATGGGGGCCATGGCTGGCGGCAGCGGCGAGAGTATCGTCGAGCAGCTGCTGCTCGTCGAAAGCATGCGATACGCGATTATTGTAGTTTCCAGTCTGCCGATGCTGCTGGTCTATCCGCTCGTGCAGAAGCATTTTGTCAAAGGCGTCATGATCGGAGCAGTCAAAGGGTAATCAAACTTAGGAGAACGGGAGAGTGCTGATGGAAGGCATACGACATGAAGCGGAACAGGCGAAGCTGCTCAGCCGCGGCAAGCGGTCGTGGGCAGAGGACACAGTGGCGGGCCATGAGGCGCGTCTGGCTGTAGACGGACAACCGGACACATGCTGGGCCGGAGCCCCCTACTACAAATGGTGGAAGGTAGATCTTGGAGAGTTGTACCACATCGAGAGAATCTTCATCCGGACCGAGGCGCCGGACGAGATGGAGAGCTATACCCGGTACTTCATCGAAGTGAGCGACGATGATCTGAACTGGCGTCTGGCAGCAGAGCACCTCGAGACGGCAGCGCCGGCTCCTGACGGGCTGACCCATGTAGTCGGACTGGAAGCGCGTTATGTGCGGGTGACCTTGACCTATTGCTCGTCCGGCGAGACGGTGAGAATCTATGACCTGGAAGCCTACGGGCGGCAGTCATCCGATCGTCAGCCGGTCATTGACCGCCGCGCGCCGCGCAAGTTCGCTGCTGCCGATTACGACGAAGCGTCCGGCTTTGAACGCTTCGAAGCCGATGATGTGGAGCCGGGCACGACCTATGCTGCCCTGCGCGGCGGTACAACAGGAAGCTGGCTGCTCTACCGCGAGGTCGATCTGTCGGATATCGGCGTGGATCAGCTGCGCGGGATGTTCGGCTTCGCCGATCTGGACAAATCCAGGCAGGTGACGCTGGAGGTCCGGCTGGATCGCCTGGACGGGGAGTGCGTGGGCGAGCTGATCCTGTTCAAGCAATGGAAGCGCTGGTCCAATCTGGCAGGCCAGCTGACCGCTGCAGAGCCGGAGCGGCTAAGCGGCGTGCGGGATATCTATCTTGTGTTGCGCGATGTCGCGCCGGGACAGGAGCTGCTCATCCACTGGCTGGCGTTTGCCAAGGGAACGGCGCTGCCCCAGCCCCAGCCGCGGGCGGAGGCCTTGCCGGAGCCAGCTGGCGAGTACCGGATTTATTTTGGCAACCTGCACAGTCACACCGGTCTCTCGGATGGTATCGGTACGCCCGATGAGGCCTACGATTATGCCCGCTATACGGCGGGACTGGACTTTCTGGCGATTACCGAGCACAGCAATCTATATGATCACGATCTGGATTGGGACCGCAGCCGCAAATGGGTGGATATCCAGCGGACAACAGCGCGCAAGACCGAGGAGAATGCTTTCCTGGCGCTCTATGGCGCCGAGACGACATGGTACAACCAGTTTGGCCACATGAACACGTACAATATGGATTGCTTCATTAATGCTTATGAAATCAAATATAATGACATCGCTCATTATTATCATACAATCAAGCAATATCCAGATTCGATTCAACAGTGGAACCATCCGTGGTCCTGCGGCAACCGTCACCTGGACGGGTTCGACCCGTATGATCCGGAGCTCGATGAAGTGATGCATATGATCGAGATCAATCCGATCGAATCCAAGGAGCTCGGCGGCCTGTACTACTATGTGACGGCGCTCGATAAGGGCTGGCATGTAGCTCCTGTCGGCAGCCAGGACAATCATCACGGGCAGTGGGGAACGCAGAATACGCTGCGGACGGGCATATTGGTCGATCGCCTGACAACCGCCGACTTCTATGATGCGGTTCGTCATCAGCGGGCGTACTTCACCTCGGCGCTGCATCTCAGCGTGTGGTTCAGGGTCAATGGCGCGATTATGGGATCAAGAATCCCGCGTACGGAGACGGCCGATATCGAGATCCATGCGCTCTACAGCTTGCCGACCGGTCATCGTATCGTTCGCATGGAGCTGATCGGCGAGCAAGGCCAGGTATTGCATGCTGCAGACCACGACAACGATGAACTGCACTGCCGGCTGACCCTGAGCTGGCCTGACCGCTACTGCTTCGTCAAGCTCTATCAGGAGGATGGCGAATTTGCAGCGACTGCGCCGGTATGGTTCGAAGATTAAGGAGCTGAGGCATGATGGATTGGATCGGTGAGCTGGCCCTCTCGCATCTCATGCAGTACGGCGAGGTCTATCTGCGGATCACGCTGAGCGCATTGTGCGGCTTCGTCATCGGCTGGGACCGGGAGGCCAAGAGCAAGCCGGCGGGTCTGAAGACGTATATGTTCGTCTGTGTAGCCAGCGCGCTCATCACGGTCATCTCGATCTACAGCGTCGGCAAGCTGAGCGGCGTGTACGAGCATACGATGATGGACCCGATGCGGCTTGCCGCCCAGATCGTGACCGGGCTTGGCTTCCTGGGAGCGGGCGTAATCCTCAAGGACGGGTTGCAGGTCAAGGGGCTGACGTCGGCCGCGATGATCCTGTTCGTAGGAGGCATCGGCATTGGCATCGGGGCCGGCTTTTACGGTATTGTGCTCTTTGCAGTTGCGCTGTGCATGACGCTGGCCCGGGTCGCCAACCGGATCGAAAAACGACGGTACCGCAAGCATGTCGCGCTGCATACGCGCCGCGCGGAATTGGATGCGAGGAAATAACGGGTTTCCTTCAAGCGATTGACATTCAACTGGCTATATTATAACGTTATGACCAGTTGATAGAAGCGCGAGCCATCGCTAGGGCTCACGCTTTTGAAGGAGGAGACGACGTGCTGGACGATACCTTGCCGGTGACGCTGCAGTTTCAGCTGCGCGGCAAGCTTTTGGAGAAGATCGAGGGCCGGGTCTGGACACCGGGAACCCAAATTCCCAGTGAGCGGGAGCTGTGCGCAGAATATGGCGTCAGCCGCATTACGGTCCGCGAAGTGTTGAAGACGCTGGTGCAGGAGGGCTATTTGACGCGCAAGCAGGGCAAAGGGACATTCGTAGCGCTGCCGAAGTTCGAGCATGAGTTGACGAGCTCGTACAGCCTCTCCCAGGAGATTGAGAAGGAAGGGCTGGACTCCCATTTTCAAATGCTGAGCTTTCGCCGAGTTATCGCGCCCGGGCATGTGCAGGCAGTCTTTGGGCTGAGCGGCTCGGACGAGGTGTGCGAGATTACCCGGCTGCGCTCCATTGGAGGCGAGCTGTTTGCCTGGGAGCGAGCCTACACGCCAAGCGCGCTGATGATGGAGGCGACAGAAGCGCAGGTGGAGCAGGAGGGCTTGTACTTCACCATCTACCGCTGCTCGGGTCTGATGGCCGAAGAGGCAGAGGTGGAGGTCGAGGCAGTCAATTGCTCCGACGAAATCGCCGCCCTGCTCAAGTTGAAAAAGAAAGCGGCTGTGCTCTATCTGCGTCGAGTGACAGCTGCACAGGGACGTTGCATCGAGTATTGCGAGAGCTACGTGCGCAGCGAGACGTATAAGTACAAATACAAGCAGCGGCTGCGCAAGAAGCCGTACGACAGCGCCGCTTACGATTCGAAGTAAGGGGACAAGGGCTGCTTGGGAATAGAAGCCGCAAGGCAGTCGATTCGGCGGCGGGCGTGTCAAGCGCCCGCCCTGATTCGACCAGGCCGAGCGTTTGGGAGAAACCGCTGCCGGAAGGGAGGGGATGCCGAACGGGATAAGGATAACGACTTAATAAGTCTGAATATTCTGACAAAAGGAGGCTTTATCTTGAATCTTACCAAACGTTGGCTTCAGCTTACGCTCTCCCTTGCTCTTGTTGTGTCCCTGGTCCTTGGCGTTGCGCCTCATCCGTCGCAGTCGGTGTATGCCGCCCCCGTGTCCGGGGCCACGGCAATCCAGAGCGCTGCCGATCTGGAGCTGATCCGCGCGCAGCCGGACGGAGACTTCCGGCTGACCGGGGATATTGTGTTGAACGGCTCGTTCACACCGATTCCCGAGTTCACAGGCACGCTGGATGGCGACGGTCACAGCATCAGCGGCTTGTCCGTTACTGCGACGGCTGCTCAGCCCAAGGCGGCATTTATCGTCGTCAACCACGGCCGCATCGAGCGGATCGCCTTCGAGTCGGTAGCGATTACCGGCCTGTCGACGGACTCCACCTACTGGGCTGGAGGCATCGTGGCGACCAACCGGGGCGAGATTCGCGAGAGCTACGTCACCGGCACGGTGACGGGCGGTTACCGCAGCGCGGGCGTCGCTGTTACCAACTACGGCGTGATTCGCCATGTCTACGCCGATGTGGAAGTGAGCGCGCGGGTAGAGAGTGGCGGTCTGGTCGCAGTAGCCGAGCCGGGCTCGCTGCTGGAGCAGTCCTATGTGCTGCCGGACGTGTATTCGCAGGAGAGCAATACGGGCGGTATCGCCGCCTACGCGTATAGCGGCGCCATTATCCGCGACAACGCGGTGCTTGCCGGCACCGTGGATAACGACGGCGGCAGCAACATTGGCCGCATCGTAGGCCGAGTCAACGGGACGCCGACGCTCCAGAATAATCGGGCCTCGCAGCAGACACTGGTGCAGGGAAGCGCGGTGAGCGGCGGGGGGCTAGCGGATCCGCAAGGTCTGACCACGACAGCCGTTGAGCTAGCGAGTCCAGAGGTATATGTGAACAGCCTGGGCTGGAGCTTCGCCACAGCTTGGCAATGGAGCGCCGCGCTGGCACGGCCGCAGCTGCGGGGAGTGCAAGAGGCTGCACCGACTCCGATTGCTACAGCAGCACAGCTGGAGCTGCTCCGGACCAATCCGGCTGGCGATTATGTGCTGACAGCAGATATTGACCTGACGGGAGCTTTTACACCCATTCCCGTGTTCAGTGGCACGCTGGATGGCGATGGTCACCGCATCAGCGGCTTGACCGTCACCGCGACAACCGCTCAGCCCCGTGCGGCGCTGATCGTCGAGCAGGAGGGAGTCATCGAGCGACTCGGCGTTGTCGATGTGGACATCGCCGGGCTGAGCGCTGACTCGACCTACTGGGCCGGAGGGTTGGTCGCTGCCAACCATGGTGTGATCCGCGAGAGCTTCGTCACTGGCGAGGTGACTGGCGGGTATCGCAGTGCCGGACTGGCGGTTACCAATTACGGTACCATCCGAGACGTGTATGCAGACGTGCAGGTCCGCGCAGAGGTGGAGGCAGGCGGGGTGGTTGCCGTGTCTGAGCCGGGCTCGCTGCTGAGCGGCTCGTATGTCGTGCCGGATGTCCAGTCGATACAGAATAACACAGGCGGGTTGACGGGTTATGCGTATGCGGGAGCGGTGATCCGCGACAATGCCGTGCTTGGCGGAGCGATCGACAATGGCGGTGGCAGCAACATCGGCCGGGTGGTCGGACGGATGAACGGTACCCCGACCCTGCAGAACAATCTAGCTTCGCAGCAAGCGCTGGTCCAGGGCAATACGGTCAGCGGCGGAGGCCTGACCGATCCGCAAGGATTGACCGTTAGTGCGAGCGCGCTGCAGCAGCCCGCCCTCTATGAGCAGGAGCTGGGCTGGGATCTCTATGCGGTATGGACCTGGAGCGCGGGGCTGGCGCGTCCGCAGCTGCGGAGCACGCCGGAGCTCGCCCCGCTCCCCATCGCCACGGTAGCGGATCTGGAGCTGCTGCGCAGCAACCCGGCAGGGGACTATCGACTGGTCTCGGATCTGACGATGACGGAGGCTTTCGAGCCGATCCCGCACTTCAGCGGTACATTGGACGGCAACGGACATACGGTGACAGGGCTCCTGACGATTGCCAGCGCCGACCGTTCCGCCTCGGCATTGATCATGGAGCTGACCGGTCAGATCGAGCGTCTTGGACTGGTGGAGACGGCAATCGTAGGCAGCAGCGGGGCGACCTCGCATTGGGCCGCAGGGTTCGCCACGGTCAATCGCGGCACGATCCGCGAGAGCTTCGTGACCGGCGTTGTCACGGGCAGCTACCGCAGTGCGGGCATTGCGGTACACAATTACGGACGCGTGTTGAACAGCTACGCCGACTTGATCGTCAAGGGTCGCGGCGAAGCCGCTGCCTTGGTGGCCGTCGCCGAGAGCGGCTCGCTGCT
Source organism: Paenibacillus sp. 598K (assembly GCF_003851045.1). GTDB lineage: Bacteria > Bacillota > Bacilli > Paenibacillales > Paenibacillaceae > Paenibacillus_D. The sequence continues at coordinate 83,007 of NZ_BFBX01000059.1, read as the reverse complement.
GGAGAGCTCCTATGCCGAGCCGGATGTGTATTCGGAGCTGAACAACACAGGCGGTCTGACCGCCTATGCCTACACAGGCGCGACCATCCGTCGCAACGCGCTGCTCGCCGGTTCGATCGACAATGGGGGCGGGAGCAATATCGCCCGAGTAGCGGGACGTGTCAACGGCACGCCGGCGTTCGAGGGCAACCGGGCTTCGGAGAATGCTCTCGTTCAGGGACAGCAGGCTACCGGAGGCAGCGCAACCAACCGTCAGGGCCAGTCCGTCACGGACGAGGCGCTTACACTGCAAACGACGTATGAAGGCACGCTCGCCTGGGATTTCGACCGCATCTGGCAGATGGAGCCGCAGACGCAGCGTCCCGTGCTGCAGGCTTTTGCTTCCCTGCCGGAACAGGAATCGCACCCGATCCTCTATCGCGTGTTCCGCGACGAGAGTCAGACCCTCTCGGCGGGCGTCTCGCACCGGCAGATGGACTTTATCGACAGCGAGGGGCATGTACAGAAGGCCAACATCATCGATGCCGATCTGACGCTGCCGCAGAACAAGATTATGGTCGGCGTCAAAAATAATCAAGTCCCGCCAACCGACGAGAACGGCAACTACATCCGGATCGTAGATGAGAACGGCTCCGACTCGATACGAGGCACAGTGCCGGAGCAGATGGAGACGACGATCCTGCCGGGACGCGAGGTCATCGCAGGTGTGAACGGCGAGTTCTACACCGAGCAGGGGCCGGAGGGCTACATGATCAAGGATGGCTCGGACATCATCAACGGTGTGCGGGTGCCGGGAGTCGATGGCAAGAACTATCCGTTCCATGGGTTCTTCGGCATTCGAGACGATGGCACGCCGGTGATCGGCAACTACAGTGACGACTGGGAGAGTGAGAAGGATAACTTGTTCCAGGCCTCGGGAGGTCAATACTGGATCGTCCAGAATGGCGTTGCCCAGGACTTCAATGGTCTGGTCATCTCGGATGAGACGCACCCAGACTTCGATTACGAGACCTATTATCGCCACAAAGACCGCCACCCGCGTACCGCCGCAGGCATCCGGGACGACGGCACCGTTTTCTTCGTCATTATTGACGGACGGGGAGCTAACGGCTCGGTCGGCTTTTACATCGAGGAGCTGGGTCTGTATATGAAAGAGCTTGGCGCAGTAGAGGCAATTAATATGGATGGCGGGGGTTCGTCGACGGCGGTGACGCGCAATGGCGCAACCGGTGCGTACGAGGTGAAGAATACGCCGATTAATCGGGTAGACGGCGTCAACACGCCGGGGGTGGCCCGCCGCGTCTTCTCGTCGCTGTTCATTGTTGTTGACCAACCACCAGCGTAAATAAGCAAATAAGCCGTTTTGCGCCGGCCCTCGGGCCGGCGTTTTTGTGTGCTGTCCAAAAGCCTGTCGTCTCTTCCGTATTGTCTCAACCCGGGCGACCCTGTCGTCTCTCGGCGAACACGGTAGCGAAGCTGCTATCGACCCCATCGATATAGAGCGGGATCGCGTAGACGATGTCCGCTCCGGACAGGTCCTGATCGAGCTTCATGTCCTCGATGATGAATTGATAGCGACCATCCCCTCGACCTTTCCCGGTCATGATCTGATGAAACCGAATGCCCTCCTCCATATGCTGCGGCGAAGTGGCCGAGATAAAGTCAAAGCCGACGGCCCGCAACGCATCAAACACCATCAAAAACTGCCCGGCCGAAGCAGAAAAGCCGGGACCATGATTGCCGTAGCGAACCGGGTCCGAGGCGCGAAGCTCCCCGAACCCCGTTCGGATCAGCAGCAGCTCGGAGCCGGCGATCTGAGGGGCGAACGGCTCCAGATCCTCCTTTGTAATCAGCTCGCCGTCAGATTTGGGGATATCGAGCACGGTGACACGGGTAAAGACGAACTCATCGAGCGGAATGTCGGTCAGCTTTTTCCCTTCGGGGTTAAAGTGCCAGGGCCCGTCAATATGCGTACCCGCGTGATTAATCGACGTGATGATGAATTGATTGTACGGATCGCCATTGGCTATGCTGGATTGCTGCTCGATCTCTACGGGTGGATTGTCCAGGTAGGTTGGGGTGCGCTCTCCAAGCGGATAAGACAGTACCAGTCGCTTCATCGTTCGATGCCTCCTCTTGTTCCGATTAGGTATTGAGCAGGACGTTACGTCACAGTCTATAATAAAAACACGTTGCTAATGTGTCTTTAAACCGACTATATTCGGGGGTGATGATGTGGAGCTTACGGTGGGGAGATTCGCCAGCGCGGTCCATACGACGATACGGACACTAAGATATTATGAGAAAATCGGGCTTCTTGTTCCTGGGAAGAAAAACGATTCCAATCAAAAAATTTATACCAGGGATGAACTGAAGAAATTTTATAACATACAGTTGCTCAAGAGTATGGGCTGGCCTTTAAACGAGATTAAAGAAATGCTTGGAGAGCGCGCGTATTCTTTTAAAGATATGCTGGCGATGCAAGAGGCCGTGCTGCTCGAGAAGAGAAATAAAATCAATGCCTCCTTGGCAATGATGGATCGTATCAAGATTGTCATCCATGAAACGGGCGATTTAAACAACGAAGATCTGATGCTGCTCATGAATACGATTCGTCTAGAAGAAGATCAGAAAACGATTTTAAAACAATATCTCTCTTCAAACACGGTCGAAAAAATCATGCCCAAAACCAAACAGCAACAAATCGCATTCGATCGATTAAACAGCAGGTTACTGTCATTTTTTCAAGATGCCATTCACAGTGGACTACACCCGGATAGTCAAGAGGTGCAACAAGAATTAAAAGAACTGCTAGCCATAATTCCGGCATCTATAAACGAGCTTTTTCATTCAGAGATGAACTTGAAAAAACAATCGGACCTATTTAAAGCTTTGTTGCCCGTGGATATGGTGGAATTTTTCGAGGAAGCGATGCATGTGTTTTATACCAACCACAAGAACGAAGTAAAGGGGGACTAAGATATGAGTGAATTAAACGCTCGGCAGCATCATAAATTATTGCTTCAAATTTTGTTAGGCTTAATGCCGTTTTTAGTTTTGGGCGTAGCGCTCATTGCCATATTTCGGTGGGGTGAAATTATCCCCTATATCGGTTCGTTGTTTGTTGCCCACGAGCTGTCTTTTCTTCATGCTTCCTTGCTAGGGTTAATCGTCGGTACGATTGTCGTGCTTGTCTCTGTTGGTCTGATCGTAAAAACAAACACACAGCTTCCTCAGTCGGAAGGTACGGAGATGATACTTCAGCTGATGAGAACCCCCAGCGGCATTGCCGCCAGTGCGCTGGGGGGTGGAATTGTGGAAGAGTTTTTCTTTCGGGGAGTATTAATTGGCCTGTTTATTGGTTATAACCCAGTCGTGGATGGAATTGTGATCGGCATAAGTACGTTGTTATTTTGGATCATTCATATTCCGCAATACAAAGGGGTCTATTTAGCCTACGGTTTAGTGTGCATTAATGGACTGATCTTTGCTTTGCTGTTCTATTTGACGGGGTCGTTGATCCCCTCGATGATTGCCCATGCGATCTATAATCTGGGGATAGGGATATACTTCATGAGAAATACAGCTACCGTCCAACATCCGCTATAACGTCACTTCGCATCCTCGTCATCCCGCATCAGCTTCATTAAATAAGCATACGTTTCCGCCGTCATGCCAAAAGCCTGGTCGGGATGATCGCGATAATAGTGCTCGGCTAACGTCACCTGATCCTCGTGGATGTGATGGGCATCAAGCACGCGCTCCTTCCAGTAACGAACACAAGCCATCGCCTTCTTATCCCGGATCGTCAGCTTGTGCTCCCAGCAGAAGGTGAGATTTTCGATGAATTCGCGCCACTCGACCAGATTGAAGCCAAGTTGTCGGTCGCTAGGTTTGGTCAGGTTCTCCATTTGCGCAGGCGTGAGCGCCGTGTCATTGGCGAGCTGGGAGAAGAGCGGCAGCAGCGTAGGCATGATCTCCTGCTTGTCCGACAGCTGCTCCTGAAGCCTCGACAAGCGCAGCAAACGTAGCTGTAAATGAACCAACTCCGCTTCAGCCCGCCGCTTTTCCGCCTCGATGAACACTTGAATATTAAAGTCGCGTTGGTTGACATACTGGTGGATGTCAGCCAGACTCATCCCCATATTTTTCAACGACAGGATGACGAACATCTGCGAGAACGAACCGGCGTCGTAAAACCGGTGCCCCTGTTCGTTGACGAGCGCTGGCTTCAGCAGATCGATCTCATCGTAATATTGCAGTGTTCGCACGCTAACCCCGGTCAGCTCGGCAAACGCTTTGGTTTTCATATGATGTTCCATGACTACACTCTAATCCATTTTGCTTTCCGATACAACGTTGGCCAGATGACGATAGAGGTCAGGCGCTTCATCCCACTTCGTCGTCTCCAGCGCTCTGGACAAATATACGAGCTCGGCAGCGCTGTCGGCCATAGCCTTATCATCCGCAAAGGGCAAGGGCTGCATGAGCAGGCCCCTGGTCGCAAGCTGCGCCCCCATGATGAAATGACCGGGCAACTGCTCGCTCTGGACAGTGAAATGTGAAAGCAGCATGCCGATGTCATCGATGCGCGCTTCGACCGTTCCGGTGTGCAAGCCTGTCGTCCAGTCGCCCGTCGTGATCGACAGGACGGATGGAGGATGGAACAACTCGGCGACAGACCCGGCAAACTCATGCAGAGTGTCCGTGGTGTACTCCAGGTTAAACCGGGCATTCGTAATCGAGCAAAAAATCGAGACGCCCTGCGATAAACGAAACGTAAAACTTATTTTTTGGCTGATATCGTTCATCGCGGCTAACAACGTACAGTTTGTAACGATCTGCTCCAGCAACGTACGAATGTCGTCTCTGCCCTTGAAGGACAGCAATTGTAGCCGGGCAACCTGAGCGGTGTCGGCTATGACGATTCGGTAGTCTTTGTTCGTGGAAAGCAGCTTAAGGATGTTATTCATCCTTCATCACCTCAAAAAAAGTGTAGCGTATCACGTAACGTGATACGCAAGTCTTTTCTTGAAAGGCTGCACAGCCTTGGCCATGATTCGCCTACTCCTTCACCGATCCAATCAACAAGCCCTTGATAAAATACTTCTGCAAAAACGGGTAGAACAGCACGATCGGGCCGATCGTCAGGATCGCCGTCGCCATCTTCACGGACTCGCTGGGCAGCACGGCGTTGACGCCGAGGTCCATCGTCGCCTGCATCGACTGGATCATGCTGATCTCCGAGTTCAGTCGGAACAGCAAGTATTGGAGCGGGTAGAGCGACTCCCGGTCGACGAGCATGATCGCGTTGAACCAGTTGTTCCAGTAGGCGATGCCGTAGAATAGCGTGATCGTCGCCAGCACCGGCAGACTGAGCGGGAAGAAGATGCGGAAGGCGATATACGCGTCGTTGGCCCCGTCGATCCGCGCCGCCTCGGTCAGCGAATACGGGATCTGCTTCATATAGTTGCGCACGAGGAACAGGTTGAACGGGTTGAACAGCAGCGAAGGCACGATCAGCGCCAGCAGCGTGTTGCGCAGCCCCAGCCCGGTGCTGATCATGTACCACGGCACGAGTCCGGTGTTGAACACCATCGTAATGAAGAAAAACACCGCCAGATGGTTGCGATACTTCAGATGATTGCTAGAGAGCGTATACCCGGCCAGTCCGGTGATGAGGACGGCGACCGCCGTCCCTGTCAGCGTGACGATGATCGAGATCATATAGCTCTGGTAGAGCGGCGTGTTGCCGAACAGCAGCAGGTTGTAGGCGTCGAATGAAAATTGCTTCGGGATGAGCTGATACCCGTGCAGTTGGATCATCTTCTCATCCGTCATCGACACCATCAGGATGAGCAGCATCGGCAAGGTGCAGACCAGCGATACGAGCGTGATGAATACATAATTGAAGCCGTTAAATAAACGATTGGCCGTCATCTGGCCTCACCTCCTTAGAACAACGCATTGTCCGGATTGATCTTGCGCACCAGCAGGTTGCTGCCGAATACGAGGATGAAGCCGACGACTGCCTGATACAAGCCGATCGCCATCGCCTGCGCGGGATTGCCGATGTTGCGCAGCGAGCGAAACACATACGTATCGATGACATCCGTCGTCGGATAGAGCAGGCCGTTGTCCTTGACGATGGCGTAGATCATGTCGAAGCTGCCGTACATAATCTTGCCGAGCGCCAGCAGCGAGAGGATCGAGACGGTCGGCATGAGCAGCGGCAGCGTAATGTGACGGATCAGCTGCCAGCGGCTGGCGCCGTCGATCCGGCCTGCCTCATAGTAGCTGCCGTCGATGCCGGTGATCGCTGCCAGATAGATGACGAGCGAGATGCCGATATCCTTCCACACATTGGCGCCGACGAGGATGGCGGTCCAGTACTCCGGCGAGGCGTACCAGTTGATCCCGTCCAGCTCGAAGAGTGCCATCAGCCGGTTGGCGATGCCAAAGTCGGTGGAGAAAATGCTGTAGACGATGTAGCTCACCACGACCCAGGAGAGGAAGTGGGGGAAAAGAATCGTCGATTGCGTCACTTTGGAGAACAGACGGCTGCGCAGCTCGTTGAACAGAATCGCCAGCACCAGCGCGCAGATCGTGCCGACGACGATGAACAGGAAGTTCAGCTTGATAGTCGTCCACGTAATCTGCCACGCCCGTGGCGAGGCGAAGAAAAATTTGAAATTGTCGAGCCCGACCCAGGGCGAATTGAAAATGCCGGTGCGAAAGCTGAAGCGCTGGAAGGCGATGACCATGTAGGGCATCGTCAGATAGCCGAATACAAACGTGTACAAGGCCGCAGGCAGCACCAAAAGATAAGCGACATAATTTCTGCGCAGTTCCGATACGAAGGAATGCTTTTTTGCGGACTTGGCGGATTGGCTCACCGGCGTCACATCCTTACCTCATGTTTTTGTGTTGCTCCTAAGTCTACGGATCGTGTCCGGGGCTCGTAAACTTTGAATAGTGGGCAAGGTTCAGAAATGGACAGTTTTCGGGCTTCACTTTTGATACAATGCGTTCAAATTTGGACACTGGACTTCGAAATGGAAGGATGGATCGGCTATAATGTAGGAACATTCAGGACAGGGGAGCGATCCAGATGAAGTTAAGACACCGGCTGATTCGTTACTCGGTCTATCGCAGCATGATCCTGAACTTCCTGCTGTTGACGGCGATCATCATCGCGGTCGTATGCGGCGGGTTGTTCGCGCTGTTCTCGTGGAGCACGGCCAAGGAGGTCGGCAACATCTCCGAAGCGATGCTGCAGCAGAACAGCTTCGTCTCCAAGGTAATCAAGGACCAGGTGTACAATCTCGGCAACCAGTTGCTCAACAGCAAGGAGATTATGGCCGTCATGGTCGACCGCGAACGGGATCGGATCAAGGAGTTCCATGCGGTGAACGAGCTGCGCTCGGTCCAGGCCAACTATCCCTTCATCCAGATGATCGGCATCTATAATCCGCAGTCGGCGCAATACATCAATACGAGCGGTGTCTCATTCGAGCAGGAGGAGGCGCATCTGTCCCGATTGGAATCGCGGCGCAATGCGTACTTCAACTTCATCCCCCGAACGGTCAGTCTGCCAACAGCGGGCAACCGGTCGACGAACGTGCTGACCTTCCTGCTGCTGCCCAGCTACTATACCCAGCTGCCGACGGGCGGCAGCGTCATCGTCATCGATATCAACGAGAGCTACGTGCAGCGGATGATCGGCGGGTACAAAAACTATAGCTCCGACTCGCTGTTTGTCATGAACGAGGAGGGGCTGGTCGTCACCCATTCGGACCCCCATCTGTTCATGACCAATGTGGCCAATGAACCGTATGCCTCGCGCATCCTCGCCGCCGAAGCGCCGACAGGCAACTTTACGATGCAGATCGATGGCCGGAAAAATCTCGTCAGCTACGCCAAGTCGCAGGATATGGACTGGGTGTTCGTCAATGTGAGCAAGTACGACAATCTGCTCTTCAACATGAACGAGCTGCGCTGGTCCACGCTCGGAATCGCCGTGGCGATGTTCGTCATCAGCCTGCTGATCTCGATCTGGCTCACCAACCATACGTATCATCCGATCCGCAAGCTGCTGGACAAGTTCGTCGGCCAGATGACGGTAGAGAAGCAACGCTCCGTCAACGAAATGGCGCTGCTCGACACAAAGTTCGCGGCGATGACCGGCCAGCTCAGCGCGATGGAATCGACGCATGCGGCAGCCAGCCGGGTCGAGCTGCTCCATTACTTCAAAGGCTCGCAGGCCGGCGCCGAGTCCAGGCTGCTGCAGGCGTGGGAGGGCGTGCCGCTGCTCGCCGTGATGATCAAGATCGACTCGCTCGACGCCTTCCGGCGCGCCAACGCGAGCAAGATGCAGTCGCTCAAGCACTTCGCCGTCGGCAATATCGCCGAGGAACTCGTCGGTATGTATATGGAATGCAAGCTGATCATCATCGAGGAGGGAGAGCTCGGCATGCTCGTGAGGACGGGGGAGGAGCAATGCCCGCCACAGCTGGTGGCACAGCTGCAGGAGCTGCAGAGCAAGGTGAGCAGCTACTTCCATATGGAGCTGTCGATCGGCATCGGTCCAGTCGTCCATACGCTCGCCCAGATCCGGGATTCTTACCGGTATGCCAAGGAGTGCCATCAGCGGCGTTTCTTCGAGGGCAAAGGACGGATCTTCGAATATGAGCGCGCTCGCGAGGAGGCGCAGGAGACTCTGGAGCGCAGCTATCCGATCAAGACGGAGAAGAAGCTGGTCGAGGCGATCCGAAGCAGCAGCCGGTCGAAGGCGGCAGCCGAGGTGGAGGCTTTCCTGAAGGAGATGAGCAGATGCGAATACCAGCAGGCGCTCTTCTTCCTCAACCAGTTGGCGCTGTCGTTGTACAAGCAGTTCCATACCGACTCCTCGAGCGACGGGACGGATCTGATCTCGGGCTTGTTCCAGCGGCTGCCGGCGTATGAGACGCTCCAGGAGATCGGCGAGGAGCTGAAGCAGATCGCTGGCCAGCTCGCGGAGCGGCTGGAGGAGGCGGCGAGCCAGCACAA
>NZ_BFBX01000059.1:66286-73853 GCF_003851045.1 Paenibacillus sp. 598K | reverse complement strand
GGGGGGGGGGGGGGGGGGAGCCAGCACAACAATCAGGTGATCCACGAGGTGCAGGCGTTCGTCGACGAGCACTATGCCCGCGCCGATCTGTCGCTGGAGTGGATGGCTGGCGAGGTCAAGCTGTCGCGCGGTTATCTCGGTCGGATGTTCAAGGCGCAATGCGGCATGTCGTTCAGCGACTATCTCAACCGGGTGCGACTGGAGCGGGCCAAGGAGCTGCTGCGCTCGGATGAGCCGATCCAGCAGATCAGCGAGCGGGTCGGCATCCTGAACACGACGTACTTTTATACGTTGTTCAAAAAAAACTACCAGATGTCGCCCTCGCAGTACCGCGCCCAGTTAAGCAACAATTCGAATCACACGACCTAAAATTGAAGCTTTATGCCGCTGTGCAAATGTGGCCAAAGCTCAGGATCGAAGTTTACGCGTCGTTCCCGATACCTTTACGCTGGAGTAGCTAGCAATCATCATGATCATAAAGGGGATGTTGTGAATGAAGGCAAGGAAACGAACGGTATCCTGGGCTGCCGGGGCCTTGGCGCTGGCTATGCTGACGGCGTGCTCCTCGACGTCGAACAGCGAGCCGGGCGGCTCGCCCTCAAGCGGTCAAAGCGAAGGCGGCGCGACGCAGAGCAAGCTCGTCCGTTATCTGTTGCCCGGCAATGCGCCGCAGGATCTGGACAACGCCGTCAGCGCGATTAATGCCAAGCTGAAGGCGGACGGCCTCAATCTCACCTACGATCCGATCTATATCCCGTGGGATGTGTGGGATCAACGGACGAATCTGATGATGTCGACGGGCGAGGAATTCGAGCTGATCGCGATCATGCATGATGTGAAGAGTCCGAATGTGCTCGTCGGCAACGGCGGCATCGTACCGATCGGCGACTTGCTGGAGGAACACGGACAGGACCTGAAGGCGGCGATGCCGGAGTGGATCTGGGACTCGGCAGTCGTCAACGGCGAGATTCAGTATGTGCCGAACTTCTGGGCGGATACCGCCTTCAACGGCGGCATGGTGACGATGCGCAAGGACTTGCTCGAGAAGAACGGTCTGAGCGCGCCAAGGTCGCCGGCTGAGCTGCTCGACGCGACCGAGACGATCAAAAAGAATTGGCCGGAGGATGACAAGAACGTCTACATCAAGATGCTCAACGAGCCGGCTTATTATCTGCATAACACATACGATACCTTCCCATTCACCGTCGTGGACAATATCATCCGCGTCGATCAGGAAGGCCAGGTCAGCTCGTGGCTGGAGTCCGAGGAGTTCAAGATGGACGTGGACTATATGCGCGAGGCTTACGAGCGCAAGCTCGTCCATCCCGACGTGCTGACGGTGCCGACCGAGGTGATGAATCAGGAGGAGATCGCCGGCCGCTATCTGTACCGGCAGGGCGATGTCAGCATCGGCGACAACGTCAGAGAGCGGTTCCCCGGCGCAGAGGTGGACATCTACTATCTCGCCGACCAGCCGAAGTTCCGCTCGTACGCGATCCGCAACTCCAACGGCGTCTCGGCGACGAGTCCGCATCCGGAGGCGGCGATCCAGTTCCTGAATTGGGTCTACAAGGATCAGGCCAACTTCGATCTCGTGCTGTATGGCGTCGAGGGTGAGCACTTCAAGGACGCAGGCACGAACCTGCGCGAGACGCTCAAGTTCAACGACAACGGGGGCGCGGCCTATGAGCTGGCGAGCTGGCTGCTCGGCCATGTCGAGATGAACCGGTTCCCGACCAGCTTTGACAAAAATCTGCTCGAGCGCCGCACGACAATCGCCGACGACGCCGACGTCGTCAACAGCGTGACGATCGGCTTCAACTTCGACCCGTCGCCGGTCGCAGCCGAGTACGCCAACGTATCGGCCGAGCTGAAGACAAGCGTCGAGCCGCTCCTCTACGGCGTCGTCAGCTACGACCAGGCCCATGCCGGAATGCTGGCCAACATGAAGGCCGCCGGTCTGGACCGCGTCATCGAGGAGTATCGCACGCAGTTCGAGGCGTGGCTGGCAGCGAAGTAACCGCGCGTGGTGGAGTAGGAGTAAGAGTAGGAGTAGGAGTAGAAGTAGAAGTAGAAGTAGAAGTAGAAGTAGAAGTAGAAGTAGAAGTAGAAGTAGAAGTAGGCGTCGGGGCAAGCCCCGGCGCTTTTTCCACATTCTAAGAAATGATCGTTAAGTTATACGAAGGGGGCAGGGCGCGTAGCGGGGAGCGTAAAAGAGAATGAGGTCATCTCATTTGCGGCGCTCGAGGCGGTGATTGTGCCGCCCAGTCTCTCTATACAGCTCTTGGCAATAGATAAGCCCAGGCCATAGCCGCCGGTTTCTCCTGTTCGCGACGGATCGACGCGGTAGAATCGGTCGAATATTTTGGGCAAGTCCTGCGGCGCGATTCCTTTTCCGCTGTTTTTCACAGTACAGGTCACGAGTCGATCGGATTGGGTGAGGGAGACCTCGATATGTCCGTTTTCCTCCGTATATTTAATCGCATTGTCATACAAGATGGTAAATACCTGCGCGACGATTTCCCTGTCGTTATCGAGGATGATTCCCGGCTCGATAGACTGGAAGAGGGCAATTCCTTTCTCGTGTAGCGGAGCTTCCATAGATTGCACGATTTCAGAGACCTGCTCGCTCATATTAAAAGGCGCTTTTTTAATGTCTATCGTTTCGTTTTCCATCCTGGCCAGAGAGAGCAAGCTGTTGATTAGATTGGTCATGCGGTTGGTGCCGACCTTCATGTATTCCAGCCATTTGATCTGGCTGCTGATCGTTTCCTGCTTGTTGGATAGCAGGACATCATAATTGGCATTTATAATCGCAAGCGGCGTCTTCAGCTCATGCGAAGCGTCGGCTACAAACTGCCTTTGTTTTTCCCACGCCTCAGAGATGGGCCTAATCGCACGGTTGGCAAAGATAAGGCTAATCAAGAAGATGGCGGCCAGCACAGCAAAGCCGACCATCGTAAAGGTTACGGCCAACGTTCGCAACGTCTCCATACTTTCGGTAACATCCAGAAACGAAATGTGGTAGCTCCCGTCCTGCGAGGCAATAATCGTTTGCATCCCGTTCTCATTGACGATACGAGTGCTAGTGGCGGGTGTAATGGCATATTGCCAGAGCTTGTTGTTGATTTCTATTGTCCTGCGACCGGCTTTATGATTCCAAGCCGTTTCTGCGGCCTGATTATAGGCTTCCTTCGGCATATCGATCAGCGAATCGATGTCGATGACCTGACCGGATGGATCGACCTTGATCTGAAAGGATAGGGAATAGTTTGCCGAGAGCCGTTTTTCCTCGATGTTTATAGCTACCGCGTCAGTTGGCGAACCTGTATGGGTCTCCGAGGCCCCCACTGTAAATTGCCCTCCAGCTATCGCTTCCAGCTTGCTCGCATTTTCCGTTTGGATATTGTTATTCGTAATCAGATAGATCGCGGCAAAGGCAACGACCACTACTACGAAGGTTAACAGCGTGTTAAGGAGCAGTATTTTATTTCGCAGCCGTCTAAGCATTATGTCCCGCCCTTCCCGTCTTGCAGCAGATAACCTACGCCTCGGATTGTACGCAAGGAGACGCCGGATTGAACCTGACCGATCTTTTTGCGCAGCAGCGAGACATGAATTTCGACCCGATTATCCTCGGCGTCGGAATCGTAGCCCCACAACTTTTCGATGATATGCTCTTTGGACACAGGCGTGTTTTTTCTGCGAATGAGCAATTCCATCAATTGCGCTTCTTTTATAGTTAACGTTGCATCGCATGTCCTGCATGTCAGCAACAGAGTATGCGGATTCAATTGGATATCGCCGAAGGTCAGGATCCCTTCGTTATTTAGTTCGAGCGGCCTCCGGCCTAATGCGCGCAAGCGCGCCAGAAGTTCATCCGTATGGAAGGGCTTTGGGATGTAGTCGTCTGCGCCGCAGTCCAGGCCGTGTACCTTATCTTCGATATGCCCCTTGGCTGTAAGCAGGATGGTCGGCGTTTTGATGCCGTTTTGTCGCATCTCCTTGAGCACCGTCAGCCCATCCTTTTTAGGCAGCATAATATCGAGGATGATGATGTCGTACATATTCGAAAGCGCGCAATCGAGTCCATACTCGCCATCGTATGCCAGATCAACGGCATAATAGTTTTGCTTCAGCACCTGTGCAATGGCTTCCGCGATATATTTTTCATCTTCAACCATCAATATTTTCATGGATTTAACTCCCGATTATAGGATCTATGGCAAAGGAGGTGTACGCTCCTTTGCCATAGATACTACTGCTTAATTTACTCTTCGTCTACTGTGACGCCAGCAGGAGCGTTTTCGCTCCAGGTCTGTCCGCCGTCTGTGGAGTACAGAAATTTGCCGTCTTCGTTGTTTACGGCCACGTCGGCATTGGCGATGGCGCTGGCGGCGGCCTCGACAGCGGCGTTCACGTCGTTGATGGCATCCTTTGATGGCGTGCCGATAAAAATGCTTTGCTCTCCGTTTTTGCCTACGGAAGCCGTAACGCCATCGGGCACTTCATGGCTCCAGGTTTGCCCGCCGTCTGTGGAATACTGCGCGGCGCCATTGTCATCAACGGTGACTTGCAGGCTTTCCAGGCTGTTTGCCGCGAACGCCGACAGCGCGCCGATCGATAGGACAAGCGCCGTGGACAGCGCAATTGCGGTTGCTTTCTTTTTCCCCGTGTTCAGGGCGAGTGCCAATTTTTCTTTCATTGCGATTACCTCCGGTTGGATTAGTATTTTGTAGGCAGCTACCTTACATACCCATCATAGCTGCCGAACCTTTAGCGAACCTGTATCAAAGGCCGAAAGAGGTACGCAATGATGATGAAGGATCGGCGGTCGCCGTTGGTATCCCAGCCAAGCTGGATGGCCAAGTTTCCCAGCCCAAGTTCCCTGCGCAAGCTGGACGGTCAAGTCCCCTTGTCCAAGTTCCCTGAGCAAGCTGGATGGGCTGTGACCGGCATGTGGATCATGTCCCATTCGGCAGCGTCTACAGGTATAATAGAGACAGGTATGGAAAGGGGGCGAAGCCGATGACGAGGCGGCGAATCATCTGCGACCGCTACGGCGAGCCGGCGGATGTGCTGCGCGCAGAAAGGCAGCCGCCCTCGGAGCCGCGCAGCGGCGAGCTGCTCGTGCGGATGCTGGCTCGGCCGATCAACCCGTCCGATCTGATCCCAGTACGGGGCAGCTATGCGCATCGGACGACGCTGCCGATGATCCCCGGCTACGAAGGGGTGGGCGTCGTCGTCGAGGCGGGCGACGCCGCTAACCGGAGTCTAATCGGACGGCGGGTGCTGCCGCTCCGGGGCGAGGGGACCTGGCAATCGCTGGTGCGCGTGCCGGCGGCGACAGCGGTCGAGGCGCCGATCAGACTCGACGACGACCAAGCGGCGCAAGCCTATATTAACCCGCTGACGGCCTGGGCGACCTGCACCGACGAGCTGGCGCTGGGCGAGGGCGATACGCTCGTCATCAATGCGGGCGGCTCGGCGATTGGCTGTTGCTACGCTCAGCTGTCGCGTCGGCTCGGATTTTCGCTGATCGCTATCGTCCGCGACGCGCGGCATGTCGAGCCGCTGTACCGACTGGGCGCGGCCCATGTCATCGTCGAGGGGGAACAGCCGAGCGTGGCAGCCACAACAGCTACATCAACAGCGGAGCTGCTCGTGGCAGGAGCGCCGCTCCGTCAGCCGGGGGAGCTGGGATCGGTGCCGGAGTCGCAAGAAGGGATAGCGACCAGCCAGCCCCATGAGTCGCAGGAGTCGATGATGCCCAGCGAGCCGCCCCGTGAGTCGCGAGAGCTGAGAGGGGCAATCGATGCGCTGCGTGAGCCTCGAGAGCTGACAGGGGGAATCGATGCGCCCCGTGAGTCGCGAGAACTGACAGAGGCAATCGACTTGCCGCGTGAGCCGCAAGGGCTGATGTCGGCCGGCGAGCGGCTCCGTGAACCGCGTGAGTGGATGTCGACCAGCCAGCAGTTCCGTGAACATCAAGGGCCGATGTGGGGCAGCGAGCAGTTCTGTGAGCAACAAGGACCGATGTGGGGCAGCGGTTCGCTGCGTGAGCCGCGTGAGCGGATATCGGCCAGCGGTTCGCCGCATGAGTCGCAAGGGACGATGTCTGTCAGCGGGGGGCGTTCTGAGTCGGGTGACCTGGCTGCAGCTGTAGCCGCACTTACTGGCGGTCGACTGGCGACGGCGGCGATTGATTCGGTCGGCGGAACGGCAGGCGCTGCGCTGGCTGGCTGTGTACGCCCCGGCGGCCGGCTGTTAACGATCGGCCTGCTGTCGGGCAGCCCTGTACCGTGGCCCCAAGTTTCGAAGCGGACAGGTGTGCAGGTGGGACTGTTCCATCTCCGTCACTGGAATGGGCGCGTCCCGGTGGCGCGCTGGCGGAGCGAGATGGAGCGGCTGCTCCACTGGATGGCGGCCGGGCTGCTGGCGCTGCCGACACCAACGGGACGCTATGCGCTCCCGGAGATCGGGGTAGCGGTACGGGCTGCGGAACGACCCGGTGCAGGCAAAATCTTGCTGACGGAAGAGCAATGAAATGGGGGAAACGGAATGAGCGAACAGATGAATGTGCAAGTGGATGAACAACGGAACGAACAACGGAACGAACAACGGGGCGAACAACAGGGCGAACAACGGAACGAACAAAGGAACGAACAACAGGGCGAACAACAGAACGAACAACAGAACGAACCAACACCGCCGACCCGAATCTATATCGTCCGGCATGGACAGACTGAATGGAACGTAGAGCATCGTTTTCAGGGGCATCAGGACTCGCCGCTGACCGCCTTGGGCGTGCAACAGGCAGAGTGGCTGGCCGAGGCATTGCGTGAGAAGCGCATCGATGCAATCTACGCCAGTACCAGCACGCGGGCATTTCGGACGGCCGAGATCATCCGGGGCAAGCGCGAGTTGCCCATACATGCTCGCGAAGGGCTGAAGGAGATTAATTTGGGCGTCTGGGAGGGGGGTATTCAGCAGGAGCTAGAGGCGGCTGAGCCTGAGCGGTACGAGGCGTTCTGGAATGACCCGGAGACGTTCCGCGTCGAGGGCGGCGAGACGTTCACCGAGGTGGTGGCGCGTGCGAGTGCTGTACTGGATGAGATCCTGGAGCGCCATGCCGGCGAGACCGTGCTAATCTCCACCCATACGGTCGTTCTCAAGCTGCTGATGGCCCGCTTCGAGGGTCGGGCACTCCGTGATTTGTGGCAGTTGCCGTACATCTACCCGGCCTGCCTCTGTCTCGTCGAAGGCAGCCACCCCGACTTCAACATCGTCCTGCATGGCGATACGAGCCACTACCGGGAGACGCCTGTCGAGGGCTAGCCGTGACCCTGGCGCGCATCGCGACAGGCTCGACGGTTGCTCCGACCCAGGAGAAGCCGGAGCGAGTCGAGCGGGGCTATAGCGCATTCTGATACAGGGATAGCAACGAGCGGGCTGTCCGATTGTTCGCTGGATGGAGGTCAGCGTCGGGCAGCCTGACCTTATGCCATAAATGGCATAAATGCGGCGCCCTTGCGCCAGAAAGGGCAGACTTGTGCCATAAATGGCA
>NZ_BFBX01000059.1:32912-66201 GCF_003851045.1 Paenibacillus sp. 598K | reverse complement strand
TTGTGCCATAAATGGCACAAGTGCAGCGCTCTCGGGCCGGAATGGGCAGACTTGTGCCATAAATGGCATAAATGCGGCCCTGCCCCTCGAGAGGCAGAAGATGCACAGAATCGATACTGAAGAAGTAGGCCTATGCTTCCCAAGTCGCTTTCTTGCACAAAGCGTGCGCTAAAACAAAAGAACATGCGAATGCGCGCTTAGTTGAACGCTATCCTACCGAGTGCGCACCACAAAAAAAGCGGCGCTTAGTTGCGCCGCTTCACGGAGTCGCCGGTGATCAGCGAGACATAGATGCGTTCGTGCTCGACGGGCTCGCCCTGGATCATGCGGAGCAGCTGCTCCGCCGCCATCGCGCCCCAGCGATGCTTCGAGTAATCGATTGTCGCCGGGCGGGGCTGGAGATAACGCAGAAGATCGATGTTGTCGAAGCCGATCAGCGACAGCTCCTCTCCTACCCGCACGGAGGAGCCGGAGTCTGCGAGGAAGTGGTACAGGCCGATCGCCATCTCGTCATTGAGACAGAATACGCCGGCCGTACCGTCCCACGACTCGACGATCTGACGGCCTGCCCGCTCGCCCGTCGCTTGCGTGAAGTCGCCTTCGATGATGACTGCCTCCACCTCGGGATGACGGTCGAGCGTCTGTCGGACAGCGATCATCCGCTGACGGGAGTCGAAGCTGTCCGCTGGGCCGGTCACGATATAGAGCTTGCGGTGGCCGGTCCCGATCAGATGATCCATCGCCAGATTGGCGCCGGCTTTGTTGTCGAGCAGCACTTGATTGATCTCGGGATGGTGCAGCTCGCGATCGAGGACGACGAGTCGATGACCGCGCTCGGCGAACTCCAGCAACTCCGCATCGGAGAACGCCGCATCGAGGATGATCGCCCCGTCGATCATCCGCTCCGGCAGCAGCCGGTGCGACTGCTTGCCGCTGCAGACGATGAGATCGTAGCCCTTGCGATTCAACACTTCCTTCATCCCCTGGAGCAACTCGCCATAGAACGCCCCGATAAAATCCGTCAGGAACGCGCCGATAATAAGCGATTCCTGCTTTTTTAGCTGCCTGGCGGCCGCATTCGGCCGGTAGTTCAGCTCCTTTGCCACCGCCAGCACCTTGGCGCTCGTCTCGGGCGTCACCTTCGGATTGCCGTTCAGCGCATAGGAGACGGTCGAGATCGACACGCCGGCTTCGCGGGCGATATCCTTGATGCTGACCACTAGCCATTCCCCCTTCTTTTATAATCAATCCCTGTCATCGCGTAACTGCAAAAATACCTCTATTTATACTCCAAAGCGGGTGCAAACGGAATTTTAATGCAAAAGTGCAGTTGTTTTTGGAAAACGGCACAGTAGGAGGCAATTTCACCTCAATTAAGTGCACATTTGCATTTATTTCCCTGTTCTCACCCCGTTTCGCCGCAAATAAAGGTACTTTTGCATTTGTCGCTGCAAAACCGATCTTTTGAACTTGCACTTTTAGTCCCCCAAAAACATCTGTTTCCATCATAACATCGATTGCGCAGACCACAACCCTTTGCTCGCCACTCCTATGCTCAAGCTTCGATCGTCAGCGTCGACGGCTCCTGCGCCGATCAAGCTTCGATCGTCAGCGTCGGCAGCTCCTCCGCCAATCAAGCTTCGATCGTCAGCGTCAGCGGGTCGCCGTTCGCAGGAGCCAAGGCTTGCAGCTGATCGAGATCAAGCGACACGCCGGTGGCGCGATAGGGCCCGGGCAGACGCGTCAGCGCCAGCTCCCGATCGCCGGCGGCGATGCGAGCGATCGGCTGATTGTCGCCGCTGAGCCGGTAACGCAGCAGTACTGGTATGCCGGCTATCGCGAACCGGAACGTCAGGCCGTCGAGCTGCTGCGGCAGCACCGGATCGAGCTCGACGCGGCGTCCCGTGACGCGCACGCCCAGCACCTGACAGACGAGCTGCTGCATATAGATGCCGGGGCCGCTCGAGTAGATCCGCCAGCCGCCCTTGACGGACGCTTCGCCGGTCCGCAGCTTGGCGAACTGCTCGGCCGCTTCGGCACGGGTGGCGAAGTTGCCGTCGGAGCTGCTGAAGTAGGCGTTGCTCTGGCGCAGCTCTGCGCCCGGCACGACGTCGGCGAGGCCGATCGGGTTGATCACTTGCAGACCTTGCCATGCGTCCTGCGGCTTGCCGAGCTTGGCCATCGCCTCGATGTAGCGGATATGGGCGTGCACATATTGCAGACCGATCTCGCGGCCGAAGTTGGCCGCTTGCTCCGCCCGCTTGAAGCGATGGCTGACGCCGCCCTCATAGGCGGCCGGGCGGTCCATCAGGCGGACGCCATCGGGATAGCTCAGCTCCTCATGGATGAGCGAGTAGTGCGCAGCCGCCTGCTCAGGCGTGATCAGACCGGCGATCATGCTGCGGGTCATCGGCAGCAGCCGGTAACGGATGCCTGTCCGCTCATCGCTTGGATGGAGCCATTTCACGGGCTCTTCGCCGTCCTCCATGTACAGGAAGCCGGGGATGATCCGGTCCGGGTCCATATAGCGGTGGAAGTCGGAGCGGATCGCCGTCGCCATCGCCGCCAGCTCGGCTCCCAGCGCCACAGTCTCCGGCGCAGCGGAGGCGGAGAGCAGACGACCCAGCCGCTCGGTCGACTGGTAAGTGAGCGCCACCGTCCAGCTGCTGACCATATCGGCTCGCAGCTCCGGCCGCGCGGGCTGCAGCGTGTCGTCCCAGTCGCCGTCGCCGTAGCTCGACAGCGAGGTACCGGGCCGGCAGTGGCGGCGGATGTAGTCGAGCTGCCGCTCTACATGAGCGCGCAGTGGATAACGCTGCTCGGTGAAGGCGAAGCTGTCTTCGTCCGTGTAGGGCAGCTCAAGGTCGAGCACGCTCTCGTCGCCAGTCGCCGCCAGATAGTCCCCGAGCAGCTTCAACGGCCAGACGATGATATCGCCATGGCTCTCGTGCTGCTGGATCTCGCTGTACTGATCGAACATGAACCACTGCGGCCAGGTGCCGGAGTGCTCATATTGATGCGAGTAGACGGTGGCGAGGATATCTCGTACCGTATCGGTGCGCTGCATCGCCAGGAAGTATTCCGCCGGTCCCTGACAGACGTCGCGCGTGCCCCAGGCCGCGCCGCCATATTGCTCGAGGCCGTGCGGCGATGCGAAGTGAATGAGCATGTTGTGCGTATACCAGCGCGCCAACAGATCGAGCCTCCTCACCGCCGGATCGTCGCCGGGATGCTGGAGACGGAAGCCATTCATCAGCCGCTCCAGTGCCGCGCGATAAGCAGCCTTCTCCTGCTGCCAGTCCGGCTGCGGGAGAGGCTGACACAGATCGCCTCCATCCAGACGGCCCTCGATGATCAGGCTCCAGTCGGCAGACGCGTCAGTCTCCAGGACGAGCAGCGGCATCTCTTGCGGCGGCAGGTCCGGCATGAGCCGGCGATCGTCGGCGGCGCGCAGCGTCGTCCCGTGAGCGCCGATGCGGAAGCTTAGTCCAGGATAGGCCGCAGCGGAGGGAGCATCGGCCGCTGCGGCGACCCGCCACCCGCCGTCGCACGGCTCCAGCACATAGCTGCCCTCGTACTCGCGCTCGCGCATCGTGATCTGCGCGGTCGCCAGGTACCGTCGTGCGGTGCCGCTTTGCGACTCGACGCGCAGTCCGGCGAGCGGCGTATCGGCGCTCGTATAGCTCGTGATGACGAGCGTATCATCCGCCAGCGCATAGATCCAGCGCGCATAGTTGTAGCCAATCTCGAACAGACTAGGCATGGCTAGCATATGGAAGCGGCCATCCAGCTCGGCGTACAGCCGCAGGCCGGATAAGCGGGCGGCATTAAGCGCGCTGCGCGTATGGCTGATCAGCTTGTTGAACGACGTGTTGCCGAGCACGAGCTGCGAGTGGAAGACGCCGTACATATAGGCTGTTGAGGCTAGCGGCGTCTCGCCGACCCGCTCGGGAACGCCGCTTAGCAGGATATGACCATGCGGACGCTCGGTGCGCAGCTCCTTGTCTTTCAGTACGATGTGCTCGCCATCCGGGAGGAAAAAGCTGAGCAGGCGGCCGTCCCGCCACTCCTCCTCGATCCGTTCCGGATAGAGACGGTCCAGCTCAGCCGTTGTCAGCGAGCGCGCCGACACAGGATCGCCCAGATCTTCGGCGCGCTGCGGCATCGGCGCGCCCTCGCCACTCGGGCGCGGCTCATCCTGGATCTCGCGCCAGGCCGCCTCGACCGTATCTCCGAATGCCGCTTCAGTTACCGCCTCGGGGGGGTCTGCCCGGAACAGTCCGTAGAAGACCGTGCGCGCCCGTCCGTCCGTGAACAGCGGCTTCGCCTGCAGCGAGGTATACGCGTTTTCGTACTGATAGACCTGGCTCGGCAGGAGCTCGCGGCGTAGTGCCTCCGGCTCGCCGCTCTCCTTGTAGCTTAGGCCAAAAAACTGGAACCCGTCGGTCGCATACGCGACAGCGCCGTCCAGACAGCCTTGCTGCAAGTAGGGAAAGCGACCCGCTTGCGGCTGATTTTGTCGGGAGCAGACGACCCAGCCCTTGCGCTCGTCGCGATGCGCGGAATGATCGATGTACTGCGCGTTGTACGCTTCATTGCTGCGGACCGCGCCGGGCGACGCGAGGCCAAGATCCTGGCCGTAGAACAGATCGACGTCCGGGCTTGGCGCGCCGGCAGCCGCTTCTAGAGCGATCTCCCAGAACCAGGCGCCGCGTGCGCTCAGCGAGAATACGACCTCGTAGCCGATCTCCCCCGCCTGGCCGCGCCAGCGCAACCGGTTGCCAAGCCGGTCGATGCGACTGTCGGATCGTACGCCGAGCAACGGATAGACCTCATAGCCGCGCTCCTGGCGCAGGCGAAGATAGAGCTGATTCAGGGAGCCGTCGTATGGGTGAGTGAGCAGTTGGTTGAGCATAAAGCCATCGCCTGTCGCCTCGTAGAGGTCTCCGGCAGGATGGAAGATGAAGCGGAGCGGTCCGGCTTGCAACCGGTAACCGGCTTCGCTGTAGCTGGTGGCAATAGCAGTCATGGTTAGCGCCTCCTCATGAAGGTTAATGGTGAAGTAAGGGGGTTCAGCGCCTATTCGAAACGTTTCTATTGTTTGTGATAAAAGTATAACCGGAGCATCGATTGGAAGTCAATTCACAATTGAATGCGGATTCACCCTAAGAAACGCCTTTTCCTTTGCTTAAATGTAGAGAAAAAAACGAACAAAAAAGACTTGAATGCGATTTCATTCTGTTCTATAATGTGAATCGAAACGTTTCACCAAGTGTAAGGGGCTCTCAAAACAGATGCGGGAGGAATAAAAATGAATGAGCAAAAACGAACTCGTCGGGAATCCGGGACCAACGATGAGCTTTGTCGTAAAATTCCAAGCGGGTATAACGGCAAGGCAAATGCCCGCTTGGAATTCAAGAAACTCGCAATAACAACCTTGGCTGCCGTGATGCTGCTGGCAGGCTGCTCGTCCGGAAACGGCGGCGGTCAAACCGGAGAAAACGGCGCTTCCGGCGATACCGGCGGCTCCGGCGACAGCAAGGTAACGCTGAACGTCTGGGCGATGGGAGACAGCAGCAAGCCGATGGAGGAAATGGCTGCGGCTTATACAAAAGAGAACCCGAACGTGACGGTCAAGGTACAAGCGATCCCGTGGGGCAGCGCGCATGACAAGCTGCTGACGGCGGTAGCCTCCAAAAAAGGTCCCGATGTGCTCCAAATGGGCACCACCTGGATGCCGGAGTTTGCCGCGGCTGGCGCGCTTCATGATCTGAGCGAAGACCTGTCTAGCTATCCGGAGCTCGCGGCGGACAATTTCTTCGAGGGGACCGTCACCTCGACGCAGTTTGACGGCAAGACGTACGCGGTGCCATGGCTGGCAGAGACGCGGGTGCTGTTCTATCGCACAGACGTGCTGCAGTCGGTCGGTTATGACAAGGCGCCGGCGACGTGGGATGAGCTGTTGGACGCTTCTCGCAAGCTTACGGAGCGCGGAAAGGATATGTACGGCATCGGTCTCGATCCGAAGGAGCCGACGCTTAACTTTATGTTCGCCCGCCAGAACGGCTCGGAGCTGATCAAGGACGGCCAGGCGCAGTTCGATCAGCCAGCCTTCAGCGAGACGGTGACGTATCTGAACGAATATTTCACGAATGGCTATGCCCCGGTCGACTTGGGCCTCGATACGTCCCAGACGTTCGGGGGCGACGGTATGGTGCCGATGTTCATTAGTGGTCCGTGGATGATCAAGACGATCGCGGATCAGATTCCGGAGATCGAGGGCAAGTGGGCGACAGCGGTACTACCGTCCAAGGAGAACAATATGAGCTCGCTCGGCGGCTCCAATCTGACCGTATTTAACTTTAGCCAGCAAAAAGAAGAAGCCGTCAAGTTCATCGCCTTCCTGAGCCGTCCGGAGAACCAACTGGCCTGGATGAATCAGACCGGCGAGCTGCCGGCAACAATGAAAGCATGGGAGGATCCGCAGCTGGCTGACGATCCGAACGTCAGCGTCGTCGGCGAGCAGCTCAAAAATGCCGAGCCGATGCCGCTCGTAGGCGCATGGGACAACATCTCCCAGAACTTCCTGAAAACCTTCGAGCAGATCTATCGCGCCGGCGCCGACATCGATTCGCAGCTGAAGGACTTCAACGCACAAGCGCAAAAGCTGCTCGATCGTTAAGCGGCAGCCCAATCGATGGTCTCCAAGCCAATAGATTCTGCGCTGCGCGCCGCCCGGCGGCGCGCAGCGCTACGGGATTGGAGTTCGCCTGACTCGGCGGGGCGGCGAACCAACGTTCCAGGTTAAGCAAAGGATGTGAAAGCGATGAAAGGCTCCTCGAAGATCGCGCCTTACGTATTTATCGGGCCGACGCTGCTGCTGCTGTCGATCTTCTCCTTGCTGCCGATCGCAGTAGCGCTCTATATCAGTCTGACCGACATGGACTTGGCAGGCTTGGCCGACTACGCCAATATATCTTTCGTCGGCATTAAAAACTACATGGATGTGCTGGGAGATCCGGTATTCCTCGTCGCGCTTCGCAATACGCTCGTGTACGTGGTCGTCGGGGTGCCGCTCATCATCATGTTCTCGCTCGGCGTGGCGCTGCTCATCAATTACGGCCGTTCGAAGCTGTTCAAAACGTTCCGTATCATCTACTACTTGCCGTCCGTCACCAATATCGTCGCGGTAGCCGTCGTCTGGAGCTACTTGTACAATCCCGGCATTGGCCTGTTCAACTACGTGCTGACGACGCTTGGCTTCGACCGGGTGCCGTGGCTGACCGATCCGACGATCGCCAAGTTCTCGCTCATCCTGATGGCGCTGTGGCGGGGTATCGGGCTTAATATGATCATCTTTATTGCTGCGCTGCAGGGGATCGACCGCTCGTATTACGAAGCGGCGGCGATCGACGGCGCGAGCGCCTGGCAGCGCCTGACGCGGATCACCTTGCCGCTCATGCGCTTTGCGATCTTTTTCGTCTCGATTACGACGATGATTGGCTGGCTGCAATTTTTCGAGGAGCCGCTCGTCATGACCGAGGGCGGACCGCTTAACGGAACCGTATCGGCGGCGCTGTTCATCTATCAGAACGGCTTCCAATATAGTCATTTCGGCTATGCGGCAGCGGGTTCGTTTATTTTGTTCTTCATCATCATCGCCGTGACGCTGCTGCAGCTCCGCCTGCAGCGCAAACAAAACGAGGAATAGGAGGGGAGTCAGATGGCTGCAGCTACCAAAGCGAAAGGACCGCAGACGAAGGAAGACCGGCTGTTCCAATGGGTGGCAGGTACTGTGCTGTCGGTGTTCGGTATCTTCATGCTTGTGCCATTCGCGTGGATGATGCTATCCGCCTTCAAGACGGAGGCGGAGATCAAGCGTCTGCCCCCGACCGTATGGCCCGAGACATTCACCTGGGATAACTTCGGCCGCTTGTTCACCGAGATGGACTTCGGCACGTACCTGACCAATACGCTGCTCATTACGCTGTTCGCGTTTGTCGGCTTGCTGCTCAACGCGATGGCGGGGTTTGGCTTCGCCAAGTATCGGTTCAAGGGGCGGGAGAAAATGTTCCTGCTCGTGCTCGCGACGATGATGATCCCGGGACAGGTGACGATGATCCCGGTCTACCTCATCTTGAACAGCGTCGGTCTCACCAATACGATGCTGGGCATCGTGTTGCCCGGTTTCAGCAGCGCCTTCGGCATCTTCTTGTTCCGCCAGTTCATGTCGACGCTGCCCGACGAGGTGATGGAGGCGACTCGACTGGACGGGGCCAGCGAATATCGGATGTTCGCGCAGATCGTCCTGCCGATGTCCAAGCCGATCCTCGCGGTGCAGGCGATCCTTACGTTCATCGGCGGCTGGAACAGCTTCCTGTGGCCGCTCATCATCGCCAACGACCAGAAGCTCTATACGCTCTCGGTCGGTCTGCAATTGCTCAAGGGCCAGCACGGCACCAACTTCGCCTTGCAGATGGCCGGCGCGGCATTTATGGTCGTGCCGATTATGATCGTGTTCATGTTCTTCCAGAAGCAGATCATCGAGAACTACAATATATCGGGCATTAAGTAACGGGTATCCTAGCAATGGCCACCAAGCAACGGTGTCCGATGGCACACGAAAGAACCTCCATTCTGGCATTTCGGGAATGGAGGTTCTTATTTTTGCTTCTCAGCACATGAGAATGTTGAACAGCGCAGATCCGTTATTTTATCCAAAGAGTTTAGGGAGTTAGCGGGTCATACTTGCTCTCAAAAGGGGACTTATAGTAGTCCTTACAGATGCTCCCGGTTCACTTGCTCGTTGCGGATCATCTGCTCGAGCTTTTCGACGAGTCGTTCATGCTCTGCGGGAGCTTTCTTTAGACGGAACCAGGCGCGGCGTTGCTCTTGCTTCAGCAACTTAAGCATATATTGCTTCTCCTTCAAGGTGAACATCGCCTCGGCCTCCTCTTCGCTTCTCGCGTTTCTCCTTCTATTGTACTGTCTCACCTGAGGGCGAAGCAAGGCGCTGCGCGCTGTGGGCATGAGCAGGCTCCCAAGGACACAAAGGGACCCGCAGCAAACGGGCTGCGGGCCAAAAGTCGTGCTATATCAAAAAAGGGGGTTGAGTAAAGTATAACCGGACGATGTTAATGGATGATGAAGTGCACATTTCAATTTGATTACAAATCCCTTACGTAAGCTGCAATGTTTGGGGAACTTGCTTCGCTATGTTAAAATAAAGGGAGTTTCGGTGATGTAATCGTGAACACTATACCTGGAGGGATGAGACATGACGAGAGATCAGGACGAACTTCGGCGCAAGCTGTCGCCGATGCAATACAAGGTCACGCAGGAGAATGGCACGGAGCCGCCGTTTCAAAACGAGTTTTGGGATCATAAGGGCGAAGGCATCTATGTCGATATCGTCTCCGGCGAGCCGCTGTTCAGCTCATTGGACAAATTCGACTCGGGCTGCGGCTGGCCCAGCTTCACGAAGCCGCTCCGAGAGGAGCAGATCAAGGAGAAGACAGACAAGAGCCACTTTATGATCCGCACCGAGGTGCGCAGTACCGAGGGCGACTCGCATCTGGGGCATGTGTTCCCTGACGGACCTCAGCCGACCGGTCTCCGCTACTGCATCAATTCGGCGGCGCTTCGCTTTATCCCGCGCGAGGAGCTGGAGCGCGAGGGCTATAGCGACTTCAAGAAGTTGTTCGAGCAATAGCCCGTGCCTCGGGTGTATAACTCGCCTACAGTCCGAAGAATTATCGTCTATCTGGCATTGGGCATCACGGCAGGTCTGCTAACGCTGATTTTTTACGAATTGGCCGAGCAGCTGCTAGAGGACGAATTGGTCGCCTTTGACGATATGGTGCTGTACTATCTACAACAATGGGCAGGCTCCTCCGACGCGGTCGTGATGATGATGCGCGGCATCACCCGGCTAGGCGACGGCATCGTTCAGACGTTGCTGTGCGTCATTGTCTGTGCCGTCCTGTGGCTGCGTGGCAGCCGTCGGAACTCGACGATGCTCGCGCTTTGCCTGAGCGGCGGTTGGGTGCTCAATTATACGCTTAAGGCGTGGTTTGGCCGGGAGCGTCCGGGCCACGAGTTTCTCGTCGATGCGGCGGGCTTCAGCTTCCCGAGCGGTCATGCGATGGTGTCGATCTGCTTTTACGGCATGCTCGGTTACTTGCTCTATCGACGATTGCGCGGTCGCTGGCCGGTGAGCTGGCTGTTCCCTGCAGCAGCGCTCAGCCTGGCGATTGCCATCGGCGTCAGCCGAGTGTACCTCGGCGTTCACTATGCCAGCGATGTAATCGCGGGCCTTGCTGCGGGCGGGATCTGGCTGATCTCCTGCATCATCAGTCTGAAGCTGCTCCGTCTGTACCGCTAGATGCCCGCTGCCCGCTGCGGGATAGGAGAGTAGGCCCGTCATGACCCGCTTGCGCATTGTGCCAGGTCACAGCACGGATGGCCTGCAACATAAGTCGGGCGCATCAAAACAAGCCCTCCCATTCGCGATAGTCGTGACGGGAAGGCTTGTTTTGATGTGCTCTCGGACTGCTATCCGGGCGCTACTCCCAGTCGCTCCACCCCGGTGGGGCGGCTGGGAGCATGACGGGAACTTCGCTACATGTCAGCGATCTGACGATCGCATGCCAAGGTTCGGCGAGCAATCAGGCGGCTACTAGAGCGACCACGCGGCTCGCTAGAGCGACAGCTCCAGGATGCGCCGCACATCGGCCTGCTCGAGGCGGCGGAAAGCGCCGATCGGTCCGTAGCGCACGGCCTCGGCTGCCATCCGATCGAGCTGGTCGTCGCCGATGCCGAAGTCGGCCAGCCTCGACGGCGCGCCGATGCGAGTGAAGAAGTCTCGCGTTGCCTCGATGCCCGCCAGCGCGAGCTCCTCGTCGGAGCGACCAGCCCGCTCGATGCCCCAGACGCGCTCGGCATACTGCGCGAATCGGGAGACGCGGGCGGTGTAGACATAGCGCATCCAATTCGGGAACAGTACGGCCAGTCCGGCGCCGTGCGCGATGTCGTAGATGGCGCTCACCTCATGCTCGATCATATGCGTCGCCCAGTCGTTTTGCATGCCTGTGCTGATGAAGCCGCCATTAAGCGCGACGGTGCCGCACCACATCAGATTGGCTCGTCCGGCTGCATGCTCGGGGTTATCGAGCACAGGCTCGGCGTTCTCGATGACGGTCTGCAGCACCGACTCACAGAGACGCTCTTGCAGCGGCGTATGCTCGGTCTGGCTGAAGTACTGCTCGAATACATGCGACATAATGTCGACGATGCCGTTGATCGTATGATCGCGAGGCACGGTATAGGTAAGCGTAGGGTCCAGGATGGAAAAGCGCGGATAGACATGGATGCTGCCAAAGGAGCGCTTCAGCTGCGCTTCCCAGTTGGAGATGACCGAGTTGCCGTTCATCTCGGAGCCGGTCGCCGCCAGCGTCAGGATCGCTCCTAGCGGCAGCGCGTCCTGCACGACAGCCTTGCCTGAGCAGAAGTCCCACATGTCGCCATCGTACTTGACGCCTGCTGCG
The DNA here is from genome assembly GCF_003851045.1 of Paenibacillus sp. 598K. Lineage (GTDB taxonomy): Bacteria > Bacillota > Bacilli > Paenibacillales > Paenibacillaceae > Paenibacillus_D. The sequence goes on along the minus strand of NZ_BFBX01000059.1, from coordinate 54,655 downwards.
ATTGCCTTGGCGGCGTCGATGACGCTGCCGCCGCCGACGGCGAGGATGAACTGGATGTCGTGCTCGCGGCAGAGCGCGATGCCTTGATTGACCGTCGACAGACGGGGGTTCGGCTCGATGCCGGACAGCTCGACGACGCTGACGCCGGCTTCACCGAGCGAGCGCATCGTCTGATCGTACAGACCGGTGCGCTTGATGCTGCCGCCTCCATAGACGAGCAAGACGCGCGAGCCGTAAGCGGCCGTCAGTTGGCCGACCTGGGCAGCCTTGCCCTCGCCGAATACGATCCGGGTCGGATTGTGAAATTGAAAGGCATTCAACGGATTCATTCCTCCTTGGTAGGTAGTGATGCGGATACGTAATCTTATTGTAGCACTGGGAGACGAGCCGCTGTCAAACGGCAGTGCGGGCAAGACGGGAGTTTTGTAAATAAACCGACCGTAAGCTCCTCGCGAACTGTGCTATAATGGGCAGAGCTAACAATGAAGCTGGCGCGCATGCGCCGGGACGGAAGGAAGATGGACGGCATGCTGGGACTATCGCGTATCGCTTGGAGACGGAATCCGGTGCCGCCGGAGCGGAGGCTGTCGCGGGATGCAGTGACGTCGCTCATTATACACGGCTGTTTCCAATTCGGCGCGTCGATGTCAGGGCTTTTTCTCAATCTCTATCTGTGGCGACTTACCGGAGATCTGCTCGTCAACGGCGTCTACAACATCATCGTCTTTTTCGTGACGCCGTGTGCATTTGCGCTAGGGGGCTGGCTGGCCAAGAAAAAAGACCGGATGGTGACGTATCGGCTCGGAATCGTCCTGATCGCCCTTTTCTACCTTGGCGTTATCCTGGCGCAGGAGCGGGTCGTCGACTTCTATGTCGGTTTTGCGGTGTTCAGCGGTCTGGCGCAGGGCTTCTACTGGACCGGTTATCTGGTGCTTATGTACGATGTCTCGACCGATACGAACCGGATTCGCTTTCTGGCGATCAATATGATGGTTTTCAACGCCGCCGGGCTCGCCGGACCTGCCTTGGCCGGGTACATCATCCAGCTTAATGAAGGGCTGTCTGGCTACGTGGTGACGTTCGGAATCGCCTTCGTCAGCTTTTTCGTAGCGGCGATCATCAGCTTCCGCATCCCGGTGATCGACTCGCATCACCGGACATACTATCTCAAGCTGGTCGGCGCAGTGCTGAAGCGCAATCGCCAATGGCTGCTGGCGCTGATCGGCTTCCTGGTAATGGGGCTGCTCCAGGGGATCATGCTGTTCCTGCCCAACATCCTGCTGTTCCAGACCGTAGGCCGAGAGGACCGGGTCGGTTATCTGGGCGTGCTGTTCGCATTCCTGACGGTCGTCACCGGCTATATGATCTCTCGCAAGGCTCGCGAGGAGCACGCGCATCGTTATGTCACGCTGTCGTCGCTTGGCGTCATCGCTGGCGCCTCGGTTCTGTTGATCGATATTAGCGCGTGGTCGGTCGTGACGTTCATGATCGTCTTCTCGCTCTGCAACCCGCTGACGGTCAACACGCTGACCTCCTATTACTACCGGATCATGGGCACGCTCCCGTTGAAAGGCCAGCTGCGCATCGAATCCGTTGTCATGCGCGAGCTGTTCCTCAACGCCGGCCGCGTCATCTCGATCTCGCTGCTGCTCGTGTTCGCCGGCGGGGTCGACTCCGCCATGCTGCCAATCGTCCTGGTCGCGGCAGCGCTCATCCAGCTCAATCTGATCTGGCTGGTGAAGCGGCGGTAGCGGCGAGCTGGCTGAAAGTAGAGAGTGATCTCGTTTACTCTCCACTTCCGCTGGATGAAGGCAAAGGGTGAATAGCTTTACCCTCTGCCTTCACTGGCTGATAGATCAGGCAGGTTCCACCCAGCCTGATCTATCAGCCTAACCTACGATATTGCAACGGCGTTAGGCCGGTCCGCTTGCGGAAGGTGGCGACGAAGTGGCTCGCATCGCGGAAGCCAACCTGCGTTGCAATCGCGGCGACGGTCGACTCTGGCTGGCCGACCAACAGCTCCTTGGCTTTGCGGATGCGCAGGTTGAGCAGGTAGGCATAAGGGGAGAGGCCAAAGGCGCGTCGGAACAGCTCGCTCAGACGGCGGCTGGAGAGGCGGAGCCGCTCGGCTAGCTCCTCCAGACCAAGCGCCGGATCGGCCAGCTCGGCATCCATTGCCTGCAGCGCCGGCCGCAGCTGCTCTAGCAGCAGAGAGAAGGCGCCGCCGCTCTGGGGTTTGCCGTATTTGCCCAAGGTCACCAGGAAGCTATACACTTCGCTGGACGCCTGCAGTCCGAACACATCCTCCGTCTGCTCCAGCTTCTCCAGCAGCGCCTCGAGCCGCCAGGGCTTGTCCGCCTCCCACCGATAATAAGCCGAACGATCCATATCCAGCGACCGCAACAGCACAGGGGCCAACGGGCCATCAAAGGTTAGATACATCGTCTGCCAGAGCCCCGAGGTCGACTCATAGCTATGTGGGATATGCGGCATCAGCAGGACGCCGCTGCCCGGGGGCAGCGCGAGCGTGCGGCCCTCGAAGCGGATGCGGCCTTCGCCGACTGCCGTCTCGATCCAGTGATAATGCGGAAAGCCCGCCGGTCGGTTGATCGGCTCCTGCGCGGTATTGTGGCCGATGCTCTCGGCGAACAGGGGGAGCGAGCCCTCCTGGAAGGGCGTCAGCTGGAGGCGACGATGGGGGCGGATCATGGGCGTAATCTCCTTCTAATAAGATGTGGCGGAGCGTTAGGGGCGGGCGCTGCCAAGACTTCCGGATTATTATATGCCTGGGCAGATATCTTATATATAACAAGAGCTGATGATGTGTATACAATGGTCATATCGTTACATTCCATCTTAAAGGAAGTGTCTGTCATGATCAATGCGAAGCTCCCGAAAATCTGGTATGGCGGCGACTATAATCCCGAGCAGTGGGAGGCGGACGCCTGGGACGAGGATATCCGCATCTTCAAGCTGGCTGGCATCGACGTCGCGACCCTGAATGTGTTCTCCTGGGCGATGATCCAGCCGGACGAGGACACCTATGATTTCTCCTTCCTCGACGAGACGATCGATCGACTGTACCGGAACGGCATCTACACCTGTCTGGCGACCTCGACCGGCGCGCATCCGGCCTGGATGGCCAAGCGTTACCCGGATGTGCTGCGCGTCGACTACGAAGGACGCAAGCGCAAGTTCGGCGGACGTCACAACTCCTGTCCGAACTCGCCGACCTACCGGCTGTACAGCGAGCGGCTGGCGGACAAACTGAGCGAGCGCTACAAGGATCATCCCGCCGTCCTCATCTGGCACATCTCCAACGAATACGGCGGCTACTGCTATTGCGACAATTGCGCGGCGGGCTTCCGGACCTGGCTGCAGGAGCGCTACGGCTCGCTGGAGAAGGTGAACAAGGCATGGAATACCCGGTTCTGGGGCCATACATTCTATGATTGGGACGAGATCGTGCCGCCCAATGCGCTAAGCGAGGAGTGGAACGGCAACCGCACGAACTTCCAGGGCATCTCGCTCGATTACCGTCGCTTCCAGTCCGCGAGTCTGCTAGAGTGCTACAAGCTGGAGTACAATGCGGTGAAGAAGCATACGCCCGAGCTGCCGGTGACGACCAATCTGATGGGCACCTACCCGGAGCTCGATTACTTCGAGTGGGCCAAGCATATGGATGTCGTATCCTGGGACAACTACCCGTCGCTCGACACGCCTTACAGCTATACGGCGATGGTCCACGATCTGATGCGCGGCTTGAAGGGCGGTCAGCCATTCATGCTGATGGAGCAGACGCCGAGCCAGCAAAACTGGCAAGCCTACAACTCGCTGAAGCGGCCGGGCGTAATGCGGCTGTGGAGCTATCAGGCGGTGGCGCGGGGCGCCGATACGATCCTGTTCTTCCAACTGCGCCGCTCGATCGGCGCCTGCGAGAAATACCACGGCGCGGTCATCGAGCATGTCGGCCATGAGCATACGCGCGTATTCCGAGAGTGCGCCGAGTTGGGCGGGGAGCTGGCCACGCTGTCCGATCAGGTGCTGGACGCGCGGGTCGAGGCGAAGGTCGCGATCGTCTTCGACTGGGAGAACCGCTGGGCGGTCGAGCTCTCCAGCGGACCATCGGTCGCGCTGAAGTATGTGGACGAGGTGCATAAGTATTACGACGCGCTGTTCCAGCAGAACATCCAGGTCGATATGATCGGCGTCGAGCAGGACCTGAGCGGCTATGACATCGTCATCGCGCCGGTGCTGTATATGGTGAAGCCGGGTTATGCGCACAAGCTGGAGGCCTTCGTGAAGGGAGGCGGAACGTTCCTGACGACGTTCTTCAGCGGCATCGTCGACGAGCGGGATATCGTCAAGACGGGCGGCTATCCGGGCGAGCTGCGGTCGTTGCTCGGCATCTGGGCGGAGGAGATCGACGCGCTCTTCCCGGGCCACACGAACCGCATCGTCATGGAGCAGCCTTGGGGCGAGCTGGCGGACAGCTATACGTGCAGCATCCTGTGCGATCTGATCCATAGCGAGGGAGCTGAGGTGCTGGCGCGCTATGGCGAGGACTTCTACCAGGGCATGCCGGTGGCGACGGTCAATCGATACGGCGAGGGCAAGGCGTATTATATCGCCTCGAGTCCGGACGCCGATTTCTTGCAAGGGCTGCTCGCCAACCTGTGCGAGGACAAGGGCATCCGGCCGCTGCTGCCGCGCAGCGAGGGCATCGAGGTGACCCGCCGCGTCAAGGACGGCCGCGAGCTGCTGTTCGTCCTCAACCATCAGGCCGCGAGCGGCACGATCCAGACCGGCGAGGTCTTCTACACCGACCTGCTCACCGAGCGGACGCTCTCCGGCGCCGTCGAGGTGCCGGCCAAGGGCGTGCTGATCCTGGCGCGGGACGAGTAGAGCGAGTTAAGTCGAACGGGCGCTGAGGCAGAGGCGCTCGGAATGTTTGCTTCGGCGCGTTCGCTAAGGAGGCGAGCAGCTACAGCTGGAGCATTTAGTTGAACGAACAGGCACCGCGATCGCGGTGCCTGTTATTGTTGTTGCTGCTGTTGGAGGGCAAGGGGTGTGCGGCGAGCCGTGGGCGAATGAGCCAACTGGCCCGCGCCAACTAATTTAATGCTTTTGCAACGGGATGTTCACATTCTTGCTCTTATTTCGACTGCGGTAAGATATAATAGAAGAGACAACTTCCGCAGAATGCCCGTATGTTGGCTGCGATATACTTTCATCGGACGGGATGGGATAGCGTGCAGGAATGGATGGATGCTTTAATTGAGCAGCTCGTTTCGATGACAGGCCTGGATGGCTATTCGTTGCTGCTGGTGACCTTTCCGATGGCGCTCATACAGGGCACCATTACGATATTTCCTTTTGCGACCTTGCTGCTGCTGCACATCTCGGCGTTTGGCTGGTTCGAGGGGATGATGGTTAGTTGGGCGGCCGGGACGCTTGCGAGCATCGCTTGCTTTTACCTGAGTCGGACGTTGCTGAGCGGCTGGATCGATCGGCGCTTCGGCGAGCGGCTGCTGAGATATCGCTCATGGCAGCGGCGCATGAATCATTATGGCGTGTGGGTGGTTATCCTACTGCGTTCGTTGCCGTTCGTGCCGGGCAATATCGTCTCGATCATGGCGTCGATCTCGCCGCTCAAGCCGCTTGCCTATATCTGGTCGACGACGGTGGGGATGTTCTCGCAGGTGTGGCTGTTTATGCTGCTGACCGCCGAGGTAGTCTTCCCGGAACGCGATATCAAGCCGATGTGGCTTGCTTATTTTACATTTTGCGGGGTGCTCGTGCTTATTCTAATCGTCGTGCTGCTGCTGGATCGTCAGCAAGAGCAGACGAGCTCGGAGCTGTGACCGTCTCGGTGAGGACAGATGGAGAAGCGGACATTTCTTTATGACCGGGGCTGGTCTATAATGAAGGAGACATTGATAGATCTGGAGGAGCGTAACGATGAAAAAACTGAAATTGGTTCAACAACTGTCTGATCTGGGGGTCGTGGCGGTGCTGCGCGGCGAGACGCCGGAGGAAGTCGTGGAGATGGCGGAGCAGGCTATCGCTGGCGGCATCAAGGCGATCGAGGTGACGATGACGGTACCGTTCGCGCTACGGGCGATCGAGAAGCTGGCGGTCACTTACTCCAGCACGGCTACCGATCCGGCCAAGCATGCGGTCATCGGAGTAGGCACGGTGCTTGATCCGGAGACGGCACGGATGGCGATCCTGAGCGGCGCCGAGTTCGTCGTCGGGCCTTCGCTTAATCCCGATACGGTGCGGTTATGCAATCGCTATCGCGTACCGGTCATGCCCGGCACGATGACGGTGCGGGATATCGAGCAGGCACTGGAGCTGGGCGTCGATATCGTCAAGCTGTTCCCCGGCAACCTCTACTCTCCGGCGATCATCAAGGCGATCAAGGGTCCGCTGCCGCAAGCGAACATTATGCCGACCGGCGGCGTCTCGCTGGACAACCTCGGCGAATGGATCAAAGCAGGCGCGGTAGCTGTCGGCATCGGCTCCGACTTGACGAACGAAGCGGTTAAAAAAGGCGACTACAGCCTCGTCGCCAAGCGGGCGGCGCAATATATCGACGCTTACAAAGCGGCGAAGGCGTAATCGAACGCACGGAGATAGCGGACGAAACGTTGCTGCGGAACGAATGGCCCATGCTGGGCGTAACTTGAGCATCTTGCTGCCGCATGGGCCATGCTGTTCTATTCACTTAACTGCATTTTGCAGTTAGCGGTGTGGCTTGAGCGTGCGAATTACCTGATTGGCCATGGGCGGATAAGGCGTTAGCACGCATGCCATGGACAGCGAGTAACCAGAGACAGGCAACCGATGCCTGTCTTTGCTGCTTTTGCGGCCAGGACGGCAGGCGGTGGCCAGCGCATCCGTGTCTTTTCTCCCCTGCCGCCATGCATCTTCCATCCCGCGACCTCTCTTCCATGCCAGGCCCAGTTTTCGCCGAGCCCAGACAGGGTAAGGAGAGACATGCAAGCCATACGTTCCATACCTTCTGAAAGGGGACTACACGTGATGCTCACACTACATAATCAACGCTATTGGCATGTCTATGTCGGGACATATCAGGGGGCGGGAGAGACGTCGATCCGTCATCTCCTGTTCGATGCGCAGGCCGGAAGTTTGCAGGAGGACGTAGGCGTCCAGGGCGCGGAGCGGCCTTCCTTCCTGGCGGTCGATCAGGAGCGCAACCGGCTGTATGCGATCTGCGAGACGGAGCAGCCGGAAGCGGTCGGCTATCTGCTCGACCCGCAGAGCGGCCTGCTCGAGGAGATCAACCGTCAGGCATTGCCGGGGATGCATGCGTGCTATGTGAGCCTGCATCCGTCGGGCGCATGGCTGTATGCGGTCAACTACTCCTCCGGCGATGTCTGTCTGCTGCCGATCGATGCCGAGGGACGGCTGGGCGCCATCGCCGACCGCCACCAGCACAGCGGTTCGGGGCCGCGCCAGGATCGACAGGATGCCGCGCACCCGCACTCGATCGTCACGGAGCCGTGGAGCGGACGGCTGCTTGTACCCGATCTTGGCATAGATCGCATCTACGTATACGAGCTCGACCCGGAGGCCGGCCGTCTCCAGCTCGTGCATCAGGCAGAGACGCCAGGCGGCGCCGGGCCGCGCCATCTGGCGTTCCATCCGAGTCAGCAGCTCGTCTATTGCGCCGATGAACTGAGCTCGACCGTATCCTCCTACGACTATGATGCAGCAGACGGCAGCCTGCGCCATCGGCAGACGGTGTCCACATTGCCCGCAGATGTCGATGCGCAGACCAACACCTGCGCTGACATTCATATGAGCGGCTGCGGCCGTTATCTGTACGTCTCCAATCGCGGGTATGATTCGCTCGCGACCTTCCGCCTCGATGAGGACGGCAGCTTGACATTGATCGCGTGTCCGTCGGTCCAGGGCAGGACGCCGCGCAATTTTGCCGTCGTCCCCGACGGACGTCACATCCTCGTCGCCAATCAGGACAGCGACTCGATCATCGTCATGGCCGTAGATGAGGAAGGCGTGCCGTCGCCGCAGGGGGGGCGCTTCGAGCTCGCGTCGCCGGTCTGTCTGCAACTGGTGCCCCGGATGGAATAACGAACAAGCGTTGGCGGCACAGTAGGAATCAAGTATAATGAAGGCAGACATCAGCAAGACCGGGAGGACTGCGGCATCATGCAAACCGAGGAAGAAATTATACGCGCATCGCGCAATCGCCGTCATTTTTCGTTTCGACTGAATATGTTTTTTTTCGTTACCTTTCTCGCGTTCTCGATCCTGATCGTCCGCCTGGCGGTGCTGCAATTCGTCGAGGGCCCGGAGCTTGCTGCCCGAGAGCATGACAACCGCACCCGCAACGTCTTGATTCCGCCGATCCGAGGCAATATCTACGATCGTGAAGGGTTCCCGATCGCCTATTCGACCTCGACCCAATCGCTGTACTATACGCTCGAACCCGGTGTCAAGGAGGATCAGGCGCGCGACATGGCCGAGCGGCTCGCCGCCGAGTTCCGCCAGTTCGACCCGCCGGACCAGGTGTCGCTGACGCCCGATGAGATCTTCAAGCTGATGGACATCACCGGCCGTCTGACTTATGTCTATGAGCCGAGACGGCTCAAGAGCGGACTGACGACCAAGGAGATCGCCTACTTCAGCGAGCATCGGGACCAGTTCCCCGGCATCGAGGTTGTCGAGGAGAGCATCCGGCACTATAGCGCCGATACGATCGCCGTACAGCTCGTCGGTTATATGAAGGGCTTCAACTCGCTCTACAGCGAGCGGAACGGCCTCAGCAAATACCAGACCATCTTCAAAAACAATAAAACCTCTCCGCCCCCTGAGCAATACCTGGACAAGGAAAAGGTCGGCTATGAAGGGCTCGAGTTGATGTACCAGGACGAGCTGCGCGGCAAAAACGGCGTCAAAACGTACCCCGTCGACTCGCAGAGCCGGATCGTCGGCCCCGTCGAGCTGACCGTGCCGGAGAAAGGCAATAATCTGCACCTGACGATCGACCGCGAGGTGCAGATGCAGACCGAGGATGCAATCATGGAGCATCTGGCGAAGATCCGCACCTCCAGCAACAAACGCGAATATGCCCCGTATGCCAAGACCGGGTATGCGGTAGCTATGGAGGTCAAGACGGGCAAGGTCGTGGCGATGGCGAGCATGCCGGACTACGACACCAATGTCTGGAGCGACGGGATGAGCCAGGAGCAATACGAGCTGCTGCAATACTACGAGCCCAACGGGACGATCCGGGAGGCCTATCCGTACTACGAAGATCCGAAGGAGGGCCGCAATCATCCGTCCTCACTGGTGCCGCTCGGCTCGACGATGAAGCCGCTGACGATCTTGCTCGGGCTCAATGAGAAGCTCTTCACGCCTACAACACCGTATACGGATCGCGGCTACTTCAGCTTCGGTCGCGAGGGCCATGAGACGCGGGTCAACAATGCAAGCAACGCGGTCAATGGCCAATTGAAAGCAGCGCAGGCGATCGCCAAGTCGTCCAATGCGTTTATGGCGGCGATGGTCGGCAATAACTTGTACCTGAACCGCAAGGGCGGGCTGGATATCTGGCATAAGTATATGACGGATTTCGGACTGGGCGAGCTGACCGGCAGCGGCTTGCCCAATGAGAGCAAAGGCGTTATCGAGTATTACAACGAGGCCAAGACAGGCAGTGCCCAGTCCGCGCTGATCTACGCCTCTTTTGGCCAGCAGGGCCGCTATACCGCGCTGCAGCTGGCGCAGTATACGACGATGCTCGCCAATAAGGGCCACAAGCTGAAGCCTCAATTCGTGGAGAAGATTACAGATGCGCAAGGCAATGTGGTGCAGCAGTTCGAGCCGGAGGTGCTGAGCAGCGTCGATATCCCTGACGCCTACTGGTCGGTCGTCAAGAGCGGCATGAGCAGCGTATCGGTGCAAGGCTTCGATGGCTTCGGCTACGACTTCATCCGTAAGACCGGCACGTCGCAACAGGACGTCGGCAAGCGCAGGAAGCTGGAGAATGCGGTATTCATCGCCTACGCTCCTGCCAATGATCCGGTGCTCGCCGTCGCCGTCGTCGTCCCGGATGGCGGCTATGGCGGCTGGGGCGCCGCCCCGATCGCCCGCAAAGTCTTCGACGCTTACGATGAGCAGATCGGCCTGACCGGGACGCCCAAAAACAAGCCGGCGCACGTGGAGGAGACGGCAGAGACTGCAGAGTAATAACGCAACTTGGATAACCGGAGACGGCCGGAACAGAGCGCTACCGTCCATAACAGCTTCGCCTACTCATGATGTGAGGGGGCGAGGCTGTTTGCATTTATATCCATGCGATGATGCATACTATGTCTGCTTGTCATTATGGCAGATGGGGGTGTGGGCATGCCGCATTGGTTGGAAGTTGCGTTTCGCACGGTGTTGGCGCTGGTCGTCCTGTTCATTATTACGAAGGCGCTGGGGAAACGGCAGATCTCGCAGCTGTCGCTGTTCGAATACATCACCGGCATCTCGATCGGCAATATCGCCGGTTATATCTCGATCGATACGGATACGGAATGGTATGTCGGGCTGGTGTCGCTCGCTGTGTGGGCGGCGGTGTCGGTAGGCGCGGAGAAGCTGACGGTTCATAGCAAGAAGGCCAGGGATCTTATCGATGGCAAGGCGGCCGTCCTGATCGAGAAGGGCAATGTCCTCGAGAGCAATCTCGCCAAGGAACGGCTCACCGTCGATGAGCTGCTCGCGGTGCTGCGAGACAATAGCGTCTTCCGGCTGGCCGATGTCGAGTTCGCGTTGATGGAGCCGAGCGGCAAGGTCAATGTGATGCTGAAGACGGACAAGCAGCCGATGACCCGAGGAGATGCAGGCATCCAGACGCCTGAGAGTCTGCCGGCCCGCACCGTAATCATCGACAACGAGATCATGTCCGAGGAGCTGCGCTCCTCTGGCTATGACGAGGCATGGCTGCGCAAGGAGCTGGACAGGATGCGGATCAAATATGAAGACGTCTTCGTCGCTCAGATCGATGATCAGGGACAACTGCTGGTCGATAAGTACGATCCGCCCGGCAAGAAACGCCGTTAATGCAAAAGATCAGCGTTCTCCCGTTTCAACACTCTCACTTTGGCAATACTATAAGCTATAGCATGCTAGAGACTGTATGACGTCTGTTCAGATGGGAAAGGGAGTGTTGCTTGATGAGTATCCTACCGATACATGAGCGTTTGGCGGAGCTGTGGACGATACGAGGGAGGCGAGAGCTGACTGACTCGGAGCGTATGGATATGGAGCATTGTCTGGCGGTCAACGCCTCGTACTGCCGCGAGCTCGCCAATCTCCGCAATCTGTCGCTGCTCGCCTCCATGATCGGAGACGATAGCTGGCAGCATGAGATCTGCTCGGAGATCGAGCGGCTCGGCGGCGTTCCTCCGACGACTAGACTATGAAAGCTTCAATAGAGTTGCTCGATCACATCCTCGAAGTTCGGTTCTTCCATCCGGACATCCTCGATAGGGCCAAAGCACTCCAATAATCGGAGCGCCTCCATCGGCCGCAGCGCCTCGCGGTTGCAGCTCACCGACAGTCGGTTGTCCTCGCGGCTGACGAGCGTCAAGAGCGGCGAAGGCAGCTCTGCCGTCTCGAGAGGCGAGCGGTAGGTCAGATGGATGACGGTCGGCAGACCGATCCGCTGGCGTAGCGCCTCCGTCGTCCCGTCGAACCCGAGCTGGCCATGGTTGATGACGATGACTCGGCTGCATAGCTGCTCGATATCGTCCATGTCATGGGTAGTCAGCAGGATCGTCTTGCCGAGCTCGCGATTGAGCCGGGCCAGCAAGCCGCGGATGCTGCGCTTGGCCGAGATGTCGAGGCCGATCGTCGGCTCGTCGAGGAAGAGCACCTCGGGATCATGCAGCAGCGCCGCTGCGATATCCGCACGCATCCGCTGTCCGAGCGACAGCTTGCGCACCGGCGTGTCCATGAAGTCGGCCAGCTCCAGCAGCTCGGTCAGCTCGCCGAGACGACTCTGCTGCTGCTCGCCATCGATGCTGTACATTGCGGCGATGATATCGAACGAGTCGCGAACCGGCAGATCCCACCACAGATTAGTCCGCTGGCCGAACAAGACGCCGAGCCTGCGCGTCACGTTCCGCCGCGACTGGTGGGGACTCTCTCCTGCGATGCGGACGGTGCCGGAGGTCGGATGCAGGATGCCGCACATCATCTTGATTGTCGTCGATTTGCCTGCGCCGTTAGGTCCGATATAGCCGACGAACTCGCCGGCGTCGATATGGAAGCTGATGTCGCGGACGGCTTGCTTGTATACATAGTCGCGAGAGAATAACATGCGAACGGTCTGGAACGGACCGTTTTTTGGCGTGAGCTGGCGGAATGTTTTGTTCAGATGGGTCACTTCGATCATAGCGTAACAGGTCCTCCTTGATCTGGCCCGTCGGGGCCGCGTGAGCTTGGCGCGAGGTGCGTGGACCGACAAATCAGCTGCCGGTGCTGTGGTAGCGGGAGATGCCCGTCCGCCAGAACAGCAGCCCGAGACCGGTCAACGCCAGCGCCACTGCCCAGGAGCCGGCGAGAACGAGCGGGCTTGCCTCTCCTTTCAGGATGTACAGTGCGGGCAGGTAGTTGGCAAAGGCGATCGGGATGACGCCGGTCAGGATGCCCTGCAGCCAGCCGGGATAGATCGACATCGGGTACTGGGCAGCCGTCTTGGCGGCATCCTCGGTGAAATTTTGCAGCACGCTCGTCCGGGTCAGCCAGAAGCCGGTCGTCGCGCTGATCAGTCCGATCGCGTAGAGCAGGACAGCGCCGCCGCCGATCGCGAGCAGGGTGGGAGCGATCGCCGTCCAGCCGATCTGTCCCTGCCGCATCAGCTCGGCCATGCACAGGACGAGGATCGTGACGCCCTGCAATAGCTCGCCGAAGCGCAGATTGAAATTCTGCGTCATCAGCGCCAGCAGGATCGGCACCGGCCGCAGCAGCAGCTTGTCGAGATCGCCGCTCAGCAGATAGCGCTCGAGATGATGGACATCCGAAGCGATCGAACGGTAGATCGCCCGCGAGAGCGTCAGTAGCGCGTAGAGATAGCCGCATTCGACGATCGTCCAGCCCTGGATATGATCGAAGCGCAGCAGCACGACAGCCAGCATAAGGAACTCTACCACATTGACCAGCGCCGACATGATCGTCGAGAACCAGAAGTTGAATCGGTATTGCATGCGCGAGCGGATGCTCGCCAGCACCAATACGCGGTACATGCGAAGCCAGCTCATCCGCCCTGCACCTCCACCCGGTGGCGCATCAGACGCGTGGCGAGCAGACAGAGCAACGTCAGCGCAGCGCACCACAACAACCCGCCAGCGACGAGGTCGACGGTACTCATGCCGAGGTAGATGCGAGTCGGCACATAATGCAGATAAGGATAGAATGAGTAGGCGCTGATCCACGCCAGCGGGCCGGGCAGCCACTCGATCGGGATGAGGAAGCCCGACAGCAGCATGCTGAAGGCATAATTGACATAGACGAGCCAGGTCGATTCCGTCGTCCAGAGCGCAGCGGCGCCGATCAGATATTGCAGGCAGATCGCGATGTAGCCGGCAATAGCCAGCGCGAGCAGCGTAGCTGCCGCAGCGCTCACGGAGGCGGGCCCTTGCAACGGCAGCACCCACAGGTACAGCGCGTAGATCGGGATGAACTTGTACACGAACTGATAGGCGATCTGCCCCCATTCCTTGCTCATCAGGTGATAGAACAGATGCACCGGCCGCATCAGGTCCATGGCGATCTGGCCGCTGCGCACGCTGGCCTCCATACCGAGGCCGTTCGTCGGGAAGCCGGACACCCAGAGGCAGCATTGGTTAAAGGCGACATAGCTGATCATGCCGGCCAGTCCATACTCGCCGAGGGAGCGGCTCTCGCCTATACCGGTCCAGATCGAGATGTAGATGAAGCCGAAGATCGCGCTGGCGAGATTCTGGATGAGATGGGAAGCACGGAATTGCAAATTGCGGATGTAGGTTTTGCGGGCCAAGGTGAGAAATAGCATGAAGCACCTCCATTCAGACGTCTGGTAGTAACGGAACCGGACAACGAAGCAGGTGAAATAACGTAGAGAATCAATATGATAGCAGCGAAGCAAGAGCTTGGCAACAATTTTATTTGACATTGATAATCATTATCACTTACAATGGACCCAGCAAGACGTAACAGTTGGGATGCTTGGACGCGTGCCGGTCGATCCGGTATTTTACATAATGGCGCAGCCGATGCAGAGCTCTGCAGGCTGCCATACAAGGGAGTGAGCAACGTGTCGCAGGAGGGCGTACGCGGACGCGATTGGCTATTGTTTCATTTTACATCGGTAAAGGCGCTTGATGCGCAGACGCTGGTCGCCGCGCCGATGGGGCAAGGCGTGATGCGCAAAAGCGGGGATGGAGCGTGGCAAAGCCTCGAGGCGGGGTGGCCGGAGGAGACGCATGTGAATCGTCTGCATCTCGAGGGCGGCGACGTATATGCCTCTACGAACAAAGGGTTGTGGGTATTCAAGGACGAGCGTTGGGAGTTGACCCCGCTGGCGATCAGCTGCTATCAATATCGTCAGATCGGCCGGCTGTCGCTGGCGGCGACGGCGTACGGCATGTGGACCCATACGGGTGGCGAGTGGCATCGGTCGGCATACGTCGATTCGATCGTCTATGACTTTCTGTATTTGCCCCAGTTTATCGTGTTGGCGCTGCACCGCGGCATCGCCATCTACGATCGGCTGACCGATAGCTGGATGGACTATGCGATGGACGAGGCGGTCACTTCGCTGGCGATCCATGAGGGCCGGGTGCTCGCGGTCACCGAGAGCGGCAAGCTGCTAGAGAGCAACCGGCGTGGCGGCTTTGAGCGGATACGGTTCGACCATTTGTTCCTGTTCTCAGTCGTTATGCACGGCCGCTCGGCCTATCTCTGCTCCAATCGCGGCCTCTACCGGATTAGCCGGCTGGGCGGCCAGCTGACGATCCGCTCGGTGAAGCTCGGCTGCCCCGTGACGGATGTCGATCTGGCCGGGGACAGTCTGTTTATGGCGACGATGTTCGAGGGCGTGCTCGAGGTGCAGCGATAGCGCGGGCGGGACGGTACGGCAAGATAGGGGGCGTCTGTTCTGGGACGCTTACCCTGTGCATACCAATAGGATTCGGGGGTTAGGATCATGGCAGACGTAATCATCATCTATGCTAGTATGACCGGCAACACGGAGGAGATGGCGGAAGCGATCGCCAAGGGGGTGCGTGCGGGAGGAGCGGAACCGGTGGTCAAGTCCGTCATGGACGCTTCGGCGATCGATCTGGAGCGGAGCGCCGGCATTCTGCTGGGCGCCTACACGTGGGGCGACGGCGAGCTGCCGGATGAATATCTGGATTTTTACGAGGAGATGGATGAGGTACGCCTGGGCGGGCGGCCTGCTGCGGTGTTCGGCTCGGGAGATTCGTCCTATCCGGTGTTCGGCGGCGCGGTCGATCTGCTGCAGGCCAAGCTGGTCGAGCGCGGGGCGAGCGTGGCGCTCGATGCGCTTAAGATCGAGCTGAGCCCATCGGCCCAGGAGCAACAGGAGTGTGTCGAGTACGGCAGACAGTTCGCCTTGCGGCTGGTGAAGGATGCCGTATCGTGACAAGGAATGTTAGCCATGACAATGAACCTTATTAGGAGGGATCATAGTGGGTGTGTTGTATGAGATCGTCCGTCACGCGACCCGACGCCCGGAGCGTAGCGACGCAACCGGACTGCAGGAGACGTCTGGCGTGTCGGATCGGCAGTTGACTGCCGGTGCGGCGGAGCAGGTCGAGACGTCTGGCGTGTCGGATTGGCAGCCGACCGTCGGCGCGACGGAGCGGGCCAAGACAGCGGACGTGGCTGCGGAGCTGCTGCGGCTCAGCTACCGCAGCGCCGAGCTCGAGCTGAAGCGACAGGACGGCCGGGCGAGCGGCTGGCTGCGCCTGTATCGCAAGCCGGACGCCTAGCGGCGGAAACGCGTGGGCGCTCGTCGGCGGCGGTGGCAAGCGTGCTGACAGGAATGTACAGGAATCCACTAGTAGGCGGGGCAGCTCTTGCGCGATGCGCGAGGCTGCCTTTTGGTTTTACAGTGAGGCGCGACGCCTTAGCGCAAGAAACTTTCGTAGGAGAGCCGGAAGTGGGGCGAATCGGCGCAGTAGCGCAAGAAACTTTCGCGCCGAATAAGACGAAATGGTGGTACGGATGATGCTTGGCACGTATCAACGTTACTTTACTTAGGGAGTGCTGCGTTCCGCTCTGCGGAGGACGGCGACTTATGGTAAAATGGCGGTAGTAAGGAGGGGATGGCTTGATCAAGCTGTTGATCGTAGACGATCATGCCGTCGTCCGATCGGGGCTGCGCATGCTGCTGCACGGCCGCCACGGCATCGAGGTGGTGGGAGAGGCGGCGGACGGCGCAGAGGCGATCGAGCGCGCGGAGACGCTGCGGCCAGATATGGTCTTGATGGACCTGAGCATGCCGGGCATGGACGGGATGACCGCGGTGGGCGAGCTGCGGCGGCGAATGCCGGGGTTGGGGCTGCTCGTGCTGACGATGCATGATGACGATGAATATTTGTTCCGGGCGATCCAGCAGGGCGCATCCGGCTATATCCTGAAAAATGCGCCGCATGAGGAGCTGCTCGCCGCCATCGAGACGGTGGCCGAGGGCAACGCCTATCTGTATCCGACGGCGACGAAGCGGCTGATGAGCGAATATATCCAGCAAGCGTCACAGCCGCCGTCGGGCGCAGCGGTCGATGCCGAGACGGATGCGGTCTATGATAAATTGTCCGAGCGCGAGAAGGAGATCCTCGCCTGGACGGCGCGCGGATACGCCAACAAGGAGATCGCCGAGCACCTGATCATCAGCGTCAAGACGGTGGAGGCGCACAAGAGCAATCTGATGGAGAAGCTGGGGCTGAAGAGCAGACCTGAGCTGATCAAGTTCGCGATGAAAAGGGGGCTGCTGGATTATGACTGAGCGACAGACGCCGCGCAGTGAAGGGACGATGCCGCCAGGCGAGCTGGCCCAGGGCGTCGACGAACTCATGCGGAGGCTGCGGGCTGGCGAGGGCGGCGAGACGGTGCGCGGCGAGCTGCAGCAGGCGCTCAAGCAGCTCGCGGACGTCAAGTTCGCGCTGGACGAATCGTCGATCGTGGCGATTACTGATGCGCGCGGCAGGATCCAATATGTCAATGACAAGTTTTGCGAGATCTCGCAGTACAGCCGCGAGGAGCTGATCGGCCGCGATCATCGAATCATCAACTCGGGCCACCATGACAAGACATTTATGCAGCAGCTCTGGCGGACGATCGGCTCCGGCGAGGTGTGGCGAGGCGAGATTAAGAATCGCGCTCGCGACGGCTCGCACTACTGGGTAAATACGACGATTGTGCCGTTCGTGGACGAGCAGGGCCAGCCTTACCAGTACCTCGCCATTCGCAGTGAAGTGACGCGGCTCAAGGAAGCCGAGGACGAGCTGAAGCAGATGATGGTGAAGGTGATGAACATCCAGGAGGAGGAGCGTCGTCGCTTCTCCCGGGAGCTGCATGACGGCATCGGGCAGAGCCTGTTCTCGCTGCAGATCGAGATTGATCGGCTGATTATGGACCGGCAGCTGCCGGAGCTGCGCACGCTGCGGCAGGATGTCTCACGAATGATCGAGGATATCCGCAGTCTGGCCTGGGAGCTGCGGCCGTCTGTGCTCGACGATCTTGGCGTCGTGCCGGCGATCCGCACCTATCTGGGCAATTATAGCCGGCACTTCGGCATCCAGGTCGCCTTTGACTGCAATCTGCGCTCGCGTCTGCCGCGCGGCGTCGAGACGGCGATCTACCGGATCATCCAGGAGGCGCTGCTCAACATCGCTCGCTATGCGGAGGTGACGGAGGCGCGGCTGCGGATCGTCGAGCAGGATGCGCAGGTGCTGGTCGAGATCCAGGATCGCGGTGTCGGGTTCGCTCGCAGTCAGGGCGGCAAGGGCGTCGGTCTGTTCAGCATGGAGGAGCGCGCCCGGGCAGTAGGAGCGAGGCTGTCGATCGAATCCGCGCCTGGCGAGGGGACGCAGATCCGTTTGTTGATCGACAAGGAAACGCTGGAGAAGAATGCAGATTCGTCTGTAGATTGACAAGCAAACGCCGGAGACGGCAAGTTGAGATGCGTCAGTGAAGGCAAGCAGAAGGGCAGGATAATCCATGAATGTAATGTCAGTTGAGAATCTCAGCAAAAGCTACGGCGTTAAGCAGTTGTTCGAATCGATATCGTTTGGACTCGACGAGGGCGACAAGGTCGGCATCATCGGTGTCAACGGCACCGGCAAGTCGACGCTCCTGCGCGTCATCGCTGGACTCGAGCCCGCCGATAGCGGCAAGGTCGTGTTCGGCAATAGCGTCCGCGTACGGATGCTGGCGCAGAATCCGGACTTCGATCCCGAGATGACGGTGCAGGAGCATCTGTACCAAGGAGATGCGCCGGAGCTGGCGGCGCTGCGCGCCTATCATGAAGCGATGGCAGCGTTGGAGCTGCACCCGGACGATGCCGGGTTGCAGGCGCGGATGGTGGCGGCGAGCCAGCAGGTCGACGCGCTGCAGGCGTGGGAGCTCGAGAGCGAGGGGCGGACGGCGCTGACGCGACTGGGCATCACGCAGTTCGATGCCCGGCTCGGCACGCTCTCCGGCGGCCAGCGCAAGCGGGTGGCAATGGCGGCTGCGCTCGTCCAGCCGTCAGATGTGCTCATCCTCGACGAGCCGACCAACCATATCGACAACGAGTCGGTCGCCTGGCTGGAGACGATGCTGCAGAAGCGCAAGGGTGCGTTGCTCATGATTACGCATGATCGTTATTTCCTCGACCGGGTGAGCAACCGCATCCTCGAGCTTGATCGCGGCAAGGCGTATTTCTACACGGCCAACTATAGCCGCTTCGTCGAACTGAAGCTGGAGCGCGAGGAGCGGGAGGCGGCCTCGGAGGCGAAGCGTCAAAACCTGCTGCGCAACGAGCTGGCCTGGATCCGTCGCGGCGCGCAGGCGCGCTCGACCAAGCAGAAGGCGAGAATCGAGCGATTCGAGACGCTGCAGGCCGCCGGCCCGGCCCGCTCGCAAGGCAAGCTCGACGTCTCCGTCGCCTCGACGCGGCTTGGCAAGAAGATCCTCGAGATCGATCAGGTGAGCAAAGGGTTCGGAGAGCGGACGTTAATCCGTGACTTCAGCTTCATCGCCGTGCCCGAGGACCGGGTCGGCATCGTCGGCCGCAACGGCACCGGCAAGTCGACACTGCTGAAGCTGATCGCAGGCGAGCTGGCGCCAGATAGTGGCACGGTTGAGCTGGGACCGACGGTGAAGCTCGGCTGGTTCACCCAGGAGCATGAGGAGATGAACGAGTCGCTGCGGGTAATCGAGTACATCCGCGAAGCGGCGGACCAGGTGCGCACGGCAGACGGCACGGCCATCTCGGCGTCCCAGATGCTGGAGCGGTTCCTGTTCGACTCGCAGATGCAGTGGGCGCAGGTCGCCAAGCTGTCGGGCGGCGAGAAGCGTCGCTTGCAGCTGCTGCGCGTCCTCATGACAGCGCCCAATGTGCTGCTGCTCGACGAGCCGACCAATGACCTGGACATCGCCACGCTGACTGTGCTGGAGGACTATCTCGACGAGTTCCCCGGCGTCGTCTTCGTCGTCTCGCATGATCGCTACTTCCTCGATCGGACGACGCTCCGCATCCTTGCTCTCGAGGGCGATGGACGCATCGTCGGCTCAGTGGGCAACTATTCCGACTATGTCCGTCAGACTGAGCGGACAGGCGGGGGCCAGGCGACTGCCGAGCCGGCCAGAGCGACCAAGGATGCTGCGCCAGACGCGCCGGCGCGCGGCGGGGAGCGGGAACGGGCGCTCAAGATGAGCTACAAGGAGCAAAAGGACTACGAGACGATCGATGACGATATCGCACGCGCCGAGCAAGCGCTCGAGCAGGTCCAGACGCAGATGGAGCAATCGGCGAGCGACTCGGCGCGACTGCAGGAGCTAATGGCGGAGCAGCAAGCGGCAGAAGCGCGTCTCGACGAGCTGTTGGAGCGATGGACCTATCTGAACGAGCTGGCGGAGAAGATCGCGGCCCAGAAGCAAGGCTAGTTCGCTACAGAATGATGGGCCAAGCATAGGGAGAGAGAAGGGAGCGGACGGACGATGAGCGACAAACCGAAGGTGCTGGTGACCCGGCAGTTGCCGGAGCGAGTGATGGCTTATCTGGCGGAGCATGCGGAGGTGACGTGTCACGAGGAGGATCGCGGACTGTCGCGGGAGGAGCTGCTGGCAGGCATCCGGGGTAAGGACGCGGTGCTATGCCTGCTGACGGATCGGATCGACGCCGAGGTAATGGATGCCGAGCCGGGACTCCAGGTGATCGCCAACTACGCAGTCGGCTACAACAATATCGATATCGAGGCGGCGACGGCTCGCGGCATCGTGGTGACGAATACGCCCGATGTGCTGACCGCTGCCACCGCCGATATCGCCTGGGCGCTGTTGATGGCTGTCTCGCGGCGGCTCGTCGAGGGCGACGCGCTCGTACGTTCGGGGGGTTGGAAGGGCTGGGCGCCATTGCAGCTGATCGGCGGCGATGTGACGGGAGCGACGCTTGGTCTGATCGGACTGGGTCGGATCGGCCAGGCGATGATGCGCCGGGCGCAGGGCTTCGAGATGGAGATCGTCTATTGGAACCGGACGCGGCTCTCCAAGGCGGAGGAAGCGGAGCTGGGCGTGCGCTACGCCTCGCTCGATGAGGTGCTGCAGGCTGCGGACTATCTGTCCCTCCATGTCGCCTATACGCCGCAGACCCATCATCTGATCGGCGAGCGCGAGCTGCGGCTGATGAAGCCGACCGCCTACCTCATCAATACGGCACGCGGTGCGCATATCGATGAGGCGGCGCTCGTAAGGGCGCTCCGCGAGGGCTGGATCGCAGGCGCCGGTCTCGATGTGTACGAGCGCGAGCCGGCGCTTGAGGACGGACTGGCCGCCCTGGACAATGTCGTGCTGGCTCCGCATCTGGGCAGCGCCACGCTCCAGACGCGGGAGCGGATGGGGATGATGGCGGCGCGCGGTATCCTGGCAGCGCATCAGGGCGAGAGGCCCAAGCACGTCGTCAATACGACATTGTATGAGCGATAACGGGAGCTTCTATCGCAGGAGAACGACGTCGAGTCTTATCCTCGGATCACCTTGACATGGTACTGGCGCGTGCGCGGGCCGTCGAACTCGCAAAAGTAGATGCCCTGCCACTGGCCGAGCACCGGCTGGCCGTCGCGGATGATGATCGTCTGCGACGTGCCGGTCGTCATCGCCTTGAGATGGGAGGCCGTATTGCCCTCGGCATGCCGGTACTTGGAGTGCTCCCACGGGTATACTTCGTCCAGGCGCATCAGCACGTCGAGCTTCACATCGGGATCGGCGTTCTCCTGGATCGTAATGCCTGCCGTCGTATGCGGCGAGTAGATGACCGCGAGACCGTCGCGGATGTCCTCTTGGCGGATCAGGGTGATGATCTGGCGAGTGATATCGATCATCTCGTCGCGTCGCGACGTGCGTAGCGTTTCGGTGAACAGCATCGTATCAGGCTCCTCTCGGCATAATTAGCGTTGTGTCCTAGGGCGTGTCTGCAACCTCGGAGGGTAGCAGATTGG
>NZ_BFBX01000059.1:24205-32814 GCF_003851045.1 Paenibacillus sp. 598K | reverse complement strand
TAGGGTGTGTTTGCATACTCGGAGGGTAGCAGATTGGGTTGAATTTTCGTTCCATGCCAGGAACTTTTGTGCAGTCGTACCGGGGGTACGGCAAGCAAAAGTGACGCCGCAGGGGGCGGAAAGGCAGTCTTAGATGCCCCTGAGCGGGTGTGCAGACACGCCCTAAGTGTGGCATGGCCGCCAGCCCGAAGTCAAATGATGCCGACACGGGCAGCGCCTGGCCTGACATGTACATACAAGTTGGCATTGTAGTATACTTTTACTGTACAACTACTCTTTTGCTATACAACTACTGAATAGATCGAGGTGTACCCGTGACGCAGCCCCATCCGCCGAAATATAGACAACTCAAGAAGGAGGTGCTCTCCTGGATCGCTGAAGCGCTGTTCAAGGCGCATGACCAGTTGCCCTCGGAAAACGAAATCGCCCGCCGCTTCGAGATGAGCCGCCAGACCGTACGGCAGGCGCTGGGCGAACTGGAGCAGGAGGGCTGGCTCTATCGCATCCAGGGCAAGGGCACCTTCATCGCCGATCAGACCGCACAGGGGCGGTCGGCCAGCTCGGCGGGGATGTCGATCGGCATGATCACGACGTATATCTCCGACTATATCTTCCCCATCATCGTGCGGGGCGTGGAGTCGGCGCTGCGGGCGCGCGGCGCGCGTCTGCTGCTGGCGAGCACGGACAATGAGAAGGACAAAGAGCGGGACAGCCTGGAGTCGATGCTACGGGAACCGCTGAGCGGACTGATCATCGAGCCGACGAAGAGCGCCGAGGGCAATCCGAACTTCCCCTACTTCTTGGCGCTGGATGCGCAGAATATCCCTTACGTCATGCTGAATGAACGATACGCGGATGTCGATGCACCTTGCCTGCGGGTCGATGACGAGAGGGGCGGCCATCTCGCCGCCGAGCACCTGATCCGGCTCGGGCATAGGCGCATCGCGGGATTGTTCAAGACCGACGATTATCAGGGCGTGCACCGGATGCGCGGCTTCCGCCGCGCGCATCGCGAGCACGAGCTGGCGCTGCTCCCCGAGCATCTAATCCGTTATGCGACGGAGGACAAGGACACGTTGCCGGCACAGGCGCTGTCCGCGCTGCTCGATGAAGCGCCGCAGCGGCGTCCGACGGCCATCGTCTGTTACAATGATCAACTGGCAGTACGGCTGCTCGATGTCGTCCGCAGCAGAGGGATGCGCGTACCCGAGGACATCTCGATCGTCGGCTTCGACGACTCGAATCTGGCCATCGCCACCGAGGTCAAGCTGACAAGCGTTGCGCATCCGAAGACGCAGATGGGCGAGGATGCCGTCCGTCTGCTGATGGAGCTGATCCGGGGCAGAGAGGCCGGGCGGTCGTCGCAGGATATCGTCTATCCTCCCGAGCTGGTCGTTCGCCAGTCGACGCGGCAGTTGGACTGAAACTTTTGCGTGACAGACTTGTACGTACAACTTATAATGAGAGACAGCATACAGGCCAGCCGAGGCTGGCGAAAGGGGCGAAAACTACCGATGTTGGAAGCGTTGAAGCAATTGGTATGGGAAGCGAATATGGATCTGCCCAAGCACGGGCTGGTCACCTTCACCTGGGGCAATGTGAGCGGCATCGACCGCGAGAGCGGTCTGGTCGTCATCAAGCCGAGCGGCGTGCCGTATGAGGAGCTGCAGCCGGAGCAGATGGTCGTCGTCGATCTGGAGGGACAAGTCGTCGAGGGCAGCTACAAGCCATCGTCGGATACGGCGACGCATGTCCTGCTGTACAAGGAGTTCCCCAATATCGGCGGCATCGTGCATACCCACTCGCCATGGGCGACCAGCTTCGCGCAGGCCGGACGGGCGCTGCCGGCGCTCGGGACGACGCACGGCGATTATTTCTATGGCGAGGTGCCTTGCACCCGGCCGATGACCGAGGCGGAGATCAAGGGCGCTTATGAGCTGGAGACCGGCCGCGTCATCGTCGAGACCTTCGTCTCGCGCGGCATCGATCCGATGCAGGTGCCGTCCGTGCTCGTCAACAGCCATGCGCCGTTCTGCTGGGGCAAGGACGCGCACAATGCGGTGCACAACGCCGTCGTGCTCGAGGAATGCGCCAAGATGGCGGTGCATACGTTCGCACTCAATCCGCAGATCGGGGCGATGGATCAGCATCTGCTCGACCGCCACTACCTGCGCAAGCATGGGGCCAACGCTTATTACGGCCAATCGTAAGGCTTGCGAGGCAAGCCTCTCCGCATGCGTTTTTTCGAGGGTGTCCCAAGCGTCATTTTGGATGACGGCGGGGCACCCTCTCCATATCTCCCCTATTCCTCAAAACCGTTCTCTCATTGAAACCGGTGTAGGTATCCTCTATACTTTCTGGTAGGAGTTGCTAGTCATCATATATCAAACATTCGGAGACGACAGACGCCTATGGACAAGAGCAGAAGAAAAGAGCCGTTTCGTTACGTGTTCCATACGCCGGAGCCGTGCACCTTCCAGATCAACCGCATAAATAATCAGCCGGTCGACAGCAAGCGTGCACCGGCAGAGATCCTCAATCTGAGCCGCTCCGGCTGCAACATCGCCACGTCGCTCAAGCTGGGCGCCGGCGAGCATGTGATCGGCGTGATGCTGTACGTACAGTTTGGGGAAGCGCCGTGGGAGGTGCAGGGCATCATCCGTTGGCATGCTTACGAGGAAGGACTGCATCGTTACGGGATTCAATTCGAGGCCAGCGATGCGCTGCGCGAGCGCATGAGCATCGAGCTGCGGCAGCTGGCGGCCTCGCAGCGGATCGTCGCCCAATAGGATACGAAGAAAGGTAAGGAAACGAAATGCAAGGGAAAGCAAAGCAACGCGCGCTGTCATGGTTGCTGGCAAACGCTCTGCTGCTCCTGCTCGTCGTCGGCTGCGGAGACCAAGCCGCATCTGACGATGGCCGACTGAGCGGGGCAGTGACCGAGAAGTCCGGTCAGACGCTGACGGTGGTCTTCGTCCCGGAGGAGGGCGATTATACGACGACGCATGTGACAGTGCCCGAGACAGTAGTGGAGCAGATCGATATCGGCAGCTATGTCCGCTATGTCTCGGATGACCATAGCGGGGGCAGTCCTGCAACCGCAACCACAGAGGACATCATCGTGACTGGCTACCATCTGCGCACCTGGGCCAGCAACGATCAGCGCGTCGACGAGGTGATCGTACGCGATACCGTCAGCGGGCGCGAGGCGAGTACGGACAATTGGCGGCTCATTACCCAGTTCACCAACATTCTAGACGATGTCGCGGACAAATCGGAGGAGAGCTCGCCGCCTGTCGGTCCGTATACCTTTGTCATGCGCGATGAGCAGGGACGCGAGATCCTGGCGTTCTATATGGATGAGGAGGGGCGGCTCGTCTCGGAGCGGGGCACGATGGTGCCGGAATCCGGGCAGACCGTCTCCGACAAGCTGAATAACTGGGCGCGGGAGCGTCTGGCGGATAACGAAGATTGAACTCCGATCAGGAGCAAGGAGGATGAGGATGGGACAAGCAAGGACACAGGAGCAATGGATGTCGGAAATCAAGCGCACGCGCGTGCCGCAAGGGATGGCGGCGGTGTGGTTCCTCGGGCAGGAGAGCGTCATCCTCAAAGGCGCGTCGACCGTCATCTATGTCGACCCGTTCATCTCGGATACGATGGCGGACGCCCGGGCGTTCCCGCCGCCGTTCCCGCCGGAGGCGATCGATGCGATCGACCTCTGCCTCATCACGCATGAGCACATCGATCATCTCGACCCGGGCACGATCCGGGTGTTGGCCCGTACGCAGCCGCAGACGCGCTATATCGCGCCGGCCTGCTGCCGGCCGCTGCTGGTCGACTGCGGCGTGCCGGAGGAGCGGATCGCCGATGCGCGCGCCGGAGCGTGGCAGGAGGTCGGGACGCCGGAGGAGCCGATCCGGCTGCTGCCGGTGGCTGCCGCGCATGAAGAGTTGGAGCGCGATGAGCAGGGCTATGATCGCTATCTCGGCTACATCCTCGAGCTGAACGGCGTCACGCTCTATCATGCCGGCGACACCGTCATCTACCCTGGACTGGCCGAGACGTTGCGCGAGCAGCGGATCGACCTGGGCCTGCTGCCGATCAACGGCGGCGATTACTATCGGCGCAGCCGGCATATCGTCGGCAACATGGACTACCGTGAGGCGGTCGAGCTGGCAGTAGCTGCCGGGATCGAGACGCTGGTACCGCTGCATTACGATATGTTCGACGGCAACAGCGAGAAGCCGGGTCACTTCTTCCAGTACGTGTACGAGCAATACCCGGAGCAGCGCTGCCATGTGATGGCGCGCTTCGAGCGTTACCTTTATGCTTCCTCCCGGACCTTCCTCGACTAGAGGCGGGAGCGTCGCCAAATGTTTGCGATACCCCTCACAGCTGCTTCAATGTTGTGAGGGGTGTTTTGCATTGAGCATGGTTTGGGGAACAACTGTCGGAATTTGCAGGCGCAGGGACAGGAAATCGACTTGCTTTTTATAGTATAGGGGGGTATACTAAGGTGGAGTTCAAAAAGAAAACGAATAGGAGCGATTCCTTATGAAGACGATATCTCTGACTGTATCCGGCATGTCCTGCGGCCATTGCGTGAGCGCCATCGAGAAAGCGCTGAAGGAAATCAACGTGGATAGTCAGGTCGATCTGGCAAGCGGCACGGTGCAGGTATCCTTCGATGAGAGCAAGCAGTCGCTGGCTGCGATCCAGGAGACGATCGAAGATCAGGGCTACGAGGTTCAATAAGCGGAAAGAGCATGTCTTGCGACAGGCAGATATAGAGCGAGGTGAGAAGGATGACGACAACGGAGCAAGCTCTTAGGCAGGCAACGTTGCAGATTAGCGGCATGACCTGCGCGGCGTGTGCAAACCGGATCGAGAAAGGGCTGTCGAAGATCGACGGGGTCGAGCAGGCCAACGTCAATTATGCGATGGAGCGGGCGACTGTCACCTACGATCCGTCGCAGACCAATCCCGAACAGATGGAGCAGCGCATCGAGAAGCTGGGCTACGCCACCGTGAAGGAATCGGTCGAGCTGGACATTAGCGGCATGACCTGCGCGGCTTGTGCTGCCCGCATCGAGAAGGGGCTGAGCAAGATGCCGGGCGTCAGCGCGGCCACGGTCAATTATGCGATGGAAACGGCGCATGTGGAGTACAACGGTACCGAGGTCGCCATAGCCGATCTCCAGCAACGGGTCGAGAAGCTGGGGTACAAGGCGCGGCCCAAGCAAGAGGGCGGCGATCGGGAAGCGCAGCGACAGCAGGAGGTAGGCCGGTATCGTCGCCGTTTTTTGATCTCGGCGGCGCTCTCGCTGCCGCTGCTCTGGGCGATGGTCAGTCATTTCTCGTTCACCTCGTGGATGTATCTGCCCGATCTGTTTATGAACCCGTGGTTCCAGCTCATCCTGGCGACGCCGGTGCAATTTTATATCGGCTGGCCCTTCTTCACAGGCGCGTACAAGGCGCTGCGCAACGGCTCGGCCAATATGGACGTGCTGATCGCGCTTGGCACGTCGGCGGCTTATTTCTACAGCGTCTACTTGTCGATCGATGCGGCGCTCGCTGCCCATAGCGGTCACGGCCATCCCGATCTGTACTTCGAGACGAGCGCCGTACTGATCACGCTGGTCGTGCTGGGCAAGTGGTTCGAGGCCAAGGCGAAGGGCCGCACCTCGGAGGCGATCAAGAAGCTGATGGGGCTAAGAGCCAAGACGGCGCTCGTCATTCGCGACGGGCAGGAGATGACGGTGCCGGTGGACGATGTGCTGCGCGGCGATATCGTCATCGTCAGACCCGGTGAGAAGGTGCCGGTGGACGGCGAAGTGACGGAGGGGACGTCGGCGGTCGACGAATCGATGCTGACCGGCGAGAGCCTGCCGATCGAGAAGCGGCCAGGCGACGCTGTCATCGGCTCGACTGTGAATAAAAACGGCCGGCTTAAGGTGAAGGCGACCAAGGTCGGCAAGGAAACGGCATTGGCGCAGATTATCAAAATCGTCGAGGAAGCCCAAGGCTCGAAGGCGCCTATCCAGCGCGTCGCCGACCGCATCTCCGGCATTTTCGTGCCGATCGTCGTCGGCATCGCGGTGGCTGCCTTTGCCGTATGGTATCTGTGGGTGACGCCGGGCGAGCTCGGCAACGCGTTGGAGAAGGCGATCGCCATCCTCGTCATCGCCTGTCCGTGCGCGCTCGGGCTGGCGACGCCAACGTCGATCATGGCCGGCTCGGGACGCGCCGCCGAGAGCGGCGTCCTGTTCAAGGGCGGCGAGCATCTGGAGTCGACGCACCGGATCGAGACGATCATCCTCGACAAGACCGGGACGATCACCAAAGGCGAGCCGGAGCTGACCGACATCCTGGCGGTCGGCATCGCCGAGGAGCAACTGCTGCGTCTGGTCGGCGCAGCGGAGCAGGCCTCCGAGCATCCGCTCGCGGAGGCGATCGTCCAGGGCATCCGTGGACGCGGCGTGGCGCTGCCGGAGCCGGACGCTTTCGAAGCGATCCCCGGCTATGGCGTGCTCGCTACGGTCGAGGGGCATGAGGTGCTGGCTGGGACGCGGCGGCTGATGGCGCGCTACGAGGTCGATATCGACGAGGCGCTGGCCGAGATGTCGCGACTGGAGGAGCAGGGCAAGACGGCGATGCTGATCGCGATCGACCGACGTTATGCCGGTCTGGTGGCGGTGGCGGATACCGTCAAGCCCACCTCCAAGGCAGCGATCGAGCGGCTGAAGCGTCAGGGGCTGGAGGTCGTCATGATGACCGGCGACAATGCGCGCACCGCGCAAGCGATCGCGGCTCAGGTCGGCATCGACCGGGTGCTCTCGGAGGTGCTGCCTGAGGGCAAGGCCGAAGAGGTCAAGAAGCTGCAGGCGCAGGGCAAAAAGGTGGCGATGGTCGGAGACGGCATCAACGACGCTCCGGCGCTCGCCGTCGCCGATATCGGCATGGCGATCGGGACAGGGACGGATGTCGCGATGGAGGCCGCCGATGTAACGCTGATGCGCGGCGATCTGCACAGCATCGCCGATGCGATCCTGATGAGTCGCAAGACGATGCGCAACATCCGGCAAAATCTGTTCTGGGCGCTCGCCTACAACTCCGCAGGCATCCCCATCGCGGCGATCGGCCTGCTGGCGCCTTGGGTCGCGGGTGCGGCGATGGCATTCAGCTCGGTGTCCGTCGTCCTCAATGCACTGCGGTTGCAGCGGGTGAAGCTGTAGCTCTGGCTTGGCCAGGGCAGAGTCTGGCGGCACGACGGCGGTCGGACGACCAATACGCAAGAGCGTATAGACGGGATGTCAGCTGATGGAGGGAAGTCCATGAACAAAATACTGATTGTCGTAGCGCTCGTCTCGATGCTGGCGCTTGGCGCCTGCGGGAGCGCGGCCAAAGAGACGCCAGGCGACGCCCCGGGGCCAACCGAGGCGGCTGACACGAAGCAAGGCGGGCATGCCGAGATGCATCATTCCGGGCTGGGCAAGCTCCCGGACGGGCTGCGGGCGGCTGAGAGCCCGACCTATCCAGTGGGCAGCCAAGCGGTCATCGCCGATGCCCATATGAGCGGTATGGAAGGAGCGGAGGTGACGATCGCCGGCGCTTATGATACGACAGCATATATCGTCTCCTATACGCCGACCGATGGCGGCGAGCCTGTCGTCGAGCACAAGTGGGTCGTCCACGAGGAACTGGAGGGCGCAGCAGGCAAGGGACCGTTGGCTCCGGGGGAGGAGGCCGTGCTGGCAGCCGATCATCTGCCGGGAATGGCGGGAGCGACAGCGACGATTGATGCGGTGGAGCAGACGACCGTCTATAGCGTCGACTTCATCTCCACCACGACCGGTGAGGAAGTAAAAGGCCACCTCTGGGTAACGGAGGAGGAGCTGGCGCAGCCGTAAAAGGATGGGCATGCCATCGAGTCGCGGACATGCTGTCGGACTCTGCAACCTGAATGCTCCGCAGTGGTAACGGCCTATGTGTCATCGGGGCTGCTCGCCGCCCGTCGAGGCGAATACGACAACAAACAAAGAACCTTCATCGCCATGATTAATCAGCGGCAATGAAGGTTTTCGTTGTTAGCGGCGATCCGGAAAGCTGCAACGGGCATGATACTCTGTCGCCCCGGATCGTCTCTTCATGCTTGCCTAGACGTAATAGAGCTCCAGGCCGACGGCGTCTCCAGGCTGCAGCGGCAGATAGAGCTGGTTGGGAGGCAACGGACGGCCGTTCAGGCGGATCGTATAGCGGATCGCATTGGATATGAAGACGCCGCTGACGGAGACGATCTGGCCGCCAAAGGAGAACTGGACTACGCCGGTTTCCAGCAGCGCTTGATACACGGTCATGCCCGGGCGATAACGGATATAGTAGGGCTGGGTGATCTGTGGGAACGCTCGCCCGCCATTAATAACGACGGTGACGTATCGATCCTGGCCAGGTATAGGAATCGGCAGCGGAATCGGCAAAGGCAATGGCAGCGGTAGTGGTGGGAAAGGCCCTGGCCCTGGCGGAAACGGCCCCGGCGGGAAAGGTCCCGGTCCCGGAGGCGGCGGGAACGGTCCTGGCCCTGGTCCTGGCGGGAACGGTCCTGGCCC
>NZ_BFBX01000059.1:18877-24092 GCF_003851045.1 Paenibacillus sp. 598K | reverse complement strand
GGCCCCGGTCCAGGCGGGAAAGGCCCTGGCCCTGGTCCTGGCGGGAACGGCCCTGGCCCCGGTCCAGGCGGGAAAGGCCCCGGACCCGGACCGGGCCCTGGCCCCGGCCCTGGTCCGGGCGGCGGTGGCGGGATCATCCGGCTGCGCGGGCCGGAGCAACCGCAGCCGTTGGCCCGCGACGGCACCGGATAGCCATTGGGAAATTCTGATCTTCGCATCGTTTATCACTACTCCTTCGAGCTGTTGCTGGGCGGCGCTTGATGCAGTATTGTATGCACTGGGCGCTTATCCCGTGCCCAATCGATTGTCGTCCCCGTCGAAGTCGGCTACAATACGGATAGATGCAGTAATGTATGGAAACGGAGGATGAAACATGCACCAGATGACAGAACTGCTGATGCGGCACAAAATCGTAGCGATCTTTCGCAATATCGAGGAACAGGCTGCACATGCAGCGGCAAGTGCGCTGATCGACGGAGGCATTCGTCTGATGGAGGTCACGATGAATACGAAGGGCGCGACGGGGATGATCGCCAGCTGGCGTCAGCAGTTCGGTAGTCGAGCGGCTATCGGAGCGGGCACGGTGTTGGACGTGGAGATGGCTGCGCAAGCCATCGATGCTGGCGCGCAATTCCTGATCTCGCCCAACCTGGACGAGGCAGTGATCACCTACGGAGCCGAGCAGGGCGTGCCGGTGTGGCCCGGCGTCATGACGCCGACCGAGATCGTCAAGGCGTGGAAGGCCGGCGCGGAGGCCGTAAAAATTTTTCCGATGGCTTCGCTGGGCTTATCGTATCTCAAGGAAATCCGGGCGCCGCTGGATCGGATTCCGATGATCGCTACCGGCGGCGTCGATCTGGACAATATTCGCGACTTTATGGCTGCCGGCGCCTGCGGAGTCGGCATGGGCAGCAAGCTGCTGAGACAGGACTTGATTCAGAACGGGGACTTCGACGGGCTGCGCGAGCATGTCGCACAATTCGTACAGGCGGTAGAGTAGCGGCAAGCAGAGATTGAATCGTTGGAAGCGGGAAGGATGGAGGTGGAGATATGTTGGCATGGACAGGAATCGCACTCGCAGGCATCGGCGTGGTGGCGCTGGCTGCGGCGGCCATGTGGAAGATCGGCGTAGCTAGTCAGAAGCCTCGATGGCTGCCCAATACGCAAGTGCCTTCCTTCCCTTATAGGGACGTGCAATTTACAAGCGAGGGCTCCTTGCTGAAGGGGTGGCTGTTGCTGCCTGAGGGCGAGGAAGCGCCGCATCCGGCAGTGGTCGTCGTACACGGATGGGGCTCCAATCGCTCCCGTGTGCTGCGGTACGCCGAGCCTTTGGTGCGGGAGGGATATGCTGTCCTCCTCTTCGATGTGCGTTGTCACGGGGACAGCGAGAAGATTCCGGCGGCGTCGGCGTTTATGTTCCGCGACGATGCGGCGGCCGCAGTGGCCTACATCAAGGGCGTGCCGGAGATCGACCCGGAACGGGTAGCGGTGCTTGGTCATTCGCTCGGAGGCTTCGGCGCGCTGCTGGCGATGGGGGATGGCATGCAGGTGCGGGCGATCGTCACGGACGCGTCTCCCGTCCAGTTCGAGACGATGCTGACGGCGGAGCTGAGACGTCGTCGTCTGCCGTTGTTCCCGCTGTCGACCTTCGTCCCGACGATCTGGCTGCTGCGCGCGGGCATCCCTCGCCGCGCTTACCGGGAGGCGAGCTTGCATGACGTGCTTCGGCGCAACGCCCAGCGGATCCCGGTACTGATGCTGCATGCGCGAGGAGACGACTTCATCCCGGCGGATGACCTGCTCGCCCTTGCCGAGCAAGTCGACGTCCGTCACGCACTCGTCGACATCGAGGGGCATAGTCGCTCCGACCAAGCCCCTGCATTCTGGGACGAGGTGTTGGGCTTTTTGAGACCGCTGCTGAAGCGTTAAGCTGGCAGCGGTTTTTTGTTAAATGAATAAGACACAGGCTTGAATCTACAGCAGCTTCACGAGGCATGTCTTAATACCTAAAATGGGGTTCGAAATTAAGTATAAAATACTGGTTTTGTGGGAGGTAAAACAGATTTTGTGTAGAATTACTTACTATCACCTACTAAAGGAGGGGGTATTTATGACTACTATAATTGAGAGTTGGTTTTAGGTGTACTGTGGAAATCGTTGATTTAACGAGATACGAACTAAGTCTTGCCAGTCTCCATAATCTTTCCACGCGCTGATCGAACATGAAGATGGACGGACAACCTGTAATAAAAAACACGAAAATTACTACATACAAAGGGGGAGAAGTTTTTGAAAGACAAAATCAAGGGTCTTATGGCTGGTTTATTAATTGGGTCACTTATTACTGGAGGAACTGTATTCGCTGCAGGAACAACTTCGATTAAGGTAGTATTCGAAAACTTAAAATACATGGTCGATGGGGTGCAAAAGAAGCCAACAACTGGTCAAGGTTTCATCTACAATGGAACTACATATGTGCCTCTCCGATTTGCAGGCGAAGCATTAGGAAAAGAAGTGAATTGGGATGGCAAGAATAAGACAATTTGGATTGGAAAACGGGAAGGAACGTTTACTTATTTAAGTAAATTAGAATATGCTAGAGCTGAAGAACAAGCAAAGAATTATCTATATTTTGACGAATGGGAAAATCCTGTAGGTTTGAAGTTTCACGTTGCTGGAGAGCAATTTAATAATGGCATGGGAATTATTTTGTATGGATGGTCTGGAAATAACTCTGGAACGTTATCCTATAATTTGAACGGTAGATATAAAAATTTAAATGCAAGAGTGGGTATTGACGATTACACCAAGAATTCTGAATCGATCGGTAAAGTAACAATCTATGGAGATGGTATTGTTCTGCATGAATCAGATGAGTTAATCGGTGGTGATTTGGCTAGAGAGATTAATGTGGATCTGACAGGGGTTTTGAAACTTGAAATTAAATTTGAAAATAAGAATAATAAAGACCAGCTAGATATTGTTTTTGTTGAGCCCAAGCTGAATTGAGACAAATTGTATACAAGTTAGAGTCTGATGCCCCCAACTTTTGGGGGCATTTTTCATGCAAAACTTACAGGCTCTAACTCATTATCTCTATTCACTTAACTACTTCCTTCCCGTTCGTACCAAATAAAAACAAAGACGCCTGCGGCACGTGGCCACAGGCGTTAGAGAGAAAATATATAATAAAGGGGGGTCATGTATAATAGTATAGAGAGACAAGCTGAACCTAACCTGAGTGTTATATTACATTTACATTACAAAAAAAGAACCGCATTCACCTGAATTGGTTCAAGTAGGCGGATTAAGGTATACTGAGGAATAGCATAAGCTTAGCCTTTTGCGCAAAGGAGGTCCTTCATGAGGAAGTTTGTGATGCGGGCGGCGATGCTGCTCCTCATAGCAGCCGCGCTGTTCGCCCTGGAGCTGAAATATGAATTCGTCACGGCCGACTCCTCGGCGGTGAGCAGTCCCTCTAGCCTGGAGCAGGAAATATACAGGCATCTAAGTGAACAGAGCCGCGAGTTTACCGTTACTTACACCGGGGGCCAGTCAGCCTTGTCCGGACAGATGCCGCAAATTATCCAGGCCGCGATGGCCAAGGATGACTATATCGCCTACATCGTCGACTCGTACCAGTATTCGATCCAGAGCTGGAGTCAGCGAGCGAAGATCAAGATGGTCATCGAGTACCGCGAAAGTATCGAGCAGACCGCTTATGTCGATGCACGAGTAGCGACTGTCCTGGCTGAGATCATCGAGCCTGGGATGAATGCGCACCAGAAGGTCAAGGCGATCCATGACTGGATCGTCCTGAATGTCGCCTACGACGAGTCGCTCCAGAGCTATACGGCATATGAGGCGCTGAGCAATGGTCAGGCTGTCTGCCAAGGCTATTCCTTGCTCGCCTACAAGCTGCTGCGCGCCGCCGACGTTCCGAACCGGATCGTCGAAGGTACGGTGGACACAGGCAACCATGCCTGGAATCTGGTCAATGTCAACGGCGCCTGGTATCACTTGGACACGACATGGGATGACCCAGTGCCGGACCGGCCGGGAGAGGTCAGCTACGCCTATTATTTGAAGACCGATGCGGCGATGCGCCGTGATCATGGCTGGACTCGCTCGTATCCGGCGGCTACGACGACCTATGCGGATACGCTGGCCCAACTGCAGACCAACGACGCGGAGCGTGGAGCGTTCTATGAGACGCTGGAGCGGGACCTTGGCTTGCATTGGCTCAAGTCCGAGCACATCGCGACTGATCCAGATACATTGACCGGTCGGATTCGGGACGCGATCGCGCAGGGAGAGCATAGCTTCAAGGTTCGTTATCTACGGGGAGATCAGCTTAAGGCAGATATCGACCAGGCGATGCGAGCTGCGGGCGGCGTGGCTTCCTACGAGCTGTCGTATCAGGATTACGGAGATGACGGTTCGATTCTCCTCGATGTGACGTTTACGATGCATCCATGAGACGATGACGAGGTATCTGATGTACCACAAAACACCATGCCCCTTTGGTAGAGGAGCATGGTGTTTTGTGTTGCATACAGACAGGCGGGCGGGAGCGAGTCACGGAGTATAGCCATGTTGCGTCTGTCTATTGCGCTTCGCTTCCCATCTCCTGGCCGCTTTCCGCGCCTTGCTTACTCTCCTCGCCGACTGGCGGTCATCTGCTGCCAGACGGAGCCCGCGGCCTCCTCGCCGCGCTCGATCCGCTCGAGCGCGATCGAGGCCTGGAGCTGGATCTCGAACTCGCTGTCCTGAGCGGCCACGCGCAGCGCCGGGATCGCGCGTTCGTCGCCCAGCTCATAGAGGAAACGGGCGGCGCGCCAGCGGACGAGCTTGTTGGGATCAGAGAGCGACTCGATCATCGGCTCGATCGCTGCCGCATCGCCGA
This sequence comes from Paenibacillus sp. 598K, assembly GCF_003851045.1. Classification (GTDB taxonomy): domain Bacteria; phylum Bacillota; class Bacilli; order Paenibacillales; family Paenibacillaceae; genus Paenibacillus_D. The sequence continues at coordinate 19,186 of NZ_BFBX01000059.1, read as the reverse complement.
GATCGGATAAGGTATCCCCCGCTGTCCGCCGTACAGATACGGAGCGGTCCTTGAGCGCTGTGAACAGATAGGGCAAGGCCTCCGGGCTGCGCAGATCGCCGAGATAGACGACCGCGAGCCGCCGGATCGAGGCGTTGTCATCGGTGACCGCTTGCGCCAGCTGCGGCAGCATCTCAGGCACAGCGGTGCCGACACGCTCCAGCGCCGCATAGCGGACCTGCCAGTCCTCGGCCTTCAATTGCTCGGCGAGCTCGGCCGGCGTCGGCGGCGCCTGACGCGGCGGCGCTGGAGGCTGCTCGGCTGCTGCCG
>NZ_BFBX01000059.1:3322-18738 GCF_003851045.1 Paenibacillus sp. 598K | reverse complement strand
CAGCTCCTCGAGCTTGCGCTCGCGGATCATGCTCGAGCCGGCCGCTTCCTGCACCGCCGCCGTGAATTGCTCCGGCAGCGCTGTCCGGTGCTCGCCGGCGCTGCTCTGGATGCGCAGCTGCATCGGGATGCCGCGATACATCTGCACCAGGACATGAGCCTCGCCAAAGGTCCGCTCGCCAGCCCCTCCGGCCTCGGCCGCTCCGCCGTCCGCTTCGCCGCCATGCAGCAGAGCCCGCGCGGCCTCGAGGATCGGCTGCCAGTCGCGGTTGGGCTTGCGGTCGAGGGCGATGAAGTCGGCCGTGCGGAACAGACTTCGCACACCTTCGATGGCGAGCAGGCTTCGCAACAGCTCGGGCGCTTCCTCGGCCTGTGCCGTTGTATACGTATAACGCTGCTGAGAGGGCAGCTTTTCGTCAACATTCAATTTCATCGAGTTGGGACTGGGCGTCGGTTCTATCGAGATGAGCTTCATCTATGATCATACCTCCTGATACGTAGAGATGGCTTATAACCTTAAGTTTACCCGATTCGTCCCCGGAATGCGAACCCCTGTCCCGCTGCTCGTTTCATTCGTTTCCGAGTCACTTTTTGCGGGTAATTTGCGTAAAATGTGTCTCTCTTGTTATTCTAAATGGAGACATCCAAAGTGAGGAGATGACGGTTTGCGAAGACTGCGATTTCAGAATTCAGATCCCGTACAAACCGCCAAAACCATGGCACAGTTCAAACGCTGGCGCCAAGAGCGTCAACGCAAGGTTAAACATAAAGATTATTCCTATGTCGTACCCAATACAGCGCCTGACCTGACTTATATCGATCATAACGGGACGGAGCCCTCGGTCACCTGGATCGGCCACTCGACGTTCCTGATCCAGCACTCGGGACTTAATATCGTCACCGATCCGGTGTGGGCGGCCAAGATGGCAATGAACAAACGGATGGCCCCGCCGGGGATCGAGATTACCGACATGCCGCCAATCGATATTGTGCTCGTCTCGCACTCGCATTATGACCACCTCAACATCGCATCGCTGCGCCGGCTGACGGGCTCCAAGCTGCTGCTCGTCCCGGCCGGGCTGCGCGCCAAGCTGCGGCTCAAGGGCTTCATGCGCGTCAAGGAGTTCCACTGGTGGGAATCGATCACTGTTCGAGGCGTGCGCTTCACCTTCGTGCCCTCCCAGCATTCGACCCGTCGCACGCCGTGGGACATGAACAAGTCGCATTGGGGCGGCTGGATCATCGAGCCTGATCCGGAGGCAGCCAAGTCCGCGCGGGAGGATAAACGCCAGCAGGCGGCGATCTCGGCGCTGGCTGTCGCTAAGAGCGAGCAGATCGAGGCGGCCCCGTCCGATTCGCCGCAGCGACCGATCGTCGGCGACAAGCCGGTGCTGTATTTTGCCGGGGACAGCGGCTACTTCCGTGGCTTCGAGGAGATCGGCAAGCGGTTCGCGATCGATGTGACGCTGATGCCGATCGGCGCGTATGAGCCGGAGTGGTTTATGGCGCCGCAGCATGTCTGCCCGGAGGAAGCGCTGCAGGCGTTCCTCGATACCGGCGCGCGGTGGTTCGTGCCGATGCACTACAGCTCCTTCAAGCTGGCGGACGATACGCCGCGCGAGGCGCTGGACCGACTGGAGAAGGGGCGCTGCCAGCTGAGCATCGACGAGGAGCGACTGGTGCTGCTCTCGCATGGCGAGACATGGCGGTTGTCGGGACGATAATGTGAAGGCAAGCTTGCGTGACCTTGAACGTCGCGCCAGTCCTGCAGCGATGCAGCACTGGGCGACGTTTTTTATTGATACGCTCGATACTCCGCCTTGGGCATCCCGCCTGATTGTAGTAATCTATAGCTAATGAGCAAGCTGCCTAAGCTTGACGTCGAACGGATTAAGAGGGGGAGACTAGCGAATGACATCATCCTACTGCAAGGTGCTGATCGTCGATGACGAGCAGTTGATTCGCCAGGGGATCAAATACTTTATGAACTGGGAGCAAGAGGGCTTCCAGATCGTAGGCGAGGCGGCCAACGGGCAGGAGGCGTTGGAGAAGATCGCCGAGCTGCGGCCGCATATCGTCATCACGGATATCGTTATGCCGCTGATGGACGGCGAGGAGCTGACCAGGCAGATCAAGCTCCGCTACCCGGAGACGGAGGTCGTCATCCTTAGCAGCTTCGGCGAATTCGACTATGTGCGATCGACCTTCCAGAGCGGCGTCGCCGACTATATCCTCAAGCCCAAGCTGGACATGCAGCATCTGCTCACCGTGCTCAAGATGGCGGCGGAGCGCGTCCCGTCGCTCCAGGCGCCGCCGAGCTCGGACGGCCCCGGCTTGCCCTTGGAGGCGATGTTGGAGCGGCTTATGACCGGCTACGAGACGACGGCGGCGGAGCTGACCCGCGCTGCTGATTGTCTGCCGCATCCATCCTACTGCCTGGCTGGCGTGAGGCTGCCCGGCGGGACGGAGCGGCCGAGCATGGACAGCGAGGGGGCCCAGCCGCTGCTGCTCTCGGTGACGGAGCGGATGCTGCCCGGCGCGCGTGTCGTCGCCCTGCCGACCGCTGAGCCCGTACTGGCCGCGCTGGTGAACATCCCCGAGGNNGACTCGAGCGGCTAGGCGCGGTGTACCGCGAGGAGCTGCAGCGGCTGCTGGGCTATGCCTTTTATTTCCCTGGACAAGCTGTCCTCTCGGCACATGAACTGCCGGAGCCGCCCGCGCGCCGGGAGCCGTTCCATCTGAACCGCTTTGCCGATGAGTTCAAGCGCGAGCGATTCGCGGCCGCCTTCGACTATCTGCAGGAGCATGTGCAAGCGATGGCGGACGACTACAAGACGGATGTGTTCGAGTACAAGACGTTCCTGGGCAATCTGATCTTCAATATCACGGTCATGCTCGGCAATATGGAGTATGAGGTGCAGGAGCTGGAGAAGCGCAAATACGCCTTCTTCAAGGAAATCGAGGATGCGCGCTTCGCTGACGAGGCGGCGGCTTGCCTGAACCGCTTCGTCGCCGATGCCCGCAAGGTGATCGAGGCGCGAGCGGCGTCGAGCGGCAATGCGAATATGAAACGGCTGCTGCAGTATATGGAGGAGCATTATGCCGAGCCGCTCAGCCTGACCGAGCTGGCCCGTCATTTTCACTTCAATCCGTCTTACCTCTCGTCCTTCTTCAGCTCGCATAATGACGAAGGCTTCGTCGATTACCTGCAGCGGTTGCGCATCGACAAGGCGGCAGAGCTGTTGCGGCACGGCGAGACGACGATCTCGGAGATCGGAGCGAGGGTGGGCTTCGCCGATCACAGCTATTTTACCAAAGTGTTCAAAAAGCACACCGGCCTGTCCCCGAGTCGGTATCGTCGACAATATCTCGGGGAGGAGAAAGAAGGATAACGATGTGGCGGCTATTCGATCGATTTAAATATAACGGCTTGTTCGTCAAAATGTTCCTCATCATGGTCGTCAGCATCGTCGCGGTTGCGATTACCGTCACGTGGACGACGATCAGCATGTCCGAGCGCGTCTTTATGAACACCTTTAGCCTCACCAACTCCAAAATTATCGGCCAGATCGAGGCGGCGATGGATACGTACAACTATTCGGTCATCCTGACCGCCAACGGCATCTCGCAAAGCGGCATTACGCGCAACTTCCTCACGCAAGAGGAGGAAGGCTCGCTGGCCCAGAACAACAGCTATTATAGGATGGGACGGCTGTTCAGCCAGATCAGCACCGGTCTGGAGGCGTATGAGGTGGGGATCTATATTACTGGCACCAATGGTCGGAGCTATGCGACCGAGCGCACCTTCTGGCCAATCACGGATCGCGAGCTGCGGGAGCACCCGGCGACGAAGCGCGCGCTCGATGAGCCGCGTCGACTGATCTATCAGTACGACGATCCGCGTCGGCCCGGGATCGTGGACAGCGAGCCGGCGGTTATCGCGACCAAGGCGATCGTCGAGCGCTCGAGCGGCTCGGCCTATGGCGTCATCTACTTTTCGATGCTCGAGAAGGAATTCCGCCGTTTCTACTCCAGCTTCACCACGCCGGGCAATGATGTCGCGATCATGGGCTCGGACGGCACCGTCATCTCCTCCAACCGCGAGGAGTGGCTGGGGCTGCGGCAGTCGGACTGGCTGACGTATGCGCTCCAGATGCAGGAGGAGGGCGAGCCGTTCCTCGAGGTCGATATCGACGGCCGCGACAGCATCGTGGTTGCCAATTACAATCCTGCGATGAATCTGTATATCCTCAATATGATCGACAAGCAAATCGCGCTCGGCCAGTTCGTCGACTCCGACACGATCATCCTGTGGGTGATCGCGATCGTCGCGGCGGCGCTCATCATCGTCTTCCTCATCTCGCGGCGGCTGACACGCTCCCTCTCGCTGCTCGTCAAGCAGATCTCGACGATCTCCAAGTACGAGTTCGATCATCACGTCAGCGCGACCGGCAGCTACGAGACGAGACAGTTGGCCAACGCCTTTAATGCGATGATGGACGAGTTGCAGGATTATGTCGGGCAGTTGGTGCATACCCAAAAGCGGCAGCGCAATGCCGAGCTGTCGGCGCTGCAGCAGCAGATCAACCCGCATTTCCTCTACAATACGCTCGCCTCCGTCAAGTTCATGGTCCAGCAGGGCAGCAAGGAAAAGGCGGCAGAGACGATCAACGCGCTCATCTCGCTGCTTCAAAATGCGATCGGCAATATGAACGAAACGGTCACGGTCAGCCAGGAGATGGCCAATCTGCGCAACTATGTGTTCATCAACCATGTACGCTATGGCGAGCGCATCAAGGTCAACTACTTCATCTCGCCCGACTGCATGGGCTACCTGATGCCGAAGCTGATGATCCAGCCGTTCATCGAAAATGCCTTCTTCCACGGCTTTAACCGCAAGTCGGAGGGGCATATCTACATCATGGTGTCCCGCGACGGCGATGCACTGCTGTGCGAGATCGTCGATAATGGCGATGGCATGGTGCTTGATGGGGATAGTCGCTTGCCGGCATCGCGGGGCAAACGTCAGCAATTCAGCGGCATCGGCGTGCGAAACGTCCATGAGCGAATCCGGCTGCTGTATGGGGAAGGGTACGGCGTCGTCATCTCCAGCGAGATCGGCGAGGGAACGAAGGTGCGGATCCGGATTCCGCTGCTCGAGGTGTAAAGATATTACCAACTTCCAAAGATCGTACCACTGCATAAAGGCTCAAGACCAAAATCCATAATAATCTGACCAAAGCTGGCAAAGATAATCCTAACCTAAGCCAAACTGCCGATGCTAAAATGAGGGTCAGTAGGCGGGAAACGCTTACAGGAAAGATATACAAATGGAGGTCTTGACATGAAAAAACTTCTTGCCTTGCTGCTCGCTACGATGCTGATCGTATCGGCTTGCTCGTCCGGCGACAAAAAAAATGAAGGCGCTGGGGAAGGCGGCGGCGCTGCTGCCACTGACAAGCTCGTCGTCTGGGCATGGGACGCCAACTTTAACGTCAAAGCGATGAACCTGGCCAAGGAAGCCTACGGCGGCGATACGGAAATCCAGATCATCGAAAACGCGCAAGACGATATCGTCCAGCGTCTGAACACCGGCATGAGCTCCGGCACGAATCGCGGACTGCCGAACATCGTCCTGATCGAGGATTATCGGGCACAGAGCTTCCTGCAAGCTTACCCGGATATGTTCTACCCGATCACAGACAGCTTCAAGGCATCGGACTTCGCCGACTATAAGCTGGGACCGACGAGTGTAGACGGCAAGCAATACGGTCTGCCGTTCGACTCCGGCGTGGCGGGACTGTTCGTCCGTACCGACTATCTGGAGCAGGCAGGCTACACGATCGACGATCTGCAGAACATCACCTGGGATCAATACATCGAGATCGGCGCCAAGGTGAAGGAAGCGACAGGCAAGGACTGGATCTCGCTTGATCCGAACGACCTGGGCATCCTCCGCATGATGATCCAGTCGGCAGGCTCCTGGTACGTCAAGGAGGACGGCAAGACGCCCGATCTGAAGGACAATGCGCCGCTCAAGGAAGCCTTTGAAGTGTACAAAAAAATGATGGACGCCAACATCGTCCGCATCCACTCCGACTGGAGCCAATACGTAGCCAACTACAACAGCGGCGATGTCGCCTCCGTACCAATCGGCAACTGGTTCACCTCCTCGATCATGGCGGCCGAAGACCAGGCGGGCAAATGGGCAGTCGCGCCGATGCCGAAGCTGTCGCAAAATGAATCGGTCCATGCAACGAACCTGGGCGGCAGCTCCTGGTATGTGCTGAACATCGACGGCAAGGAAAAAGCAGCCGAGTTCCTGGGCGCTACCTTCGGCTCTAATGTCGACCTGTACCAAAAGCTCGTCACCGAAATTTCCGCCATCGGCACCTACAAGCCGGCTGCAGAAGGCGAAGCTTATAAAAGCGCGAACGACTTCTTCGGCGGTCAACATCTCGTCTCAGACTTTGCAACCTGGACAACCGAGATTCCGAACGTCAACTACGGCATGAACACGTACGCGATCGAGGATCTGCTCGTCGTCGAGATGCAGAGCTACCTGGGCGGCAAAGCTGTCGACCAGGCATTGGCTGACGCGCAATCGCAGGCGGAGACACAGATTAAATAAGAGCTGGCAGTAGACATAAAAACGCACGCCGCTTCCTCCCGGCCGACTGAAGTCGGTCGGGACGAGAGGCAGGCTTGGCCAAGCTGTGGATGGGATGCGCGACGCGGTCGCAGGGGATGCGAACGGTCGACAACGGTGTGAGAGAGGCGAACAACATGAACATAAAAGCAAGAACAAATGCCGTCAGCTGGTCGTTTATCGCCTTGGCGGTCCTTATGATATGCATTTTCTATTTCTATCCGATGATTCGGGCGCTGCTGCTGTCTTTTCAGTCGGGGACGGGCACCAACCTCTCGTTTGTCGGATTGGAAAACTACCAGCGACTGTTGACGGACGCGACATTCAAGACAGCGCTGTTTAATACGTTTATCTATTTGCTCATTCAAGTGCCGGTCATGATTATACTGGCTATTTTTATTTCCGTGCTGCTGAATGATCCGAAGCTGAAGTTCAAAGGCTTCTTCCGCACAGCGATCTTCCTGCCGGCGGTTACTTCGCTCGTTGCCTATTCGATTATTTTCAAGTATCTGTTCGCAGGCGACGGCCTCGTCAACAGCTTGCTGCTCAATCTGCATATTATCCAGACGCCGATCCAATGGATCACCGATCCGTTCTGGGCGAAGATTACGATCATCATCGCGATTACATGGCGGTGGACCGGTTACAACATGATTTTCTACTTATCTGCGCTGCAGAACATCGATCATTCGATCTATGAAGCGGCGCGCATCGACGGCGCCAACGCGTTTACCCAATTTACGAAAATTACGGTTCCTTTGCTGAAGCCGATTATATTGTTCACCTCGATCACTTCGACGATCGGGACGCTGCAGCTGTTCGACGAGGTCATGAACATTACGCAGGGCGGACCGGGCAATGCGACGATGTCGCTGTCCCAGTACATCTATTATCTGTCGTTCCGCTATACGCCTGACTTCGGGTACGCAGCGACCGTCTCGTATGCGATCGTCATCCTGATCGTCATCTTCTCGGTAATTCAGTTCAGATTGGCAGGTGACCGCAAATGATGGCCAAAATCAAACGTATCGCGACCTATATCTTCCTGAGCGGCGCAGCGGCGATCTCGATCTTCCCGTTCCTGTGGATGATCATCAGCTCGACCAACCGCTCCGTCGACGTCACGCAGGGCAAGCTGCTGCCTGGCAGCGCGCTTGGAGACAATCTGAGCAAAGCGTTCAGCACGATCGATATCGTGCCGGCGCTCTGGAACTCGGCGCAAATCTCGATCCTGACGACGCTGCTGGCGATGCTCATCTCGTCGCTGGCAGGCTACGGCTTCGAGATCTTCCGTAGCCGGGCCAAGGACATCGTCTTCAGCATCCTATTGCTGTCGATGATGATTCCGTTCGCCGCGCTGATGGTGCCGCTGTACCGGATGTTCGGGACGATCTCGCAGACTGCGCCGTTCATCGGCATCGATACGATCAGCTCGGTCATCCTGCCGACGATGGTGACGGCGTTCCTTATCTTCTTCTTCCGCCAGAGCACCAAGATGTTCCCCAAGGACATGCTCGAGGCTGGCCGGATCGACGGCCTGAGCGAGCTTGGCGTATTCTTCCGCATCTATGTGCCGACGATGCGCACGACGTATGCGGCGGCGGCGATTATCACGTTCATGTCGAGCTGGAACAACTATCTGTGGCCGCTCGTCGTCCTGCAATCGCCGGAGAAGCGAACAATCCCGTTGCTCATCTCCAACCTCGGCTCCAGCTACTCGCCGGATTACGGGGTGATCATGACTGTCATCCTGATCGCCACCTTGCCAACGGCGATTGTATTCTTCCTGATGCAAAAGCATTTCGTAGCGGGGATGACGGGCTCGGTCAAATAACAGCTTAGATGGAGGAGAAACCGATGACGACGACTGTACCTACTCTGGAGTGGCTAAGCGATCCGGCGGTGTTCGCGGTCAACCGCGTGCCGGCCCACTCCGATCATACCTACTATCGCACCCGCAATGACGCGGAGCGCCGGGGAGAGATGCCGATGCGGCATGCGCTGAACGGCGCTTGGTCGTTTGCCTACTCGGCGAACCCTGCCGCGCGCCCCGCCGAGTTTTACCGCGAGGACTACAGCACAGCGGGCTGGGGCTCGATCCAGGTGCCAGGCCATATCCAGCTGCAGGGCTACGCGCAGCCGCAATATGTCAATACGATGTACCCGTGGGACGGCCGCGAGGAGCTGCGTCCGCCGCACATCTCAGAGGAGCACAATCCGGTCGGCAGCTATGTCCGGCATTTCCGTCTGCCGTCGGAGCTGGCTGGCGCAGGGCGGGTGTTTATCTCGTTCCAGGGTGTGGAGACGGCCTTCTATGTGTGGCTGAACGGCCAGTTCGTCGGCTATGGCGAGGACAGCTTCACCCCGTCGGACTTCGAGCTGACCCCCTACCTGCGCGAAGGCGACAACAAGCTGGCCGTCGAGGTGTATCAGCGCAGCACTGGCAGCTGGTTGGAGGACCAGGACTTCTGGCGGTTCTCCGGCATCTTCCGCGACGTCTATCTATACACCGTACCGGAGCTGCATGCGTTCGATCTCGATGTGCGGCCGCAGCTCGACGCCTCGCTGACTCAGGGGACGCTGCAGGTCGGATTGACGCTGCTGGAGGCTGCCTCGGCCGGGACGCAGGCTACTCTCTCGCTGCGCGATAAGGGCGGCGTCGAGGTCGCTAACGCGTCCTTGCCGCTACAGACAGGGGAGCGGCAGGCGCAGGCGATGCTGTCAGTCTCCCGGCCTGAGCTGTGGAGCGCCGAGCGTCCTTATCTGTACGATCTGTATATCGAGCTGCAGGATGCGGACGGCCGGTGCGTCGAAGCGATCCCGCAGCGCGTCGGCTTCCGCCGCTTCGAGATGGTGGACCGGGTGATGCGGATCAACGGCGAGCGCATCGTCTTCAAGGGCGTCAACCGTCATGAGTTCAATCCGCGCAGCGGCCGCAGCATCTCCCGCGAGGACATGCTGTGGGATATCCGCACGCTCAAGCAGAACAACATCAATGCCGTCCGCACCTCGCATTATCCGAATCAGACGCTCTGGTACGAGCTGTGCGACGAATACGGCATCTATGTCATCGACGAGATGAATCTGGAGACGCATGGCTCGTGGCAGAAGATGGGCGCTGTCGAGCCATCCTGGAACATCCCGCGCAGCGATCCGCAGTGGCAGGACATCGTCCTCGACCGCGCCGTCTCGATGTACGAGCGGGACAAAAACCATCCGTCGATCCTCATCTGGTCGCTCGGCAACGAGTCGTACGTCGGCGACGTGCTGCTGGAGACGGCCCGTTACTTCCGGCGGCAGGACGATAGCCGGCTCGTCCACTACGAGGGCGTCTTCTACGACCGCGCCTATACCGAGTGCAGCGACATGGAGAGCCGGATGTACGCCAAGCCTGCGGATATCATCGCCTATCTGGAGGCGAATCCGGACAAACCGTATATCAGCTGCGAATACATGCACGCCATGGGCAACTCGCTCGGCGGCATGCGCCATTATACCGATCTGGAGTCGCGGTATCCGCTGTACCAGGGCGGCTTCATCTGGGATTATATCGACCAGTCGCTCTACCGCAAGGACCGCTACGGACAGGAGTTCCTCGCCTATGGCGGCGACTTCGACGACCGGCCGACCGACTACGGCTTCTGCACCAACGGCATCGTCTACGCCGATCGTACCGTCTCTCCGAAGATGCAGGACGTCAAGTTCCTGTACCAGAACATCAAGCTGACGCCATCGCGCGAGGGCGTAACGGTACGCAACGACAGCCTGTTCACGTCGACGGAGCAGTACGACCTGCTGCTCGTGCTGCGCCGCGAGGGCGTGGAGATCGAGCGCCGGACGCTGCGGGTCGCGGTGCCGCCACTCTCCGAGCAGACCGTGGAAGTCGGTTCGCTGACGGAAGGAGCGGCAGCGCCGGGAGAATATACGATCGACGCGGCCTTTGTGCTGCGGGAGTCGACGTTGTGGGCGCAGGCGGGCCACGAGGTGGCGTTCGGCCAGTATGTGTTCCGTACGACACCGAGCGGCAGCGCTCCATTGTCGTCCTGGCCGACCGACTTCGCGCCGCTCCAGGTCGCCGAGGGCGACGTTTACGTCGGCGTGCGGGGCGAGGGCTTCAGCGCGATGTTCTCCCGACAAGGGCTTGGGCTGACCTCGCTGCGGTACGGCGACCGCGAGCTGATCGCCGCGCCGCCGGCGCCGCTGTTCTGGCGGGCGACGACGGACAATGACCGCGGCTACGCCCAAGGCTACGACGCCGCGCTCTGGTATGCGGCCAGCCTCTCGCGCAAGCTGGAGGACTTCGCCTGGGAAGCAGCGGAGGACGGCAGCCGCGCAACCTTCTCTTATCGCTATGCGCTGGCGATCCATGCCGATCTGGAGGTTACGGTAGCCTACACGGTGACACCGGATGGCCGGATTCGCGTGGATAGCCGGTATCGGGGAGCGGCAGGGCTGCCGCGCTTGCCGATCTTCGCGCTGTCGTGGAAGGTCCCGGCCGATTATGGCCGACTCTTCTGGTACGCGCTCGGACCGGAGGAGAACTACGTCGACCGCGCCGAGGGCGCGCGGCTCGGCTTGTTCGAGGGGACGGTGCAGGGCAATGTCGCGGGCTATCTGATGCCGCAAGAGTCCGGCAACCGGACCGGCGTGCGCCGCGTCAGCGTGCTCGACGAGGCCGGGCGAGGCTTGCGTATCGCAGCCGCACCGGACGGCGCGCCGCTGGAGTGCAATGTCTCGCCGTATACTGCCTTCGAGCTGGAGCATGCGCAGCATCGCTACGAGCTGCCGCCGGTCCATTACTCTGTTATCACAGTAGCTGGTCGTCAGATGGGCATCGGCGGCGATGACAGCTGGGGCGCGCCGGTCCATGACGAGTACCTCATCCCGAGCGAAGGCGAGCTCGCCTTCAGCTTCGTGATCGGCCGCGAGGGGCTGTAGAGGGGGGCGGCTGTCGCTTAAGAGAGTCCCCGTCCAGTCTGACAATTTATAAGGCATGAGCCTCTAGTAAGCTACCATAGTCCCCCGTTGCGATGTTGCGCAGACGGGGGACTTTTGTCGAACGAAAGTTTCTTGCGCTACAGCGCGGAATCGCGCCGCTGCTTGTGCTCGAACGAAAGTTTCTTTGTGTAAAGCGCAACAGAAGTCGGGATTTGTTGAGGTTTGTTCTCTCGCCCTTTCTGCCCTTGCAGGCCCGGCCTTCCGCTACCGCCGTGGCCCACCGCCCCACCATCTGCAAACGCTTCAAAAAAACTGCATAAAGTGCTCTCAAAGTATGGCATAATAGCGCGGACAAGCGTATACTGTTAGGCAGAATGTGACCAAGGGGGAGCTAGTTACATGACAACAGGAAAAGTCCGGATCGGTATGATCGGCGCCGGCGCGATCGGCGATGTCCATATGAATGTATTCAAGCGGGTGCCGGAGGCGGAGATGGTGGCGGTCACCGACGCGTATCTGCCGATGGCTCAAGAGAAAGCCAAGGTACACGGTATCGAGCGCGTGCACGACAATCCGCAGGCGCTGCTCGAGGACAGCGAGATCGATGCGGTCATCATCGGCGTGCCGAACCAGTATCACGCGCCGCTGGCGATCGAAGCATTGAAGAATGGCAAGCATGTGCTGCTCGAGAAGCCGATGGCGATCGACGCCGAGTCGGCGCGCACGATCGTTGAGGCGATGGAGGCCTCCGGCAAAATCCTCATGATGGCGCATCAGATGCGCTGGACCGGACTGGCGCGCGCGTTCAAGCAGCATATCGAGAAGGGCGACCTGGGCCGTATCTACCACGGCAAGACCGGCTGGTTCCGCAAAAAAGGCATCCCCGGCTGGGGCTCGTGGTTTACGCGCAAAGACCAGGCGGGCGGCGGTCCGCTCATCGATATCGGCGTTCACATGCTGGACCTGTCGCTCTATCTGATGGGCAATCCGCGTCCAGTGTCCGTCTACGGTGCGACCTATGCCGAGTTCGGACCGAAGAAGCGCGGCATCGGCACATGGGGCACGCCGAACTGGGACGGCTATTACGACGTGGAGGACCTGGCGACGGCGCTCATCAAGATGGACAACGGTTCGACGCTCTCGCTCGAGGTAAGCTGGGCGGCGCATGCTGCGGGACTCGGGCAGGAGCCGTTCATCCATCTCATGGGGACGGAGGCCGGCGGCTCGATCGTCGGCGACAAAGGTACGCTCGTGACGCATGCCTTCGATCAGGTCGTTGAGGCCGAGATCAAGCATCTGGGCGGAGAGGATGACCGGACGATGATGAGCAAGCATTTCGTCTCCTGCATCCTCGAGAACAAGGAGCCGATCTCCTCGGCGCTGTCCGGTTATACCAATAACCGCATCCTTGGCGCGATCTACGAATCGTGCAAGACCGGCAACGAGATTAAGCTGAATTGGTAGAGGGAATACAGTCGATATACCGTGACCGCGTAAGCTTGGGCTGCGCGGTTTTTTGAGCTTTACGCGTGAGATGGCACTCAGAGTGCTGATCAGGTATAAAAACTGACGGTAATATCATAGAGAAGGAGCTGAACGAATGTTCGAACAGGCAGAAATAGAGCCGATGGGCGAGCGGGCAGTCATCGTCCGGCTGGGGGCTGGCGTTGATGAGCTTACGCACCGTCGTGTCAGGCAGTTGGCCGAGCGGCTCGAAGCACAGCCATTCGCAGGGATGATCGAGGTCATCCCGGCATTCGACACGGTGACGATCGTCTATGACCCGTTGGCGATCTACCTGAACGCGAGAAGAAGCGCTCCTGATCAGGACGGAGAGCTGAGCACGCCGTATGCGATTGTCGAGTCTCGTCTGCGGGAGGTGCTCGGCAGGCTTCGAGACGGAGAGACGCCAGTTGCTCGACTGCTACAGATACCGGTCTGTTACGGCGGCCCGTTCGGCGAGGATCTGGCTCATGTCGCCGAGCGGAACGGATTGTCGCCGGAGGAGGTGATCGCGATTCATGCCGGGACGGAGTATGTCGTCTATATGCTGGGCTTCGCGCCGGGATTCCCTTATCTGGGCGGGATGGATGGGCGGATCGCCGCGCCGCGACGTGCGACGCCGCGCCTGACGATCCCGCCGGGATCGGTCGGCATCGCAGGCGAGCAGACGGGCATCTATCCGATCGGCACGCCTGGCGGTTGGCAGCTGATCGGACGTACGCCGCTCCGGCTGTTCGTCTCCGAGCAAGATCCGCCGACCTTGCTGCGAGCCGGCGATCGACTGCGATTCGTGCCGATCACGCCTGAGCAATATGCCGAGTGGGAGGAGGGAGCTCGTGACCATTAAAGTGATCAAGCCCGGCATGCTGTCGCAGCTGCAGGATGGGGGCCGTTATGGCTACCAGCAGTACGGCGTCATCGTGAGCGGAGCGATGGATAGCTGGGCGCATCAGGCAGCAAGTCTGCTCGTCGGCAATGACGGGGAGGCGACGCTGGAGATGACGATGCTCGGTCCGACGCTGTTCTTCGAGGAGGAAGCGCTGATCGCTATATGCGGCGGCGATCTGCAGGCTCGCATCGGTGACGAGCCGCTGCCGATGTGGCGGCCGATAGTCGTGCCGGAAGGCTCGACGCTCGTCTTTGGTGCGGCGCAGGTTGGCTGCCGGGCTTATCTGGCGGTGGCGGGCGGATTCGACGTACCGCAGGTGATGGGCAGCTATGCGACGTATGCGCGAGCCGGGATCGGTGGATACGACGGCCGGGCGCTGCGTGCCGGTGATCGTCTGGCGTGCAAGCCGCCTTCAGCCGTAGGCGCGCGCATGTTGGAGCGGCTGCGAGCGACAGCGGACGGAGCCGCGCCGTTCACGGCGGCACGCTGGTCGCTCTCGCGCGAGATGATTCCCGCCTACGCCGAGCATCCCGAGATTCGGATCATGGCAGGCCCGCAGCTGTTGTTGCTCGACGAGGAGAGTCAGCGGGCGTTGCTTACGGAGACCTATCGGATATCGCCGCAGTCCGACCGGATGGGCTATCGGCTGGAGGGCGCGCCGCTGCGGTTAACTGCGCCGCTGGACATGCTGTCCGAGCCGGTGGCCTTCGGTACGGTCCAGGTTCCACCGGATGGCCAGCTGATCGTACTGATGGCGGACCGCCAGACGACGGGCGGCTATCCCAAGGCGGCGCAGGTCGTCTCCGCCGATCTGCCCTTGCTCGCGCAGGCGCGGGCAGGCAGCGAGATATCGTTCCGTATGGTCGATCTGCAGGAAGCGCAGGAGTCGCTGCTGCTCATGGAGCTGAGTCTGGGCGCAGCCCGGCAGCGCATCCGGGTGTTCGTTGAGGACTAGGAGGAGAAGAGAGATGAAGACAGTCGACTTGAATTGCGATATGGGAGAGAGCTTCGGCGCGTATCGGCTGGGGCGGGATGAGGAGCTGCTCGACTGCGTCACCTCGGCGAATATTGCCTGCGGCTTCCATGCTGGCGATCCCGGGACGATGCGCCGTACAGTCGGGCTGGCGCTGGAACGCGGGGTCGCCATCGGCGCGCATCCCGGCCTGCAGGACCTCGTCGGCTTTGGCCGCCGCCGCATGGATATCTCGCCGCAGGAGGCCTATGACCTCGTCGTCTACCAGGTCGGCGCGCTCTGGGGCTTCGTCCGCGCTGCGGGCGGCCAGCTGCAGCATGTGAAGCCGCATGGTGAGCTATACAATATGGCGGCGCGAGATGCTGCGCTGGCCGAAGCGATCGCCGAGGCGGTGTACCGGATCGATCCCGCTCTGGCGCTGTACGGACTGGCGGGCAGCGAGCTTGTGGCGGCAGGGCGCAAGGT
>NZ_BFBX01000059.1:0-3213 GCF_003851045.1 Paenibacillus sp. 598K | reverse complement strand
GCGCAAGGTCGGGCTGCGCACGGCAAGCGAGGCATTCGCCGACCGTACCTATCAGGCGGATGGCTCGCTGACGCCAAGGATTAGCCCGGATGCGCTGATCGGCAGCGATGAGGAGGCTGTTGCCCAGGTGATCCGTATGGTTCGGCAAGGCAAGGTGATGTCGTGTCAGCTCGCAGAGGTTGAGATTCAAGCGGACACCGTCTGCATTCACGGCGACGGCGAGCATGCGTTGGACTTTGCGCGGACGATCCGCGAGGCGCTGGAGCAAGCGGGCGTCACCGTCCGGGCGCCGGGACGAATCGTCGACGGGAGCGGCGTGTAGCAAGTATGAGGTGGCAGCCTGTGCGGCTAGCTGCCTTTTTACTATTTAAGCCATTTCAACTCGTGTCACGTATTCTTACAACGGACTTGCATCGGCAACGCATGTACCCGCATAAGCTTACGATAACAGTGGTTGCGGCCGCTTGAGATCGCAAGTGAAGGGGGGCGCGACGATGCGAGCGATTGTAGAGGCGTTGCGTCATTGTCGGGAGACGGCAGAGTCATGTGTCATAGCGACGATCATCCGGGTCGAGGGCTCCGCGTATCGGAGGGAGGGCGCGCGTTGCCTGATCCATGCGGACGGCCGAATCGTCGGTATCCTGAGTGGCGGTTGCCTGGAGGCCGAGCTGAAGGAGCAGGCGCATCATGTATTCGTGGATGGCGAGTCCAGACGAGTCCACTACGACCTGCGAGCGACGAGCGAGGAAGAGCCGTGGGGGCTGGGAACGGGCTGCGATGGCGCGGTGACGGTCTGGATGGAGCTGTTCGACCCGATCAGTCACCCGGCTGCCGCCGCTGCTATACTTGCCGATGGCGAGGCGCGACTCTCCGCTCCGTCGGCCTATTGGTCGCTGACGGTAGTGGGAGCGGAGGACGACAGCGAGTATGCGGCGGGAGACCGTTGGCAGCTGCCGGTCGCGACGGAGGAGTCCGGACCGATAGCGTGGGAGTCTGGCAGCGACGGGGGCCGTCGACCAACTGCGTGTGCAGCCTCGAGAAAGGCTGTGGAGCAGGCTCGGGAGTCGCAACCACTTCCTCGGATGCGGAGTCAGTCGAGCGCCGGGCTGCTGCTGGATACGCTCGCGCTGCCACAGGGCGGGCGCGGGCTCTGTACGGGATGGATGAGAGGGGGGCTGGTCGAGGTGTTCGCGGAGCTGGTCCGCCCTGTGCCGAGGCTTGTCGTGCTCGGCAGCGGCGCAGACGCCGAGCTGCTCTCGCAGATGGCCGCGCCGCTCGGCTGGGCGGTGACCATCGCCGATCATCGCATCGAGCGGGCCGCGCCGCCCGGCTTCTCGACGGCGGCTCGTCATCCGGTGCCGCGCGGCGACTATTCCAGCATCGCCGATCTACAGGCTCCCTACGTCGTGGTGATGACGCATCATCTGGAGGTGGACCGGGCAGCGATGCGGCAGCTGCTGCCGCTGGCGGCCGTCGACTATGTCGGACTGCTAGGCTCCCGCAGCCGAGCCCGACGGATCGTCGCGGATGTGCAGGAGGACGAGGGCTTCCGTGCGGAATGGTTGGCGAAGCTGCATGCGCCGGTCGGGCTCGATCTCGGCGGCGAGACGCCGGAGGAGATCTGCCTGAGCATCTTGGCCGAGCTGACGGCGCATCGCCATCGCCGCGACGGCGGCCCGTTGCGAGCTTCCGAGCTGCTCGACGTGCCGCAAGGGTCGGCGGAGATACGATGAGCAGGCCGCTCATCGCATTGGCGATCCTGGCGGCCGGTCAGTCATCGCGGATGGGGCTGCCCAAGCAGCTGCTGCCGATTGACGGCGAGCCGATGCTGGGTCATATCGTGCGCAAGGCCGCGGCAGCGGGCTCATGGCTGGGAGATTGCCCGGGACAGCCGATATCGGCGGGGCAGCAGTCGCAGCATGCCGAGTGGTGCCGACAAACGCTGGCATCATCAGTCGCGCAGGCGAGAGTTGCGGAGCAACATACGGCAGCGTGCCTTCTACAAGTCGAGGTGGGAGTGATCGGCCCGGACGACTTGCGGCTACAACGGTTATGCGATGACCGGAAGGCACAGTATATCGTGAACACGACCCCCTCATTGGGAATGAGCAGTTCTATCCATGTGGCGGTCCGGTGGGCTCAGCGTACCGGGGCCGGAGCGCTGATGATCCTGTTGGGCGACCAGCCAGGCGTGCAGACGCATGTCCTGAAGGCTATGCTGCTCCGCTATGTCGCCGCTCGTCCGGCCATCCTGCAAGCGCGATACTCAGACCGGTCCGGGCATCCTGTACTATTCGACAGTCGCTGGTTCCCCGAGCTGCTGCAGCTGCAAGGCGATCGAGGCGCCAGCGCGCTGCTCCGTCAGAAGAGACAACTGGTTCAGTATGTCGATGTGCCCGCACTCTCGCCGGTGGATCTCGATACACAAGAGGAGTACGAGGCTTATCTTTCGCTTATGCAAACGGACAGCGTGTAACCGGGGGCACTGTATGTCGACAAAGGGAGTCGCCGACGTGCTGTATCCCAAGAACTCCTGTCCGCCGCTACTTTCCATTTTAGACACTGCACGTCCCCGCCGTACTCATTTCCCTCAGCTGCACCGTCTCTCTTCCATTTGCGCGGGAGCGGCACGGCGACCGAGCCTGTCACCGTAACTGGCTACGGGAGCGGCAATCGCCCGTATATCTACCGGGACAACGGCGTCGACGACGAGGGGGTCCGCATCGACAACGCCGACGGCTACCGGAACGAAGGGCTGGAGCTGGCCAACGCCCGACGTGAGGCGCTCAGCCTGTATATTACCAAGGAGAAAATGAACGCCGCCCGGCGTCTGCTGCTGCAGGACGGCATGAAGGTGGGCGATGCGGCGAAGCGGGTCGGATACAACAACCCGAATTATTTTGCCAAAGTATTCCGCAATACGTTTGGCATGTCGCCGCAGGAGTACAAGGTGCGGATGTTTTTGTGAGGGGCAAGGCAGCGCAGCCTTTGGACAAAGGGAGCGCCGAGATGGAAGGTGTGGCGGTCAAAGGCAGCATATATCGGGCTTCGTTGGCCTCTTGCCGAGTAAGGCCGCGCAGCGATGAGCTTGCGCGGCCTCATTGATGAGCTTGCGCGGGCTGAATGTCGGCAATGCTAGGGCGTGTTTGCAAACCCGCTCAGGGGCATCTTAGGCCGCCTTTCCGCCCCCTGCGGCGTCACTTTTGCTTGCCG
>NZ_BFBX01000058.1:1488-42147 GCF_003851045.1 Paenibacillus sp. 598K | reverse complement strand
TGAGCACCCAGTCCGCATCCGAACGCTGGACCTGCCTCGGGTCCCGAGTGTCGGGCAACGTTTGTTTCCAAGCGTCGAGCGATACCCCGAGCCTATCCCAGATTAGCGGCAGCCGTTTGGACTGAGTCAGCATCGCGATCGGATGGTTGCAGGCGAGCGTCTCGCCATCGTAGAAGCCCTGCCAGCCCGAGCTGCGGGGCAGGGTAGCGAGCCACTCCAGCGGGAAGAATCGCAGCAAACCGTCAAGCGGTCCCTCCTGGCCTTCGACAATGCTATGCGCCCGCCGACCATGCCATCGGATATGATCTGGCGCAGCCATCAACGGCGTATAGCCGTGCGAAGCGAAGTGATCGCCGAGGAACTCCATCACTTGTCGATCATCGGAGTAGGAGGTCGCATGGACGAACGCCAGCCGACCCTGACCGCCGATACGGCTCCTGACGCCCTCTAGCAGACGATCCGCCAGATGGTGGCGCGGTTCATAGCCCGGGAAATATCGCACCGCCAATCCGGGCAGCACCGACGCCTCAGCCAGTCCTCCGGGTACATCGCTATTCACTTCGGAGATTCGCCAGCCGTCCGATGTCGGGTGAAAATCAAAGCGCATCAGTCGCACATGGCGAGACGCATCGTAGCCTCGCAGCCGCTCCAGCGTCGACAAGATGCGCCGAGGCAGCCCGAGCTGCCGGGCAAGAGGCAAGCGCTCCAGCAGCGCGCCCTCCATCTGTACCGTCTCCAGCGCCAGCTGCTCCGCCAGTCGCTCCAGCTCCCTGGCCGTCGATGGGGACAGCAGCAGCGCATGGCGCGCGACCGTATTATGATCCTCGACCTTGGGATCCCACTTATACCCCTCGAAGATGACCTCATAACGATAATCCGCATAATGCTCAGCAGGAATCGCTGCCAGCCGCATTCCGCCTGGTATCTTGGTCCCCACACTCACAGGCTCCCCTTGCGCCTCATGCGCCGGCTCACTTGTCATAGCAGCAGATTTCCAGCGCTCCGTCGCCTCGGCTGGCGCAGCGACCCTGGCCCTCCCCGGTATAGACCCTCTTGTCGTCACGGCCTTGCCCCCCAGCCGGGGATCGGGCTGCCAGGAATGTCAGGCAGCAGCATGACGCTGACGATCGCAAATGCGATATACAGCACCGCCCAGATGAGCGCTGTAGGCAGCGTCTGGTCATGACGGCTGCCGCGGTCATGAGAGCGACTCGCGTCCGCCCGCTCCACCTGCAGCGCCCAAAGCGTCAGCAGCAGTACCGGCCAGCCGGCCAGGAACTCGACGATGGTCATCCACCAGGAGGTCCAATCGCCGGAGGATGCACGACCGAGTAGGATGCCGCTCGCGAGCAGATAAGCTCCGAAGCGGATACCCGTGCTTATGTTTCTCTCCACGGTGATACGCTCCGAGACGTAAGCGTACTTGTTGAACAATCCGGCCAGCGCCAGCCATGCCGCGAAGCCCAGGCCGCCTGCGAACACGACGCTCCACCAGCCCGGGCCATCGCCGATGTTGGCGCCCAGATAGATCATCGTCATACCCATGAATGCGCAGGCATATGCCGCAAGCGCCGCCCGATTGCCAAGTCGGAGCGCATCATCCTCCCACGACAGATCAAGTCTCATCCGCGTCATCATGCTGCCGAAAGCGAGGCACAGAAAGCCAAGCAACAAATAAAACACGATAAATAAAGCATTATCCACGACATCGTAAGAGGCCAACGACTGCAAGGTGCGAAGCAAGAGAATAAAGGACAGTATCGGCAAAGCCCCGAGCACCAGTCTACCCGTCACGTTGTGCGACCGCGGCCATAGACGCAATATTTTGTAGTACCACATTATGACAAATCCTATCGTCACGCTTCCCGACACCATCAGGACAAATACTTCCCAACCACTCATGAGTCAAGCCTCCCGGCCGTTGATGATATAGATCGTTATGTAAAGTGTGAGCGAGGTAAACGCCAGCATCGCCAGCTGCCCCACCTCTCTATTAACCCGCCACAGTCCCGTTGACGCACAATGTACAGTCGGTCGCCCTGACCTGGGCCGCAAAAAAGAGACATCCCGCAATCTCACGGAATGTCTCACATATCTCTCAGGGCTAGATCTGGCGAGCGAACCATTGCAGGCTATGCTGCCACATCGATTCGATGTACTGATGATCTAAGTCAGGCGTCTCGTAGATCGTCAGCCTGTCCGCTGCCCCGCCATACATCGGGCGAAGCTCGTCGAGGAAAGCCCTCGCTGCATGCGACGGCACGAACGGGTCGCAGGCGGCATTCTCGAAATGAATCGTCACCTGGCGCGACGCATAAGCCTCTGGATGAGAGGCCGGGTTGAGCCGTTCATACAGCTGAGCCGTCCAGGTATCCGGCTCCCCCTGCTCCTCGGCGGCCCCGGTGCGCAGCCACTCCGGCGTCGCGATGACGCTGCAGACGCCCGATATGCGCGGGTCGATCCCCGCCGCTGTCAGCGCGATATCGCCGCCCATGGAGACGCCGCCGACGACGACCGTGCCATTGATCTCGAACTTCTCGACCGCCCAGTCGATGACCCGCAGCATGTCCTCTGCCGTCCGACCGAGGATTTCCCAGAAATATTTGCGGCGATTGCTCCCCACACGAGCAATCATCGCCTCCTGCGGCTCCACCCGCCGCTCGCCATGCTGATACAGATCGTAGGCTACCGCTGCATAACCGAGCTCTGCCAGCTGGTCCAGATACTTCGCCAGATGCTCCTTCTCTCCCGAGAAGCCCGGCAGCCAGATCGCTAGATGCCGCAGCTCTGTATGCGCTGCCGGCTCCCGCCAGATGACCGGGATGCCGTCTATCCATTCGTGTCCCATATCCTCTTCTCCCATCTGCGATCAAATCCCCTTATGATGCCGTGTGTGTCTCCTGCACCAGCAGCCCGGTGATGCTCGCCCAGGTGTCATACCCGGAGTTGAACTCCAGGATGAGCTGGGCCTGAGAAGCGCCGAGCGCCGCATCGGTCAAGTCAATGTGAAGCGGGCGGTCCAAAAATGCGCCGCTGCTCTCGTCCACCATCGCGACCAGCACGGAAGGCTCCCCGTCGACAGCCACAGCGATACGGATCGTGCTGCCCATAATCGCCCGTCCCGTCATCGCCAGGCGGAGCTGGCGAAAGCCATCGGGGTCGAGACTGTCCAGCGTGTAGACGAGCCGACCGCTCCCGTTAGTCGGAGCAAGCGACGGCTCCGGGCGGGCCTGGGCGTCCACCGGACGAACGCTCAAACCCTCATAGGATGCGGTGGCATCCATCCAGTCGTCGCCTGACGCGAAGTTCTCCGCCAGCAAGGTCGAAGTCGCCAGCGACTCGGTAGAAGTCGTGTACTCGGTCAGGCGGAGGCGATCCAGGAACGCCCACGTATAGCGGTCGGGCTGGATCTCGATCTTCACATAGATCGTAGACAAGCCCTGCGCAACCGCGCTCAGATCAAGCGTCCGCAGCTTGGTCACGTCGCCCGCATCGTCGCCGCCCAACTCGCCGACAAAGGAGAGCTGGTCCGGCGCTGCGCCGGCGTAGAAGCGCAATGCGCCTTGCCAGTCTCCGACTCCAACCGTACGGCCGCTGTACGCCAGCGACAGACGGCGGAACCCTGCCGGATCGCTGCTATCCGCCCGATAGATGACGTAGCCGTCATGCTTGCCTTGCCAGCCTGCATCCTGTCCGTCGAACAGGCCGCTTAGTCCCAGCTGCGGGAATGTCGGCTCGTCCATCGGCTCCACCTGCAGACGATACACCTCGTAGGCGCCCAGCTCTGTAAAGTCGATCTGCCCTGCCCCATAGCTCTCAAACGATTCGTCGAGCAGCATCTGCCGGCGCGCTACGGTCAACTGCGCCGTCTGCTGCAGAAGCTGATCGCCGAGCGCCACCTGGACGCCGATGACCGCCTGGCCCGGAGCGTGGCCGGTGACGACGCCGGCTGTCGAGACGGACGCCGTCTGCTCGTCCGAGCTGGTGTAGCGGATCTCGAATAGCCCCGGGTCCAGCTCCACCTGCGCGTCATTGTAGACCCGGACGCTCGCTTGCGTCATCTCGCCGTCGCTGCCGAGGATATCCTCTCGCAGGCTTAGGACGACAGAGGCAGGCGTGATCCCGATGACCTCGACCTCCAGCGGAGCCGTAGCGACGATGCGGCCATCGACGCGGACATAAGCGACGATCGTCGCCGTTCCCGGCCGAGCGGCCCGGATCCCCTCGGCCGTCCACTCCAGTACGCCGTCAATGCCCACAGTATACGCGATCTCGGCATGTTCGGCTAGCGCGACCGGCTCGTTATTGTCATAGCTCGCGTGTATCCGGAGCGGCAGCAGCTGTCCCTGCAGTACTGTCGGTTCATCCAGCTCCAGCGTGGCAGTGGCGAGCGACCGCTGCGGCGCCCGACGCTTGATGACTACGTCGTTGAGCGAAGCCCAGGTATCAGCTACCGTCGTGCGCAGCTCGCTCTTGATATAGACGACACTCCAGCCTGCTGTCTGTTCGGTCACGTCGATCGTCCGGCTCAACGTAAAGTTGCCCTCGTTGGCTCCTGGCTCGATCTGTCCCACCTCGGTCCATGTCGCCTGATCGCCGCTCACATACCAGGCGACTCGCTGCTGGGCAGGATTGCCCATAATCGCGCGACCGCTGTACTCGACGATCAGCTGCTCCGACGGCGAGTCGCGCTCGATGCGCCAGACGATCTCTCCGGGCGCAGCGCTCTGCTCGGGACGCAGCACCTTGTCCCTGTAGTTGCCGTCGAGCGACACTGCGCTCAGGTTGGTCACGCTGTGCGCCCGCGCTCGCCAGCTCTCGTCCGCATCCTCGAAGGTCTCCTCGACGAGCGCATCATACGTCTCGTACAAGGACAACGCTCGCGGCGCTCTTCCCGGGAACGTATAAGGGCTATAGTGCACGCTCAGTCGGTCGCCGACCTCGATCCCCAGATCCTCGACATCCGCCGTGTAGATCGACATCCCTGTTGCGCTCGCCACAGCCAGCTTCGTCTCCGCCCCCAGCTCGAACCGATGGCTGGCCCCGCCATCGTCCTGGAGCTCGACGAATGCATTGCTCAGTTGACCGCGAATCGAGATCGGCTCGACAGCCGTCACCGTTCCCGTAATCCGGCCATAGCAGGCTTCGATCGATACGATCTCATCCTGTGCATTGAGCTCCAGCCTCACCAGATCGCCATGCTCCAGCAGCGAGAGCGGCACCTTGAGCATCTCCCCGGACGGGGCTCCCGCCGGTCCGCGCCGCACTGTCAGTGTCTCCGCCAGCTTGAGCTGGATCGAATTGACGTATTCGCCGATCGCCGGATCATGGGACTGGATACGGATGTAGCCTTCCTGCTCGCCGCTGCCCTTCTTGTACAATCTCGCTTCCAGTATATCGGGATAGTTCTTGGCATAGGCCGCGACGGCTGTTAATGTGAAGCTCACGCGGCCGTCGATGACCGGCATCGCCCCAGACTCCCCAGCCTGCGCAGGCGAGATCTCATAGATCGAACCGCCCGGCTCGACCGCTCGCGCCTTATAATGCGAAGCGACAGGCTGGAGCACGCTCAGCTCTACCTCCATATCCGTCTCGGATTGCAGCGAGAGACGGTACGTGCCGCTTGCCTGCAAGAGCGTAGCCTGCACCGTGACTCCGGGATCGCCGCTATCCAGCTGCAGCGGGTAGTCGCCCAGCGTCCCGGCGCCCCGTACCACGAACTTGGCAGGGAGCAGCTCCGACATCGCCGCAGTCAAGGCTTCATAAGCGCTCTTGTAACGTCCCTGCTCGTACAACTTCTTCATCTCCGTATACTTCGTCATCTGCGTCGGCTCACTCGCCTGCTGCTGGAATCGGGTGAGCATACGCTCGATGTCGGCTCGACGCGTAATCCACAGGTAGCGCTCCCGCATCTCATCATAGCTGTACTCGCGTCCGTCCGCCGCCCCCGGACGCATCGACCAGGGCTCATAGATCTGTACGGCATCGATCGCCGACCAATCCAGCAGCTCGTCCGGCAGCGAGACGGCGTACAGGCGGACCCGGATATAGGCGACGTCGCTGCTGCGATCGATCGCCTCGCCCAGATCGATCGTCTCCGCATGGAAGTCTCGCAGCGTCTGCACCAGCTCCAACTCATCGAGGGCGGAGCCTGCCCACACCTCGATGCGGCTGCCGCTGTTCAGATGGGTTAGACTGCGACCGGACAGCTGCAGCGTCAAGCCGTGGGAGAGCGGTGCGCCTCCGCGGTCGACACGGAAGGTTACATAACCTCCGGCCGCGCTGCCGTTATCCGGACTGAGGACCTGATGCTCATTGAGCGGGCCGCGTCTTACCCCCACCGCCTCGACCAGCAGCCCTCCCGGCGTCAGGGAGGACGCGTCGTCGAAGGTATAGCTGTGCAAGAGCGTCTCATGCGCAGGCCGAACGTAGCGCTCATCCTGCTGTCCGTCCTGCTCCTGCACCAGTACCTCGTCACCCGGCCGATAGTTGTAGATCGTGACATGGTCTGCACCATATGCATAAGCCTGACCCAAGACGGCAAAGTCAAGCATCGAGCCGCGCTCGGCGTTGACGTCGGCGAATCGTCCGCGCGCTGCGATATAGTCCAGATAACGATCATCCAGATGGCCCTCCCACTCGCCGCCGAACCGGATCGGCTCGACCATATGCGCCTCCCAGGCGGAGCGGCGCTCGTCGCGCAGCGGGAAGATCGGCGTCGGGAACATGTGCGTATACGCATTCTCTACGAGTTGGTAGCTTGGCTTCATCGTCTGGCCATCGGCGATCACCGTCGCATTGTAACGATACCCCGTCGCTATCGCGTCGCCGACTTGGCCGATATACGCGGTCAGATTGTCAGCCAGCCAAATGCGCTCCTCGCGCGACAGCCCGTCCGTTGGATCGAGGAGGATGCCGTCGGCTGCTGCGTCAGCGATTACCTGCGGACCGTAGTCGCCGGTTCCGTCAGTCGACGGGTTGAACGCGTAGAAGGGCCAGTAGAGCGGCTCATTCTCCGTGAAGACGACCGTCGGCGGCACCGTATCGCCCGCAGCCTGCATCCGAGCCGTCAGCTCGGAGATATAGCGGGTGACAGCCTTCAGCTTCTCCGCCCGCACCTCATTGTAATGCGCATTGTTCATCGACAGCCACGGCGTATTGCTCCAGATGTTGGGCGTCGACAGCTTCCAGTGGCCGCGCCCGTCGACATCGAGCGGGTCATAGACGACCTGATTGTAGGTCACATCCTTCCAACTGCCGCCCAGACCATCCAGACCGTCGGGCGTACCGCCCCACCACGAGTTGAGACTGAGATGGAGCGGCAGTCCGACATCGCGAGACAGACGCAACAGGTAGTCGAGCCGCTGCCGCATCTCGCCCTCGCTCCAGATCATGTAGTAGATATCGAAGCCGAGTCCGATCTCGTACATATCCAGCCCCCCATACCGGGCGCGGATCCCCTCGAGGACGGTCAGATCGGCCTCATAATCGTCCCACGCCAGCTGCGGCTGGAACAAGCCGACGGTCATCTTCTCCTGGAAGCCCTCCGTCGCCAGCCAAGCCTCGAACTCGCTATGCGCCCACAGCCGGTTCAGATTCACGCGGGTGTCGGAGACGCCGCTAAAGGTCAACTGCACCTCGCCGTCGCTGCCGACGGTCTCCCCATCAAGCTCAACAAAGTAATGGTTGGGTCCTTCGGAGGCTTCATTATAGGTACGGAAGTAAACGGCCTCGCCATCGGCCTCGATCGTATAGGCGATCGTCCCGGCCTGTCGCTGATGGATCTCCTCGATCTCCAGCGTCACCGGCTTGAACGGCGGCAGATCGCTGATCGTCAGCGAGAGGCCGGCTCCTATCCCCTCGAAGTAACGGACGGTATAGCCATCGCTCAAAGCGCCGACCTGCGTGCTCAGCTGCGCGATGCCGCCGGCCCCTTGCTGCATGACATGATGCGTGGCCTCTGAGGGCGCATCGCCGAAGTCGACGACAGCCTGTCGCCGCTCGGCCGACGGCTGCGGCGCGGACGGCATCCACGAGCCTGCGCCCCCATTATAGCCTGCCTCTGAGGACGACGACGCTGGAGGCATGATCGCTTGTCCTGTGCCTGTCACAGACTTGCCCGCGATCGTCGCTTCGATCCCCTCGATGATCACGATGCGACCGGTATGCCGCGCTACCGTGACACCGGGCGAGGAGATGACGAGCTCCGCCACCTCGCCGGAGCCGGACAATCGCGCTGGCGCGTCCAGGACGACCAGCGCTGCCCGGCTATGCTCGTCGAGATCGATCACGCTCTCTCCGCCTTGCGGCGCGACACGGATCAGCTCGGCCGTCGAGTCGACCAGCCGCACACGCATCTGCGGGGCCGTGATGAGGAGACTTGCCAGGCTCGACTGCTCGGCCTCCAGCATGCCCGACGGCCCGGCCATCGCTCTCAGCGTGCCTTCGACACGCGTGCCGCGCAGCTGCAGCAGCTCTCCTGCAGTCCCGGGTGCCAGGTACAGATCATCCTCCATAACCGTATCCTCGAACAGCAGCGGCGCGGCGTTGACGAGCAACCCGCCCGATACGACCGGAGGCAGCTTGGAGCCTGCGCCTGCAATCGTGGGCACGATATTGTCCATCATCTGTACCGCCTCGGCCCGTGTCAGTCGACCCTTGGGCTCGAAGCGGCCGTCCGCGCGGCCTTGG
The DNA here is from genome assembly GCF_003851045.1 of Paenibacillus sp. 598K. Classification (GTDB taxonomy): domain Bacteria; phylum Bacillota; class Bacilli; order Paenibacillales; family Paenibacillaceae; genus Paenibacillus_D. The sequence goes on along the minus strand of NZ_BFBX01000058.1, from coordinate 33,456 downwards.
ATGAAGCCCAGCGCATGCAGTGCCTCCACGTATCCGCGGCTCCAGGCAGCGATCTCCGCTTCGTCGCCAAACGGCGACTCCGCCTCTTCAGCGAGCGGCTCGATGCCGAACGAGATGGCGATCAGCTTGGCTGCCTCCTCGCGGCTGATCGGACGCTGCGGCCACAAGCGGCCGTTGCCGTCGCCGGCCAATACGCCCGCCGCTCGCAGTCGAGCGACAGCCTCGGCGTACCATGCCCCCGGGGTCACGTCCGCGAATTGCGCGGACGACTGGTCCCGATAACTAAAGGTTCGGTCGAGCAGCACGGCAAATTCCGCCCGCGTCAGCTCGCGATTCGGCTTGAGCTCGCCGTTTGCGTACCCCTGCAGGATACCGTAGCCTTGCCATTTGTCCAGCACAGCGGCAGCCCAATGCGCCGACGCGTCGCCGGACGAGATCGGGCGATCGGCCCGATCCGTCTGCGTCGCGCCTGCCGGCGCAGCCAGCTGTACGGTCGCCAAGACGAGGATGAATAAGGATAGCCATATTCTCTTCACAAGTATGCCTCCCTGCGACGCTCTCGGGCGTCGCCAATAGTCGGATCATCAATCATCGTCTGTCGGTATTAGCGCTTCCACTCCAGATAGCAGGTAACGAACCGCTTGGGCTCGAGCCGGATGGCGATCTCGATGCCCTCCGCTGCGTCCGCGATCGTCAGCTGCTCCAGGCGGCGACCATCAGCCATGCCCGCATAAGCGTCCGTCACGGGCAGTCTTGTGCGGATCGAGGCGCAGACCGGCTGCTCGCTCAGATTGGCCAGACGCAGCGCGACGCCGTGGCGATCCGGCTCGGGTAGCGGACGCAGCGAGGTCGCCTGGACGAGATCGGCGTCGATGGAGAGCCAGTCGCTGCCTGCCATCCGCGCGTCCTCCTCCAGGGCAGCGACATTCAGGCCCGCACCAGCAGCTGCGTCTATCCCCGCCTCAGCGACTGTCGACTCGACGAGCGTGCAGACGAGCGGCGCCACCGCTTGCTCATCAGCGATCCGCCAAGGCGCGACGCCGCTGTCCAGTCCAGGCATCGTCAGGCTGTAGGTGTAGACGAGCGTCCGCAGACACTGCGCGCCCTCTGCCCGCAGCCCCGGTCCCGGCCGATTGGTCGTCTGCATCCCCCGCTCCGCCGCTGCCATATGCGAGACTGCGCGCAGCAGCGTAATTGCCAGCGTGCCTGCGCCGCCCTGCTCGCCGGGAATCCACTCGTACTCATGCAGACCGTTCGCCGTGAAGACGGCTCGACCCTCCGGCCCGTCCACATAGAGAAACTGTTGGAACGGAAAGGTCGTCGGCTCATTCTCGAACCAGACGTCCGGCGACGGCTGCTGCGGACGATCCGGACGACTCACGATGTCGAATGCCGAGCCTGCCGCTACCGGCGCTGCCAGCTTCGGCAGACGGAAGAGCAGGCGGACCCGATGATCGCGGACGTTGTTATGCAGCTCGGTACGGAAGACCGCCGTGCGGCTGCCCGCCGCCAGCTCGATCGTCGTCACGATACGCATCTCCGCGCTGTCGCCGGATCGCCTGCGTCCGTCCGCGCCAGCCTCGCGCGGCACCTGCAGCGTATACTCGGCCGTCAGCTCCGACCAGCCGAACCCGTCCTGACGGCTGCTGATGCGCGACGGAGCGCCGGATAGATAACGCTCATCGAGCAGCGGCTGGGAGTACGAATAGCCGTCGCCGACATCTCCGCCCTCCTCGAAGAGGTGCAGCCCGCTCCAGCGACGACCGTCCGTCAGATCCTCGTAAGTGATCGAGCCGTCCGCCTCTACCGTCAACCGCACGATCCCATTCGTAATGCTACGTCCAGGCGTCTGCTGCGGCAGTGCATCCAGATGCGGCTCGACGCGCAGCTCCGCCGCCAGCAGCCTGCCGCCCAGCGCCGGCAGATCGCGCAGCAGCGCCTTCACTCTGTAGCGGTTCGTCTCGGGGCGGCTGAGCGGGTACTGGCCGGAGTAAGGCTGGATCGGACAGATGCGCTCCATGGCGATGATCTCCCCGACGGTGAGGACGCCATCGACATCGCGCAGCTGTACGGAGCGGTACAGCTGATCATCGTCCGTATCCAGCTCGAGCTCGACCAGCGCATCGCGGCGCCACGGCAGGCTGTTGAACACATAGACCGGGATCGCCCGCTCCCCCATCCAGGCCCGGCTATGGCGTCCGCCCAGCCGCTGCAGCGCCTCCAACTCCAGCTGCTCCGAGATCTGTCGCGCCTTCGCATAGCGCAGCTCCATCTCCTCATGCACCTCGTCGATGCTGCAGCCGCAGATGCTGTCATGCGGATGATTGTCCAGCACATGCCGCCACGCCAACCGGACGAACGGCTCGTCCGTCACACCGCCAAGCGCGGACAAGAGCGCCTGCAGCGGCTCGACTCGCTTCTCCAGACGCGTCTGGGCCTCGGCATTTTGCAGCTTCAGATAGACGCGGGACGACAGCACATTGGGCAGGATTGCATTGATCCTCGCTCCCGGCACATGGTTGGTGCGGCGGAGCTCTCCCCTCCGCACGGGACGCTCAGCCAGCTCAGCCTGATCGGCATCGATATAGGCCATGATCGATGTCTGCGCCAACGGCACCTGCTCTGTGCGGTTCCAATGCTCGATGATCGCTCGCAGATTGCGCTGCGGCTCCATATGATCGAAGCCATTCATCAGCAACGCATGGCCGGTGTGCGCGTAACGTCCGATCTCCCCCGCCAGCTCCCGGATGCGTACAGCGGCCGACGCCGGGTCCAGCGGCAGCTCCATGGCGCTGGTGTACCCGTAGCGAGCCGGTAGATGGATCGTGTAGATCTGATCGCCGCTCGGCGACTCCCAGACAAAGGAGGACGGCGTCTCCTCCGGCGTCCCGTTCAAGCCGCGCCAGACGACCGCCCGCTCCATGCCGAACTGCCGCAGCAGCTGGGGCATCTGGGTGATGTGGCCGAACAGATCGGGCAAGTAGCCGAGCTTGATCGGTTCGCCGAACGGCTCGCACTGACGCGCTCCCTCCTCCAGATTGCGGATGAGCGCTTCGCCGCTGACCAGATATTCATCCATCAGCACATACCATGGCCCGATGGCCAGCCGACCGCTGCGTACGAGCCCCCGGAGCGCATCCATCCGCTCAGGTCGGATCGCCGCGTAGTCGCTCAGGATGATCGCCTGCCCATCGAGATGGAAGACATACGCCTCATCCTCCTCCATCGTCGTCAACAGTCGGTCGAGCAGACCGACCAGCCGATAGCGGAATACCTCCATTGGCAGATACCATTCCCGATCCCAGTGCGTATGCGATACGAGATGCAATTGCTTCAGCTTGTTCAACTTTCGTACCTCTCCTTCCGACTCGTTAAGCCTTGATCGCGCCCGAGGTCATCCCCTGGACGAAGTAACGCATCGTTAATCCGAACAACAGCATGAGCGGCAGCGAACCAAGCGTCATGCCCGCGAACATCTGGCCATACAAGATCTGCTGCTGATCCATAAACCGGTACAAGCCGACGGTCAACGTCATCTTGGCATGGTCCGGCAGCACGAGCAGCGGCCAGATGAAGTCATTCCACGTATTGAGCACATGAAGCAGGCCCATCGACAGTATGATCGGCACCGCAAAGGGGACGACCAGCGAGAAAAACGTGCGCAGCTCCCCCGCCCCGTCGATGCGCATGCTCTCGAACAACTCCTTGGGCACCTGCTCGAAAAAAGTCCGCAGCACAAAAATGGTTACCAGTTGCCCTGTCGCGATGTATGGCAGAATCGCCGCCCAGTGGCTGTTCATCAGCCCCAGCTTGGTTACCAGCACGAACTGCGGCACGAGTGTCAGTACACTCGGGATCATCAGGAACATCAAGATCAGTCCGAACAACAAGCTGCGCAGCGGAAATAAAAATCTGGCAAACGTATAGGCGCTCAGACAAGAGACGAGCATCATGCCGATCGCCGCCACGCCGGAGATGACGATCGAGTTGCCGATATAGACACTCACCTTGTCGAACGCCTCGGCGTAATGCTCAAAATGCGGCTCCAGTGTAAGGCCGAAATAATTGGTCTGTAGCTGGTAATTGGTCTTCACCGACGAGACCAGCATGAAGTACAGCGGAAATATAGTTACAGCCAGCAGCACGCCAAGCAGGGCGAGCAAGAGGGCGTTGAACCTTCGTTGTCGTTGTCGCATGGCAGCCTCCTAAGACTTGTCGCGCATGAAGCGCATATTGATAATGGTGAGCAGCATTATGATGACGAACAGCACGATGCCCATCGCTGACCCGAGGCCAAGCTGACCGTAATTGAAGGCGTTTTTGTACATCAACAGTCCTGGCACCGTCGTATCGTAGCCCGGACCGCCCTTGGTCATGATCAATTGATCGCTGAACTGCTGGATGCCGCCGATCAGCACGAGCACCGTCGTCAGACGGATCTGCGGCAGCAGCATCGGCAGATCGATGCGAGTGAAGATCTTCCACCGTGAAGCGCCGTCGATCTGCGCCGCCTCCTTGACCGATTCGTCGATGCTCTGGAAGCCAGCCAGATAGATGAGGAACCCCATGCCGCTGATCCACGGGAAGCCCTTCATGACGATCGCCATGACCGCGGTGAGCTGACTGTCGCCCAGCCACACCCGCGTCCAGTCGCCCAGACCGATCGAATGGAGCATATAGTTGAGCAAGCCTGCATTGGGCTCATAGAAAAACAACCAGAACATCGTCAGTACCATGCCCGGGATGACCATCGGCACCGTAAAAGCCGTCTTCATGAAACGTCCGGCGATGCCATTGCCGAGCAGGTAGATCAGGTAGGCGCCCAGGATGGAGGCGCCTTGGTGGATGATCAGCATCCAGATCAGAAAATAGCCAAGCGTCAGAAACGATTGGAGAAAGACGGGATCGCTGAGCAGCGTTACATAATTGTCCACCCCGATAAATTGAGGATTCATGTAATTGCGCATATTCCAATCCAAAAACGAAATGCGAAAGGCTTCAAGGGAAGGGTAGACCAGAAACAAGCCGATAAAAGCAAACGTCGGGACGAGGCAAAGATAGCTGTACCAGGCATTGCCCTTGATCATTCGGTCACTTCCCTTCTGCTAGCGGCATTAATCATTGCAGCTTCCACTCCGGATTGGCGGCAATTGCTTGATCAGCATACTTTTCCATATCCTTGACAAAGCCTTGCAGCCACTCGTCGGCGGTCAGCTTGCCGTCAAGATAGGCCTGCTGGCCCTTGAACCAGGTATCCTTCTGCTCGGCTGTGAAATTATTAGCTGTGAACGTCAACCGGCGCTCGCTGCCGAAGCCGGCGACGATCGGCTGCAGCACATCCGGCACCTGCACATCCTTGACCACCGGGATCTGGTAGAGCCCCTCCGCCAGAATTTTGGCACCGCCGTCAGGCGCGGTCCAGAAGCGGATGAAGTCGACAGCGGCGTCCAGCTTGCCGTTTTTCTCGGCGGATCGGGTCACCGACAAGGCCGGCGAGCTGCCGATCAGGTAGTGATGCGCCTTGTCATAGCCCAGCTCCGAGTATCCGTTGTCCAGGTACGGTACAGGCGCAACGCCATAGTCCACTGCGAAGCTGCCTTGCAGATGCTGGTTTGGATACCAGCTGCCATTAAGCGTCATCGCCGACTTGCCTTCGTTGAACAGACCTTCGAACTCCCAGCTCGCCGTGTTGAAGCCCGTGTTGAAGTACCCCGACAAGTCCTTCATCAGTCGCGCATACTCCTGCAGCTGCGGCGACTGCGCCGTAATCTTGCCCGCCGTGACCGCAGCGGCCCATTCGGAGGTCTCGATCTCGCCGGAGCTGTTCAGATCGAGCTCATCCAGACTCGAGCGCCACAGCGCATCCCAGATGTCGGACGCGTACCAGCCGAGATTCCAGTCGATCGAATTTTGGATGCTGAAGCCGATATACCCGGCCTCCTGGGCTTTTTTGGCCGTCTCCAGCAGCTCGGTAACGTTGGCCGGCGGCTCGCTGACGCCGATCTCCTCGAAGATCGCTTTGTTATAATACAGGTTGACCGTCACCAGCTGATCCGGCGCGCCATACAGCTTCGGATCGACGCTGTCCGTCTTGTCGAGCACCGAATCGAGCACGCCGTCCTGGAAGGACGCTCGCCATGGCTGGCCTGTGAACGGACTCTCCTCATCGAGATAAGGCTCCAGATCGACGATCCAGCCGTTGCGGTAAAACTCTTTTTTCTGATCCAGCTCGCCGCCGCCCATGATGACATCGGGCTCGGTGCCGCCGATGAATTGGGTCTGCACCCAATTGTCGTACTCCTGAGCAGGCACATAATTGAACTTCACCGTATGCCCGGTGCGCTCCTTGAAAGCTGCAGCCAACTGCTCATACACCGGCCACGAGAATTCGCCTTGATTGTAAGAGACAGTCAACGTCTGCGGATTAGATGCCGCCTCCTTGCCGCCCTCGGAGGAAGACTCCGCTGCGCCGTTCGTGCTGGCGGTGCCGCCAGTATTGGTATTCCCATTCGACGCGCAGGCCGACAATAGCAGCGCACCGGCGAGCATCATACTTGTAACCGTCATCATTTTTTTCATTTTTCGTTCACTCCTTGGAAAGTATCGCGCGGATGCGCGGTAGATTGGCCTTCGACGAGCTGGACGGGCAGCACCCGCTGCAACGTCGGCCGGTACTGGTTGGTAATGCTCGACATCAGATGCGCTGCGGCAAGCGCGCCTAGCTGCGCAGAGCCGCTCTCGATATACGTAAGCTTGCGCGTCGACAGCTCTCCCCAGCCGTTGTGATCGATGCAGACGATCGAGAGGTCGACAGGCACCTCCAGACCGAGCTGAGCGGCTGCGCGGATCGCAGCCAGGGCCAGCAGATCGTCTGCCGCGACGAGTGCCGTCGGCCGCGAGGACTGCGCCAGGCTCGCAAACGCCGCCTCGTAGGCCGAATCGTAAGTCAGGTCGGTCGTTGCTTCTGTCGCATGAGCCTCATCGCTGCTGCAGTCGCGCGGGCTCGCTGCCTCGATTGCCTCGCGGAGTCCTTGACGCAGATCCTCGGCCAGCGTCATCGTCGGCGGCGCGTTCAGCAGCAGCACGCGCCGGTGCCCGAGCTGCAGCAGATGCTCCGTGGCGATCCGGGCCGCCGTTACATTGTCCGAGTCGACATACGAGATCGCTTCCAGTCCTGCCGGCGGACGTCCGATTAGTACAAAGGGAATTTCCTGACCCAGCAGATCGATCAGCTCCTTGGTACGCACCGACGGACAGGTGATGATCAGTCCCCCTACTCTCTTCTCAAAATACAGTCTCTTGAACAACTCGCCGCTCTCTTCCCCTGCTGCGGAGGCAAACAGCTGCAACACGAAATCGTGCTCGGCGCAGCTCCCGCACACCGTATTGGAGATTAAGGAAAAAAACAGATTGCGGCGAACCTGGTCCGCCGAGAACGGCAGAAACAGTCCGATGCTTCGGATCGTTCGATTGGCCAGGCTGCGAGCGGTCACATTGGGATGATAATCTAGCATGCGAATGGCCCTCATCACCTTGTCCAAGGTGTCGCTGTTTACCTTGTCCGGCTCATTCAACGTGCGGGATACAGTTTGGCGCGACACGCCCGCCAGTCTGGCAACATCATTGATTGTGCTCGTCATGCCATGACCCTCTTCATTCATCAGTTCGTTATGTGAACGTTCACATAATAACTAGACTATATTCTCTGACCTCTTTTCTGTCAACGTTTTTTTCGTTTTTTTCGGATTAAAGAGCGTTCACATCGACAATATTTGGAATCGCTTTCTTATATTTGAACGAGCCGAGTATCCCTTACTCAAGGCTTACTCATGAACTAGCTGTATCGCTTATGGCGAGCATGCAAAAAGACGCACCTGCGTGCGTCTTTTTGCACCGCCTGAGGCGGCAGGGTAAAGCCTATACTATAGTCTGCGGCAGCTCTGTCCTTCAACGAGTTGGACTGGCAATACGCAGCGAAGTTGCTGCGTCGGCTCGCCGCTGATTTGATCGATGATATACGCAGCCGAGATGCCGCCCAGCTTTTCAAACTGGGTATCGATATAAGTGAGTGGGATCGGTAGCAGGTCGCCCCAGCCGTTCTTGACCGCGCTGGCGATCGACAGATCGCCAGGGATCGACAAGCCCAGCTCTTCCGCAGCCTTGGCCACACCCATAATGAGCAGATCGTCAGCGGCCATAATCGCCGTCGGCCGGTCCGGGGCGCTAAGCATCCGCTTAGCCGCCTCATAGCCGTACTCCAGCGTCAATCCACTATGCTCCTCGATCAGCTCGGACCGCTCCGCCCAGCGCTTGCGCGCCCGGTCGATCCCTTCCGATAGATCGACTGCCAGCGTCAGCGATGGCGGCGCATTGAGGAAGCCGATCCGCTGGTGACCCAACTCGAGCAGGTAGGAGAACAACCGATCCGCCGCCTCGGCATTATCAACATCGACATAGCTTGCTCCCTCCAGCTCGACGCCCGGTCTGCCGACGAGGACGAACGGGATCCGCGCTGCGAGCAGCTCGACGATTTGCTGATTGTTGACCGAAGGACAAGTGAGTATAAGTCCGCCTACCCGCTTCTCGCGATAGAGTCGCTTGAACAAGCTGCCGTAATCCTCCTCATCCAGGGACGTGAATAGCTGCAGCACGAAGTCCTTGTCTGCGAAATGATGGCATACGGTTGCCGACAGGGTGGAGAAAAACAGGTTTTGCCTGACCTCGGCTACGCCGAACGGCATAAACAGGCCTACCGTTTTGACAACATTATTGGCCAGATTGCGGGCCGTTATATTCGGATGATAATCGAGCTTCTCGATGGCTCGCTTTACATTTTGCAGCGTGTCGGGGTTCACCCGCCCTGGCTCGTTAAGGACCCGGGAGACGGTCTGCCGCGATACCCCGGCAAGCTTAGCTACATCGTTAATCGTACTCGCCATGTCTGCCCTCCATCACTAATTGCCCCTTGTATTATGCCGAAACTGTCGTCACTAGAAAATTATAACATATCTTGTGGCAACAGCAGAAATCAGATCCATCTCGCCAGGCGCCGATAGTCCGAGGGGGATCGGCCGGCGAACTGCTTGAACGCCTTGGAGAAATAATGAATGCCGGAAAAATGCAGCCGCTCGGCAATCTCGTTGATCGACAGCTCGCTGCTGCGGAGCAGCTCCTGCGCCCGCACCAGCTTGCAGCGCCGATGGTAGTCATGGGGAGATAGCCCGAGCTGTCGGCGGAACAGGCGGGCGGCGTAATTGGCATGATAGGCCGTCCATTCCGTCAGCCAGCCAACGTCGTACGGCCGCTCGGCCCGCTGCTCCAGCCGCTCCCGGATCAGCTCCGCCACGCTCGCCTCGCCATGACGCTCGGGGCTGCTATGACAGCCGCCAGCCGTCTGCACGGCGAGCTCGACGAGCAGCTTCATGACGAGCGATCTCGTGTAGAACACCGCCCGTTCGCCGCCGCGATAATAGTGCGCTTGCAGCTCGTGCAGCACGCCCCTGATCCATTCGCCGGGAGCGGATCGCTCTGGCATATCCAGGCGATCCGCCCCTTGACCGAGCAGCAGCCGATTGGCGCGCAGCTCGCGATCGGCGAAGGCGGCGTCGCGGATGTCCAGCCCCTCGGGCGGACAGGGGCGCGCGCCGCGAGTCAGCGAGAAGTGCAAGCCGTAGAGGACGCAGGGCTCGCTGCCAGCGATCTCCAGGCTATGCACGATATCCGGACCATAGTAGACGAGCTCTCCCGGACCCAGCCGATAGCGTCTGTCCTGTACTCTCGCGGTCATCTGTCCCCGATCGACATAGACGAGCTGATGCTCACGGATCGTCCGGGGGCCGAAGGTCTCCCCCGGCGCGCCGACCAGCCGATTGGCAAAGACGGCTGTCGCCTCGATCTCCTCCCACCGATAGCTCAACATGTGGACGCCTCCCGTCACGTTCGGTCAACTTGTTCGTAAAGTGCAACTTCGTACAGTGATCGCTAAATACACGTTTTGCTCTATGGTATACGATTATCCCGCAAACAACAATTGGATTGTTGCCGGGGACTTGATAAGACGATTATGTACAAAGACAAAAGCGGCATCTGGAGCTAAGCTCATAGCAAGACTTCACTTTTTGGTAGAGAGGATGATACGAGATGGGATTTCAAGATGCAACCGCTTTACTGGCTTACCCTGAACAGCTGCGCGCTCGCGCGGACGAGGACGGATTCCTGTTCTTTAAGCAACTGATCCCCCGCGAGGCAATCGAAGAGGTGCGCAGCCGGATCCTCGAGGTGCTGGGCCGTCGCGGCCTGCTCGATCGCAGCCGCCCGGCGATGGATGGGATCGTCGACACGGAAGCGATCCATCGGTTGACCCGGGAGGAAGTCAACGCCTACGGGGTCGGAGTTCCTTTGGACATCTACAAGGAAGTCCAGTCTCTCGAGTCGTTCCACGCGCTGGCGCACCGGCCGGAGCTGCTGCGACTGTTCGATACGCTGCTGGGCGAGCGGGCGTTCCCTCATCCGCGCAATATCGCCCGCGTCATGCTGCCGCATCGGGAGCTGCACCCGACGCCGCCTCACCAGGACTTCATCCATATCCAGGGCGCCGTGCAGACCTGGACGTGCTGGATGCCGCTCGGACATGCGCCGCGCTCGCTCGGCGGACTGTCGATGCTGCGCGGCAGCCACAAGTCCGGCAGACTGGGGATCGCCCCCGCCAGCGGCGCAGGAGAGCTCGAGGCGGTGCTGTGCAATCACGATTATGAGTGGGTTGAAGGCGACTATGAGATGGGCGATTTCATCACCTTCCACAGTCTCACCGTCCACAAATCGCTGCCGAACCGCACCCCTGGCGCGATCCGGCTGTCTGCGGACATGCGCTTCCAGGCAGCCAGCGCCGTCATCGAGGAAAATTCGCTGAAGCCGCACGGCCCCTACGCATGGGAAGAGCTGTATGCAGGATGGCAGCGGCAGGAGCTTATGTACTACTGGCGCGACCAGTCGTTCCGACTCGAGCCGTTCCAGGATACGTTGAAGTGGCAGACCGACAAAATATGCTAAGCACCCAAGCCAACTCCATCGTCGACAGGGAGAGCGGGGCGTGAGGTCTTATTCTGTGCAATAGGCGGGCTCCCTCTGCTTGCGCTATGTCGATTTTGTGCCTGCATCCATCCTGAAATGCCTGTTATCGCAGTCATTCCCCCGGATGGATCAGACGATTATGTACAAAGACAAAGCCGACTATTGCAGCTAAGCTGATAGCAAGCTGCAATATGTGACGCAAAGCATGCAGCGACCTTAATCCAAGGAGTGTGACGCATGCCAACCACAAGTCCAGTCGGCTCCCCGATTGCGGAGTCTATGAAAGTGCTGCAAATCACCGGGCCTGATACGTATCATATCTTCGAGACCGCCGTCCCCGTCCCTGCCGCCAACGAAGCGCTGGTGCGGATCGAGGTCGTGACGACCTGCCCGCGCTGGGATATCAACATGATGGCCGGCCGCGATATGTTCGACTACAGCCAGCCTCCCGCCTACCCGCTCGAGCCCGGACAGCCCGGCCACGAGGCGGCAGGCGTCGTCGTCGCTGTCGGCGCGCATGTCACCGGCCTGAAGGTCGGCGACCGCGTCGCGGCGCTGGAGCATCTGTCAGGGCCCGGAGCCTACGCCGAGTATGTGTGCTACAAGGAGCCTGAGCTGATCCGGCTGCCGGACAACGTCACCTTCGAGCAAGCCGCTCCGATCGAGCTGCTCAAGTGCGTGCTGCTGGGCATGTCCCAGTTCGGCGACCTGCGCGGCCGCTCGATCGTCATCTCCGGCCTCGGCCCGGCGGGCATGCTCGCCATCCAGCTGGCGCGGATCTGGGGCGCCTCCGAGATCGTCGGCGTCGACGTCAGCCAGACCCGGATCAACGAGGTCAACCGGCTCGGACTCGGCGCCGCCGTTCATGCGGATGAGCTGGGCGATCGCGTCTTCGAGCTCGGCTACGACTGCGTAGGGGCAGCCGCCTCCATCCAGTCGCTGCTGGGGCGCGTCCGCGACCATGTCGTCGTCTTCGGCGTGCTGCGCGACCAGGTCCAGTTCGGCCCGGAGCAGTGGCTGCGCGGCACCAAGCTGGAGGCCTACCGCTATCGTCCCTTCGAGCGGCGCGACCGCAAGCTGCTGCTCGACGCTCTTGCGCACAAAGGGCTCAACACTGCGTGCCTGCTGACCCATCATGTGCCTTTCTCCCGCTATGGAGAAGCCGTCGCGCTGCTGAAGTCCCAGGAAGCGATCAAGGTGTATACGTATCCCGGACGCGATCTATGAATCGAGAGGAGCTGGACCAGCCATGAAGAGCAGAGCGGTCGTCTTCATCGACCAACATCAAGTCGCCGTCCAGACGATCGACGTCCCCGAGCCGGGACCGCGCGATGTCGTGATCGAGGTCGTCTATTCGTGGATCAGCAACGGTACGGAATCGTCCTTCCTGCGCGGCGAGCGCACGGCAGGCGATACGCCGTATCAGGAGGGCCACCGGTGGCCCTTCCCGATCGTCGCCGGGTATCAGAAGACAGGCTACGTCCTGTCCGTTGGGGAGGATGTCTCCGAGTTCAAGCCAGGGGACCATGTATTCACTTCCATCAGCCGCGTCGAGGGCATGCACGAGCCGTTCGGCGGCCATGTCTCGCCTGCGGTGACGCCGGTCGATCAGGTGTGGAGGCTGCCTGACGACGCCGATGGTCTCGACTACAGCGGCCTCGTGCTGACCCAGGTCGGCTACAACTGCGGCCAGCGCCCGCACGCCGTCCGGTCTGGCGATGCCGCGATCGTGCTCGGCGACGGCATGGTCGGCCACTGGGCCGCGCAGACGCTCCGCCATCGCGGCGCGCGCGTGCTGGTCGCAGGTCGGCACGACTCCCGGCTGGCGCGCCTGACGGAAGGGCTGGGTGGCGTCAATACAAGACAGACGCCGCTCACCGAAGCGGCGCTCGACTTCGTCGGGAGCGGCGGGCTATCGATCCTCGTCGATACGGCAGGCAGCATGGACAGCGTCACAGCGTTGCTGCCGTATATGGCGCAGGACGGGCATCTCGTATCGGCCGGATTTTACGGCTCGCGCGGCCATATCGACATCCAGACGCTGCGGGACCGGGAAGTGACGCTCTACGCCCCCGCCGGATGGAATCGGACGCGCATGGACGAGACGTTGGCTGGCGTACGTGAGGGCTGGCTGCAGACTCGCCCGCTCATCACGCATCGTTATCCCGTCGATCAGGCCGCCGAGGCCTGGCAGCTGATCAGCACGGCGGCCGAGCCTTTCCTGGGGGTGGTGCTGATATGGCGATGACATCCCTCGCACCCCTTCCGAGTGGGGAGGCTATGGCGATGGTGACCTTTGCACCCATTCCCAGGGGCGAAGCCTATATGTCGATGACGACCTGTGCACATTTTCTGAAGGGGGTGCCAACATGGCGATGACGAGCTTCGCTCCGTTCCTGGAGCTGCTGCGGGCCAAGGCTGCCGACCCCGGCGCGCGCGGGCCGATATATGTCGCGCTCGGCGATAGCGTCACCCAAGGCTGCATGCAGCATCAGGTGTACGAATACGAGCTGATCTATCATCAAGTGTGCAAGCGATACCTGCAACAGCACTTCCCGGGCACTGTCCTGCATACAATTAATGCTGGCGTCGGCGGCGATACGGCCGTCCGATCACTGAATCGCTGGGAGCGGGATGTGGCTGCCTTCAGACCCGATCTGATCACGATCCTGTTCGGCCACAACGATGCGCACGGCGGCGCGGCCGGTGTCGACGCCTATATCGAGGCGATCGACACGCAGGTCCGGCTCGCAATCCGCGATACGGAGGCTGCCGTGCTGCTGATCACGCCGTGCATGATGATGAAGCGCGACAATGTTCGGATCGCGGACGCCCATCGCGAGTTGGTGCCAGCGTTTGTCCGTCTGGCCGAGGACAGCGTCCTGGAACAATATGTATCCGCGCTCCGAGCCTACGCCAGCAGCCGCTCGATCGCCCTGCTCGATGCTTACGCCATGTGGGAAGAGATGGAGGCGCGCGGCCTCGACATCCACGACCGCCTGTCCAACGGCATCAACCATCCCGACGGCCTATTCCATCTCGAGCTAGGACAGCGTCTCTATGCGAGGCTGCTGGCCTGACCACGACCTCCAGCCCTCGCTAGTCCGTTGAGACTAGTGAGGGCTGGGCGTTGTGGTGATAGGGCGGGGCGGTGGGACGGGAGATAGCGAGGTTCGGGCGTTCCAGTGCACCTTTCTTCCCTTACACGCGCAGCCCGGCGTCGCTCTGGCGCGCGGTCTAGCGCAGCAGCGCGCGCGAGCTTCCCATCGCTGTAAACACGATCTCCGGCTCGCTTCTTATCGCCTCTCCGCTTCCTATGCCCTCCTCACTTCCCGTATCCTCCACTGCTGCTGCTCCTCCTGCTTCATCAGCGCTTGCCGGCGGCTGGCTTGGCTTATATTCAATGTCGAAATAAACGGTCTCCCCCGGCATGATGACGGTATAATTATGGCGCGATCGGAAATCCAGCGGGGCAATCCCGCTGGCTTCCGCCTTCACGTAGAGCGCCGCCCGCTCTCCTTCATTGGTGACGGCGTACCGTCGCTTGGCCTGCGAGCCTTGCTCGCAGCTATCGATAAGCACCGCGGACAGTCGAGCTTCCGGCTGCTCGAGAAGAGGCGCCAACCAAGGGTTCCTTCGCGTAGAGAACAGGTAGACATTCGCTTCTTCGCCAGCCAACTGCAGCCGGACCAGGAAGATCTCGGGAGTATTCCCGTCCACATTCATCCGCAGCTCTGCGACCTTGCGACAGGAGTTGGCTTCCAATTGGGCATTCCCCTGTTGCGACCACAGCACCTCCCCGCTAAGGCTAAGACCCTCTGCACGCCATTCCATCGCACAGGCCTCCAGGCTGTTATGCAGATAACAGGCAGCGGTCCACGACTCCCCTTGCGCATAGACGAGCTTGTCGTACGCCAGCGAGATATGACGCGGCGCATACGCCTTGCGCAGCCAGTAATAGGCCATCTTCGGTTCGCCGTAATAATCGACGACAGAGGTGCAGCTGGCGTTGGGGAAGGGTTCATTGAATTGCCAGATGATGCTGCCGCTGTTGCTGAATTGCCTCCTGCGATTGGCCTCCAGCGCGTAGCGGATGCCTTCTGCCTGCGTCCATTGGCTGGCCTGGATGTAATCCTCCAACCGTTCGAGGGGACCAAACAGCTCCGTATCCCGTTCCAGCGTATCCCACCATTCGCCGTGATGGCGCCACATGACACTATCCCGCATGCTCGTCACCCGGAGCTCTTGCTCCGGCAGGAATCGGCGCATCGAAGCCATAGAGCAGCAGCCATCCACGCCAAATTCGCTATGCAGCCTGCTGTCGGAGCGGTTGTACAGCTCGTAATGGCCCTCGTGACCTCCATACTTCCAGGGTCCGTGGACATCATGGTTCCGGCCGGGCTGCTCCAGGTTCAGGAATTCGTTCGGACCTGAAGCCGAGGTAGGCAAGAAATAGGCTCCTGGATGGTATTGTTCAACCAATCGCTGGAGCATCGCCAGATTGGCATCCTCATAGGTGGCAGGAACACCCGCAGCATCGGTCAATTCATTCCCGCCGCTCCAGCAGGCGAGACTGATATGATTGCGCTTGACCTTCAGTGCGCTAATCGCTGTATGCGTCAGCAGCTCCAGGAAGCGTGGATGCTGCGATGGGACATTGTCGATGCCCGAGCTGGACTGGATGAATTCCTGCCATACCAGAATCCCTGCGCGGTCGCAGCATTCGTAGAACACCTGCTTCTCAATCAGACCGCCTCCCCATACACGCACCAGATTGATATTCGCTTCCTTCATCAAGGATACCATCTGTTCGTAGCGCTGCGGGGTGACCGTCCCGTATTGCTGATCAATGGGGGGAAGATTGACCCCCTTAATATAGACACGCTCGCCGTTCACTTCGACAGTATAAGGGAGCACATCTGCACCAGCCCCTTCATTGCTGATCCAGCGCAAGCTGCGGAACCCCGTCATCCCCTCCCATCGGTCAGAGCAAATGCCATTCTCAGTCACCGTCAGCACCACTCGATACAGCGGCTGAGCTCCGACTCCGTTCGGGTACCACAGCTGCGGCTCTGCAATCTGCAATGCGATTGTACTGGCTGCCATTCCTGCTGCGGCGACATCATAATCGCCCGAGGCTTCGGCTACCTTGGTCTCCCCGTCCCACACCTCGGCATGACAGCGATAGACGCCGGAAGCCTCACCCGTTCGGATGTGGCTAGTCACCTGCAGCCGCCCTTCACGACGATCCACAGTCGGCTGCAGATGCACCTCGTC
This sequence comes from Paenibacillus sp. 598K, assembly GCF_003851045.1. Taxonomy (GTDB): domain Bacteria; phylum Bacillota; class Bacilli; order Paenibacillales; family Paenibacillaceae; genus Paenibacillus_D. The sequence goes on along the minus strand of NZ_BFBX01000058.1, from coordinate 17,109 downwards.
TATTGCCGCTTGCCCCGTCACGCACAGACAGACCTCATCCCAGAAGCCGACAGGCACCAGCCTCGTCGAGAAATCCCACTTGTACGCGAATCGGCTTTTCTGGGTGCTTGTGCGCGACGTGTAACCAATCTGTCCCATCTCGTCTGGCGCATGCTCGAACAACACACGGAGCAAGCTGGCGGATTCCTCCGCCTCCCCACTCTCGCACTCGCGTTGTCTGGTAAGCAGCCGCTCGGTAATGTCGTAGGAGACCGCGCCGAACATACCTTCATGCACGCCCAGCAGCTGATAATCCAGGTAGATATGCGCCTTGTAATCCAATCCCTTAAAGCACAGATGTACCCTCTCTCCCGCTCCTGGCTTATAGTTCAGGGTTGTGCTGTATAGCCACCACCGGTTCTCCACCCATTCGCACTTCAAGCTGTTCATCCCATAGTACGGATCTTCAATCCAGCCTGCACGTTGCAAGTCCGCATGCACGGACCCGGGTACGGTTGCCGGTATCCAGTCCGTTAAGCCTTGCAGTCCGCCACCTGTCTCCATGCTGTTGCCCAGATGCGGCACATGAGGGTAGTAACCCTTGACCTCCCACTGCTGCAGCTTCATCATTACCGGGTTCCCCACCACGTATCTCTCCTCAGTTTCATTAATGGATGCTCACAAAATGATCATCCGATCTATAGGTCACCGGATGCTTCATATAAAATTGATATCTCAGCTTCACTGCTCCTGTATGCAGCGGAACGTGATGGCTGTAGCTCGCCCAGCTCGTCCCGGTCGTAATGGGCAAGGTATCGGCACGCAGCACGTGATAGGCCGCATCCATCTGATAGACCACCACATCCAACGCGGCGCTCCCGCCTTCCGACATGAAGCTGCCCCCGAAGCTCACCGTAGACCCCGTACTTCCCGTTACGTCAATATCCTGGAAAATACTATGGTTCGCGCCACACGTCCCGCCACAATTGGCGGCCAGATACGGCGTCCCATCAGGGGTATTCCCGGGGAAGCGATAGACCGCTATATTGGTACCGCTGCCTGTCCGATTCCACCCGAAGTCATCTGAACGCCATAGATCGCCATTCACCAACAGATTATCCGATTGCTCGAGACGGAACCAATACAGCCCATCCGTATTCGCATCCACATGGGAAGATCGCCCGTAATACAAATAGATATAATTGGTGTCCGGGTCCTTGAACAGACCGGCATATTGAACATTGCACGGAACGACGGAGCCTCCCAGTCCCTCCGGCGTCAGAGAGGAATAGATCACCGGATTGCCTGCCGGGAAAGGATCCCAGCTCGTGCTGGCAAGCGAGCTGCTGCGGTACAGGCCATAATTCCAGCGTTGATTGTCGGTGCAGGCGAGATTTTTGTCCGAGCCCTCGATGAGGTGATAATAATAGCCATCTTCATAGAACATGCTGCCCTGGCCGCCTCCAGTCGACGTCCCGCCATCCCAGCTCTCTCTCCACAGCTGGGTATCATCCGAGGTGAAGACCGCATCGCCGGGGACGCCCTGTCCCGGATCGCCGGCGATCCACGTCACAAAGTCGCTTGTCTTCGCAATCCCCCGATATCCCCGCACGCCGTCATATCCATGAAAGCCTACCCAATAATAGGTGCCGTCATGACGAAAAATATTGAACGTGCCTTCATCGAATACTTTGCCTGTGCCCCCGGCAAGGGACGCGCACTTGTCTGTCATCGTATTGCAAATCGGATCCCAGAGATCCCCGGCTTCAATGACCGGGTTGCTGGCGGCAGCCGTGAAGGCTCCCATCGGATCGGCTCCAGCCCGCTCGGCCAGACATCCCTTCCAGCTGTTGTTGTCCTGGCATTGGAACAGATACACCCATTTGTCTTCCCCTGCATTGTACCAGGCATCTCCATCCGTAGCGATACAGGACCATGCTGTACCAGCCGTCGGCATGATGATATCGACAGGTGCGCTCCACGTCTGCCCTTTGTCCAGCGACTTCCGGACCTGGATGCCAAGCTTGGCAATCGAGCAGGAAGCATCGGCGCCGGATACGTATTTGCGATTGAAGTAATACCAGGTACCATCTGGAGCAACCTCAACATGTCCACCATTAAAATAGCCAGCCGTGCCTGTGCTGCTCCACGTCTCTTTCTTCTGAAACACCCACTCCGCCTCGCCGTTCCAATACTCCTGCAGCGAAGCCGGACTGCCATTGCCGACAGCGGCCTCCGCCTGATTCAGAGCCCATGACGACAGCGAGATTCCCAGCAGCACAACCATGAGCATTGCAGCGAGAAGCGTCTTTCGGATATACCCTGCACGCATCTTGTTCACTCCCTCTTCTCATCCTCATGTTTCATTTGTATTGTATAATCATATTTGTTATATGTCAATAAAACAAATAAAACAATTGTATTGCGAATTTACTGGATACTAACGTAGATGAAGATCGTAAGAAAAGCATACTTCCAGATAACTTATGGCAAGCTTTTAATGACGCTCCGTCTCTATAATGAAGAGGCTAGACATTCCGCTACCAAAGAGAGGCGACTCATGATGGGAACAGTAAAGCTATCCGCAGACGAAGTAGAATTTTACAAAAAAAACGGTTACCTGTTGTATAATAAGCAAGTATTTAATCCCGAACAGCTGCAGGAATTGACACAAATCTTCGAGGAGCATCTGGAACAGAAGGGGAGCAAACTCTCTGATGAACTGGATGTGCCGCATTTCCGAGACGAGCGGCTGCTGAGCTATCTGATGAGCGATGAAGTGCTGGATGTCGTGGAAGCCTTGATCGGTCCTAATATCGGGCTCTGGTCCAGCCATTTCATATGCAAGGACCCGTTCACAGGACGGGCCACGCCGTGGCATGAGGACTCCGCCTATTGGGAGGGCCGACTGACCTCCTATGACAAGATTGTGACGCTGTGGCTGGCTCTGGATCGCAGTTGGCGCGAAAACGGCTGCATGCGAGTCATCCCCGGCACGCATTCCAGCGGATTCTCCGAATATGAAGAGGTGGATGCGAGCGGCAATCTGTTCCCTACCCAAATCAAAAAAGACAGCCTCGACGAAACCAAAGCTGTCTACTTCGAGCTTGAGCAAGGAGAATGCTCCCTGCACGATTCCCGGATTATTCATGGCGCTACGCCGAATACAAGCCCCTACCGAAGATGCGGGTATACGATGCGATTTTTTTCCACCGAGGCCCGTGTCATTCCAGAACGTAATGAAGGCTTCAAAATCTGGCTGGCCCGAGGAAGGGACATCGCCGGAAGCCCGTTTATTAATGTCTGATTAAAAGCGTTGTACGCAGAAAGGATAGGAAGGATGCCCGCCAATGACCGCTCGCTCCCTCATCGTCTGACTAGCCGTGAATTTATGCAGGAGCTCCCGTTCCGACTGTTCATCTCGCCGCTGGCCCAGCGGCTTGAAGTGCACTGGCATGAGTTTTTCGAGCTGGGTTTTGTCACGATGGGGGAAGGCAAGCATGTGATTAACGGGCACTCCTTATCCGCGCGCAAAGGTATGCTGTTCCTGCTCACCCCTGCCGATTTCCATGAGATGATCCCTGCACCGGGCACCACGCTTGTTCACTACAATCTGATCTTCTCCGACAAGCTGCTGGACAAGGAGCTCTATCGCTTGCTGTTCGCTCAGTATCGGAAGCATCTGGTCTGTCAGCTCAGCGAGGAGGACTATGGCGCGATCGCTGCCGAATTCGAGCGTATTCACAGGGAGCAGGAGCAGATCGCCGCGCTTGAAGCGGGACGAATCGTCAAGGGGGCTATCGAGCGCCTGCTCATCGAGCTGATGCGCAGGTCGGGTCTTCCAGAGGGGGCTGGTCCACTCGAGCAAGCTTCGGATCAGCATGAGATCGGCGCTACCATCGCCTTCCTGCGGCTCCATTTCCGCGAGCCGCTAACATTGGAGGCGGCCGCCAGAGAAGCCGGACTATCCCCCAATTATTTCAGCACCCGCTTCCGGCAATACACCGGCGTGACGTATCAGCATTTCCTGCAAAACCTGCGACTGCAATTTGCCGGCTCGCTGCTTCAGACCTCGACCCTGCCGATAACCGAGATTTGCTTTGCCTCGGGATTTCGCACCTTGCCTCATTTCGAGCGCGCCTTCAAACAGCGCTATGGTGTCCCGCCCAGCAAATACCGTTCGTGAAGAGCCACCGCAACCTGCTGCAACGGGCCAAACGCTACGTCGGAGACAACCTGGTTCAACCTGTCTCGCTGTTCGGGCGCTCCAGTGTACCTTTTTTCCCTTGCAGGCATGGCGTGTAGGGCGGCCGAAGGCGAACTGCTCAAGTATGATTTTAAGAACGAGTCTACTGGTTGACCTCAAGCAAACAAGGACAGCCCCCAACATCATGACGCTGGGGGCTGTCTTCGTAAAGTCTCGTGCATAGCTTAGCGCATGTCCAGCAGATGCATGAGGACGGTGACGGCATCCGCCCGGGAGGCGGTGCGCTGCGGAGCGAAGCGATGATCCATGTCGCCCTGCACAAGGCCCACATCTGCCGCGGCCTGCACCGCGCTTCGCGCCCAAGCCGGAATCTCCGCATCATCGGAGAAGGCTGTCGCTGTGTCGGAGCCTGTCAGCTCTGCTGCGCGGACAATCATCGCCGCCATCTCCAGCCGCGTGATCGCCCTGCCCGGCCGGAAGTTGCCGTCCGAGTAGCCCTGCAGGAATCCCGCTTGTACGGCTGCGTCGACCGATGGCGCCGCCCATGACGGAATGCTGGCTTGATCGGCAAAGCCCGGCGGCTCTTCCGCCTCGCGGCTGTCCTCGTCTTCTCCCTTTCCGTCGCTCTGTCCTCCCCCCTCACCCTCGTCCCCGCTCTCGCCCGGGCTGGCAAGCGCCCGCATCAGCATTACCGTGAACTCGGCGCGCGTGACGGCACTGCCAGGGCGGAATGTTCCGTCTCCGTAGCCTTTGACGATCCCGGCCGCCATAGCGGCGCGGATCTGCGCCTCCGCCCAGTGACCGGCAATATCTGACCATGATGAAGTCGGCGTCAGGCTATCCACCGGCTCTTGCTCCACAGCGCTCTCGCTGTCCAGGGATTGGCGCGTGATCGTCAGGCTATAGCTCCCCAGCGCCCCGTCCTGGGCACGCACGGTTACGACGAAGCGACTCTTCCCCGGCGCGAGCGCCCACAAGTCATTCGATCCAGCCGCGCCTTCCCGGCTAATCGTAACTGTGGCGGCCGAATGTCGGGGACGAGCGATGATCTCTACCTGGGCCGCCTCGGTCTGGAGCGTATAGTCCGACCCGTTGCCGTTTGCGTCTCCCCCGCTAGTGACCCTGTCGCTGCTCTTCGCGCCGCTAGCGGCGGCGTCCGCGACCAGCTCCGTCGTCTGATCGCCAGCTCGCACGGTCAGCGACTGCAGCCGCGTGTCGGAGGACAGCGCGACGTAGGACGCCGACGCAGCGGGCAGGCTCGGCGGCTCGACCGACGGCTCCGTGCCGGAGTCGCCCTGGATGACGAAGGTGCCAAGCTCCCGCAGCGTGAATGCTGGCACATCGAGCAGTTGGGTATTGATCCCAAGCTGCAGCCGTTCGACCTGGCCGAGATCGAGCGCGTTGTTGTTGTCCGGCGGTCCGAAGGTGGCGATCGAGAGCATCGCGAACGGGATGACGTAGCGATTGACGCCTGCCTTGATCTCGAAGCCGTTGAACGTATAGTACTTGCTGCCATTGCTCTCGACGAGGATCAGCTTGATGTCCGTATCGGCGATGTCCTCCTCCGCCTCGATCGTGAAGGCGACGCCGCTGGCCGTCGTCAGATCGAGTGCGGACGGCAGGTCGAGATACGGATACACCCATTGATTGGTGTCGGTGAACGCATACTTGAAGCGGACTGTGCCTGGATCGACGCCGCTCGTCACCGTATAGCTGCCTGTGGCAGGGATCGCATCGCCCGTCGTGTAATCCCAGTTGGTCGGCACTCCAGCCTCGGCGATCGGATCGATAGCGACCTCCTCCAGTCCGGTCATGACGAGGGCGCGCGACACGGTGCTGCTGTCCGCTCCTGCGACCGCTCTGAACTCGACCGGCGCCTTGACCATATTGTCCACCTGCGGCCCGGCCGTCAGCTCGAAGGTTACCGTCGCAGAGCCATATGCAGCTACCTGCACCGGCTTCGAGGCTTGCGCCAGCTGCCAGCCGCCGGAGGCTGTCGCCTCGATGACGCCGTTGAATGGCGCATCATGAAGGTTGTATACGTCCACCTCCACAGTGTTGGCCGTCTGCTTGGACAGCCGATAGGCGCCGAATACCTTGGCCTGGTCGACAGCCTCGGCTTCATATCGCTGCGTCAGGACGACGCGCTCAGCAGCCGTTAGCACCACCGGGCTCGGCGTCACTGGCGTCGAAGGCGTCCCGCCCCCGGTCACGCCGGACTGCGCGACATAGACCGGATCAGGTCCGATGCTCACGGTGATCATCCCCGCACTTGGGACCGCAGGCTGCGTATCGCCCATCAGATCCGTCACCTCGGCAGCAGTGCCGACTGTCGGCAGACTGACGGTCTGCACCGTCTCCGACCAGAGCACATCGACCTGCGTCGTTCCGTCCATGAAGGTGTAACCGCGCGCGCCGGAAGGCAAGCCTTGACGCGTACCGATGTATCGGCCTTCGCCCAGCGCGTGCGTGAGCGTAGAGATCGCGGGGTAGGCTGCGTACGGGGCATCCCCGGCATTGAAGATGCCGTACTCGTTGCCATTCTCCAGATAATGCGGCATGAAAAACCAGAAGTGTCGGTCAACGCCAGCAGCGACCGATTGCACCGCCGAGGTGATGAGATAACGCGCCTGCGCCCGCTGCTCGGCAGGACTCAGATCGCGCGCCGCGCCGATCGGCACGGCGATGCCGGCCTCGGTCATCCAACGCTGCACCTGCGCTCCGCCGCTCAGTTGGTCGGCGAAGGCCAGATGATCCGCCGCGTTGGTCGGGAAGGGCACCGGCTCGCTCGTATAGTTGCCATAGGGCAGCGGATAGCCGTGGAAGCTGTAGATGTCCAGGAACGGCAACACCTCATTGGCCATGACGAGTCGGATATAGTCGTTGGGACGGTCCGCGAAGCCCGAGATCGAGAGCAGCGCGCCCGCGCCGCTATCCCGGTATCCGATCGCGGCGGCCTTCATAAAGGCGGCGTACTGGTCGGCCGTCTCGTCCGTGCCGGTGAAGTGACCGTCCGGCTCATTGCCGATCTCCCACGCATCGACCAGATCCGCCAGCTCCGTCCCGGAATCCCGGGCAAACTGGTAAGCCGCCATCAGGTCATCCGGGATGCTGCCCCCGCCCTGACGCGTCCACGCCGGCGAATCCTGATACGTGCTGAGCACCCGGACCCCCTTTGCGGCGATTGGCGCCAGCGTCGACTCGAAGTGCGAGTAGTCGAAGACGCCAGGCGATGGATTGACGGTGCTCCAGTGGAAACGGTCGCGCACCCAGCCGACGCCCAAGCGGGCCAGACTGTCGGCGAAGCCTGGGAGCTTCGACGGATTGATGTGCAACGAGAAACCGCCGTCGATGGCAAAGGGCGCCTCCTCATGCAGCTGGCGCTCGGCGGCGGCTGGCACGACGGCAACATAGCTCGTCGCCTCATCGTCCGTCCCGGAGAGCTGAGCTGTCACCGTGTAATGGCCGCGATCCAGCATGCCCAGCGACACCGGGACCGTCTCCGCGCCTGCGCTCACAGGCACTGTGAAGCTGCCGGCTGCACTGCCCCAATAGTCGGTGAGCGTCACCTCGAGCGTCGTCGCCACCGGCGCCGCTCCGGCGAGCATCGCCGTCAGAGCGACCGTCTCGCCCGACTCGAAGACGCGGAACGGGCTGTCCGCCTGCAGGCTCTGGAGGCCGAAGGGTACCTGCCGCAGCGTGATCGCATCCAGATACAACACATATTGCTGATCCAGACTGCGGCGGGTATCCACTCGTACATCTACCGTGTTCAGCCCTTGCGCTAGCGTCACATGCCCTGCCGCATATCGCCTCACCGTGTCATTGACATTGGCGACCTCGTTCGCCCCGCTCACGGTCTCATAAGATCCTCCGTTGAAGGACAGCGCATACGGCGAGGACCACAGCGCCTCCGGCGGCGTCGTCGCCAGCTCCAGCGCATAGGTGCCGGCCTCCGGCACCGTAAAGGAATAGGAGGCGATGTAGCCACCTGTCGGCATCGGGTCGGGCGTCTCCAGCCGCAGCAGGCTGCCGCCGCTGAACGAAGCGCCCGGCAGCTGCTTGCCCGCATTCGGGTAATTATCGGTCATCGCACTCTCCCCCTCGATGACGATGGTGTGCATGGTGTCGGCATGGGCGACGCCGCTCCGCGCCTCCGGGCCGCCCCCTCCGAGGATGGCCCCGGGGACGCCCACAGGGAGCCCAAGCGTGCCGACGAGCAAAGCGAGCGTCGCCAGGCGCAGCTTGCGCAGCAGCGTGCTGCGATGCATGAATGGCGGTCTGGCCGATCGAGATATCAGATTTCCCATGTCTTGTATATCTCCTTTCTTGATTCAACGTTGCGCAGACTTAAGTGCAGGATCTTGTATAGCCCGGAGCTAGACTAGGACTTGACGCTGCCCAGCACGATGCCCTTGACGAAGAAGCGTTGCAGGAACGGGTAGACGAGCAGGATCGGCAGCGCGCCGAGGAAGATCTGGGCGGCCCGCGTCGTCCGCTGCGAGATCTCCACGACCTCCCGCAGACTGGTGCCGCTGAAGTTCAAGGTGCTGCTGTTGATGACCATCAGTTGCAGGTAGGTGGAGAGCGGATAATTTTCCGGGAAGTTCATCAGGATCAGGCCGTCGAACCAGGCGTTCCAGTGACCGACCAGCGTGAACAGCGACACGGTGGCGATGACGGGCATCGAGAGCGGCACGATGATGCTCGCCAATACGCGCCAATGCCCCGCGCCATCCATAAAGGCCGACTCCGAGATCTCGGCGGGCAAGCCGCGCATGAAGTTCAGCATCAGAATAATGTTGAACACCGGCACCGCGCCCGGGATGACGAGCGCCCAGATCGTATCGATCATGCCGACCTCGCGGATCGTCATATACCAGGGGATGAGACCGCCGCTGAACAGGATCGTCACGACGAAGTACCAGGCGTAGGCTGTGCGCAGCCGGAAATCCTTTTGTTCGCGGGAGAGCGGATAGGCGCTCAGCAGCGTCATCGCCAGCTGGATCGTGAACCCGAGCGCCACGCGCTGCAGCGTCACAGCAAAGGAGCGCAGAAACTCGGGATTTTGCAAGATATAGTCGTAGGAAGCGAGCGTAAAATCGACCGGCCAGACCGTCACGCGGCCGGAGGAGGCCGCGGTGCTGGAGCTGAAGGAAATCGCAAGCACATGAATGATCGGAAACAGGCAGGTCAAAGCAAGCAGAACAAGCGCCGTGTAATTCAGCATTACAAAGAGCCTTCTGCCGGAAGAGATCGTATGCATAAGAGTAAACTCAGCCTCCTCTCGGCTAAAAAATGCGGTAATTGGCCCAGCGATACGCCAGGTAATACGACATCGAGATCATCAGCAGCGACACGAGCGACTTGAACAGTCCTACCGCAGTCGCAACCCCGAACTGGGCATCGAGCAGCCCTAGCCGGTAGATCAACGTGTCGAGAATATCGCCGCTCTGGTAGACGGCCGGGCTATACAGGTTGAACACCTGCTCGAAGCCGGCATTGAGCACATTGCCCAGACTGAGCGTCGCCAGCAGGACGATGACCGGCAGCATCCCCGGCAAGGTCACATGCCAGGCTTGCCGCCAATGGCCGGCCCCGTCCATGACCGCCGCCTCGTACAGCGTCGGGCTGATGCTGGTAATCGCCGCCAGATAGACGATCGTGCTGAAGCCGAACTCCTTCCACACATCCGACAGCACGAGCACGTAAGGGAACAGCTTGTTGCTGCCGAGGAAAAACTGCGCGTCGAAGCCCAGCCACACGAGCAGTTGATTGACGATCCCCTGCGTCGGCGACAGGATATCGATCAGGATGCCGCCCAAGATGATCCACGACAGAAAATGCGGCAAATAAATGAGCGTCTGAATGCTGCGCTTGATCCCCGTCAGCCGCACCTCGTTGAGCAGCATGGCGATGACGATCGGCACGAGCAAGCCGGCCGCCATCTTCATGCTCGAGATGTAGAGGGTATTCCACAGCACCTGGCCGATCCCCGGCATCTGCATGACGTAGCGGAAGTTGCCCAGACCAATCCAGTCCGAGCCGCCGATGCCCCGGGCGGGGACGAACTTCTGGAAGGCGATGACGATCCCCGCGATCGGAATATAGCTGAATACGAAGAGGAGCAGCACGCCCGGCAGCAGCATGACATGGAGCGGCAGCTCGCGCCGCCATCGCATCCGTTCCATCTACTTGCTCGCCTTCCACTCGGCGACTTCCTGGGTCATCAGATCGCCGCCGAGCCGCTTCCAGCTCTCGACGAAGCTGTCGAAGGCATCGACCGACGCTTCGCCCATAATAATCTTCGTGAATGTCTCCAGCTCCAGCTTGGAGAGCGTCGCCTGCTGCTCGGACATCGCCGTCGTCGGCGCCGAGTTGAAGGCCGTCGGCTGGAAGGCATTCCGCTCGTTGTAATCATGCAGGAGCGACTGCGCGCCGCCTTCGCCGAATACCATCGTATAGCCCCAGCCCGCGACTTCGCCGTTATAATAGCTGCTCAGCGTGTCGAACACGTAAGGGTCCGGCGTCGTCTCGTCGAGGATCGAGCGGTCGTTGGCCTCCAGCGCCTTTTTGACGTTGACATAGGAGTCGAGATTTTGCGTCGGGTTGGAGCCCTTCAGCAGCGCGTACTGCCATTTCTCAACATCGCCGTTGTTGGAGTATTCCTCGACCGGATAGTCCTCCCGCGAGCGCGGCTCCAGATAGGCGTTGAGCAGCTTGATCGCTGCTTCGGGATGCTTGGCATCCTTGCTCACGACGTAATACTCCGGGATGCTGAAGGCCATCTGCGGCTTGGCCGGCTGATCGTCGGCGGAAGGCAGCGGATACGGCTTCAGCTCGAGGTCGGGATTGTTGTTTTTGCCGTCCTGGAGCAGGATCGGCGTGTAATGCTGGCCGTAATAGATGCCGAGGCGGCCCGAGTTGAAGTCCTGGATGAGCTGCTCGGTATTTTTGACGCCGAACTCGCGGTCGATGATACCTGCCTTGTACAGCTCCGCCAGCTTGGCGAGCGCCGTCTTCATCTCTGGCTGGACACTGCCGTAGGCGAGGCTGCCGTCCCCCTGCTCTACCCAGATGCCGGGGTAGGCGTGGTAGCCGTTGAAGAACCCTTCCAGCCCGCCCAGACCGGCGAACAACAGCTTGTCGACGCCCAGCCCTACCGTATCCGGCTTGCCGTTGCCGTCCGGGTCCTGACTGACAAAGGCCTCGGCAATCTTCAGCAAGTCGTCCATCGTACGCGGCTCCGGCAGCCCCAGCTTGGTGCGCCAATCCTCGCGGATCCACAGCAGCGGCGCCGAGTCGGTCGAGCCTGGATTAAGCGGCAGACCGACCAGCTTGCCGCCGAAGGTGGCGGAGTCGAGCGCATTGCCGCCGTCGCGACCGAGGAAGTCCAGCGTATGCTCCGAGCCGTATTGCTCCAGCAGCGCCGAGAGATCGGCCAGCAGACCGGCATCGTAGAGCTGCTTCATCTTCACGCCGGGCACCGGCATAATATCCGGCAGCTCGCCGGACGCCATCATGACATTCAGCTTTTGCTCGTATTGCGTATTGTCGCTCACCCACAGATACTTCAGCTTGATGCCCAGCTCATCCTCGTACAGCCGGGTCCAGGCGTTGTCGCTGATCGTGTCGCCGTTCTCGAACTTCAGACTGGCCGCGACCGAACGGACGGCGGTCACTTCGATCGGCGGGTCGTACTTGCCGTCTGCCGTGCCGGTTGTTGCGCCAGTGCCAGACTCTCCCTCGGTCACGGGCGGCTGCGACCCCTGAGCGTTGCCGCCTCCCGCGTTGCCCGTGTTATTGCCGCCCGCGCAGCCAGCCGCCGTACCTAGCAGCATCGTCATCGCCAGCGCCAAGGCCATGTTTTTCCGCTTTGTCATTGATGTTTGCCCCCACTTCAGTTTGAATTCGCTTACAACTAGAATTGTAGCGAATCGGCGACCCGTCCGACCACGCGCATTTGTTGCTGTTTCTTGCGGTTTGTTGCCTAATCGTTGTATCTTGTCCCTCCCGATTAGCCCTCTCTGAATTCCTGAGGGGTGATGCCGTACTTTTTTTTGAAAAAGCGGGTAAAGTGGGGCGCCGAGTCGTAGCCGATCCGGACGGCGATCTCGTAGATCTTCATGTTGCTCTCCAGCAGCAGATGGCGGGCCAGCTCCATGCGCCGCTCGGCGATAAAGGCGGACAGCGACTCGCCGGTCACCTGCTTGTAGATGCGGGACAGGTAGGTCGGGCTATGGTGGACGAGCTCTGCCAGACGACTCAGCGACAGATCCTCATGCAGTCGGCTCTCGATGAAGCGCTGCAGCCGCTGCACCGTCCGCGTCACTCTGGCGTCACGCTCGTCCTCCAGCGCCATCGACGCCGCCGCCGACTCGCGGATCAGCCACTGGCGACGCCGCGCCGGGCCCGTCGGGAACAGTCCCGCCAGCGCGCTCAGCCGCTCCGCGGCATCGCGAGCCATGCATCGCTCGCTGCCGATGGCAAACGACAGCGACACCTTGAGCCAGCGATCGCATGCCGACTGTACCGCCTCGACGATGTCCGGCAGCCGGCTGGCGAGCGATGCCCAGCCCCCCTCCGCCGCTGACGGGTCTGCCGCCTCCGGCTGGATGAGCCAGATGAGCCGATGCCCGGCTTCGCTCTCGACCTGCAGCGAGACGCTGCGGCATTGCTCAGTCAGATACTCCTCCATAATATTGACGCACGCATAAAGCAGCAGCTCCCGATCTCTAGCCGACTGCCCCGCCTCCCAGTCATCTGTGAGCGCCATGACGAGGAGCATCGGCGATTGGAAGTCGAATGTCATGTCCATGCCCGCCAGCTCGGCAGCCGCCTCCTGCGCATCGCCCGGCGCGCCGAGCAGCAGGCGCCGCAGCAGCTCCCGCTGCAGCACATGCATCGTCTGCTGCAATCGGGCTGCGGTCTCTACCGCGCGGTCGGCGACGCTACGATTGGCCGCGATCTCCTGCACGGCCCGGGTGATCGTCGCGAGGATGCTGTCGTCCGGCTGATGCTTCAGCACATAGTCCAGCACGCCGCCGCCCCGGATCGCCTCCTGCGCGTAGTCGAACTGGTCGTACCCGGTCAGGAAGATGATGCGACAGTACGGCCAGCTCGCCATCACTTGCCGCTGCAGCTCGATCCCGCTCAGACCCGGCATCCGGATATCCGAGATCATCAGATCGATCCGCTTGGTCCGCATAACCTCCAGCGCCTCGTAAGCATGGTAGCTGCGGCTCACCTCCACATCCAGCTCCGACTCGCCGATCAGCTGGTACAGGCTGTTGACGATTACAGGCTCGTCGTCTACGATCAAGATCCTCAGCATTGGCTTACCCTCCCTTGTTTTTGTCTAAGCTGTCACTCCGATGGCGTCCAGGGGATGCTCACCGTCACCGTCAGTCCGCCCTGCGGCCGGGCTTGCAGCGACAGGCCATAGCCTTCGCCATACTGGATGAGCAGGCGGCGATGCACATTGACCAGCCCGGACAGCTCATCCTCCTCCGTGACCATGCGTTGCTCGAGCGCCTCCAGCTCCTCCTGACTCAGCCCGCTGCCGTTATCCTCGACGACGATGTCCAGCCGCTCCGGCAGCTCGACGAATCGCACCGTCAGCTCGCCGTCCCGCAGCACCTGCTCGAAGGCGTGCTCGAACGCATTCTCCACGACAGGCTGCAGGATGAGGCGAGGCACCGGGACGGCGACCCAGCTCTCCGGCAACGGCATCAGCTGGCAGCGGATCCGCTCGCCGTAGCGGATGCTCTGAATCTCGGCATACGCATAGACGTGACTGACCTCCTCGAGCAGCGGCGCCGTCTCCCGCTCGTTGCGAGTGATGTACTGAAAGTACTGGCCCAGATGCCGCGACAGCCGCTCGGCCTGCTCGTTCTCGTAGCTCGTGATGAGGCGCTGCAGGACGAAGAAGCTGTTATAGAGGAAATGCGGCGCGATCTGCGCCTGCAGCTGCCGCAGCTCGGATCGCTGCGAGCGGATCTTCTGTACGTACAACTCGTCGATCGTTTGCTTGAGCCGTCCGACCATCGTATCGAACTTCTCGAACAGCATGCCCAGCTCGTCCCGCCGCTCGGGCAAGGCGATCCGGTGGAGCTGTCCCTGCTCGACGTTGCGGAACTGCCGCACGAGCGTGAGGAGCGGACGCTGCACGGTCAGGTAGATACCGTAGGCAAACAGCACGACGATGACGATCGAGCAGCCGACCAGCATCCAGAACCAGGTCCGGTAGCTCTTGAGGCTGCCGAGCATGCTGTCCTCCGGCAGGTAGGTCGTCAGCGTCGCATCAAGCGAGATCGAGTGTGCCTGGAACGCCAGGTAGTCGCTGCCCGCCAGCGCCAGCTTGCTCGACATCGACGCGCCTGCCGTCTCCCACTCCGCGTTCTGCTCCTGCAGCCCGGCGACCAGCTCGCCGCTCTGCACCGTCCACTGCCCGCCGTCGCCGGCCAGCACGGTCATGCCGTCCTCGGCGATCCGGGCCAGCATGTCGCGGATCGCCGATCGCGACAGCTCCATGCTGAGCACATAGCGCGGCGGCTTGGCGAGGAACTCCGCCTCGCTCGGCCGCAGCGGCGAGGACAACAGGAGGAAGAGACGATCCGCCCACACCGTCACCGCGTAGCCGCTCCGGTATACCTCCCTGGCGGCCATCATCAGATCGGAGCCGAGCCGCTCCCGATCATGCAGGCCGCCTGTTGCGATCAGCCGGTCGTCGGCGACGATATACAGGCTCGCTTGCTGGATATAGGGGCTCGACTCTTGCAGCACCTGGAGCTTGTCGCCGAGCCGGTTGATCGCCTGAGAGCGCTGGTAGTCCGAGAGGATCGGGCTCTGGCTGCTCAGCGTCAACAGGTCGCTGTCGTTGACGAGCTGCTGCTGGGCTTTGGCGACCCGGCGCAGCTCGTTCTCGAGCGATTGCAGCTCATACTGCATCCGCTCTGCCAAGGCGTCGGAGAGCTGCGACTGGACCTCCTGACGGCCCAGCTCATTGAGCGCGAGACTAAGGCCGAACAACGGCGCGATGACGACGAGGAACATCAGGATCAGCTTCGGGAATAGAGACAGACGATTAGGCGACAATCGATGGCGAGCGATGCGGGCGACCTCCTTTGTCGTGAGGGTAGTGAAACGGCTCATTGCTCAGCGATAAGCCAGAGCTGTCGCCGTACTTGGGGCGGCGTGGCAAGTTTCATTCCTGAGAAGCATCATATGCATTCGGGATGAGGGGCTGCTTTGCGCGGCTCTTCGTTATACATGCGATGGGGGGCTACTTAGTTATGCTTGCGCAAGGAAGCGCTATCAATTATATCGTACTTGCGTTGGCATACGCTTTAAGAATAGCATGTTTGCCCGCCGTGCGAAGGGTTTCTTCGCGAACCCGTTCTCCTGTAGCCGAGCGCGAAGCGCCGGCGCTTCGC
>NZ_BFBX01000058.1:713-1338 GCF_003851045.1 Paenibacillus sp. 598K | reverse complement strand
GCGAAGCGCCGGCGCTTCGCCGAGCAAAACCGAGGAATCCTCCAGCAAGTTGCCCAGACGTCATGCCGCCGGAGTGGTCATCCAACCGCCGTCATACCGCTGGACCCCGCGCGCTGCTTCCTTTGCTTAGACATGCGAAGCCCTCCTTCATAGGTTGTGTATACATGGTTGCACGCGATCTGCTGTAAGTGTACACTATCTCCATAACAATTGCTTTGCACATCTTATGCCGGATGATCTCCGGGAGGCCTTGATGTCAAGAAGGGCGATAATTCTTCAACAAATCCTTTTGCACAAAGTATTGATCCAGGGGAGGTCCAGCGCACGATGCATATCTACTCGCACGGAGCAGGGGTGATCCACCCCGAGATGGAGACCGAGGCGGGCGGCATCCATCCCGGTACCTGGGAGGTGCTGTATCTGACCGAGGGTACAGCGCGCATGACGTGGTCGCATCTGAGCTGCGAAGCGACAGCGCCTGCCGTGTTCGTCCTGAAGCCGGGGACGCCGCATACGCTGGTCGCTATGAGCGGGGAGGTCGCTTATTTCTTCGTCGTAGGCGGTGCTGAGCATGAGGGGGATAACGGCGCTGACGGGACGACCCGTCTGGCGCTCGATCCGGAGC
>NZ_BFBX01000058.1:0-648 GCF_003851045.1 Paenibacillus sp. 598K | reverse complement strand
TCTGGCGCTCGATCCGGAGCTGGTGGACGACTGGAATATGCGCCAGTCGCAGCCGGAACGGCTGGCGACCCATACGCTCTATCCGCATCTACTCACCTCGCTCGATCAGCTTCGGACGTATCTGTCCATGCATGGGACGGCGGCGGCGCAACTGCGGCGGCTGTGCGAGCTGGAGCTGGAGAAGGCGTTGCTCCTGATCCTCGCTCAGGCAGAGTCGGAGCGCACGCGTGGAACAGCGGAGGAGGCGGAGACCTCGTGGCGTGTCGATGGCCGGGGTACAGCCGTGGAGCGTATGCGGGATTATCTGGAATGGCGCTACAAGGACCCGATCACCATCAATGAGTTGGCTGGCGAGGTGCATCTGGACCCCTCGTACGCCATCCGCCTCTTCCGGGAGCAGCTCGGCGTGACGCCGACACAATATATGCTGCAGTTGCGTATGAAGGCCGCTGCCAGCTACCTGTCCGGGAGCGACCTGCCGATCCACCGGATCGCCGAGCTGACCGGGTTCCATAGCGTGCATTATTTCACCCGCTACTTCACCAAGACGTTCGGGGCCAGCCCGACCCGCTGGCGCACCGAGCTGCGGCGACGCATCTCGGGCGGGACGCCCGGGTAGCAGGGAAGGCTGCCCGGCGGGCGCTGCGG
>NZ_BFBX01000057.1:73047-111297 GCF_003851045.1 Paenibacillus sp. 598K | reverse complement strand
CCGGTCGCTCCTGTCACTCCGGTGGCCCCTGTTGCCCCTGTCGCTCCGGTCGGACCTGTCACTCCGGTGACCCCTGTTGCCCCGGTGGCTCCCGTCGACCCGCGCGGCCCCTGAGGGCCTTCGGGTCCTACCGGTCCTGGCGGCCCGGGCGGGCCAGGGGGACCGGCAGGGCCCCGCCTTGGTTCATAGTAGACTTGTTGACCGCCGCAGCAACAAGCCCCTTTCAGTATGCATTGCTGATTGCCGCACACGACCCCCATTGCGATCCCCTCCCGTTTGTTGCATAACTGCATATTCCCTGTATCTTCCATTACATGTGGACATCCCCGAATCGGTCACTGCGCATGTCCCTGTTCCCGCTCGCATTCCGCATATGCGGACCGCGCATGCCAAGGGCTTATCGCATAATCCGCAGGTTCGTGCAATACAGTGTATAAACGGTGAAGGCGGTGACAGTATGAGGCTGACAGGCAAAAGAGCAGTCGTCACGGGAGCATGCGGCTTTATCGGCTCCCACCTGACAGAGCGGCTGGTCCGGGCAGGAGCCGAGGTAACGGCATTCGTCATGTACCAACCGACCGGAGCGGCCGGCTGGCTCGACACCTTACCGGAGGAGACGAGGCGACAGATCCGCATCATCGCCGGCGATATCCGCGATGCTGCTGCGGTCCGCCGCGCGCTCGCGGGTCAACAACTCGTCTTCCATCTGGCGGCGCTGATCGGCATCCCTTACTCCTATCAGGCGCCCGAATCTTATGTAGATACCAATGTCAAAGGCACGCTCCATGTGCTCCAGGCCGTACAGGAATTGGAACTGGAACGGATGATTCATACCTCAACCAGCGAGGTGTACGGCAGCGCCCGCTATGTCCCGATGTCCGAGTCGCATCCGCTGCAGGGTCAGTCTCCTTATGCAGCCACCAAGATCGGCGCCGATCAGCTCGCGAACGCCTTTTATCATTCGTTCCGTACGCCTGTCGTCACGCTCCGCCCTTTCAACACTTACGGCCCCAGACAATCGCTGCGTGCGGTCCTGCCGACGATCCTCAGCCAGCTCGGCAGCGGCTCCTCGGTGCTGCGGCTCGGAGCGCTCCACCCGACGCGAGACTTCACTTATGTACAAGATACGGTGAGCGGCTTCCTGGCGGCTGCCGACGCGCCGGATGCACTCGGCGAGACGATCAACCTCGGCAGCGGCTTCGAGATCTCGATCGGCGAGGCGGCCGAGCTGGCAGCCGACGCGCTTGGCGTCGCTGTCTCGATCGACACAGAGGATCGGCGGCTGCGCCCTGAGAGCAGCGAGGTGACGCGACTGTGCGCCGACAATTCCAAGGCGCAGCGGCTGCTCCGCTGGACGCCCGACTATGGCGGTCGCGACGGGCTGCGCCGCGGGCTGCTCGAGACTGCCGCGTGGCTGCGCAGCAGCGGCATACTGCAGAGCTATGCCAGCCGCAGCTACCATCTATGAGCAACGCGCTGCTGGAGACGATCGTCTCCCGGATCGAGCAGACGCTCGGCGACCGGGAACGTCCGCTCGCGCTGCATGAGCCGGAGTTCGGCGAGCACGAGCAGGAGCGGTTGTCCGCCTGCCTGGCCTCCGGCTATGTATCCACCGCCAGCGAAGAGACGACACGCCTGGAGATCGCGCTCGCCCGCACCGCCGGTGTCGCTCATGCTGTCGCCGTATCGAGCGGCACCGCCGCCCTTCATCTGGCGCTGCTCGCCGCAGGCGTCCAGGCCGGCGATGAGGTGATCGTGCCCGCCCTCACCTTCGTCGCGACGGCCAATGCCGTCTCCTATTGCGGAGCCGTCCCTCATTTTGCGGACAGCAGCCTGCCCGATCTCGGTCTCTCGCCCGAGCGGCTCGAGGCGCATCTGCAGCGCGAGAGCGAGCAGATCGGGCGAGTGTGCCGCAACCGCCGGACCGGACGGACGATCCGAGCGCTCATCGCTGTCGATGCGCTCGGGCATCCAGCCGATCTGCCTGCGCTAACCGCCATCTGTCGCCGTTATCGACTTACGCTGATCGAGGATGCTGCGGCAGCGCTCGGCAGTATGCGAGACGGTGTACCTTGCGGCGCATGGGGCAGCGCTGCTGCGTTTAGCTTCAACGGCAACAAGATCATCACGGCCGGCGGAGGCGGCGCGCTGCTGACCGACAATGGCGAGCTGGCGTCCACCGCGCGGATGCTCGCCGCTACGGCCAAGGTCCCCCATCCGTGGCGTTATGAGCACACGAGCATCGCCTACAATTACCGCATGCCAGGGATCAATGCCGCACTGTCGCTGGCACAGCTGGAGCGACTGCCCGAGCTGCTCCGCCGCAAGCGCCGGCTCGCCCAACGTTATCAGCAAGCGCTGGCCGGACTGGACGGCGTATCGGTGCTCACCGAGCCTCGGCGCACCCGCAGCAATTATTGGCTCAATGCCCTGCTCCTGGAGCCAGGCTGCGAGCTGCTGCTAGAGCCACTGCTCGCGATGCTGCACCGACAGGGCGTCCAGAGCCGACCGCTATGGACGCCCTTGCACCGTCTCCCCATGTACAGCGATTGTCCGCGTATGGAGCTGCATGGCACGCTATCGCTCTGTGCACGCACGGTCTGCCTGCCCAGCAGCCCCCGACTGGAAGGAGGCGCAGACGATGCATAAACCGGCGATCTGTGTCGTCACTGGCAGCCGGGCCGACTATGGTCTGCTCCGAGGTCTGCTGCACCTGCTGCAATGCGAAGCATCAATTGATCTGCAACTGGCGGTGACCGGTATGCATTGGGCGACGGAATACGGCAGCACTTGGCGCGAGATCGAGGCTGACGGCTTCCCTATCGCCGCTCGGATCGAAACTCTACTGGCAAGCGACACTGCGGTAGGCACCAGCAAATCAATGGCGCTCGGCATCGCTGGCTTCGCTGACGCCTTCGCTCGCCTGACCCCCGACTGGGTCGTCGTGCTCGGCGACCGCTATGAGACGCTCGCGGCCGCGCTCGCAGCATACAACGCCCGTATCCGGATCGCCCACATCGCCGGCGGCGACATTAGCGGCGGCGCGCTCGACGACGGGTACCGCCATAGCATCAGCAAGCTCGCCCAGCTCCACTTCGTCTCGCACGAGCAGGCGAGGCGGCGTCTGCTCCAGCTCGGCGAAGCGCCGGAGACGGTGCAGCTCGTCGGTCATCCCGGCATCGACGCCGTACGCGACTGTCGACTGCTCGGGCGACAGGAACTGGAGGCGTGTCTCGGCTGCGTGCTGCAGCCGGTCAGCCTGCTCGTCACGTACCATCCGGCGACGCTGTCGGAGGAGGGCGCGCTCGCCGAGCTGTCGGCGCTGCTAACCGCGCTGGATGGCCTGGACGAGGCAGTCGGCCTGTACTTTACCGGTGCAAACGCCGACGCCCAAGGCCGGGAGGCCGATGCGGCGATCCGGGACTTCGTGCAGCGCCGCCCCCATGCCCGGAGCTTCGTGACGCTGGGGACCCGGCTCTACCTCAGCTTGGCCCAAGCCGTCGACGCCGTCGTCGGCAATTCGTCGAGTGGCCTCTTGGAGGTGCCCAGCCTGCGCACGCCTACGGTCGATATCGGAGCCAGGCAGCGCGGACGCTTCCGGGGCGATTCGGTCATCCATAGCGAGGCCGAGCCTACAGCTATCCAAAGCGCGATCCATCGCGCCTTGCGAATGGAGCGCTCGTCGATCGTCAATCCGTACGGAGACGGGCGCAGCAGCAAACGCATCGCTGCCGCACTGCTCGCTCGCCTGCCCGCAGAGCCTGCGGGGTCAAAATCCTTCTATGAGGTGCAACGCCCATGATCGCGCATACGCCATCCGCTCCGGTCCGGATCATCGCCGAGATCGGCGTCAACCATAACGGCTCGGCCGCAATGGCGCGCCAGCTCATCGATGCGGCTCGCCGCTGCGGCGCAGACGCCGTCAAGCTCCAGCTGTTCCGCGCGGCGCAGCTCGCTGCGCCTGATACACCGCTCGCCGACTACCAGCAGCAAGCTGCTGGCGCTGGCGCACGCTCGCAATACGAGCTGCTGCGGCAGCTCGAGCTCTCGGAGGCAGAGGTGCGAGAGCTCGGCGTCTATTGCGAGGCGCAGCAGATCGAGCTGCTGGCGACGCCCTTTGACCGCGACGCCCTGCGCCTCCTCGTCCACGATCTGAGGGCTTCCTCCATCAAGCTCGGCTCTGGCGAGCTGACCAATCTGCCGTTCCTGCTCGAGGTAGGCCGTTGTCGTCGCCAGCTCCTGCTCTCGACCGGCATGGCCACGCTCGCCGAGGTTGAGCAGGCGCTCTCTGTCCTTGCCTACGGCCTCGCAGTGGAGCCCTCCGATCCGCTGGCGGCTCCCCCCTCGCTCGCAGCCTTCCGGCAGGCATATGTCTCTGCGGCGGGGCAAGCTGCCCTGCAGCGGTATGTCACGGTGCTGCATGCGACGACGGCGTACCCGGCGCCGCCAGCCTCCTGCAACCTGCGCGCGATGGATACGCTGCGCGCCGCCTTCCGGCTGCCGACAGGACTATCCGATCATAGCGAGGGCAGCGCCGTCGCGATCGCAGCCGTAGCGCGCGGCGCCTGCGTCATCGAGAAGCATCTGACGCTCGATCGGTCGTTGCCCGGAGTTGATCATCAGGCGTCGATGGAGCCGGAGGACTTTGGCCGGATGGTCCGAGACATCCGCCAGATCGAGATGGCGCTCGGCTCCCCGGCCAAGCTGCCGGACGAGGCGGAGCTGCGCACGAGCGGGCTTGTCCGCCGCAGCATCGTCGCGGCGACGGATATCGCGGTCGGCGAGCAGTTCAGCGAGCGCAATCTGACGTTCAAACGACCCGCTGGCGGATTGCCACCCGAGCGCTATTGGGAGTTGCTCGGCAGAGCGTCGGACCACTCCTACCGAAAGGATGAACCCATTCAATGAAGCTCGCACTTTTCGGCGCCTCCGGTCTCGCCGATGAGACCGCGCATCTGGGGATGGAGCTCGGCTGCAGCGAGGTCGTCCTCCTCCACCCCTCAGGCTCGCGTCCGCCCGCTCGTGCCTTCCCCACGGCACCGGAGGATGAAGCAGGCGCACTGGCGGCAGCAGGCTACCGCTTCGCTATCGCCATCGGCGATCCGCAGATCCGTCGCAAGTTACATCAGACCTATCCCGAGCTGCCTTATACCAGCCTGGTTCATCCCGCTGCGACGCTGCCCGCCGCCATCCGAGCAATGCTGCCAGAGCGGTCGGGGACGATCGTCATGGCAGGCGTCCGCTTCACCTCATCGATCGCTATCGGCCGCTTCGGCATCTACAATCCGAACTGCACCGTATCCCATGACTGCGAGATCGGAGATTATACGACAATTGGTCCTGGCGCCAATCTCTGCGGCAATGTGCGGTTGAAGTCCGGCGTCTATGTAGGGGCGGGGGCAATCATCCTGCCCGGGCACCCGGTCCTCGGCAAGCTGACGCTCGGCGAGGACGCCGTAATCGGGGCAGGCGCCGTCGTCACCCGCTCCGTCTCAGCCCGCAGCACCGTCAAGGGCAACCCGGCGCGCTAGCGGCGTGTATGCAAACCCGCTCAGGGGCATCTAAGACTCGTCAGAGCCCATATAGCTCGCCCACCCGCTCATCACATTCAGCACCGCCTGCACAGCTGCAGACACGCGATCGCGGGAGGCGCTCAGGCTGTCACCGCATGTCACCGCGTCGCTGCACTGCGACGCCTCTCCCACAGCGCAGAGGCTAACCACTCCGATCGCTGCCGCCTACCAGACATGCAGCCCGCCATCGACAACGAGCTGATGGCCGGTCACGTAGCTGGAGGCGTCCGATGCCAGGAACAGCACCGCCCCGGTCAGCTCGGCGGGCTGTCCCATCCGCCCCATCGGCACACGGGCGCCGTAGCTCGCCTGGAAGATGTCGTTCTGGCCGCTCTGCATGCCGCCGGGGACGAGCGTATTGACCCGTATCCCGTGCGGCGCCCAGTAGGCCGCCAGATAGGCGGCGAGTCCGCACACGCCCGCCTTCGAGGCGGCGTAGACGGCCGGCGTATTGATCGCCCGCCCTTCGTACGAAGAGCCGGCATAGATGCGCTGATCCGGCGCCAGCAAGCCATAGATCGACGATGTGAAGATCATTGAGCCGCCCCGCCCCTGTCGCAGCATCTGCCGGCCTACTGCCTGAGCCGTCAGGAACATGCCGTCTAGATTGACCGCCATCACGGATCGCCATTGTCGCAAGGAATAATCCTCGAACGGCGCGAAGAAGGCGTCGGCGTCGCGCGACTTGCTCGCTGCATGATTCAACAAAATATCGATGCCGCCCAGATCCCGCTCGCAGGCCTCCACCATCGCCTGCACCGCGCCAGGATCGGAGACATCGCAGCCATAGCCCTGACAAGCCACGCCCGCCTGCTCGGCCAGCTCGGCCGCCTGGCGTACTGCGGCAGGCCCGTCGAGATCGACCAAGGCCACCTGCGCCCCATGCTCGGCCAGCGCTTCGCAGAGCGGCCGTCCCAGGATGCCCAGCCCTCCGGTGACGACAGCCGTGCGCCCGCTCAGATCAAATCGCCCTCGATGACTCACGCGCATCCCCCTTTCGAGTCCAGCAAGCTCTTGTCGCAGTCAGCGGACCTCCCCTTGCACCCGGGCAGTTGCCGGAGCGTATCGTCGCCACATCCCTTGCCTCTCTCCCTCTCTGTCGTACAGGTTCGGCTGGCCCACCGCCGGAGCCGCTCCCGCTTGCGTCCGCTCGCCCGCTATCCCGGCTCTGCGCCGCTGGCGCTGCTGCCCATCCGGTACGCCACATAGGCCCAGTCCGTCTCGTCGTCGATGTCCCAGGAGCGCTCCGGCGGCATGACATAGAGCTCGGTGCCCGGCCCCATCAATGGCGCATCGCCAAGCACCGCCTCGCGTCGCCAAACGTAGATCGAGGCATTCATGTCATATGTGATCGGCGCATCCTGACGCCGATAAATCGGCTGAGCCGGAGGCTTCGCCAGCCTCATCCCGCCCTCGGAGGCGCGCTCGACCATGTTAAAATAAGGCGAGCGCCGCGACGGCGTGCCTGTAATAACATTGGCTGCACCTGAGCGCTCCAGCAGCTGCACAGCCTCCCGAATATCCGAGGTGAGGCGCAGCGGCGCCGTCGCATCCAGATCAACGACGATGTCGTAGCGAATGTCTCGCCGCGCCTCGACCGCCTCCACGGCATGGCGAATCGCCGCCAGCTTGGGCGCCGCATCGGTAGCCAACGCTTGCGGCCGACGTATGAGCGTCTGCGCGCCATAGCTCGCCGCTACCTCCAGCACCGCCTCCGAATCGCTGCTGACGGCGACCTCGGCGAACAGCCCCGAAGCCAGCGCCTGACGAATCGTATAGGCGATCAGCGGCCTGCCGCAGAGCAGGCGGATGTTTTTATGGGGAATCCCCTTGGACCCGCCGCGCGCGCAGATCGTACACAGCCTTCTCATTGCTGACCCACCTCCCGCTCCGGGCTGCCGTACCGGCGCGCTCGATCATATGCAGGCAGTCGATAGCTTCCGCAGTCCCGCACAGCTCTCCTCGTTCGCCGCGCAACAGCGCCAAGTGCTGCTCGCGATACGTATGATCCGGATCGGACGGGTGGTGCTCGACCTCTCCGTCGATAGCCAGCGTGCCCGCGATTAGATCGGCGGTATACGTATGCTCGTCTGTATTGACGATGATCTGACGCTGACGTTGACGGTCGACATAGTTGAGCTGCAGCGTGACGATCGGACAGGCCGCCATCCGGATCAACAAGGCGTAGGTATCGTCGCTGTCGATGTCGAGCCTGCTGTATCGTCCGCCGGCGGCAGCGAGCTGATGCCACGGACCGAACAGCCAGAGCAGATAATCGAGCTCATGGCTCAGATCGAGCAGCACGCCGCCGCCCTCCTCCCGCCTCGCCGAATAGACGTAGCGATAATCCTCCGATCGCCAGCCCGGCAAATATTGACCAGCATACACCTGCGTCGACATTACCCGCTGTCCCTGCAGCAGCCCCCGCAAGCGGCGAATCACCGGGTGGAAGCGCAGGTTATACCCGGCGTATACCCGCGACAGCGTCTCTGCCGGCAGCGAGCGCAGACGCTCGAAAAGCGGCTTCTCCACGAGAACATCGCCCGTATAGCCCCGCTCTCGCAGCGTCTTCAGCGTCTCGTAATGCTGGTGCGTCCGATTCGCCACGACGACATAATCCCAGGAATCGCTATACATCGCCTCTGCTATCGTCGCATACACGGACAACCCGGGGTGCGGACGGCTGCTAACCACGCTGACACTGCAGCCCAGCTCCGACAATAGCCGACAGTGGCGGCGACCGATTGAACCATATCCGATGACAAGCGCATTCACATGAATACCTCCCCGAACTCTCGATTCGCTGCTGCATAGCATTCTGGCGTTCCGATGTCGAGCCATTGACCGGTCACGGGGAATACCGTCAGTCGTCGTCCTTGCCGCTGCAGCCGCTCGAAAAGCTCCGGCATGCCGATCTCCCTGTCCTTCGGCAGTTGCCTAACCGTCCATGGCTCCAGCACATAGATGCCAGCATTGACAAGCAGCGGCTGCACAGGCTTCTCGACGAGCGCCAGATAGTCCTCCCCCTCTGTCTCCACGACGCCATACGGTATGCTCACTCGATGCTCACGCACCCCCATCGTCGCTGCGCTGCCCCGCCTGCAATGATGGCTGATCATCGCCCGGCAGTCCAGATCAGTGAGCAAGTCGGCATTGATCACCAGCAACGGTGCGGCGATGTCTGGAGGCAGCAGCGTCAGCGCCCCCGCCGTCCCCAGACGGCGACTCTCGCGCAAATAATGGACACGGGCTCCCCAGCGGCTGCCGTCGCCGCAGTGAGCCTCAATCATCTCTCGCTTGTAATTGACCGCGATGTAGAACTCCCGGAACGACTGGCGCACCAGCGTCTCGAGCAGGATCTCGAGGATCGGCTTGCCTCCGATTGGCAGGAGCGGCTTCGGACAGGTCTCAGTCAGCGGCAGCAACCGGCTGCCGAGGCCGCCAGCCATCAGCACGACAGGGACATCATACGCGGCTTGATCATCGAGGGGCATCCTGCTGCTCCTTCCGTAGTTAACGACTGGGCCCCGCTTAGACGGAGCCTGTAGGGGGAGACGTTAAGTACACTGTCCTCTGCCTGCAGCAGGCAGGCAGAGACAGTCGCGAGATTAGATGGACGGACGGAAAAATTCGGTCATGCATATATTGGCTACGGCTGCGGAGATGGTCGGCGTGGCGCTGATCGTCGTAAAGCCGGTCACCGCAAATGCGCGGCTCTGCCCGGAAGCGATGCCCGACAGCGTAGCTACGACGGCGGCTCCCCGATAAAAAGTAACATCCAGGGCAGCAGCGCTGGTCGAGTTATTGCTGATCACGCCCGAGGCTGCGATCGGCGAAGGGTTGGGACCAAAAAGCGTGCTTCCTGTGGTGGAAGTGACCGGAAAGGTCTGATCGGGCAAGCATACGCTGACAATCGGCTTTTGGCAGCAGGACGAATTCGTATTGCAACTCATATCAACAATCTCCTCCTTCGTGGGTTATTCTCCAATCTATGTCAGGAGGAGATAAAAGAATTGGGGTATCTGCCTGTCATACACAATATGTGCGTTTATGCAGGCTGGTTCGCCCAGCTACCGATGCTGCGGCGGCTGATCCAGCATCTCCGCAAGTGCCTCGAACTGCTCCAGCAGCGACTCGCAGAGCCGTCGGAGCATGTCGAACATCGCCTCCTGCGTCCGGGCGAGCCGATCCAGCCGGGCCAGCGAGTCGATCGGGCCAAGCTCCATGGTCTGCTTCTGATAGGCGTAGATAACCGGACTGAGGTAGACGGACAACCGCTCATCCGTCGTGAACGGAAGGTAAGCGCGATCCATCTGACGGACCAGGTCGCCCATGAAGGGCGGTAGGAGGAGCTCCTCATGTCGACTATGCAGCTCGCACGCCGCCTGGATCACCCGGCAACTGCGCCGCTCCTGCTCCGCTTGGCGTCGCCATGCCTGGAGCTGCCCGCGTATCGCCGAGAGTTCGCGGAGCAGCGACAGCCGGGGAGCGTCCAAGGCGGGAGGCGCCGCCTCTGCGAGCTCGGCCAGCAACGCCGCCAGTCGAGGGCACTCCGGGGCGGCCTCGCACCCGCGTTCCACCACGATCGCCAGTGTCGCCAGCGCCGTCCCCTCGATGCGGGCGCCGCCCTCGGTCGCATCGATAAACTGCCGCCCGGGGTACAAGCCGATCTGATGCTCCAGCCAGAGCCGGAACTCCTGCCAGAGGCGTGTCGTCTCCACCGGACGGCCATCGATCCCAGCCGCAGTAATCGTCTCCTCTGCCTGCAGTTGCTTCACTTGCTCCACGAGCGGCCCCTCCGCATAATCGGACATCCGGCTGTGGGTCATCCTGTCCGCGCCGAAGGCAAGATCCATACCGACGAAGACGATCGGATCGGCGCCCGTCCAGAGCGCCAGCTCGAAGGCGAGATGGGCCGAGGAGCTGCCGCCGTTCAGCGCGCTCTGCTCGCCAAGCGCTTGCCGCACCCATCGCGTCGACGTCTCGACGCTGCGGAACACCGGTAACCAGCGATCGCCGAAGAGCGGCGGCACGCGCGGGTCGACCAGCGTCAGTCCGACCATCGCCAGATCTGGCGGCAGCTCATGCTCGCGGAAATGAATGTGGTACACATTGGGCGTACGCTCCGTGACGCAGACGGCATCCGGGACGATCCCCCGGCGCAGACAGGGCTGCAGCGCCGACTCTGCCGTCAGCAGCAGCGCCTTGCCCTGCGCCGCCCGCAGCTGCTCGATATTGGCATCGAGCGAAGGTCCGTTGCCGATGACGAAGGCGGGGCAGCCTTTATACGCGTCCTTGAGCGAGGTCAGCGAAGCCGCAGCAGCGATAGGCGCTGTATTGGCAATCGTGTTGTACAGACCGACCAGCGTGTCGTGGACCGAATTGCCGCCGCTGCGCAGCATCAGGGCGAGCAGTTGATGCAGCGATTCGTGCAAGGCGAGATACGTTGCCCGGTCGTTGCGATGCGCCCAAGGCGTAAAAACAGTGCACATCATAGCGCAACGAACGAGAAAATCGCCGCTCATAAAGGCCGCGAGCTGACGCTTCATCTCGGTCGGCTCGCCTACCAGCCAATGGATTCTCCGATCGCTCAGTAAGGCGCGCAGATCGATCGCGGACAACATCGCCAGGAATACGTCCGGGTCCCGCTCGAAGACGAACAGCTCATGCTCTGCGGGCATCCTGCGCGCATAGGCGAGCGCCGCATACCCAAATCCGCAGCCGTACAGGAAGCCGATCCGGGCATCGCCGATCTGCACTGTCGTCGCCCAGCTCTCGGCTTCCGTCCACGGGTCGACAGCGCTGCAGAGCCGTACCCGCTCGCCGCCGTTCGGCGAGACCAGCTCTGCCGTCGGCAGACCGGACTCGCTGCGGCTGACCGTCACCCTCGGCGTCTGCCGGGCAGGCACCCGCTCCCGCAGCGCATCCGGCATCGCTGCCAGATTCATCTCGAGTATGGACGTCATCGCTGCCCCTCACCCTTAGCGACGCGCGTCCCGTTCCCCCGCTGCGCCTCCTCTTCGCCGACGCCCAGACAAGGCGCTGTCCCGCTGCAGACGTCCTGCGCGTCCTGTGTGTCATGCGCCTCCTGCCCGCGCCGTGCCGCCCCGCTGTCGTCCTGCGCTGCCATCTGCGCGCGCAGCTCGGGCAGCAGCTCATACGCCAGCTTGTCGATGGCCGCCGCCATATCCTCCCGCTGCAGCTGCAGCAGGATCTGCTCCATCGTCCGCAGCGCTGCGGGCGATACGAGCATGCCGTCGCCGTCCGTTGCCGACGGCTCCGACGCACGCAGCGACTCCAGCCAGAGCAGGCAGGCGCGTTGCAGCCACTGCCTCCCCGATTCGTCATCGCCCCGTTGCCATGCCTGACAACCAGCTTCGATACAATCAAGATATGAGCGGGGATTGCTATTCATATCGGTCATAAGCGCCCTCCCTGATCCGTTCTAGCATCCCGATCGCCCCCTTCTCCAGGAACCATTGCGCCTTGGCGAGAGCACTGCGCTCCATAAAGTCCCCCGTCTCCTGTAACTGCCGCGCCGCTTCGTTTATCCGAGCCAGCTCCGGATCGCCGCACAGTACAGCGGGATGCGAAGACAGCCAGACATACCACAGCTCCAGGACATGCTCCAGACGTACGCGCGCATCCGTGTCGTTGACTGGTGAACACATCGCTCCTCCTCCTCCTCCACTCATCGTTTGGCCCTCAACGCAGCAACTGAATGCGATAGAACCCCTTGCAGATTCCCGAGCTGCCGGGGCATTCGATCTTCACGCGTATGAGCGAGGGAGCTGCAAACGAAACCTGCTGGCCTTGCTCGACAGTGCCGCCGAGCTCTCTGCCCCGCTGCTGCTCAATTCGTACGACCATAGTGCAGCGGGTGTCGTTGTCGATGCGTACGATTGCGGAGGCTGGCGCGTCCGGCGCTTCATAGTAGATGCGAGCCGCCTCCCCGCAGCGCTGGAAGATTCGCCCCGAGGCGAGCATACAGCGTCTGGGCGCTCTGCTGCGACGGCGGACGATTGTTTTGCGGCAGCACGACTTGCAGCCCGGGCAAGACATCTGGACGATATTGACCTGTTTATTGGCCTGCACGATACGGCCTTTTCGCTTGCATTTGCCCACGCCGCTCCCTCCGTTTCGTCGGATACCTCTGCTTTATACCTATGGGTGCAACAGGGTCGAAGCACTGGACATTTGCATATTTTCCGCAATTTGGTCATTTGCCCTGCGCTATTGCCCTCTCCTGTAATAGACTGATGCTAGGTACATGGCAATCGCCTTCGTACAGACGAATGGTATCGATCGATATCGCGGCAGTTATCTGTCAATGAGAGGAGCAGTCATGCATGGTCCCAGACAACAATAACAACAGCGGATGCCGCCAGGACCCCGTCCCCTTTGCTCAAGACTGCCTGGAATGCGAATGGCGCATCGGCGACGAACAAGCGACCACAGTCTACTCCTCCAACGAGCTGGTCTATGGCTCTGGGGTTATCACATGCCAGCCTTCGGAGACGGGCGACATCCGTCTGCAGTTCCTGTGTAACGATACGCTGGTTAGCACGCTGAGGGTAGCCAACGGCCAATCCGCCATGTTCACCATCGTCGGCATCGATCAAATTCAGATTCTCGGGCGCACTGAGACTCTCGGCCATTTAATGTTCTTTCCCCGTTACAGTCCGATGTAATTCAAGTTTAAAGTCCTATTAATCGGTGTAATGAAGGACATAAGTCACAGAAAGAGGCGGATGGACCTGTCATGAATGCGCTCCATGAACTAATACATATGAACTGGTTGTTGCTAGGTTTAGCCTTGGCCGCAGGGATCGCGGGCGTAGCATCGTTTAATCGGGGATGGGCGACGCCCCCGCTCTCCGAAGGGGGGATGGCTGCAGCGCTCAACAAACGGGCGCTCTTGCACAGTACGACGGCTTTTGCGCTTGCGCATATGCTTGTACCGCTCGCTCTCGGACTGCCGATCGCATGGACGCACTACGGCTGGCATGCCTTGTTCACCCTGCTCGGCTGCTACGGCGCCTCCTACTTGGGCTACTGGTTCATCTCCCTGCCTTGGGGCGGGACGCTGCAATACATAAGAGCGAGTCTGATCGCTGCCATCACCATCCTGCTGTTCGACTATGCCAATCTGCTGCTGCTCTTCCGCAACCTGTTGCGCTGGCAGCCGGAGCTTGTTTTCCTTACCTGCGTGCTGGTGTTCCTCCTGTGCTTTGCCACGCTGCGGATGCTCGCCTTTATCCGTCAACACCGACAAGAGCGCCGACGAACGCCTGTCATCCTGCCGGGCATCGCGCTTGCCGGGACCGCTCTCTTCGCCATTCCGCTGCTATGCGCGATCTCGCTCCTGCCTGCGGAGCGTCTGGGCAGCGATCAGGCCTATCTGCTGCCTTATGGACTGTTGCTCTTGGTCGGGACCGTCCTCTATGTGTTGCCTGACCTGTCGGTCTCCAAAGCCCAGACCGACGGCGTCACCGTATGGAATCTTGCCTACCGGGACGAGCTTACCGACCTGCCGAATCGCCGCGCCTTCAACGAGGCGCTAGACACCTTCATGCGTCCGGTTGGGGCAGCTCCTGCGCCGCTGACGCTGTTTTTTATTGATCTGGACAAGTTCAAGCGGGTCAACGATCTGTTGGGTCATATTACGGGGGACAAAGTGCTGCGGATCGCAGCGGACAAGCTGCGGAGCTGCCTGCCGCCGCAAGCGATGCTGTCGCGGATGGGCGGCGATGAATTTACGGTGCTGCTGTCGGGGAAGCAGGAGGACCGGGAGATCCACGAGTTGGCCGACCGTATCGTCGAACAATTCCAGACGCCCATCGAAGCGGGACCGCATCTGGTCAGACTATCGGCATCGGTAGGCATCGCCAGATGCCCGGAGGAAGGCGTCGACGCCTCCACGCTGCTCCATCACGCCGATGCCGCGATGTATACCGCCAAGGAAAACGGCAGCGCGCAGTACCAGTTTTACGACCAGCTGCGCTCCCAGAACGGCCAGCGCGAGCTGATGCTGGAGCAGGATCTCGCCGCTGCGATCGACAAGGGAGAGCTGCGCGTATTTTACCAACCGAAGATCGATATCCGCGACGGCAGCACGATCGGTCTCGAAGCGCTTGTCCGCTGGCATCATCCGACGCATGGACTCATCTCGCCGCTGCAGTTTATCCCGCTGGCCGAGAAGCTCGGCCTCATCGTTCCGCTGGAGCGATGGGTCATCGACGAGGTGTGCCAGCAGTCGAGGCAATGGCAGGATAGCGCCTCTCTCCATATCCCGATTGCCATCAACATCTCCCAGGTTCATCTGATGCAGCCGGATGTGTACGAGTACATCATCGAGAGCGCAGGCCAGGCCGGGATCGACCGACAGGGACTGGAGATTGAGATTACGGAAAGCGCGATGATGCACAACGAAGAGCATGTCATCGAGGTGCTGAACCGGCTGAAGGCGGCAGGCATCCATGTGTCGATGGACGACTTTGGCACCGGCTACAGCTCGCTCAGCTATCTGAGCAGTCTGCCGATCAGTTGTCTGAAGATCGATCGCTCCTTCATCAGCAAGCTGACGAGCGACTCGGATAATCGTGCCATCGCCGAGCTGATCGTGGGCATGGCCAAGCAGCTCGGCCTGCGGATCGTCGCCGAAGGGGTCGAGACCTCCGAGCAGGTCAGTCTGCTCAAGGAGCTGCAATGCTACAATGCGCAAGGCTACTATTACGGGAAGCCGCTGCC
This sequence comes from Paenibacillus sp. 598K, assembly GCF_003851045.1. Lineage (GTDB taxonomy): Bacteria > Bacillota > Bacilli > Paenibacillales > Paenibacillaceae > Paenibacillus_D. The sequence goes on along the minus strand of NZ_BFBX01000057.1, from coordinate 95,974 downwards.
GCCGGAGCAAGCCCTGCTGCGGATGATCGATGGTAACTTGCCGAGTCAGAGTGCCGGGCCAGAATCTCCTAACGACGCGCAGGTATGCTGAGTCTCGCGAACTTGCCGTGATTTTTCCCCTTGCCTCGTGTTTTCTGCTAAAATGTAGAGAAGAGACAGGCATCTTACTGGAGGATTACAAAATCGATGGATTATATTGTACTGGATATTGAATTCAACGGCCGCAAATTCGCCAGCGAATTGCCGATGGAAGTGATCGAGATCGGCGCGGTCCGACTTAACAGCTCGCTGGAGCAGACCGGCGAATTTAGCGCGCTCATCAAGCCGGTGTATTTCGCCAAGCTCAACTCGTTTATCAAGAAAAAAACGGGCATTCCGCAAGCGGATATCGATACGGCCAGCCGTTTCCCCAAAGTGATCCGCGCCTTCATGGACTGGCTGCAGGAGAGCGAGGACCCGCTGCTCGTCACCTGGGGCGGCGAGGATATGAAACGAATCGTGCTAGATACGCGCATGCACAAAATGGACGACGCCTATTGGCTGTCGATCTACTACTACGATCTGTTGAAGGGCTATCTGAAATGCAAAGGGCTGACCAACGACGTCAGCGTCGAAGCGGCGTTGCAGGAGCAAGGAATCGCTGCCACCGGTTCGGCGCACCGTGCGCTGGACGATGCCCGCATGACTGCGGAGATTTTCCGCAGTGTGTTCTCGGAGCTCGACTTTGAGCAGCGCAAGCAATACAAGGATGTATTCAGCAACGCCAAAGAACGGCGCATCGTCAAAAACGCAATCCGCTCCATGCACGCCCATCGCGCCACCCCGACCTGGGAGCTGTTCGTCGCGCAATTCGGCAAAGACAAGCCGATGCTCCAGGACCCCCGCAAGGTTGCGGAGCTACAGGTTTACTTCGAGGAAGAAGCGGCCAAGCCGCCCAAGCCCGCCACCCGCAAGCCAAAGCCGGATCGCAGCGCAGACGAGCCGGGCTCTACAGCGGAAACAGACTCCGCGGCGGGGGACTCAACCTCGGACACGGAGGCGGAGGCGGCCACTGATCCTGCGGCGGACTCGGTAGCGGATGACGGAAAGGTGACAGACCCGACCTTGCCAGCTGCGGATGAGAAAAGCGCCCAGGACGAGTAAAAGACCTGAGACACGTCCGACGGGACGACGCATGGTGAGAGCACGGCCGGCAAGGTTAATGGGAATGCGCTGAGCGAGGCAATTTTGTGCGATTTTTCGCACAGATCCGGGCCGGAAGCGACCAGCCGAGCGATTTTGTGCGATTTTTCGCACAGATCCGGGCCGGGAGCGACCAGCCGAGCGATTTTGTGCGATTTATCGCACAGATCCGGGCCGAAAGCGACCAGCCGGGCGATTTTGTGCGATTTATCGCACAGATCCGGGCCGGAAGCGACCCGCCGGGCGATTTTGTGCGATTTTTCGCACTGAGCACTGATTGGCTGGGGACGCCGCATCCTACGCATCCTTCGCCCCCTCCCCCTGTGTCCCTAAGCAACCTGCCCTCCTTGCCACTGCACCGGCGATCCAGCAGTTAGGTCGCGTCCGCTAGCTGAACATGGCGCTACGACGTCGATCAGACGGGCTACCCAAGCGGCTGCCTGGAGCAAATGGACAGGTACTGGTTGGGAATCGCGATCCCCGATTTCCTTCGTACAGCCTGTACAACGGGTGCCACATGCCCGCCTCTGTAGGAAGCGAGTGGAATATACGAATGGACATACCCTTGCGTGGGGTGCTGACCGTTGCTGCAATCGTATCCCAGGCCGAGGGGACCGCTTCCGTGCTGCTCCGCATATTTGCATTCCAATATATGTGCGAAGTCCGCTACATAGAGACCAGGAAAGTCTGGTGGCAGCGCAACCTGCAACAGAATCGCTCCTACGTATCGACGGACCATCGTCATCCCAAGATCCTGGAAATACGGATCATGACTCAGCCATTCCGGCAGCGGCGACAAAAATCCCTCCACTAAAAAAGTTTCGGCAAGCTCGGTCGGCGGATTCGGACAAGCAACCGGACGCCAGGCGCGCAAACCTGAACCGGTAGCGAATATCGCATCCAGCCTTTCCTCATGAGTATAATGGTAAAAAACGAAATGCCCCTTTTCATCGAACGACAACACATCCGCAGCGCCACGAAAGCCTAAATCGCGCAGCAACAAGCCTCGTTCCTTCAACAATCGATCGGCAAGTATAGATCGCATCGTACCAGCCTCCTCGCTTCGCAAGTTTCCCAGCTCACTCCAGAATAATAGGTGCCTGGGCACCACGTCGGCTCTTGCTGTCCACTCCGGCCCTCCAACCCGCTGCTCCCAGCTCGGACCTGTGCCACATGGCAAACATAAGCCCCCTATAGCTGATAACGTCTCCGGTATTGCGTCGGACTGAGTCCTGTCTGCTGGCGGAACACGCGACTCAGGTAGTAGCCGTTCTCATAACCGCAGCGAGCCGCGATCTCGTGCAACGTCAGCCGCGAGCCTGCGAGCAGTCGGCCGGCTTCGCGTATCTTCAGCTCTGTCGCATACGCCTGCGGCGTGACGTCGTATGCTGCCCGGAAGCGACGCGTCAGCTGCACCGGCGTCAGACCGAGCTGCTCTGCCAGCGCGGCAAGTCCAGCACCCTCGACGACATGTGCATCCAGCCAACGCTTCGCCTCGCGCATCGACTCGTCCGCCAATTCTGATGACTGTGCCGTCTCCACTGTCCGCGCCTCATCCGACTCGCTAGCCAGGAAGAGCAGATCTCGCAGCAGATGCTCGAGCTTGGACGTACGGACGGGCTCCTCCTGATCGCAGACGCGGTGGATATATCGATAGGTCGTCAAGAGGCGCTCCCCATCTACGATTCGGCATGCCAAGCGAGCATCGGCGTATCGGTCCGCCTCTCCGCTTCCTCGCTCCTCCTCACCGCCCCCCGCCTCCTCTACGCTCTGTGCTTCCTCGACCAACGCTTCCTCTTCATAATGAAAGAAGTGAAACGACACCGGCTCCAGCGTCTCGCGTACGAACCAGGCCTGCGGCGGACAGCGCACGAGCATCCCTGGGCCTGCGATCCCTCGCTCCCCCTCGATCTCATAGCGGAATCGCCCAGCCTCCACAGCGAACAGCGTCCATACCGGATAGCGGTCCCGCGCTAACAGGAATCGCTCCTTGCGATGCCAATACATATGGCTGACGAAACGAGCCGACATGCGCGTCTCCTCCTCTTATAGCTATGAAATAAAGTATATCTCATTCTGAAAATATCTGCATTTTAAATATGCTTAACCTCCTCTATAGTGAAAGCAAGGATATCAAAATTACTAACGAGGTGAATGAAGCGATGCGAAACGAAACAGTAGCCTGCGACGTCACGGTCGTCGGCGGGGGTCTGGCCGGCGTATGTGCGGCGATCGCCGCGGCACGACTGGGACAAAAGGTAGCGCTGGTGCAAAACCGGCCGGTGCTCGGCGGCAACTCCAGCAGCGAGGTGAGAGTGTGGGTGTGCGGGGCGACCGCTCACGGGGCCAACCGCTATGCGCGGGAGACAGGCATCATGGGGGAGCTGTTCGTCGAAAATCAATATCGCAACATCGACGGCAATCCGTATATCTGGGATCTGGTCGTGCTGGAGGCGGTGCGAGCGGAGGCGAATATCCAGTTGTTCCTGAATACCGATGTCCATGAAGTGGAGGCCGACGGGCCGCAGACGGACCGGAAGATCCGCTCGATCACCGGCTGGATGATGGGCTCGGAGCGGCGGATTCGTTTTGAAAGCGCGATCTATCTCGACTGTACCGGCGATGGACTGGTCGGCTTCCTGGCAGGCGCAGACTTCCGGCTGGGTCGCGAAGCGCGTCATGAGTATGGCGAGGACTGGGCTCCCGAGATCGCCGACGAGATTACGCTTGGCAGCACGCTGCTGTTCTACACCAAGGACGCTGGTCATCCGGTGAAGTACACGCCGCCTTCCTTTGCCCTCGACATCACCAAGACGGATATCCCGATCAATCGGGTCATCCACAGCGGCGACAACGGCTGCGCCTACTGGTGGATCGAGTGGGGCGGCGAGCATGATACCGTGCATGACAACGAGCGCATCCGCGACGAGCTGTGGTCGATCATCTACGGCATCTGGGATTATATCAAAAACTCGGGGAAATTCGACGCTGACCATATGACGCTGGAATGGATCGGCTCGCTGCCCGGCAAACGCGAATACCGCCGCTTCATCGGCGATTATGTGCTGAACCAGCATGACATCCTGGCGCAGGAGCCGTTCGAGGACCGCATCGCCTTTGGCGGCTGGTCGATCGACCTCCATCCGCCGCAAGGCATCTATGCCAAGGAGCGCGGCTCCAAGCATCTGTACGCAGACGGCATCTACCATATCCCGTATCGCTCGCTCTACTCGGCCAATGTCGGCAATCTGATGTTCGCCGGACGGGACATCAGCGCTACGCATGTGGCGTTCGGCACGACCCGAGTGATGGCGACCTGCGCCGTCATCGGCGAAGCGGCCGGCACTGGGGCGGCGCTGGCCGTCCGTCACGGCGTCTCGCCGCGCGACATCCATCGCGAGCGGCTGACCGAGCTGCAGCAGACGATGCTGCGCCAGGACGCCTCGATCATCGGCGTGCGCAGCGACGACCCGGACGATCTGATCCGTCAGGCGCAAGCGAGCGCATCCAGCACGCTCACCCGGCTGGCCGTCGAACCGGATGGATCGACGCACGCGCTCGGCGAGGCCGATCTCGGCATCCTGCTGCCGGTCGCTCCGCGGCTGGAGCGCATCGAGCTGCTCGTCGACGTCGATCGCGAGACGGAGCTGACCGTCGCCCTGTGGGATACGGGACGCGCCGAGAACTACGTGCCTCATGCCGAGATCGTCTCGGCGACGGTCCGCGTAGCCGCAGGAGAGCGGCAATGGATCGAGGTGCCGCTGGTCTGGGAGCCGGAGCAGGAGCAGAACGCCTTCCTCATCGTCTCCGCCAATCCGGATGTGCGCGTGCATACCGCCGATCAGCAGACAGGCATGCTGTTGTTCCTGAAGGGCGATCCGCCGAAACTGGCCCCTGAGGATGAGCATCGGCCTCAGCCGCTGAGGCAGTGGACGATGAGCGGCCTGCGCCGACGCGCCGTCTGCCTCCGCTCCTATCCCGAGACCGACGCATACGCGCCGTCTCGTACCAGCGGCGGTTATCTGCGCCCATACGGCGGGCCGCAGCTGTGGAGCTCGGAGCGGCTTGCAGCTGGCGCAGAGGCCTGGCTGCAGTATAGCTGGGACGCGCCGGTCAGCCTGCGTACAGTGCAGCTCGTCTTCAATGACGATGTCAACGAAGATCTGATCAATCTGCATCATCACCGTACGCTATTCGAGGCAATCCCCGAGCTCGTCCGCGATTATCGGATCGAGGCTCGAGTCGCTGGCGAGTGGACGACGCTCGTAGAGGAGAGCGGCAACCACAAGCGGATGCGCCGCCACACGTTGGATACGCCAGTCAACGCCGAAGCGCTGCGTCTGGTCATCCTCGCCACCAATGGCGGGGCGCATGCCGAGGTAGTCGAGGTGCGGGCCTTCGGCTAACCCGGTGAGGCTCAGCAGGGCACACCTCTGCTGAGCCTTTGGCTCGGGCCATCGCAGGGCGCTTTCCCGACCGACTCGTGGACCCGAGCGATCCGGGGAGCTTCCGCGAACGACTCTCGATCCCGGGCCATCGCAGGGCGCTTCCGCGTCCGGCGCTTTGGCAGGCGTCTGCCTGCTACTTTTTCAGCAACACGTCACAATGCCTTCGCTCCCCTCAGGATTTCGGGGGACGAAGGCTTTTTTTGCTATCGCTGTTGATGCAGCAGCTGTGAGATACCGGCTGTACATGTCTGTAAATGCTGCCCTATCCCGGAAACTTGGTACTCCCGCAAGATGGCCCGCACCGTTCAGGAAATGGTATCCTAGTGCTAGCAACCTATTATTCCCGGAGGTGCGATGAATGAACGAGATGCAGAAGAGCTATCGGTTGTTGCGCGAGATCAAGTCTCAATTGCCCGAGGACAGCTGGGTCATCCAGGCCGGTGATCGGCATGGCGGCGAGTTCGACGATATGCCCGTACTGGTGCACAGTGGCGATCTGCAGCTGGACAACCTCGACCTGGATGCGCTGGAGCCACCTTCGCCGCCAGAGGGCGCTGCCTCGGGCGAGCTGTTCCTGCTGCTGGTGGACGGCAATCTGGTGGTCGACGGACTAATCTACAATGACCATACCGACGGAGCCGTCGGCCTGATCGTCACCGGCAATGTCAGCGCCCGGCGTATGGTCGTCGGCGGACAGGAGATTTATGTCGGTGGCGATCTGGAGATCTCCGAGCTGTTCTGGGGCGACTATAATCACGGCGAGCTGGTCGTCGCTGGCGATGCGAGCGCGCCGGTGTGGGCCGAGACCGAAGGCTACCGCGTCCGCGTGCGCGGCCGTCTCGACACGGCGATGCGCGTGACCGATTGGGACGAAGCCGTGATGGGCTCCGAGCCGCTGGCCGGGCAGAGCATCCTTAGTCCCGACTGCCGGAGTGATCCAGACGACGCGACGCCTGACCGGAATCAGGAACTATTCTCACGCGCGGAGTCGCTGTTCATCCCGGAGTGGCAAGTTTATCTGCGCATGCATGAGGCAGGTGGCGAACAGGAGCGCGGCGTGCTGCCTGAAGTCAGCTACGCAGCGTTGGCTCGCCTGACGCAACCTGCATGGATACCTGCGGAGCCCTACGACGAGGAGAGCTATGGGTATGAAATTTGGCGGGACGATATGTTCTTCCGCGTCCTTATCACCGCTGATCGACCCGAGGCGTCGCCGAGCTATCGCAGTGTCTACTACGAGCAGGACGAGCAGTGCGGGATATTGATCGAGACGCCGACGGACGGGAGCGAGGAAGTGTACATACAAGTGCATCTGACGCAGGACGAGGATTCCGGGTGGTATGTATACGACGAGTCCGAGCCAGGGCCGTGGATCAAGCTGCACGCCGACGGTTGGCGGACGCTCCATGAGGCGATGGCTGTATTCGAATCAAGCGCGACCCAACTCCAGGCAGAGTCGATACATGAGCTGCTGGCGATGCCGCTCATCGCCCCGTATGACGACTATTACGACGATGATCGCAACGGCTTCTGGATGGGTGATTTGTACTATGCTTTCCGGCAGGCGGATGATGAGGAAGGCGCGTTATTGAAGGTGGGACGCGAGGTGGAAGGGCCTGACGAAGAGATGGAGCTGGCATGTTTTTACTATGAGGCGCAGCGTCAACTGGATGGCTCGGAGATCGTCTTCATCAGCTACATGGAGGACGAGGACAACGACGAGGATATCGAGCTGAGCTATGTGGGCGGCGCTCGCCTGGAGGAGGCGATCCGGCTCTTCCATATCGCCCGCAAGCGGCTGCTCCAGGCCAACGCCGAGCTGCTGTCCGGCCAGCTCCCCTTCGATGCGGACCGCTTCGCGACCAAGTATTGGCGCAAGCAAGGTTACCTGGCCGGTCGATTGCCCTGAGCGCGAAGGGTTTCTTCTGAGGACAAAAGTGTGAGCTGAACAAATGTAAAAGTACCTTTATTTACGGCGAAACTACTCTCAAACCGGTAAACAACTGCAAAAGTACGCTTAATATCATTGGAATCGCCTGATTGAAGGGCTTTCCCCAAAAACAACTGTACTTTCGCAGTTAAATCCAATTGCGGAGCGGTTTGGGGCTCATTTAAAGGTATTATTGCAGTTAAGCCAATGGACTGTACTATCTGTAGATGCCCAAGAGCAAGGTCAATTATGGCTCTGCCCCTGTCCCCATATCCGCAAACGTCGCTATCTCCCGGTCGCTGTCTCTCGATGGTAGGCTGCTACGCATGCTGCACAGATGCAGGCTTGACCTGCGCGCTCGGCAGGCACACGCTCGAGCAGACCGCGCGGGATGGCAGCCGCCCGGCACCAGCAGCTGTCGATCTCGGCCCCTTGCAGGATCGCGCAGCGATTGTCCCCGCCGCAGAGGGGGCAGCGGGATGGGTCAACGTCGGCATCATACTTATCCTCTCTCACCTCGTTGCTTCCTGTCATCCCGTCTAACCCTGCCCTTCCTCCACAACGATGCTCCCATCAGCCGCTTCTGTCAGCCGCAGGAAGATGGGCCGTTCGTTCGGCGTCCGGTTGGGCGTGTGGATCGTCAGCATCAGCTCGCCCGCGAAGGTGCGGAACACCATGCCGTGTCCGCCGTCGTTGCTGTACAGCGGCGACTCGGATTGCCGCCATGGACCGATGACCTGGCCGGACTCGGAGGTGGCGAGGCCAAGCGCATAACGGTTGTCGATGAAGCCCGCCCAGAGCATATGCAGCGTGCCGCCGCTCGTGCGGAACAGATACGGCCCGTCGGTCACGTAGTTGTCCTGATCCGGGTAGCGCTCCGAGTGGAAGGGCGTCGTCCACGGCGCCTCGGAGGCGCGGAACAGCAGCTGCGGCTCCGCTGCCGCCTGCTTCAGATCGGCCGTCAGCCGCATCGCGCAGATCTCGCCGTCCGCCACCTGCTGCCACTCATGGCAGAAGACCATCCACGGCTCGCCTTGCTCATCGATATGCAAGCTGCCATCGAGCGAGCTCCAGCCCTCGGGCGTCACCGGTCCGTCGCTATGCGGCGTATACGGCCCGAGCAGCTCGTCGGCCGCCAGCACCGCCGTACCGAGCCGATCGTTGTCGCGCCTGCGGAAGGTCGCGAACATATAGTAGCGGCCATCGTATGCGTACACCTCGGGCGCCCAGAAGTTGCGTTCGGCGTAGAAGCCGGGCTCCGGTCGGAATACCGGGTACGGCCCTTCCCATGTGTCCAGATCGTCGCCGACGTAGGCGTCGAAGCCGGTGCCCGGTCCCCATATATTCGCATCCGTGCTGCCGAACATATAGTAGCGGCCTGACGCGAGGTCCGGCACTACGAACGGGTCGCGTATCTGAATCTCTCGATTGCTCAATCTCTCCATCCTGCATCTCCCCAGCTTTCCTATTAATCAACCACCGTATCGCGATCGTCGTATGCTATGGTTCGGCTCAATGCGACGCCACCGTCAGCCGTATGTCGGATAGACGATGCCGATCTGACGCTCGAGCTGCAGCTCGCCGTCGCGATACGCCAGTCCGTCATTGCCCGCTGCGGCGAAGGCGATCTCCCGTCCTGCATACGCCAGCTCGCCCTCGATCGTCCGCACGCTCATGCCGACTAAGCCGATTAGCGCCCCCGCGCGATCCGTAACGATACGCACGCCATAAGGGAAGCGCATATGCAGCTCGCCGTCGCGATAGATCTCGCAGACCTCCCTGGTGTTGATCAGCTCATAGCGCACGCCGTCCACTACGCGGCTATAGGCCGTCTCGCCGGCGACGCACTCGCCATGGTCCATATCGGCCGGGATCAGCCCGGTGAACCAGAGCTCATCCTCCGCTGTCGGCAGGATGCCGCTCAGCCGCTCCACGTAATCGAGCAGGCAGAGGATCGACGGCGAATACGTCTCGGTGTAGCCCTCGCTGCCGGTCCAGGGACTGAGCGTCTGCGCGAATCGCTCGGCATGCGAAAGCGCCGAGAGGATCGGCTGCAGCACCCAGGTCAGCTCCACATAGCGATGATGCGTCTCGAACGCATGCGCCGTCCGGATCAGGCTGAGAAAGTTGGTCGGCCCTGCCCAGCTGTTGTAGCTGGCATTCGGATCGAAGCGCGGATCGTCCATGGCGATCGACGTGTACGGATACTTGGCAAAAAACTTGCGCGTGTTCAGCAGGTAACGCCGCAGCGCCGCATCAAAAAATTCGCGGTCGCCCACCTCGCACGCGAGCACCCGCAGCAGCACATCCGACTGCACGCGCACCAGCTCGTCCTGACGGTCGCGATCGTAGAAGAAATGATCCGTCTCGTCATAGCAGTTGCGATACAGGCTGGCCAGCGACTGCTCGGCTTTGGTCCGCCACTCCTCGGCGCTCTCGCCCAGCTCCTCGGCCATACGGGCCAGATAGAGCCGCTGGCAATACACATTGGCCGTCAGATCCGGCGCCAGGAAGGGCAGGATCGGCGAGTCGGGATCACACTTCGTCGGGTCGCCATCATACGGGGTATCCGGGACATGCCAGAAGCGCGGAGACAGATCGTGCCCGGTATCGAACGTGCTGAACGCCTCGACGCAGCCGCTGCCGCGTGTGTCGCGGTACGTAGCCAGCCAGAGGTCATAACGCGACATCGCATCGTACATCGTCCGCAGGAACGCCTTGTTGCGCCCATGCAGCGCATAATGACGCCAGACGCAGCGGGCCAGCGGCGTCACGAGCTGGATCTGGCGGAACGCCGGCCCATGCTCCGTCACCTTGTACGGGAGCATGCCGTCCTCGCGCTGATGGCGCGCGAAGGAGAGGTACGTCGCCTCGGACACCTCCGGCAGGAAGCGCGAGAGAAGCTCGGCGTTGATCGTGCCGGTGCTCTCCAGCCAGCAGCCGTAGTAGACGCCGCCCTCCTGCAGGATCGGCGATTCGCCGCCTGTCGGCTTGATGCACTCCAGCAGCTTGCGCACGGCGAGCTGCCACGTCCCTGCCAGCTTGCCCTCGCGGGCGGCGAAGGCTACGCCTGACCCTCCGAATTGCTCCAGCAGCTCCGCTCTCCTGCCCGCCTCTGCGCTACCGCTCGTCTCGTCGCCCGCTTCGGGACTGGACGCCCGCAGCTTCTTTAGCAATGCTTCGTTCATCGGATACATCCTCTCTTAGCTGTTCTATCCTTAATCATGGCACAAGTTGGCTGAGCCTGCCAGCCCTCGCGCAGATGTCGCTGGTTGCGAGGAGGGCGGAGGGCCCATGATAGGCAGCTCCAGCACCACCGCAGGATATCTTGGATTGGCAGGACATCGGCACTGCCAGCTACGCCGACAGGCCCCGGCAATCGCTTGCCGCACGAAGATTGCCTGCCAGACTCTCTATGCCAATAGACTGCCGGGAACCGGCAGCCTATTGGTCTTGCTTGTCGCTGATGCCCCGCTCTGCCTGCGCACGCGCTCCTCCTCAGAGGAGGCGGCAAGCTGCCGCCCTCCCTGACCGACGCCTGGCGGATTCGTTCTCGCACGATCGCGCTTATAGCAGATCGGTTACGAGCTTTGCTTGTTGCTCTCGAAGATGCGGACCGTGCCGTTATAGAAGTCGGTGACGGCCTGATCGACCGTCTTGCGGCCGAAGCCGATCTCCTGGACGGTTTTCTCCGCCAGCGAAGCGAACTCGGTGTTGCCCGGCATGTTGTAGCTGACGTTAAACGGCTCGGTCTTGGTCGCTTCGGATACCCGGTTCGTATAGTCGTATACGACCTGCTGCACCTCGTCGGTCATCTGCTCCAGCACCGCGCGATTCTTCGACGTGACCGGCACGCCGCGGTCGTTGCCGAGCACCTTGGCCGCCTCCGGGGAGTTGATGAAGAAGTTGATCAGCATCGCCACTTCCTCCGGATGCTCGGTCTTGGCGTAGCCGGACAGCCCCTGGCTCGACTCGAAGACGACGCCCGTACCCTTGTCGCCGCGCGGCAGCTGCACCATCGTCAGCTTATCCTCGGTCAGGCTCTGATGCGCCGCCAGCTGATTGGAGGGGATCAGCCCCATCGCGACCTGTCCGGTGACGATCAGCGACTTGCTCGTATCGCCTTGCGGATGCGAGACGGCCAGCTCCGGCGTGACGACGCCGCCGCCCTTGGATGTCTCCGCCCAATACTCGAACCAGCTCTTGACGTCGGCCTCCTCGAAGCCCAGCGCATTCTCCTCCATATTGTAGAGCTGCGCCCCGTTCTGCTTCAGATAGATGTCCATGCCTTCGACGGTGAAGTTGTATGTGCCGTAGACGCCATCGAGCTTGCTGGCGATCTCGTTGCTGATGCTCGCGTAGTCATCCCAGGTCCAGCCGTCCTGCGGCAGCGCCATCCCCGCCTCCTCGAACAGCCGCTCGTTGACGACGATGCCGCGGGCATTGGCGCCTGCCGAGACGTGGACGAGCGTGCCGCCCAGCGTGCCGTACTGCACCATCGCCTCGTCCATGTCGCTCAGGTCGAGCTGCTTGCCGACATACGGCTCGAGGTCGAGCAGCACGCCTTTGCTGGCGTAGTCGACGACATTGCCCCCGAGGAAGAATACATCGGCTGCGGTGCCGGAGGCGAGCTGCGTGTTCAGCTTGTCGAAGTAGCCGGTCGACGGCGAGAATTCGCCCAATACGCGAATATGCGGGTACTCCTCCTGGAACAGCCGCAGCACCTCATTGGTGATGTCCGCGCGCTTCTGGTCGCCCCACCACATGATGCGCAGCTCGACCTCCTCGGCCGTTTGCTCCTGACCGCTCCCGGACGATCCCTTCGGCTCGTTGGTCGACGTGCCGCCGCTCCCTGCTCCCGGGCTGCCTGTGCCGCCGGAGCAAGCGGTTACCATCGTCAGCGCCAGGATCAGCGCCCCTGCCAGCATACGTTGTTTCATATTCGATCTCCCCCATACGTTTAGTGTGTACTTGCAGTGTGTGCTTTCATTAGTTATCTTAAGCCAAGCGCGACGGCGATTGAATGCGATTCCTTCGGCTGTTGATTCGTTATTTTTTCGGTTTATTTTAAACCGGTCGTCGCGATGCCCTCCAGAAAGTAGCGCTGGAAGAACATGAAGATAAGCGAGATCGGCAGCAGCGACAACGTCGACATCGCCAGCAGCGCGCCCCAGTCCGAGGAGCCCGAAGGGTCGAACAATGAGCGGATGCCGAGCTGCACGGTGAAGAGACGAATATCGCTCAGGTAGATCATCTGGCTGAAAAAGTCGTCCCACGTCCAGATGAAGGTGAAGATCGCCGTCGTGATCAGCGCAGGCAGCAGGAGCGGCAGGATGATCCGCCAGTAGATCTGCGATTGGCCGCAGCCATCGATCGTCGCGCTCTCGTCGAGCTCGCGCGGGATGCCGCGGATGAATTGTACCATCAGCAGGATAAAGAAGGAATCGGTCGCCAGCCACTTCGGCAGGACGAGCGGATAATACGTGTTGATCCACTGCAGCTCGTTGAAGATAATGTACTGCGGGATCAGCGTCACATGGTACGGCAGCATGATCGTCACCAGCATGAGCGCGAACAGCAGGCTCTTGAAGCGAAAGTTCAGCCGCCCGAAGGCAAAGGCCGCGAGCGAGCAGGTGATGACGTTGCCGAGCACGCTGAGCACCGAGATCACCGCCGAATTCAAGAAAAACGTCTTGAAGGAGATGCCCGAGAGGCCGCGCCAGCCGTTAATATAGTTGTCGAGCGTGAACTGCGAGGGCCATAGACCCGGCTGCGAGAAGATGAGCTGATTGGGCTTAAAGGAGCTGCTGATCAGCCACAGGACCGGGTAGAGCATCAGCAGGCCGACCAGGATAATCAGCAGATGCTTGAGACCGTTGGTGTAATTAAGCTTGGCTTGCATCCTCGATTACCTCCCTTCCTTGCTGTCCCCGTAGAATACCCAAAACTTCGAGGTAAGGAACAGAATCGCCGTGAAGCCGCCGATGATCAACAGCATCAGCCAGGCGAGCGCCGCCGCATAGCCCATATTGAAGTACGAGAATCCTTGCAGATACAGATACAGCGTATAGAACATCGTCGCATCAAGCGGGCCGCCGCGTCCGTCGCCGATGACGAAGGCCGGGGTGAACACCTGGAACGAGTTGATCGTGCTCATGATTAGATTGAAGAAAATGACCGGCGTCAGCATCGGCAGCGTAATCTTGAAAAACTGTCCAAGCTTGCCCGCGCCGTCCATCTGGGCCGCCTCGTACAGATCGCCGGGCACCTGCTTCAGACCGGCCAGGAAGATGACCATCGCCGAGCCGAACTGCCAGATCGAGAGCGTGACGATCGTATAGACGATATAGTCCGGATGCGCGATCCAGGACGGTCCGCTGATGCCGAACAGACCGAGCAGCTTGTTGACCGCGCCTTCGCCGTCAAAAATCTGACGCCAGACGATCGCGATCGCGACGCTGCCGCCGAGCAGCGACGGGATGTAATAGACGGTCCGGTAGATGCCGAGCGCGCGGATGCCCTTGTTGAGCGCCATCGCCACCAGCAGGGCGAAGATAAGCCGCAGCGGCACGGACAGGAAGACATACGTGAATGTCAGCCATAGCGACCCGCTGAAGGTGCTGTCGTCGGTGAAGATCTGCTTGTAGTTGTCCAGACCGATCCAGACGGGCGAGCTGAGCAGGTCGAACTTGGTCAAGGAGAGATAGAGCGAGCCCAGCATCGGCCCGGCGGTCAAGCCGATGAAGCCGATGAGCCAGGGCAGCAGGAATAGATAGGCGGTACGATTATGCTGAGTGACCCTCAGCCGTTTGGCGGCGCGCATGGCAAGCCTCCTCCTCTGGTTGCATGAAGTCGATGACTCCATCATACCGGGGAAAGCGTGGGCGATGAATCGCATTTCTTCGGGAGTTGGCTATTAATTTTTTCGGGTGGGGTCATAGTTGGTACGAATGGAGGTGTTCTGGATACCAAGAGGAGATGTAGATGAAGATGGAGGCAGCGACTGCCTCCAGAGGTTTTACCTAGCGGTTTTCTTTTGCTTTAGTGATACAGTAAGTGAACGTAAACCCTGCGATAATGGGGATGATATCCAAATAAGTGGAGGCAGATTCCGAATTCGGAAAAAACTTTTTAATCGTTGTGTGCATGGAGATGAACTCGTGATACCCTAGATAATTTATTAACACTCCCGGAATCGTAATCATCATAAAAGGAAATGACGTACAAAGGAATAGAAGCCAGTTAAAGGACCAGGCGCCCTTAACCTTAGATAAAGACCACAACCGAAATGCCCCTAAGCCTATCCCAAACATGATCGGCATGACAAAACCCGCCAACGCAGCTAAAACATGCACAACCGTCCGGTTGCCGCCGATAGGAAAAAACGAGTGATATACATAGGTCGCTGCAAAATTCAAAACGAAAAAGTACAAACAAACAAAAACATAGATGAAAATCCCGAGCCCAACATATTTAATTACACGCATGGAACCCTCCCCTAGTCGTATACGGCTGAACGAAGCCTCGCCCAAAGACGGCTAATCCGTGGCAAACGATAACGAGATGTTCTCTTGCCGCCTTTGATGTCCCCGTATGCAAGTTTTCGGTACGCAATGTTCTCCATTCCCGGTCCTTTATAAACCGCTCCGATACTCCGAAGGCGACACGCCGTGAACCTTTTTGAATTTTGCGCTGAAGTAACTAGCGTTGGAGAAGCCGGTGAACTCGGCGATGTCCCACAGGCTGAGGGTTGTCTCCTTAAGAAGGCGCACCGCCTCGGCCATCCGTACGTCGGTTAGATACTGGATGAAGGTGCGGCCGACCTTGGCCTTGAAAAACTCGGAGAAATACGACGGGTGATAATTGAACCTCTCGGCAATCATCGTCAGATTGAGATCGTAGCGATAGTTGTCCTCGATGAACTGCCGGGCCGCCTCGATGACGCTCTGCTCGGCGTCGCTGCCGGTCTGCTCGGCGTGCTCGGAGATCCGCGTCGCAATCTCCATCAGGAACGCCGCAGCCTGGGCCGTACTGTCCAGACTTAGCGCCCGCTCCGGCCGCAGCCATAGCTGCTGGCGACTCTCCAGCGTCACTCCCGCCTCGGCGGCCGCGCTCTCGAGCAGCAGATAGAGCTGGAAGATCAGCTTGACGAAGCCCGCTCGCGAGGCCGCATGAGCTTCCTCCAGCGTCTCCGTCATCGCGAAGCGCAATGGCTCCAGCTCGCCGCGAGACAGATAACGCCGCAGCACCTTGATCGTCTCCTCAGGGATCAGCGCCGTCGCTGTCTGTCCGCCAATGTCGCCCCCCTCCCCGATGGCGACATCGCCAGCGGCCATCCGCCAGGCAATTAGCGAGGAGAGATGACCGTCCCGCCAAGCGCCGAAGCCCTGCACTGCTTCACTGACGCCGACATGGACCTCCAGCCGCAGATACCGCCCGATCTCATCCCGGAGCACCGCCCCTAGCCGCTCGGCCTGCTCGGCCGAACCGACCAAGATCAGATGCATCAGCCCGGGAGCATCGGCATCGCGGTACACCTCCAGCCTCATTGCTATCCGAGCCGTATGGTCAGAATCCGGGCCTCGCTCCGCCTGCCAGCGCTCGGCGATCTCGCGGCAGAGCAGCTCTAGTGCGAGACGGAACTGCTCGGGCGTCCGCTCGGGCGCCTCGGCTGCCGTGGACAGGCCGACCGTCAGGAAGCGTACCTCTGCCGCGCTCCACGCCTCCAGACCGAATCGCCGCGCTGGCTCCAGCACGGCATCGGGCTGCGCCTGATCCAGCTCGCCCCGGACGAGCCGGACGATCAGATGCTCCTTCATCTCGCGGGTGTACTGCTCGAGCTGCCAGTGCAGCGCCGAAGCCTCCGCTCGGCTATGCCGCTCGCCGTCCAGCTCCTGCCTGATCCGCTGCAGAGCTGCCGTAAGCTCATCGCGCGTCACCGGCTTCAGCAGATAGTCGCGCACCCGGTTGCGGATCGCGGCATGCGCATACTGGAAGTCCTCATAGCCGGTGATGACGATGAGCCGCAGCGACGGGTGCTCGGCACGGCAGTAATCGAGGAAATAGAGTCCGTCCATCACCGGCATATTCATGTCAGTGATGACGATATCGACCGGCTCGCTCTCCAGCCGCTCCACGGCTTCGCCGCCGTGCCCCGCCTCGCCGACGACCCGCATGCCGAGCGCCTCCCAGTTCACCTTTAGCCGCAGACCCAGACGGATCTCCGCCTCATCATCCACGATCAGTACACGATACATCGCCATCGCTCCCTTTACTGATATCTTCTCAACGTGATACCGATTGGATCAGTCCAGCCCAGTCTCTGTCTGACCGCCTGCTACCGGCAGGATCAGCTCGATCCGCGCGCCGCCTGCCTCGCCGCTAGTCCAGCTCATCTCGAATCGCTCGCCATAGTACAAGCGGCACCGAGACAGCACATTGCCCAGACCAATCTGCGCCGTACGGTTGTCCAGCATCGTCTCCAACTGCACCGAGGTTAGCTGTTGCCGCAGCCTCTCGCCGACCTCGGCGGGGATGCCCGGCCCGTTGTCGCTGACCGTCAGATGGAGACGGTCGCCCAGACGGGCGACCTCGATCCGCACCCGGGCCAGCTCCTGCGTCCGGAAGCTGTATTTTACCGCATTCTCGATGAGCGGCTGCAGGATGAACTTGATGACTGTCACGCCCGCCAGCTCGCCCTCCTGCATCACCCCAATGTCCAGACGATCGCCGAAGCGCACCCGCAGGATCGTCACATAATCCCGCACATACCGCAGCTCTTCCTCCAGCGTCACGAGATCGTCGCTGAACTTCAGCGAGAATCGCATCATCTTGCCGAGCGATTCGATAACCTCCACCGTATCGTTGGTGCGGCGCTGCATCGCCAGACTGCTCATCAGCTCCAGCGTGTTGAACAGGAAGTGCGGGTTGATCTGCATGAGCAACGCCTTGTACTCGGCCTGCTGGCGTAGGAGCTTGAGCTCGAACTCGGTCTTGATATGCTGCCGCAGCTGCCCGACCATCGTCCGGAAGGTCGTCGTCGCAAAACCGAGCTCGCTCGCCATCGTCTGCCTCGGCTCCGGCAATCGCTGCTCGGCGCTGTCAAAGTCGCCTCGCTGCACCTGGCGCATCGCCAGCACGAGACGCGAGAGCGGCTTGGTCACGCCATAGGACAGCCAGACGGCCAGCAGGACGGCGACGACGAGCAGCACCGAGGCGATGATGATGATGGTCCGCTGCAGCCTGAATAGCGGCGCGTACAAGTCCTTCTCGGTGACGAACCCGACCAGCGTCCAGTTGGTGCGGGGGAGTTTTTTGAAGACGATGATATCGCTGCTCCTGCCGTTGTCCCGATAGAGGACGCCGCTGCGCTTGACGCTGCTGCGGATCTCGCTCACCGCCTCGGCTGTCCCCGGATAATCTCCGTAAGTCGACTGGCCGAGCAGCGACTGGCCGTCCTCGTCGAGCAGATAGATGGTTCCGCTCTCGCCCAGATGGATGCGGTTCAGCGGCTGACGGAAGTAGTCCGCGCTCACATTGACCTTCATGACGCTCTTCGCTAGCGTCGGCTCGAAGGTGCCGACAGGCATCAGCATGCTGACGACCGGATGCGGGTTGTTGCGGAGCAGCTCGGCCTCGTCGGTATGCGCAGCGACCCAATGCCGGCTCTCGGCAAAGAAGTCGCGATACCACGGCTCGCGCATGTAATCGACCGCTTCGACGATCTTCTGCTCGGCACTGATCCATAAGCCCTCCTGACGATAGATCGCGACGTTGGACACGCTCGAGTAGCTGTTGGTCGTGCGTGTGAGGAAGGCGCTCATCTCGAGATGAGCGAACATCTTGTCCGCCTCGCTGACGGACGGATCGGTCACCCGGCGATCCCAGGTCCGGGTCGCGTCGCTGTTGAAGACGATCGAGGCGAGATCGTACACCTGCGTCTGCACCATACTGACATAGGAGCCGTACTCCTCCATCTTCTCGAGCGCCGAGGATTCGATATATGAGCGGATGATCGTCCGGGCCTCGTTGAACAGCACGACGGAAAGTGCGCCGAAGGTGAGGACGAACAGCAGGATGAAGACGGCGATCAGCCTGCTTTTGAGCGAGTAGAACATCGGAAGCGCCTCCAGTAACGCCTGGCGAGTCGGCCCGGCGTTCAGTTACGGCTATTATAATGATTCGCTGACGAATGTCAAAGGAAAACGAAGCGCCCCTGCTGCGACCCATCTACTGGAAATGATAGGTGGAATGTGACATAATGCAAGGGAACTCTTCCTACACTACCTAAAGCAATAAGGAGCCATCGAGGATGAATATAAACCTGAACATCAGAGGCCTGGCGCTGTTGGCAGCGCTATGCCTGATCGTTGCGGGCTGCAGCAATCCCCCGGTATCAAGCAAAAAAGCCCCTGCGACCCTGACCATCGCTGAGGACTCGGCTTATACGACAACGTTCCAGGATCTGCGGCTCGGCCGCTTGCTCGACTATCGTCTCGAGCTGTCGCAAGCGGACGAGAGCTGGGTGAGACTATGGGTGGAGATGTACGAGGACGGGCAACTGGACAGCCCGGAGACGCTGATTGAGCTATCGTACGGTATGCACCCCGAGCCCGTGCACGACGGACCGCTCGGCTGGGCCGTCGTCTACCCCGGCACCGACGCAGCGGCAATGTCGCTGTACACTGGCGACACCAGCGGCAGCATGGATGCGGAGGCCACGTTATTCACCGGATCGGAGGGCACCTATACCGCCTGGGACTACGCCTGGAAGCAGGGAGAGCGCCTAGCGATAGACTTCGGCGAGACGCGCGTGCTCGGGGCTTACCGGATCGGGGCGGGCAACGAGTTGCGGACATATAATCTGCAGGACGATTCCGAGATCGAGAAGATGATCGCCGGGGAGAAACGGGTATTTTTGCTTAAATTCAACCTGGAGCGCATCGAGACGCCGGACCAATCAGACGGTTAGAACTGGATCCTGTTGTCAAAGTCTGACTGGAAAATGAAAGGCGCATGCAGTAAAATAAAAACAAGAACTTGCGTTCGCTTATCATCGCGCCCAAGCCAACCTGCTGCATGGAGGTGAGCCCTCATCGCCTTTGTATTCAAAGCCCAAGACTATCCCGAGCAACCCGGCTGCTACTTGATGCGCAACAACGACGGGGAGATCATCTATATCGGCAAGGCTAAGCAGCTGCGCAACCGGCTGCGCTCCTACTTCCAGACGCGTCACACGAGCAAGCGGCTGCTCCAGCTCGTCAGCGAGATCGCTTCGATCGAGGTAATGATCGTCAACAACGAGTCTGAGAGCCTCATCCTGGAAAATAATCTGATCAAAATCCATAAGCCCGTCTACAACCGGGCGCTAAAGAAGGACAACAGCGGCTACGCCTATCTACAGATGACCGACGAACCGTTGCCGCGCATCGATGTGCTGTACCGGGACCGTCGAACGCCCGAGGAGCGTAAAGGCAAGAGCCCGCCAGCGGGGGCGCCTTCTGGGGATCAACCGCATCGATTCGGTCCGTATTACAGCTCGCGCTTCCGCAATGCGGTGCTCGCCTTCATCACCGACCATTATCGGCTCCGCAGCTGCGTCTCGCTGCCGAAGCGCGCCTGCCTGCTTTATCATATCCATCGATGCAGCGGCGTCTGCGAGGGTCATATCTCGCCCGAGGCTTACCGCGAGACGGCGCGGGAGGCGGCGCAGCTGTTGACCAGCCGAGACGGTAGGCTGATCGAGACGATGCGGGCCAAGATGGATGAATACGCCGAGAGGATGGAATACGAGCGTGCCGGCAATATGCTCTCGCATATCCGCGTCCTCGAGCGGCTGCCGGAGCGGCAGATCGTCGATCGCGAGCTCGATACGGTCCAGGAGGTGCTCTACTTCGGTCGGCGCGACGTCCTGATCGCCCGTGTCCAGGAGGGGATGCTGCGCTCCTTTGCCTTGCACCCCTATGCGGGATCGCTCGGCGAGTCGGGGCCGGATCAATTCCTGCTGTCGCACTATCGGGACCAGGCGCCCGACGAGCTGATCGTCAGCCGCGTCCAGGATGCCGCCGCCGTCCAGTCCGCGCTCCGGCGCGCCGGACGCAAGGGCTTGCGCGTCACCGTGCCTAGACGCGGGCTCAAGGCCGAGCTGCTCCGACTCTGCCGGCACAATTATGTCCACCGCACTGGCGAGGACGCCGTGGAGTCAGCCTCCCCAGCGACCGCTGCGAAGCCAGAAGCCTCACCCCAGCTCGGTTCCTGACCAGCTTCACATCCTAGCCGCAAGACGTTCCTTACGTCCGTCTACCATATGATAAGCTTCCTGCCCTCCGCCAACCCGGCGAAGGGCAGTTTTTTGGTTTGGGCAGCTGGCCGCTACCTATACCAGAGTGCGCGCGATGCCCACCGTCAGGATCATCGTCATGGCAAACAACAAATGTA
This sequence comes from Paenibacillus sp. 598K, assembly GCF_003851045.1. GTDB lineage: Bacteria > Bacillota > Bacilli > Paenibacillales > Paenibacillaceae > Paenibacillus_D. The sequence continues at coordinate 74,977 of NZ_BFBX01000057.1, read as the reverse complement.
CACGAAGTACATTGACAGACATAGTAATATGCGAGATAATGTTCTCGACAGGAGGTGACCCTCTGACGATGACGGAGCAGGCCATCAGCAGCGAATATATCCGGGGGCATATCGATACGATCATCCTTCGTTTCCTAAGCGAAGCGGACAACTACGGCTACGAGATCATCAAGTCGATCCTGCTGGCCAGCGACGGCCAGTACGAGCTGAAGGAGCCCTCGCTCTATACGAGCTTGAAGCGGCTGGAGGCCGGAGGTCTGATCTCTTCCTACTGGGGCGATCAGAGCCAGGGCGGCCGCCGCAAGTACTATCGCATCACCCCTGCCGGAGAGGACGCCTACCGCAAGGCGGTGACCGACTGGCATCGCGCCCGCCGGTTGATCGGCCAACTGATCGAAAGGAGCTCATCCGATGAATAGCCTGCAGCAACACGTGGAGCGTCTGTTCCGCGGCTACCCGAATACGACGCGTACCCGCGAGCTAAAAGAAGAAATCCTCGGCAACCTGGAGGCCAAAGCGGCCGATCTCGCAGCCCAAGGCTGGAGCGAAGATGAAGCCAGGCAGCGTGCGGCAGCCAGCCTGACGACGCTCGACGGCTTGATGGACGATGGGATGTCGATCGCGCTGAAGCCTTATCTGGCCGAGCTGTTGCAGTGGACGATGATCTATCTAGTGGTCGCTTGGATCATTTCCATCCCGGCCCGCGCCGTCGGCACCAGTCTGGTAGTACAGCTGACGTTGATCGGAGCCTTGTTCATAACGGGCATCGGCTACGTGCTTGTGCGTCTCTTCATGAGAGGAGAGGCTCAGGCCTCATACACTTATATCAAGACCGGCAGGCTGACCAAGGCGGTGCGCATTTTGTGGGTGCTATGGGCGCTCTTCCTCGCGATCCACTGGCTGGATACGACGATCCTCCGCTTCGGCAGCAATGTCTGGTACGGACGGCCTGTCGAGATCACCGGCCCATATCAGTGGGCGGTGACGGCCTATAGCTATGCTCTGCCACTGCTGAGCCTCGTCCTCCCGCTCGCGGCTACGCGCGCGCTCCGGCTGCTCCATCGCCATGAGAGGAGAGATGCCATATGAATCGCTTAACTGGCACCTTGCTGACGCTTCTGACGGTGGCGATCGCACTATTCCTCTATATGGAGCTGGCCTATATCCCGGAGCAAGAGGCGCAGCGCGAACGATATGCAGCCGAGCAGTTGGATCCGCTGACCCATCATATAGAGGAGGTGCTGCCCTATCGACACAAGTACATGGGCAACGCCAGCAACCTCTTTCAGTTGTTCGGCCATCTGCCGCTGCAGGATCTGCGCCACACCTTCCAGCTATACCCGGAGGAGCTGACGGCAGAGTTGATTTATGAGGCTCCCGCCGCAGAAGTCGAACAGGTCGCCATGCAGCGTTCGCTCATCTACACCTCCGTCGCGGCCTTCGCGCTGATCGACAACCTGGAGCAGGTCCGTTATCGCTTCCCGGACCACATCTATACCGTCGATCGCCCGACTGCCGAGGACAGATACGGACCGCTTGAGCCGCTGCTCAATCCCGAAAGGTGGCACACCGAGGTGCAGGCCCCGCTGCGGGACGAAGCGTACGCCGGCGCACGCTTCCACGAGCTCATCCGCAGCGAGTCCACACGCTAGTCATTTCCTCCTTCGCCCTGTGGCGAACGCGCATCGCGTTTGTCACAGTTTTTTTGCTTCTCCCATACAAAACTGCCCTCAACATGCCGAAGAGGCACGGGATCGAATCTGTAGAAAAGCCTATGCTTTCGAAGTCGCTTTCTTGCAGAAAGCGTTGAAGCGTTCGCCTAAAAGCTTTTCGTAGAAAAGCTAGCTTCGAAAGCATACGCTGTCCCCGGGTTTCAACCGCTTATGCGGTACAGACCAAGAAACCTGGGGACAACAGCGATCGGAAGATC
>NZ_BFBX01000057.1:49463-72876 GCF_003851045.1 Paenibacillus sp. 598K | reverse complement strand
ATCCCGTGACCGTAGGCGTTTGTTTGAGGGCAGTTTTCATCTCCCCCAGTTTTCATCTCCCCCTTGACATTTTTCATGAAGCGGAGTAAAGTACATTACGTGTTAATTGTTTAGAACTAAAATATATTTGTTTAAATGTTTAGTGCATAAATAGTTAACCTCTCATATAATCTGAATCAGGAGGTGGTGATATGCCTACGGACACTTCGCTTGAGCTGTTCCATCTGTTCAAATCCCTCATCAAGAAGGCGAATGAAATATGGAATCAGAGCAGCGGAGACACCTTTACCATCAGCCAATACCGGATGCTGAATATCCTGGGCAAGCGCGGCAAACATAAAGTCGTGGATCTGGCTGATGTGCTGCAGGTGACGCCTGGGGCCATCACGGGCATGAGCGATCGGATGATCCGATTCGGACTAATCTCCCGGATACGCGACGATGTCGACAGACGTGTCGTCTATCTCGAGATTACGGACGAAGGACGTGCGAAGCAGGCCGAGCTCGGCGCCAAATATCATGCGTTGTTCGCCGATGTCCTGAATCAGATTCCCGACGAAGACAAGGCGCATCTGCAACGCATTTTTACACATATGCATGAATTACTCGAATCCAGCAGTAAGGAGTAGATACCCATCGAACATTTAACCTCTCGACAAAAGCTGCTGATCATGCTGGCGATCATGTCCGCCATGTTCTTCGCAGCGATTAACCAGACGATCGTAAGCACCGCCATGCCCCGTATCGCGTCTCTGCTGAACGGCATGGACCTGTATACGTGGGTTATCATCATCTACATGCTGACCTCAACCATCTCGACCGTACTCGTCGGCAAGCTCTCGGATATTTACGGGCGCAAGCCGTTCCTGCTCGTGGGCATCATTTTCTTCATGATCGGCGCCTTCCTGTGCGGCACCTCGACGACGATCGAGCAGATGATCTTCTATCGCGGCGTTCAGGGCGTCGGCGGCGGCATCATCATGGCGACGGCCATCACAGCGGTCGGCGACCTGTTCGCGCCACGCGAGCGGGCCAAGTGGACCGGGATGATGATGGCAATCTTCGGCTTCTCCAGCGTGCTCGGTCCGACCTTGGGCGGCTGGATGGTCGATCATATGAATTGGGAATGGATCTTCTGGGCGTTCCTGCCGGTCGGCTTCATCGCCTTTGCGATGATCTGGCGACTGTTCCCCAAGACGGCTCGCAACTACGACGAGAAGGTCGACTACTGGGGCTCGCTGTTCTTGACGACCGCTATCGTGCCGCTGCTGCTTGCGTTCACCTGGGCAGGCACCAAGTATGACTGGGGCTCCTCGCAGATTATCGGCCTGTTCGCTGCCAGCCTGGCTAGTCTGATCGTATTTGTGCTCGTCGAGCGCAAGGTCAAGAGTCCCGTGCTGCCGCTGTCGCTCTTCAGCAATCAAGTCGTGACCATCTCCAATGTCGCAGGCTTCCTGATGAGCGCAGGCATGATGGGCGCACTCATCTACCTGCCGTTCTTCGTGCAAGGGGTGGAAGGCATCTCGCCGACCTACTCCGGCTATGTAACGATGCCGATGTCGATCAGCATGATTATCCTCAGCGCCATGACGGGGCGCTGGATGGCACGCAGCGGCAAGTACAAACGCTTCGCGCTGCTCGGCATGACCATCATGACGATCGGTATGGTCATCATGGCTTATATGGACAATATTCCTGTCGCAGTCGCCAGCATGATCGTATTCGGCATCGGATTGGGTTTTGGCATGCCTGTATTTACACTCGCTGCACAGAATGCCGTCCCTGCGTCTGAGCTCGGCGTCGTCACCGCCTCCTCCCAGTTGTTCCGCAACATGGGCGGCACGATCGGCATCGCCGTGATGGGCTCGATCATGATGTCGCGGATGACGCACAACATCAGCGCGGCGATGAGCAAGCTCGGTGGAGACAGTCCGGCTGCCGCCGATCCCGAGGTGTTGCAACAGCTGAAGCCGTTCATGGACCCGCAGCTGCTCACCAACAAGCCGGAGCTGGAGCGTCTCACCGCCGCCCTGCCTGAGCAGTTGCAGAACGTCGCCATTCAGTTAACGGCCCTCGTCCGAAACGCCCTGAGCGATGCGCTGACGACCGTCTTCCTGACCGGATCCGGTCTGCTGGCGATCGCGCTCATCCTCGTCGCCTTCATCCGGGAGATCCCGCTGCGCTCGGCGGCTGATCCTCGCCCGGCTGCCGAGAGCGAGAGCACACGCGAGGGCGGGGCTGCCGTGACATCCCGTCCCTCCATCAACGAAGGGTAAGCTCTCATTCTCTGAGCGCCCCCGATAGCGCCCCCGATGGTCCACTGCCGGCCTTCGGGGGCGCTTTTTGCTCTGCAGCTATTGACGCCATTTGGATCTCGATGCTATCTTTGCTAGAGATTTACTCAACCCTGACTTGAGAGGAGCTTTTATGATGACAGCTGTTCCTTATCTTTGCTTTCCCGAAGGGCGTCTGAAGGCGCTTACACTCAGCTATGACGATGGACGGACACAGGATCGTCGCCTCGTCGAGCTGCTGGATCGTTACGGTCTAAGAGCGACCTTCCACCTGAACTCCGGCAAATGGGATCACGAAGGATACATCACGCGCGCGGAAACGGGCACCCTATTCAAAAATCATGAAATCTCGGCGCATACCGTCAACCACCCGTTTCTGGATCGCACCGCGCCCGAGGTATGGGTGACGGAGATTATCGAGGATCGACGCGCGCTCGAGGAAGTGGCCGGATATCCGGTAAGGGGCATGTCCTACCCGTTCGGCACGTACAATGACGAGGTCGCCCGCACGCTGCCCCAGCTCGGCATCCGCTACTCGCGAACCGTACATAGCACACACAGCTTCGAGCTCCCAGACGATCCGCTGCGCTGGCATCCGACCTGCCATCACAAGGAAATGCTGACGATGGCCGACAAATTCGAGGAGCCGTCCTGGTCCCCCAAGGCTTCGCTCTTCTATGTATGGGGTCACAGCTACGAGTTCGACAACGACAACAACTGGGAGATGATGGAGACGTTCTGTCAACGGATGGGCGACCGCGACGATATCTGGTATGCCACCAATATCGAGATCCTCGACTATATGGAGGCTGCCCGCCGTCTTCAATACTCGGTCGACCGTACGCATGTATTTAATCCGTCGCATCAGCCGGTCTGGATCCGGATCGGGGATCGCAAGCACAAGCTGTCGCCCGGCTTAAACGCGTTGACCTAGTCGGCAGACCCTGTCAGCTAACGCCAGCCCTCGCACGCTCTCGCAAGGCGCGCCCAGCCCGTCCTCGCAGGATCCCCAGCGCCGACCGCGAGGTCCGGCGGGCATGACGGTACGGACCAGCACCGACAGCGCCGACCCGTGCGACCACGATCTGATTTCGCCCATGGGTGTGTCATGTCAACTCCTTCCGTGTAATCATCAATAGAATGGTGAACCTATAGAATAGAAGGAGTGGGAGACATGGGAAACGCAAAGCGAGTCGAGGGCAAAGTGGCCGTCATCACCGGCGGCGGATCGGGCATCGGCAAGGGCGCGGCGCTGAGGCTGGCCGAGCAAGGCGCGATCGTCTGCATGCTGGATCGGACGCTGGATAATGCCAATGAGGTGAAGGCGCAGATCGAAGCGGCCGGCGGCACCGCCGACGTGTTCGAGACGGATGTATCTCAGCCCGAGATGGTGGAGGCCGCGATGAAGGGCGTCGCGGACAAGCATGGCCGCATCGATATCGTCTTCGTCAATGCCGGCATCAACGGCACCTGGGCGCCGCTAGAGGAGCTGACCGTGGAGGACTGGGACCAGACGCTCTCGATCAATCTCAAGGGCACGTTCCTGACCGTCAAGTATGCGGTGCCTTATCTCAAGGAAAACGGCGGCGGCAGCATCATCATCACCAGCTCGGTCAACGGCAACCGGATCTTCTCCAATACGGGAGCGACGGCCTACAGCTCCAGCAAGGCGGGACAGGTCGCCTTCATGAAGATGGTGGCGCTGGAGCTCGCGCCGTCGAAGATTCGCGTCAACGCCATCTGTCCGGGCGCGATCGAGACCAATATCGACGACAACACCGATATCTCGCCGAACCTCGATAAGGTCAAGCTGCCCGTCGAGTTCCCCAAGGGCAGCCAGCCGCTGGCGTTCAAGTCCGGCACGATCGAGCAATGCGGCGATCTCGTCCTGTTCCTCGCCTCCGACGAGTCGAGCCACATTAGCGGCACCGACATCTATATCGACGGCGCGGAGTCGCTCATTCGGGGTTAGGCTTTGCTTGACCGAATTGTAATTGGCGATCCACACATAACCGTGTGCCGAAGCGCATAGACGCTCGCACATCCCGGCCGTGGTCTTCACTGCGGCCTCCCTTACATCCCTCCCTTAACTTGGTAAAAACCAGCACCAAAAGACAAGCCCGTTCACGTTTCATTCGAACGGGCTTGTCTTTTTAGAGTATGTTCAAGCTTAAGAGCCTACCAAACATACAACAGAAACTAATTTTGGGAAATTTTAAAAATAAGGTTGATTTCCCTCCCATTTCTTTTACAATAGATAATATATCCATTTAAGTAAAACTCCCTTAACAGATATTGCATTCACAAGAAAGGTATGATAAGGATGGCTAAAACGATAAAATTGTGTTCTCTAATGTTAATGTTAACCTTCTTGATAGGCTGCAATTCAGATCAATGGCCGACGAATATGGACACCATTAATATTGTGGAGACACCTGAGTATATCGAAGCGGGAAAGTATAAAGAAGCCCTTGGGCTTAACAACCCTTCAGCCATGCAATGGGTGAATGAAAGCTTGTACATAACGGACTCAGGCAATGACCGCATCGTAGTTATTGATCGTGAAGGGAAGGTGATCCGCACATTTGGAGAGCCTGGCAACGGCCCCTTACAATTTATAAAACCAACCGGCATTACAGCAGACGCCGATTATAACATTTATATTGTAGATTCCGGAAATAACCGGATCCAGGTCATCGACCAGGAAGATCAATTTATCAAGCAATATCAGGTAAGCGACTTCCCCTATTCGCCTAAATCGAGTGAAATCAAAGATATCGCCTATTTAAATCAGACCCTCTATGCCACGACTCAGACCATGGATCAGTCATGGGCAACTGTCATTGCTATCTCGAACGATGAGTCGATTCAAACGATTGGGGAAAGCCTGATCGGGCATGTCGCTGCCATCGGGGATACCCTATATTTCGTCTCCGAAGGGGAATTTATAAAAACGAAAGATACCAGGAGCTTTGAGTCGGGCAGGAATTATTTACTCACAATTTCTCCAAATGATGAAATAACGGACATACATGAAATTCCTTATAAATATACCGCTGGTGGAATCGAAGGTCACGAACAGCATATATACATGTTCAGTAAATCCTATTTTTCAGTCGATCGCTATGATCTCGATGGCAACTATATGAACACAGTATATCGATTTAGAGGAGAATTGGACGAATTGATGGGGTTAACAACTTTTACGTTTGCAGGCAATGATATTTTCGTTTTGAATTCGATGACGAATACGGTTTACTACTTGCAAAAGGCGACTTCATAACATGTTGAATAGAATCAGTTTTCACCTTTCGTCATCGATGAACCTTATACGAGCTAATCGATGGATCACCTGTTTTACGGCAACGAGTTATTTTATCGGTATATTAATGCCGACTTTCGTGCTCGCCATAATGGCCCATGACGAAAAACAGACGAAGGACGCTTTTATGCAGCATTCAGAGCAAATAATACAAATTGAAGGGTTCTCCTTTAGTCCAGAAAATATGGGACAACTGGCGGAGGCGCGGATACTGCTAAATGATCGTTTAAACCAGGATTCGGCTGTACAAAATGTGTTTTTCAAAACCGAAAACAGCGGTATTCTTGCCTCTGGAACACATATGCGCTACATCCGATATGTCTACGTAAGTCAAGCATTTGATCAGAATTTCAAGCAGTTTCTTCAAGAGGGCCGATGGTTTGATTCTTCGAGGAATAACGAATGTGTTGTAGGCACCGACCTTATAAATAAATTGCAAAGAGCCTCAGGTGTACAGGAACAGTTATATATCAATAATAAACCCTGTACCATTATAGGAACCACCGCCGTATTTCCAAACCGAGTCGTTATGCTGCACCAAGCGGAAGAGAATTGGAGAGGATACTCACAGTTCTACGTTCGAATGAAGGACAGTCACTCTGTTGAGCAGATGATCTCTTCCTTAAAAGAGTTGCCGCTTAACGTGGAGTTGGAGAAAATGAGTGTAATAAACAATAACTATTTGGCGGGACAACGTGTTAACTACAGCCTTTTGCTGCTAATAACACTGTCCGTTTTTGTATATTCCCTTATTAATATATCGAACGTAATTAAATTCATGCTCGATGAACGGAGAAGCCGGTATGGAATTCAGCTCGCAACGGGCAGCACAAAAGGGAACATCATCCTGGAGTTTTTTATTGAGCTTCTTTTGATTACCTCCATTTCGCTGTCAGCGGTACTCGGGATTCTTTTTCTTAGCAGTCCCTTTGTTGGAAAATATATCCTTCCTATTCGTATAGACGGTTGGGTTGTTGCAGCAACCTTTTCAATGAACTTCATCCTATGTGGATTGTTGAGCCTACTCTACCTGAAGAAAGTTTTATCTCAAGATATCATTTCATTGATTCGAGGTAGCAGATGACCAGAATAATGAACATCCTTCATTTAGCTCTTCACATGGCTCTCTATTACTGGAAAAGCTACATGCTTATTATAGTACAAATTGCAGCCGGAGCTTTTGTTATATACTCGTCTCTGACGATTTATGCCTCCATTGAATCACGTTACGAAGAAATGCAGGATGAGGTTCACACTCTAACTTGGCATATCGTTGCCCAGTCCTCTGGCGATTCCGATACACCGCCTATTTCATATGAACAACTGTTGCAATTAAAGCAAACCTACACGGAAGCGATGTTTCCCTTGCATTTCGTGTACCCGGTATATTATACGAATGAGGCAAATCAACTGACAGAAGCTTACATTATCTATGCCTCAGATGATTATATGCAATTCATGCTCCAATCCGAGGAGCCTTTTGACACAAGCTCAAACGTGTACGTGGGATCAGAGATAAAAGCCTTCCTCGAAAAAAAGGGCGATTTGATCAAAATTTTTCCGGGCACACCTGCCTATCGTGTCATAGACGGTTCTTTGGTCATCGACGAAGGACGCCATTATTCCATTCAACCTATTATGAGCGCTAGCGATGATAAACCTGACTCCTTTGAAGTCCCGATTCATTTTGGGGAAACGGAAAAAAGGGCTTTGTCCGATCAAATTGTGCTGCTCCCCTTAACTGCTGTGTATGAGCATTATACGCCCAAAGATGAAGGAACCTTGCGATTATCTGTACGCGTAAACCCAAGTACGTCGGGCGAGGAAGCAACAACATTAATTATGCAGGTCGTAAGTCAACTCTTTAACTGGAATCCCTCTTACTCCTATAATGTAAGCACATTGCTACAACAATTTTTGTTGAAGATGACCGGAGTAAAAGATACCGCAATTATAGCGTTCATCATTTCAATTGTGTGCCTTTTATTAGTTATCTTAGGTTTGACGGGCCTCGTTCATCTATTATTTAACAGAAGAAAACAGGGGTTATCCATTCTGATCGCTGTAGGCGCGCGCAGGCAAGATTTATGGGCCGCAATGGTGGTCGAAACCATGCTTCCCGCTCTGCTTGGCGTCGCAATCGGGGTATTGGGAGGGGCTTATTATTTGCCAAGATATATTCAATTCGATCAAATCTCAATCTCTCCGTCCATCTTATGGATGGTCGTTACGGCAGCAGCATGCTTGCTTCCTGTTTTCTTGTCATCCAGCACATTGTTCCTGAGGATATATAACCTCCAGCCGATTAAGATTTTGAGCAGAGAGTAGGGAGAGGCCATGCTAAAAATTGTGAACGGGTCCAAGTCCTATGTTCATAATAAAGAGACTGTAAACATCCTGCGGCCCTTTAATTTATCGATTAAAAAGGGAGAATTCGTAGCCATCCGAGGCAAGTCCGGTAGCGGAAAGAGCACTTTATTGCATATCCTTGGATGTATGGATCAATTGACGGAAGGCGATTATTATTCTCATGAAGTAAAACTTAGCACCAACCAAGATCACACCTTGGCTGAGTTTCGAGGGAGGCACTTTGGATTCGTATTTCAAGCCTATCACTTGGTAAGAGAATTTACAGCTCTTCAAAATATAGAAGCGCCTATGGCTTATCAGCAGGTGCCGCGCAAACAAAGACGTGAACGGGCTCTTGCACTATTGTCACAAGTAGGACTAGAGGACAAAGCCCGTTATTATCCTGCACAACTCTCCGGGGGTCAACAACAACGAGTCGCCATTGCAAGAGCACTCGCCAACCAACCTGACGTTATATTTGCTGATGAGCCTACGGGTAACCTAGATCGTGACAATGGGGATGCCATTATTGCGCTGCTGTGCGAACTTCAGAGGCAAGGCACAACCTTGGTGATGGTTACCCATGACGACGATCTCGGAAAATTAGCTGAACGAAGCATTTATTTGGACAATGGGCTGTTGGAAACGCCAGTATAAGATGTAACTAAAGTTGCACCTTCGCCAAATGCCGGCGGTACAGCCACATGACCAGCAGATGCAGCTTGGCTTGGCTATACTTGTAGACGATCCAGGGTAGAGAGGGTACGTAGTCGTGGATGGCAACAACGCACTCCCGGGTGCCCCCGATCTGTACGAACTCCAGGCGGCCACGGTGAGCAGTAGATAACTTGGCAAAAGAGCCTCCAGAGATGCGATAGCAAGCGTAGCCCGGATCGCTCCCCTCCACATCATAGGTGAGCTGGAGCAAGGGCTTGCGGTAGCCCAGCAGATAGAGACGGCTGACCGCTCCCTCTCGTTCTGCGCGGAAGAGCGGACCGGCGAATCTCGCCAGCCACTGGACATAATAATCTCCCGCCCATGCCGCATCCTTGCCTGAGGGCAGAAGGATTCGCTGCACGGAGCGGACATCGGATCGAGCGACACGCTTGGCTGCATCCGCTGCACCGGAGGACGATCCGTCCTTCTGCTTCCTGGCTTCCTTTGCTTGCTCCCGCTCCTCCTCCAAGGCCTGCTTCGCCGCTTCCCGGAACGGAATGCGTCCATCGCTCAGCCCTTCGATACGGTGCTCCTCGCTGGCCACCATGGGATGGATCAAGCTCTCGATCAGCGGGTATGCCATCGCTTTGGGCGTACCTGTCACCAGAGACACCCAGAGGCGCGAGAGATAGACGTTGAACCATGGGAAGGGGAGGAAACGAAGCCGTCGGCCCATTAGCCGGGCCGTCTGATCCAGCATCTCGGCGTAGGTCATCACGTCGGGGCCTCCGATGTCGACGATCCGACCAGCCAGCTCCTCGCGCCCAATGCTGTGACGGAGCGCATTCACTACCTCAGAGAGGGCGATCGGATGCGTCCGGGTCCGCGTCCAGCGCGGCAGGATCATGAAGGGCAGGCGGCGTACCAGCTTGGCGAGGATCGGAAAGGACGAGCCTTGCGGCCCTACGATCAGACCGGCCCGGATCGTCGTCACGGGCACGCCGGTAGAGCCGAGGATCTCCTCGACCTCCAGGCGACTCCGCAAATGACGTGAGAGCTCGTCCTTCGTCGTATCCGGCGGGACCATCCCGCTCAGATAGACGATCTGGCGAATGCCGTTTTTTTGCGCTGCCCTTGCGAAATGCGTAGCCAGGATGACATCCATATCCTGAAAGGTCCCCTGCGTCAGCTTGGCCGAAGGCATCATGGAGTGCAGCAGGAACACTGTATAGTCAGCCCCTGCTAGCCCCGATACGGCATCCTCCGCCGCATAAAAATCACACGAGCGCCAGGTCACGGTATCCGTGTCCTGGCGCTCGTCTCCGTTGCGGGAGAGGGCGATCACCTCGACATCTGCCGTTAGCGCCTCCAGCAGGTTGCGGCCGATATATCCGCTCGCTCCCGACAGGGCGACGACCGGCCTTCGCTTGTCCCGGTTGGCACTGCCTCTCCCGCTCCATCCTTCTCGCCTCATGCATCCTCCGGCAGCGGCTTGCGACCGCTGAAGCCGTCATGCCAGCCATGATAGTGCGTGATCCGCTCCTCGCCTTCCTTCCAGCAGATCAAGGCCTCCTGGCCCTCGATGACGGCCGGGAAATCGATCAGCCCGGGACTGATCATCTTCAGCAGCACGCCCTTGCGGGAGAAGTTGGCGATCAGCATCTCGGCTTCCAGCTGCTGGAACTCAATCTGTGCCTCCAGCTCGAAGAACGGGTCCTCGCCGTCATCGCTTACCCTCCCAGCCGCTAGCGCCTGCTTATAGCGCGCCTTGATCTTTTGCAGGTCGACGTACTGCTTTTGCAGCTCCTGGGTAATCTCCTGCAGCTGCTTCAGATCGCGGGACAGCTCCGGGAGCATCGCCGTCGCCTCCGCTGCGGTGAACCGTCTTTGCACCATCTGTTCTCCCTCCCTCTCGGATACGTTAACCCAAGTGTACCGAATTGCGATCACGCTGGCTACCGCAACCTGGGCGGCCGAACCTTGCGAGCTGCTCCGCACGCCCGTCCCATTAATGAAATTATGCAGTATTACCCGTGGCTATGCCGCGCGAAACATGTACAGCGTACATAGCGAAGTTCCCGCAGAGAGAGCGAATCAGACGCAGCAGCCTACTGTAGCAAAAGCCCGATCCCCGGCGGCATTACACAGGGGATACGGGCTTCGTTCGTTTGGATGATGGACAGGTTGTATGCGTGCGGGCAATGCCTACTTCAGGTTGCGGACGAACTGACGGATTTCATCGCTATCCTTGTATTGATGCTTCTGCGCCAGCTCCATGAACTGGGCGAGCGATTTCAGATACGAGCTTTCCTCGACAGAGAGCCATTGCAGCACATTGGCGTAGCCCGTCTTGGCATTGTTCTGCATCTGCTTGGTCTCATAGTCGAACAAAGGCGTATTGTTTGTCCCCATAAAGGTGAAGTCTCTGTAGAGCTCAAAGCGCTCGCGAACCTGCTTCGCGCGGTTGGAATTCGGATACTTCTGCACAAACTGCTCCATCGCCAACGTCCGGCGAACCAGCTGTTGATAGCCAATCACCAGCGCCGCATCCTTGACGGCGGCTTGCTTGGACTCTTCATGCATAATCGCGAGATAGGCGCGAACATCCTCGCCGACATGCGAGTCGAACTGACGGAAGAGCGAATAGTTGATCACGGGATAGAACATCCCCTCTGCCGTCTCCAGTTTGTAGCCCTGAGCCGAAGCCTGATCAAGCAATGCCTTCACCTTGGCGTCCTTCACCTTGGCCCGGACATTGCCGAAGCTGTCGCCGAGCCGGTATACATCCGAGATTGCCTTTTGTACGGAGTCCGGGAAAAAGCGCTGCTCCAGCTTGGTTTGGTTGCGAAGGAGCGCATTTTCCAGCTGCAGCACCATCAGCGACGCTTGATATGAAGACACCTTGCTGATGTTGCCCTTCAGGTAAGCCCATGATGCGCTGAGCCGATCAGGCGTCTGTACGATCGACAGATACGTGTTGTAAATCTGGTCGGATGAGCTTGATGTTGCCTGGGTCTGTACGGTTGCAGGCGTCGTATTTGAAGGAGAAGCGAGCGTCACCGCAGGCGCCAGCGCCTGCGTTCCGAGCAGCAGCGCCGCCATGCCGGTGAGGGTCCAGCCGTGAAGTTGTGGGAGAAGCTTGCGTTTTTTATTCATGATGCGAGCACCTTCTTTTCATTCAGTATAGTAACGATATAGTTGATATTACCCACACTTCATCTCGGTGATATCACCAACATGTCTCCAACTTGTAAACTTTTGCTCGCCCGCGCCAATAACCCCCGATACATTATCGGGGGCTGGAGCGAGCTTTGAAGCTATCGCTAGATAAATAAAAGCAGGCTGACAGCCATAACCGCCATGCCGGCGATTAAGCCATAGATCGGCAAGTGGCCTTCGTCATACTTTTTGGCTGCGGGCAGCAGACCATCGAGCGAGATGAACACCATGATCCCCGCCACAGCGGCGAAAATGATGCCGAACACCGTATCGTTGAGGAACGGCATCAGGATAAAGTATGCGGCGATCGCGCCCACCGGCTCCGACAGTCCGGAGAGAAAAGAGAGCTTGAACGCCTTGCGTTTGTCTCCTGTGGAATAATAGATCGGTACGGAGACGGCGATCCCCTCGGGGATGTTGTGAATGGCGATCGCGACGGCAATCGCGATACCCAGACCAGGGTCCTGCAGCGCCGAGGTAAAGGTCGCAATGCCCTCCGGGAAGTTGTGGATGGCGATCGCAAGCGCCGTAAAGGTGCCCATCCGCAGAAGCTCCTTCTCGCGCACTGTTTTCTCCCCGTCCTCGACCTTCTTCATCTCATGGGGATTGCCCTGCTTCGGCACGAAACGGTCGATCATCGCGATCAACAGCATACCCGCAAAAAAGGCGCCGACCGTCATCCAATTGCCCGCCGTTACGCCCTGACTTCCGACCAGCGCATCCTTCGCTTTGACGAAAATCTCGATCATCGACACATAAATCATGACCCCGGCCGAGAAGCCTAAAGACAAGGACAAAAACTTCGTATTCGTTCGCGAGGCGAAAAACGCAATCAAGCTGCCAATGCCTGTCGCAAGGCCCGCCATCAGCGTCAGGCCAAATGCCAATAATACATTCCCATCCATCGCATAAGTCCCTTTCATCTGCCATTCATGGCGCACAAATTCAGCTTTTCCTAGCATACCGTTTTTTCTGCGCTTTGCCTACTGACAGTCAAGACTATTATTGCCAACGGTCGACCGCTCATCCAGTCTATGCGGCAAATGCCTATCTGGTGCATCCCGGCAACAGCTCAAACACACGGCTGTCTGAATTCATCCACCCGCCGTTATATCGCTTCGCAGGCGGAGACCTGCGTTGCTCTATTAAACCATACCCCCATGCCTGCTACGCCAATGACCCTAAAATATTGACACCGCTCCATGGGGGCGGCGCATCTCGCTCCTGCGACATAACGAAGAGCCTTCATCTCGCAAAAGATGAAGGCTCTTCGTCGTCATACGCGGTCATATGCGCCCCAGTGGCGCAAACGTCTCGGCCGCCGATCAGGAAGCCGGCTGATCCAAGCGGATCGTCTTGGTCGCATGATCCCAGCTCACGGTCCAGCCGAAGGACTCTGCCATAAACCGGACAGGCACCATGACGCGACCGTCGATAATGATCGGCTCGCCCGCCGCCAGGCTCTGCTGTTGCACGGTACTGCCGCCCGCACGGAGCGTGATGACGGCGCCGGACTCATGGCGGATCGTTACCGACTTCGTCTCGCCATCCCAGCTCTCGATGCGCACGCCGGCGAGCGACTCCGCTGCCCGTACCGGGATGTAGGTGATGCCATGATGGAGGAGCGGCGATACATCGAGCTGCAGCGGCTGACCGCTCACGACGATCTGGATGCCGCCAGAGGCCGATGCAACAGGCTGCACCGGCGGCGGATCGATGATCGGCATGATCTCGATCGGCGCTTCGGCGTCTCCGCCATCATCGCCAGGGCGCACCCCCTCGCCGAGGATGTTCAGATCTTCTGTCGCCCGATCCAACGTCGCCGTCCGCGAGCAGAGGTTAACCCATGTCTGGCCATCCTCATTGGTCGAGCCATAGACCAGATAGGACTGGTCGAGCTCGAAGTAATAGCCGCAGGTGGCGCTGCTATAGGCGGTCTGCACCTCGGTCTGAGCGCCGACCTCGCCCTTCCATACCGTATCGACGTCGAACGTGATCGTGACCGGGTCGCCAGAGTTCTCGATCACTTCAGGCTCGGCGATCTCCGTCACTTCGCCCGAGAAGACGACCTCTTTACGCTCCATCTCTTCTGCAGGTCCCCAAGGCATCATACATGAACACGCTTCCGCAGGCTTCGGCAGCAACAGCAGCGTCGCCACGAAGGCCACGGCCATGAACATAGACATCCACTTTTTCATTCACTTCACACTCCTGTGTCGGGGATTGGTGGGACGATCTCAACCTTCAGACGCAACAAACTGGAGAAATGTTACTCCTAATTACCCCAATATGACCTTATAAACCCGATTGACAACGTTTTCTTTCATCGGTATAATCAGAATCAATATAATATACGTGACGGAGAAGCGGAGATCACAAGTAATGCCCTCAGGTATCAGGGCTTGCTTGTGATCTTTTTTTCTCCCTGCACGGCTAAAAGGAGAGTCATCCCATCGCACCTTTTGCGTAAACTGCGTTTAAAATGCCAACTATCGGATCAAAAATGAAATTAGCTACACCATTCATATTTAGGGGGAGTACACGAATGGATAATAAGAAAAAGACAAAGCTTGGGTTGTGGCTATCGATTATGCTAATGCTGGTCAGCATGATTGGCGCTTCAATCGTTCAGACCTCATCAGGCTCAGTTACGGTCAAGGATCTGCGTTGGGAGACCACCTCGGGATATCAAATGAGCGGTCTGCTATTCGTCCCGGAAGGGGTGTCAGGCGAAAATCCAGCCCCGGCCATCGTGACCAGTCATGGCATGTTCAACAACCGCGAAATGCAGGATGCGAACTTCGTAGAGTTGTCGCGTCGCGGATATGTCGTGCTTGCGATGGATATGTTCTCCCATGGCAACTCGGATAGCGTCCCGAATATCGGCATCCTCACCACGGGTATGTATGAGGCGGTCAAATCGCTGGCCTCGCTCAATTATGTCGACAAGGAACGCATCGGCATAACAGGACACTCGCTTGGCGGCATGTCGTCGAACACCGCGATTACGCTAGACAATGCGGCCCCGGAGAGACTCATTTCTGCGGTATTGCTCAATAGCGCCGACGCCATTTATAAAGACGCAGAGACGAGTCAGTACACCAACATTTACAACAATCGCGACGTTGGCGTCATTGCTGTCAAATACGAAGAGTTTTTCATGCGCGATGTAGATGCTCAGGGCAATCCTACTTCGCCGACCAAATACCCGCAGTATGGCAATGCACAGTCCTTCCTGCATTTTGGCACAGATCCTGCAGGCAAGGATCAACGCGCCACAGAGACATTATACAAGGAGACGATTGACGGCGAGGAAGCCCTCCGTGTCATTTACAATCCGAGCGTCACTCACCCTTGGTCGCATTTTTCCAAGCAATCGACCACAGCCACACTTGCATTTTTTGATGCGGCTTTGGGAACACCTAATCCGATCGCTCCTGCCAATCAGGTTTGGCAAGTAAAGGAGTTTTTTAACTTGGTCGGTCTTGTCGGGCTGGCGATGTTTGTTGTATGCTTTACCATTTTGATGGTGCACACGCCGTTCTTCTCTTCGCTGCGTGCTAATGGGGCGGTTGCGCCT
This sequence comes from Paenibacillus sp. 598K, assembly GCF_003851045.1. Taxonomy (GTDB): domain Bacteria; phylum Bacillota; class Bacilli; order Paenibacillales; family Paenibacillaceae; genus Paenibacillus_D. Next base: position 57,455 of record NZ_BFBX01000057.1, on the reverse strand, counting down.
GCCGATATTAACCGGAGAGGCAAGGCATGGTTCTGGCTGCTGCAGCTAGCGTCGGTCGCCTTTGGCACCTTGCTGTATATCCCGCTTCTGACGAATGTCAAGTCGTTTACAATGTCCAGAGATCCGTGGCCGCAGAGTCAAACGTGGGGAATCGGGCTATGGGCGCTGTATTGCGGATTGTTTGCGGTACTGTTAATGGTGCTGTTCTATTATATGAGCGGTAAGAAGGACGGCCTAAGCCTGCGAGAGCGCGGCGTAGTCATCTCATTGCCCAAGCTCGGTAAATCGATCGTACTCGCAGCCTTGGTCGTATGCGCCTCCTTTGCCTGGGTGTTCATAGCGGATTATTTCTTCAAGACCGACTTCCGTATATGGGTTCTCGCCGTCAAGGCGTTTGGAGCGGATAAGGTCTGGATCGCCATATTCCCGTATTCGCTGCTGTTCCTGACCTACTTTATCGCGAACTCGGTCGCCGTCAACAGCTTCAACTTCAACAAAATCGGCGGCAAGCGCGAATGGGTCAATACGGCCATACTCGCCGTTACCAATACCCTGCCGCCTGCCATTCTTCTGCTTTTGCAGTATGGCAACTTTTTCAGTACAGGCGAGCTTCTGTTTCCGGATGCGAATATGCAAGTCGTATGGCTCTTCCCGTTCCTGGCTATCCTGCCTGTCACAGCGATTATTGCTCGCAAAATATACCGGGTCACGAACAACCCATACTTGCCGGGCATTATTAATGGGGTCATCGTTACGTTGATTAGCTGCTCTGGCACGTTGACCTGGAGCTAATCTTGAAAAGAAGCTCTCTCTGAGCATAGTAACCTGCCAAGAAGCAGTACAAAGAGCCTGTCGGACTTCGACAGGCTCTTTGTGCTTGCTTACAGAGATGGCACGGAAGCGCCGCTCGCAACCCGCTGCATGAACCTCTCCATCAGCAGCGGCAAGGAGATCAGGATCGGCGGATCGTCCAGCCGTGGCGGGTGCAGCGTCACCTCCAGCGGCGGCGTCGGGACGCCAGGTCGCACGATGACTGGCGTACGCGAGCGGGTCCGCAGTGTCGCCTGGGGCAGCAGCATGTCCATCGTGCCGCTGCCCCAGGCGATCGAGGTGGCCATCAGGTAATAGGTGCCGGGCCTGACGCCCGTAAAGGCAAAGCTGCGCGTACGGACGAGCGTGCCATAGAGCGGCACCCCCTCGGGGATCGGCCGCGGGAACAACCCGATCAGGATGAAGCCGGTAAACGGCAGCTCCGTGTGGATCGTCCCCTCCACCCGCATCGCCGGATCGACGGAGATCAACCGCTCTTGCCAGTCCTGCAGCGACGAGAGCGACTGAAGCGAGGCGCCTGCCTCCTCTTGCGACTGCCGGAATCGCGCCGGCGACATCCCCACTCGCTCGATGAAGCGTGTCGAGAAGGTGCCTACGCTCTGCTGACCGATCTCCAGCCCGATATCACGGATCGTCAGATTCGTCTTCAGCAGCAGCTCCTTGGACCGCTCCAGCCTGAGCGCCGAGATGTAGTAGAGCGGCGGCAATCCGGTACGCTCCTTGAAGATGCGTGCGAAATGGTACTTGCTATACGAGACGTGGCTGGCAAGCGCGCCAAGCTCGATCGGCTCGAATAAATGCGCGTGAATATAAGCGACCGCTGCATCGATCTCTGCATACCTATCCGAGTCCATCGCTGCACATCTCTCCCCTGTTCATTCAAGAACACTTGTTCGATTCACTGTCGATAGTGTACCATAATTATCGAACAATTGGGAACCCCTGTGCGGCAGATTTGTCGTCTATTCCTCCAACTGTCAGACGCTCACGCCTCTGGCTGCCCGTTCGGGTAGACCATCACCTTGAGGCTGCCCTGCTTGTTGGTCAGCGCTCGCTCCAGCGCCGCTTGCGTCTGCTCCAGCGAGTAGCGGTCCGTCACCATCGACAGGATGTCCATCGCACCGGCCGAGAGGAAGCGGATTGCTTGCTCGTAGGTGTTGGTATAGCGGAAAATCCCGTGGATGTCGACCTCCTTGTCGCAAATATCGGCGATCGGCAGACCGACCTCGCTTGTCGGCGGCAGGCCAACAATCGACAGCTTGCCGCCGCGTCGCACGACGTCGAGAGCCGTCCGCAGCGCTACAGGATGGCCCGCAGTCTCAATCGCAGTATCGACGCCCTCTCCGCCGGTAAGCTCGCGGATCGCGCTTGCCGGATCGCCCGATCGGCCCGGGATGATATCCGTGGCGCCGAGCGCCAGCGCGGCTTGCAGCCGTCTCTCCTCCAGGTCGCTGACGAGGATGCGCGAGGCGCCGTATGCCCGCGCTGCAGCCACCGCCAGCAGTCCGACCGGCCCTGCGCCGATGATGGCGACGCTGCCTCCTGGCTGGAAGCTGGCGCGATTCAGCGCATGGATGCCGACCGAGAGCGGCTCAACCATCGACGCCTCTTCATAGGAGACATGATCCGGGATCGGGAACAGGAAGTCCTCGCGATGCGCGATATACTGCACGAATGCGCCGTCCACTGGCGGTGTTGCCAGGAACTGCACATCGGGACAGAGGTTGTACCGGCCGCCCTTGCAATGGCGGCACAGACCGCAGGTGACGCCCGGCTCCACGGCGACTCGGTCGCCTGGGCGGAAGCGAGTCGCCCGCTCGCCGCAAGCGACGACGATGCCGGCGCATTCGTGACCGAGAATGATCGGCTTCTCGACCACATACGGACCGATCCGGCCATGCTCATAATAGTGCACATCGGAGCCGCAGACGCCGACCGCCATCACCTTGACCAGCACCTCATCGGCTGCCGGTTGCGGCACCGCCTGCTCCTCCATGACGATCTCGCCCGGCTTGGTCATCACCGCCGCCAGCATCCGCTGGGGCAGCGCATGCATAGCTTGTTCATCCTCTACTCTCTGTTGCTGCATTGCCCATCATCCTCCCTCTCTCAGTTCAGTCGTACTGCGGACAGCTTATCGCTGCTTCCTGCGGATGGCTATCGTAGCTCCCAGCAGGAACAGGACGAGCGCCACAATCCCGCCATACAGCGCCCAGCCGCCCCAGTCTGTATTGCGCGTCTCCGTGACCGGAGCATCGTATTCGTCCAGGTAGGCCAGCATATCCGATGCTTCGGCGATCGGCTTCGATGGCGCACAGAGCGGATTATGCCATTGACCGTCCTTTTGATTCAAAAAGAACAGATACGTCTCACCCTTCTCGCTCGGACCGTTCAGCGCCCCCCAAGTGAAATCCTCCCGGATCGTCAACTGGCTCTCGACCTTGCCCTTGAAGCTGCGCTCCACCGCGAGCTTCACCTTGTTCTCCCCAGAGAACGGCGAGACCCGTCTGACGCTCTCCACCTTGGCTACGACGATCCGGTCGTATTTCGTATAAGCCTCCTCAACATTCGGCACGCTCACACAGCTCAAGGCATCCGCTCGCGGCGACAGTACGCCAAGCAGCAGCAACGCCGCAAACCAAACCAGCCCCCAACGAATCCAACTAGCGCTCTTCAAACGACCCATCTCCTCCCATATGTCACCAATAGAGACGAGATAGTCGGCATATAGGTTGCGTCCGGCGGCATCGAAGCGCTTGCAAGCTTGCGAAGCATCAGCGGGCGCATCGACGCGCGTGGCTGTGTACAGCTAAGCGCCGGCGCGAGCGGCTATGGTAGCTAAGCGCCAGCGCAGGGCTGGCGGACTTTGTAGCTTTCAGCCTCACAATAGGACTGAGAGCCTCGGATGTTTGGCGAATCGCTCGAATGGGAGGCGGGTAACCAGCGAATGGACAGCGATGCTTATCTGAACGCCATTGGCCTGCGCGGGTGGCCAGCAATGCCTGACAGGTCGCCGTGACGGATTGGCCGTTCGCGGCGGCCAGCAGGACGCCTGGCGGATCGTTTGTGGACGACCGTGACAGATGGCTGGCGTACAGAGCAGGTGTCTGGGGACGGGTCGAGCTTGCCTGCTGCCGTCCAGTCATACACGGTGCCGCGGACAGGCGACGTAGACGCTGCTGACTCTAGTGCTGGCAGTGGGCCAGACAGCAGGCAAGCTCCATCGTAGCTGGCGCGGGGGCTGTCCAACATTGCCAGCGGCTAGCGCGCCTCCCGGTAACCCAACCGTTGCGAGATGGCCGCAGCCTCGCCCCGCAGCAGCTCGATCAACTCAGCTAACTCGGCGTCATCGACGTGAGCGACCATCGTCGAGATGCTCATCGCTGCCGCTATGCTCCCCGAGTGGTTGAAGATCGGCGCAGCGGCACAACGGACGCCTGGCTCATTCTCCTCTCGATCATAGCCGATACCCTCGGCTCGCACCTGCTCCAGCTCTGCCAGGAATCGCGCCTCGGAATCAATCGTATGCTCTGTACGCGTCGCGTAGGTGTAGCCGCGCAGCAATCGCTCCAATTGCGGGGGCTTTTGGAAAGCCGCCAGCACCTTGCCCACGGCGCTGCTGTGGAGCGGCACGCGGCGACCGATCCGCGAGTAACGTATCGCTGCCCGCGCACCTTCCACCTTGTCGATGTACACGCCTTCAGCGCCATCCAGGATGACCAGATGCGTGGTCTGCCCTTTAACACCAGCCAGCGATTCGAGATGCGGCCTCGCCACCTCGCGCAGATCCATCCCTCGCAGCAGCAGTTGCCCCTTCTCGAGCAGCGTCATGCCTAGCCGGTACTTGCCGTTATCCTCGTCCTGGGCGATATAGCCATGCATCTGCAGCGTCCGCAGCAGCGAATGCACGGTGCTCTTGTGCAGCTGCATCCGACTGCTGATCTCGGTAATTTTCAACTCGCGGGTCTGTTCATCGAACAGATCCAGAATCCGCAGCGCCCGGTCGAGCGCCTGTATGATCGGCATAACGCGCTTCCTTCCTCTATCGTAGTCTCTTCGTTGCCTGCCCTCATTCTATCAGACGCACCCTGCTTCGTCCACGAAGAGAGACAACCGAGCGAGACATGTCTGGCCAGGAATGGAATGCGGGGCCACGTGTGCGATTTTTCGCTTTCGCACAAGTAGGGGCCGACTCGGGCACGAGAGGTCGATTTTGTGCGATTTTTCGCACAAGTCGGAGCCGATTGGGCACGAGAGGTCGATTTTGTGCGATTTTTCGCACAAGTCGGGGCCGATTGGGCACGAGAGGTCGATTTTGTGCGATTTTCCGCACAAGTCGGAGTCGATTGGGCACGAGAGGTCGATTTTGTGCGATTTTTCGCATAAGTGTGGGTACTGCGGGCGGGTGCTGGGCATCCATTCAAGATAGTTGGCACAAAAACGAGGTGCTCGGGGACCATCAGTGGGAGCGCGACACAAGTCACGTGTGGGACACGTGGGTCGGGTGCACGAAGAAGCGCGAGACGAGACAAGTGAGGGACAAGCGCGGCAGGTTTATGAGTGATTACGTGTGAGGCACGTGCGGCAGGTACATGAGGGAGCGCGAGACGAGACACATGTGAGGCGCATGTAACTGGTACATTACGGAGCGCAAAACAAAACACGTGCGAGACGCGAGTCACAGGTGCATGAGGGAGCGCTAGACGAAACACATGTGAGGCGCATGTAACTGGCACATGAGGGGAAGTGGCCAAATGGTATTACGTAGTATGACCTAGCTCCTATCAACCACCTGTCCGCCCACTTCCCACTCCCCCTACTACACTACTCTCCTCCACACTCGTCCCTCTTGCTACTCCGATCTGCCTGGTAGGCTACAATGCGTCCACCGGCGGCAGTGCCGCCAGATCGGCTGCCAGCTGTCGGATCGCGTCCGGCTCCAGATCGAGCTGCGGCGCCCGCATGACCCCGGCGTCGATGCCGCGCAGTCTCAGCGCTTCCTTGAAATAGGACATGTTGCTGCCGCTGCGCAACGCCTCGCAATAGGAAGTTGCCACGCGTTGGCAATCGCGCGCCCGGTCCAGGTCGCCGGCGCGGAAGGCGTCGTAGATCGCTACGAACGGCTCCGGGTAAACGCACGACACGCCGGAGATTACGCCGGCGCAGCCCTGCGCCAGGGCAGGCAGCATGAGACGATCCGCGCCTTGCATGACGGCGAAGCTGCCATCCCGTATGCGCAGGTACTCGTCGGTGCGGAGCAGGTCCGGCCAGCTGTACTTGACGCCGACGACGTTGGCGCAGCGCGCTGCGATCCGCGCCGCGACCTCCGGCTTCAGATCATTGGCGGCGCATTGCGGGATGTTGTATAGATAGACGGGAAAGTCCTGCCGCAGGCTGCCCGCGACCGTTACATAGTACTGCTCCAGCTCCCGATCGTTGGCCCCCAGGAACATCGGCGTGACGACGCCGACGCCGTCGGCCCCGATATGCTGCGCGTGCCGGGCCAGTCGGATCGTCGCCTCTTGAGTCGCCGCACCCGCATGGATGTAGACGACGACACGACCTGCGGCGCGCTCGACGACGGTCTCCGCTACCGCCATCCGTTCCTCCTCCGACAGTCGCACCATCTCGCCCGTCGTGCCGAGCGGGAACAGCCCGTGCACGCCTGCGCCGACGAGATGGTCGACGAGCGCCTCCACTTTGCCCAGGTCGACCGAGCCGTCCGCCCCGAATGGCGTGACCATAGCCGTTGTAACCCCATATAGCTTCTTCATCCTTGCCCCTCTCCCGCCTTTTGGCGACTATCATTCAGTTAGCCCGCTCCGCTGGCGCCCCTCATTCGTCAGAGCTACCGTCCAGCCCGGGCGTACCCTCCATAACCCACGCCAGATTGAAGCAATAATGGATGCGGCTGCTGAGCAGATGGATACGACCGTCCTGCCCCTGTACCATCGCCAGATAGCCCTTGGGCTCGGCATGCGACCGATCCATCCGGAATTCGCCCGTCCAGGCGCCGCCGTCCCACATGCCCTCGTCCGCATCGGTCGTCACCAGCCGCTTATACGGCCAAGTCTCGCCGTCATCGAAGGAGACGGCAGCGAACAGTCCCTGCACCGGGCGCCGCTCGCCCAAGCGATCGCGGAGCTCCATCCCGTCGGCGAACGACGCCATGAACAGTACGCCCTCCTGCAGCCGCCGCAAGACGGCGCGTTGGCCCATGCCGATCGGGTCGAACTCGCTCTCGCTGTAGGTCCAGGTGCGGCCTTTGTCAGAGGAGATGCTCCGGGCCATCCGGCCGTGCACCTCATCGCCGCGGCCGTAGGCGAGCAGCCGCCCATCCGCCAGCTCGACGACTGGCGCATGGATGCCGCGGATCAGTCCGCCGGAGTCGTACCAGGAGTCGCCATCGTCGTCGCTCAGCCACACCATGCTGCCGCCGGTGCTGCCCGTCTCGGCGTCGCACGAGAAGACCAGCGTCCCGTCGCTCATCCGGAACAACGACGGGATCGGCATCGTCCGCACGCCATGCTCGGGGTGGAGGATGCGCGCCTTGCTCCAGGTCGCCCCGTGGTCCATCGAGGTACGGTGCACGGGTACCAGCGTTCCCCAGGTGCCTGCGGCTCCCAGTCCGCAGATGTGGTGCAGCTTGCCCGTCTCGTCCAGCCAGAGCGCGCCGCCGGTCATGTTGCGATCCGGCGCATCCCAGAACAACGACGCCTCGTCCCACTCGTCTTGTCCCCAGCGCAGCCGACTCGCCACCAGCTTCATCTCCCGGCCACTCTCCTCATTGGTCGTGAACCAGACCGCGAGCAAGTCGCCGTTCGCCGCCTCGGCGACGTAGGGCGAGTGGTTATGGCGGAAAAACGGCCCGCGTTCGCTCGGCGTCAGCTTCACGTAGACGCGAGGGGCGGCAAAGAGAGGCGCTTGCTCCATGCTGACCCCATCGCCCGTCCCTTGGACAGACACGCTTAACGCCCCCGACAGCTCTGAATCTGCTGGCGGCACAGCCGCAGTGGGCTCACCGTCCAAAGTCGTGGCCGATGTCGACCTTATACTCGACGTTCCCGCCACCGACTGCCGCCCCACTCGCACTGTCTGCGAGACGTCCTGCTGCACTGGATAAAGCGGAGCAGGCGGCAGCGGCTCGGTCGCTACCGGCTC
>NZ_BFBX01000057.1:48668-49231 GCF_003851045.1 Paenibacillus sp. 598K | reverse complement strand
TGGAGTGGCTGCCGCCCCGCGTCACGCGGAAGTCGCCATCCGACCGGCCGACCGGATCGGTCTGCTCTCCGGCTGCGTAAGGGCCGTACCAGTCCTGGCACCACTCCTCGACATTGCCGTGCATATCGTGCAGTCCCCAGTCGTTCGGAGCGAACTGGCCGACGGTTAGCGGCACGACCTCGAACTCGCGCTTCGTCTTGACGGGGTCGGGATACCAGCTATGCTGCTGGTTTTTGTAATGGCTGCGCGGGAACGCATCGCCCATCGCATAGGCCGTCGTCGTCCCGCCCCGGCAGGCGTACTCCCACTCCGCCTCAGTCGGCAGCCGGTACGGTCTGCCGTCCCGCTCCGACAGCCAGCGGCAGTAAGCGACTGCATCATGCCAGCTGACGAAGACGACCGCATCGTCGTCGCCGCAGGCGAAGCCCAGCTTGCCGCGCAGCGCCCGATGTCGCGGGTCGAATCGCTCGTACTCCCGGTTCGTCACCTGATACTTCCCCATATAGAACGGCTGGCTGATCCGCACCCGATGCACCGGCTGCTCGTCGAGATCGCCGCTCTCG
>NZ_BFBX01000057.1:35958-48579 GCF_003851045.1 Paenibacillus sp. 598K | reverse complement strand
CGTCGAGATCGCCGCTCTCGCTGCCTCTGTCGTAGCTCCCCGGCTCGATGCGCAGCAGCTCCATGCCGATCGCATTGCGATAATGCCCTCCTTCAGGAAGGTGTCCCTTGGTCACGTCCCTCATCCTTTCGTATCAGCTTGCGATAATCGTTGGGCGAGACGCCTTCAAGCCGCTTGAAGGTGCGGAGGAACGTCGTCCGGTTGTAAAATCCGCACTGCTCCGACACCTCCGCGATCGTCTGCTCGCCCGCCAGCAGCTCCTTGGCCCGCTCGATCCGCAGCCAACTGATGTAATCCGTCAGATTCATATCGTACTTGCCCTTGAATACGCGCGAAGCGTACTTCATCGAGACGCCCATCTGCTCGGCGATCGACTCCAGATACAGATCCGAGGTGTAATGCGCTTCGACATACTGGCGGATCGTCTGCGCCAGCTCGGCCGAGCGGCCGGGCGGCCGCTGGCTGCCCGCCTCCTCGTCGGCGATCGCGTGCAACAGCCGCAGCAGCAAGGCGCGGCTCTGCCCCAGGTCCTCCGGCCGCTCGCAGGCGCTAGCGATCCGCGCATGCTCCTCGCCCGCGAGCAGCTCCTCGGGGTCCATGCCCCGCTCGCGGGAGTAGCGCAGCGCCGTCTCGTACATCTCGCCGAGCAGCAGCGCCCGCACCCGATACGGCGCGCTCCGCTTCTCCGAGCGCTCCAGCAGCTCCTCGGTCAGACCGGTCAGACCGTCCTTGTCACCGATCTTGAGCAGATTGAGCAGCCGGTTCTCATCGGCGAACGAATAGTGCGCGCCGCCAGTTCCTCCAGCTCCTCCGGCGCTGCCCGGATCGTCGGCATATCGGACCATGAACGGCGGGCCGTCCTCGATCGTATGCAGCGCCGTCAGCGCCTCGCGATACGAGCGGGTGATGCCCTGCAGCTCCTCATGATGCTTGCCGACGCCGATGTGGATGCGACAGTAAGCCCAGTCATGGATGAAGGTCTGCACCAGCCGCTCCAGCCCTTGCTCGATGCTGCTGCGTGCACCGTCTGCGGCGGTGTTGACGACGCATAGGAAGTTGTTTTTGCCAGACTCGAGCACGTAGATCGTCATGAAGTCGCGGAGCAGCCCGTCGATGATCTTCTTGAGCTTGCTCTGGATGACGATCCGATCGACATCCTGGATGTCCTGATAGAACGGCGGCAGGAACTCTACCGAGACGACCAGACAGACGTAGCCCGATTGGTCAAAGGCGAGCCGCTGCCGCATCGTCCGCACCAGCTCCTCATCCTGCTCGGCTCGCCGCTCGATGCCGTGCATGAGCTGGATCAGCGACTGATCGAGATACTCCTGGGTGAGCGCATGCAGCTCGTGCTGGTAGCGCAGTCGATAGGAGATCAGCTCATGGATGCCGCTGCCGATCCGTTGCAGGTCGCCGGCATGGGCGCGGCTCTGCTCGCCCCAGTTGAGCCCGCTCTCCTCATGGGCCAGCACCTCGCCTAGCTTGCGGATCGGGTTGTAGATGCGGAAGGAGAAGACAAACGAGAATAGCCCGCCGATCACGCACAGCAGCACGCAAATGCCCACGATCAAGTCGAGCATCCCGGAAGCCTGACGCCGATATTCGTCGACCGGGGTGAAGGCGTAATACGTCCAACCGTACAGTCCGCTCGTCACCGAGGCGACAGTGTAGGAGACAGCGCCGACTCGCAGCTCGGTTGCCGGGTCTGCCGGTATCCCGCTGTCGCTCTCCAAGCGCGACTCCTGCTCCGCACTTACATCCGCTCTCGCAGCGGTCGCGATCTGCGCATCCGTCTCCACTCCTACTGCCGCCAGACCTGTCTGCCGCAGTCCCGTCCCCGCATCGCTGTACACGCTCACCTCTTGCGCCAGCTGCAGCGCCGGGTCCCCACTCATCATGCTCTCGCTCGCCCTATGCAACTCCTGCTCGGCCGACGCGAGGCGAACCTTCGCATCCCTTCGATCAGGCAGTTCCCCATCCGCACGAGCAGGCAGCTCCGCCACGCCGCCGGATTCGCCCCGGATGACCCGGAGCGCCTCATCCGCCGCGAAGTCGGGGTCCGAGCTAAGCACGCGCTCCCCCTGCGCATCGACGACGACGACCTGATTGACCCCGCTGTCCAGGATAACCTCCATCGTCCGCAGCAGCATGCGCTCGCGTATCGTCGCCACCATCACAGCTGGATAGGCGCTGTCCCGATTCGTCGCGATGAAGGAGATGACCCGCTTCGTCCCGAACGAATTGTGCACGGTCGTCGGATAGAGGATGTCGATGGACGAGCGGCTGTCCAACTGCTCGCGCCAATAGTCGGCATCATAATCGAGATAACGGTAGAACTTGCCGAAAAACGAGTCGAAGTTGTTGAGACCGCTCCCCGTAAATACGCTCCGGTCATCGGCATAGACGAACACCTCGTCGATGAACCGGTTGAGACTGTAGCTCGTGCGTCCGACGCTCTGCGGCAATAGCTGCAGCTCGCCCAGGTCGGCCTCGGTATAGGCGTCTCGGGGCTTGAGCAGCCGCTTGACGACAGGATCGCCGAAGAAGCCGACGCCGGATTCGTGGATCATCTGCAGATAACCGTCGATAGCGTCGGCCGAGGATTGCAGGTTCATCGTCAGCTTATCCTGATAATCCCGCTTGAACTCGTTGACATAGTTGGTATACGAGAACACGCCGATAATGATGACCAGCATCAGCAGCGACAGAAAATAGAGGAGGATCTTGAAAAACAACTTGTTCACGCTTAGCAAAGCGAGCCACTTCGTCATCTCAAGTTCCTCCCCTCAGTCGTCAATCAGATTAGGACGTCCGTTTGTATGCGTCGTTATAAATCTGCTCCAACTGCTCCGCTCCGGCTTCGGACATTGCCGCAGCCCAGGCGTCGAACTCCTCCAGCGGCTTGGTGCCGATGATGAACTTCACGACATCCTGCTCGAGCACGGACAGCTTGGTCGTATAATCCTTGATCCGCTCGTTCTCCTCCTCGGTGAAGGATGGCGCCAGTCCCGGCACGATGACGGCGCCCGGGTCGGCCACCAGCTCCTCGCCCCAGCGGACGAGATCCGGCGGCGCCATCTGCTTGGTCGGCCCTTCATCCACCCGCACGGCCAGCGCCAGCAGTCCCGCGCCGATCTCCGACATCATGACGCGCGCCGGATCGGCAGCGTCCTTGTACTGCTCCAGCACCTCCGGCTTGATCTGCGGCTGACCATCCACCAGCTCATACGTCTCGCCCTCGACGCCGTAGTTGGTCACCGTCGTGCCCTCCTCGCCGTACATCCAGTCGAACATTTGCAGCAGCGCCTCGGGGTCCTTCGTCTTGGAGCTGATGACGTAGTTGTCGACGAGCCAGCCCTTCGGATACAGCCAGCCGCGGATTTGCCCCTTCGCATTGGCCAGATAAGGCAGCCGGTCGAAGCGCGCATCCGGGTCGGTCTCCTGCAACGTCGTATTATAGTTAACCGCGAACTGATTATTGTCATAGTAGAAAAACGACTTGCCCGTGCTCAGCTTCTCATCCCAGTTCTGCTTGGTATTGACCGCGAAGTCGGGATCGAGCAGCTTTTCCTTGTACAGCCGGTTCAGATAGGTCAGCACGTCCTTGAACTCCGGCTTGTTGGTGCCATAGAAGTACGTGTCGCTGTCCGGATCAAGCGTCATGCCGTAGCCGCTGCCCATCCCAAATGAGAACGCATCCATGAAGGACATGCCGCGCGTCGTCCACGGATAGGATTCGGGATGCGCCTGCTTCATCGCCGCCAGCACCTCGTACAACTCGTCGAAGGTCGTCGGCGCCGCCAGCCCCAGCTCCTCCAATATATCCATCCGCATCAGCAGCGTCTTGCCGCCTTGAATCTTGAACTTCTCCGTGATCGGCAGCGAGTACAGCTTGCCGTCGATGAACAGCTTGTTGATCTCCGGGTTCTCCTCGATCGCCGCCTTCAGATTGGGCAACTGATCGAGATAGTCCGAGATGACGACGAACATCCCCGTCCCCGCGAACTCGGCCACTTCCTTGGACTCCACGCCCATAATATCCGGAATGTTGTTGGTCGCCAGCAGCGCCCGCTTCTTGTCGACATAGTTGCTGCCGGGCACCGGCTCGAGCTTGATCGTCACGCCCGTCTGCCGGGCAATCTCGCGCAGCACCGGCGTGTCGGTCTTGATAACCTGGGACGGATTTTCGCCCCGCATCATTCGCACCGTCACTTGCTTTGGTCCTTCCTGCTGCGGCGTCGACGCGCCTGGCGTCTGTCCCGCATTGCCGCCCCCATTGCCTCCGCCGTTGCTGCCTGCTCCATTGCCCGCGCCGCCGCTGCATGCGGAGATGAGCAACGTGAAGACGATGCACAGCGTCATCCAGTACCCTTTGCGCTTTGCCATTGTTGGATCGCCCCTGTCCTCTTATAAGTTATTATTATTCGAGCCTCCCGCCAGGTCAACCGGCTTCTTGCTGGAAGCGGCTGTCACTTGCCCGCCAGGCGGGAGACAGAACAACCGCGTTTACCCTTTCAGAGAGCCTACCATGACGCCTTTGACGAAGTACTTCTGAATGAACGGATAGATCATCAGGATCGGCACGACAGCGATGACGATGACCGCGTACTTGATATTGGTCGCCGTCACGGCCGCATAGACGCCGCTGATCTCCTGCGACTGGCTGGACATCTCGCCCATCACGACCATGTTGCGCAGGATGATCTGTAGCGGGAACTTGGCCTTCTCATCGAGGTAGATCATCGCCGGGAAAAAGCTGTTCCAGTGGCCGACCGCGTAGAACATCGCCATCGTCGCCATCACCGGCTTGGAGAGCGGCAGCGTGATCCGCACCAGCGAGGTGAGCTCGGAGGCGCCGTCGAGCGCCGCCGATTCGTACAGCTCGTTCGGGATGCCTTGGAAAAACGTCCGCATAATGATCATGTTCCAGACGCTGATCGCGCCGGGGATGACGAGCGCCCACATCGTGTTCATCATCCCTAGCTTCTGCACGAGCAGGTAGGACGGGATGAGACCGCCGCTGAAAAACATCGTGAAGACGATCATCAGCGTAAAGAAACCGCGTCCGTAAAAGTCCCGCTTCGAGAGCGGATACGCGCACAGCGTCGTGCAGATCAGATTGATCGCCGTGCCGACGCTCGTATAGAGGATCGTGTTCAGATAGGAGCGTCCGATCGACGGGTCCTGAAATACGAGACGGTACGTCTGCCAGTTGAAGTCCACCGGCCAGAAGCCGACCTCGCCGCGCATGACGGCGCTGCCGCCGCTGACCGAGACGATGAAGATATAGTAGATGGGATAAAACGTGACGAATACCAGCGCCAGCATGAAGATGATATTGGCTCCATCGAAGAGCCGGCTGCCTAGCGAGCGTCTCATCCTCCTCGCCTCCTCTCGTGTGCCCTACTCACGTTTGCCATACTGACGCTTACCATAGGCTGGTCTCGCTGACGCGGCGACTGAGCGTGTTGCCGATCGTCAGGAACACGAGCGCCACGACCGAGTTGAACAGGCCGACGGCCGTCGCATAGCTGAAGTCGCTCGACACCAGACCCCGCCGGTACACATAGGTCGAGATAATGTCGGCCGTCTCGAAGTTGGAGCCGTTGGAGAGCAGCAGCACCTTCTCGAAGGACACCGCCATAATCGCGCCGATGCTGAACAGCAGCATGATGATAATCGTCGGCGCGATGCCGGGCAGCGTCACATGCCACATCTGCCGCCACCGATTCGCCCCGTCGATCGTCGCCGCCTCGTACAGCTGGCTATCGATGCCGGAGAGCGCCGCCAGGAAGATGATCGAGCCCCAGCCGATGCCTTGCCAGATCTCCGAGCTAATGTAGATCGTGCGGAACCACTCCGGCATCATCAGGAAGTGGATCGGCTCCATCCCGAGCACGCCGAGGAACTGGTTGATCAGCCCCTCGAATGAGGCGAAGTTGACGATAATGCCGCAGACGACGACCGTCGATAAGAAATGCGGCAAGTAGCTGACCGTCTGCACGAAGCGCTTGAACAGCGCGTGCCGCAGCTCGTTGAGCAGCAGCGCGAGGATAATCGGCGCCGGGAAGGCAAACAGAATCTGGTAGAAGCCGATCAGCACCGTGTTGCGGATAAGCTTGTAGAAGTACGGGTCCGACAGGAAATTCCGGAAATGCTGGAGGCCCACCCACGGACTGCCGGCGATGCCGTCGAAGACGTTATAGTTTTTGAATGCGATGACGATGCCGAACATGGGAATGTAGCAGAAGATGATGAAGAACAAAAACGGAATGACGAACATGGCATAATAGTATCGGCTCTGCTTGAGCTGTCGCCAGACCTCCCTCCAGCCGCCTTTGCGCGGCTTCCTCAATGCGTCCCGATCGGGCGCGGGCTGCTGGGGCTGCTGCACGCCCCCGTTCGCTGAGGCAACCTCCGGTACAGTCACGGGCATCCACCTCCCTCGATTGATTGCCTCCATCGTAACGGCTGGTGCCCCGCGCTGCCTATTCGCAGTAAGGGATGGCGATGATGCATCTCTCCCACTCCCGACGCATGATGCATCTGTCTGCATGATGCATCTGTCTACCCCTGTGGGTGGCTAAGCCTGGTTGTAGGAGGTGAAGCGAGGTTACGCTTCGGGGCGAGACGGCAGCGCTTCTGGCTGGGGCGCTAGGGGAAGGAAGGTGCGCTGCTGCGGGTCGAGGTGGCGGTTCCGGGGCGTTAAGGGAAGAAAGGAACGCTGCTGTGTTAATGGCAAAGAGACCGTGCCTCCTCTCAAGTAGAGAAGGCACGGTCTGAGTGGTGTCCCGATAATCGGAACTGCAGTCCGATGCAGGAGCAATGCGACCTGATACAACGGGGACCAACCCGAACCCGCAGCGAAAGCGCGATGAAGAACGTAACGACGAGCGCCGGGAGACGAGCGCTCCCGGAAATGCCTCAGTCGCCGGAGCGGATCGAGATTTTTGCTTGCAGGCTGCCCCCAACGATGATCTGCAGCGTCATCATGACGAGGACAGCAGCAGTGAGTCCGTACAGGGCGAGCTGATAATTGCCCGTCCAGTCGAGTGCGCGTCCGATCAGCAGCGGCCCCGCCGCACCGAGGAAATATCCGCCGCCCTGGTTGAGCGCCGACCAGGAGCTCACCTCCTCGGGACGCCGGGTCACGATGAACGGGAGCAGCAGCATGAGCGGGAATAATCCCCCGGCGCCGATCCCGACCAGCAAGCCGCCGAGCAGCGGCGAACCGCCCGCGAGCAGGACAGCCAGGCCGACCAACTCGCTAACGCTGCACAGGACGAGCCATAATGCCAGTCGCTGAAACTTGGCAGCGAGCCAGCTAATGATGAAACTCATCGGCAGTTGGATCAGCGTAAACACGGTGAGGATGACGCCGCCCTGCTGCTTGGTATAGCCCATCGACTCAGCGATCGGCGCTAGCCAAGCTGTCATGGAATAGAAGATGCCTGCCATCAGGCCAAACATCATCGTGAGCATCCACGCTTGTTTGTCCCCTAGCGGCAGCCGGTAGCCAGTTGCACTCGGAGTTACCGGAGCCGGACGGGCTGCCACCATCCCCCAGCAGAGGACGGCGGCAGCGGCCAGCAAGCCCCAGCTTGCCAGCGCCTGCTGCCAGGAGCCGCCCAGCCATTCGTAGAGCGGCACCGACAGCCCTGCGGCCACCGCCGCGCCGAGCACAAGAGATGCCGAGTAGACGCTGATCATGAGCGAGCTCTTGGCGAAGCGCTGGCGGATGAAGCCCGAGAGCAGCGGTCCGGCGATGCCGACGCCGACACCGGACAGGAACGCTGTCAAGATAAGCAGCGGCGCCGACGTGGCAAAAGCCCGAATCCCTGTAGCGACGCCGATCAGCGCCATCGCTCCAAGGATCGAGCGCTCGGTGCCGAAGCGGCGGCCAAAAGTCACGGCGAGCGGTGCGAATACCCCCATGCAAAGCACCGGAATTGAGGTTAGCAAGCTGACAGCCAGGCCGCTCATGCCGAGCTCATCCTGGAATGCGCCCATGAGCGGCGGCACGGATGTGATGACAGGCCTCATATTAAGCGAGGCCAGCACGATAGCAATAACGAACAATAAAATAGGCATCGCTGGTATTTCCTTTCGAGAGTACACCCTTGCTATGGAGCAGGCGCATCTATGATGAAGTAAGGAGAGACGCAAGGCCCCGCCGGTCAATGCGACCGACGGGGCTGCTTGCATAATTGCCATACAGGCCACAGCTAGCCCGAAGCTTGCTGCGACCAGGCCATCACATACTCAGCCTCGCCAGTGTTCGGATCTGTGCAGTTGTCCGTGACGACAAAGCCTTGTCTTTTGTAAAATTGAACCGCCGTTTCATTCTTCTGATACACCTGTAAGTCCAGGCTATCGCGCAGCGTCATGGCATGTCGCAACAACTCTCGCCCGAGACCGCGCCCCTGCGCCTCTGGTTCGACGAACAGGGCCGCCACGCGGGAGTCCATCAGAGAAAGGAAGCCTGCCGGTGACTCTCCATCGCTACCCACGATCACGTATGTCTCTGCCGCAGGCAGATACTGCTCAGCCATTGCCTCGCGCTGACCTCGCCAGTACGAGGCCGGTATAAAGTCATGCGCGATCAGCGAACCTCGCTCCCACACCTCGACGAGCTGTGGAATATCTGTATCGGTAGCCGGTCTGATGTGCATCTGGGTACGCCTCCGTGTCCTGTTATGTAAAAATACCTTCATAACACCATACCGAATCGCTGCGCTTTTGGCAACCCTCGGACAGGTCATGCGCGAAAACCGCATAAACATCGTCATCCGATGCAAATGAGACCAAGACCATCGCCATCAGCTATCAAGTACCAGGCAACCGGGCTACGGACCGCCCGATGCGCCAGCGTAACTCTAATTTGTAGAGTTATTCGGCACGCGGACCGACCGACGCGCCGCTGTAACTCTAATTTGTAGAGTTATTCGGCATGCGGACCGACCGACGCGCCGCTGTAACTCTAGTTTGTAGAGTTATTTGGAACGCGGATTGCCCGACGCACCACTGTAACTCTAGTTTGTAGAGTTATTCGGCACGCGGACCGCCCAGCGACTATCGCTGGCACTTCGCCCGACGCCTACGCCCCGCTCCAATGCTCCGGCCGCTCGAGCCCGGCTGGCAGGCGCGTGCGCGCGTCGCCCTTGGCGGAGCGGACCTGCAGGCGCGTCAGGAAGAGGCTGTCTCGTAGGTCAGCGCCGCGCAGGTCCGCGTCCCGCAAGTCAGCGCCCAGCAGATCGGCAGACCGCAGATCAGCATCGCGCAGGTCGGCGGCGATCATAAACGCCCCGCGCAAATCCGCGCCGAGCAAGTCGGCGCCACGCAGGCTAGCGCCGATATAATCGCCGCTCAGCGCGCGGCCTGCCTGGCGCCGGTGCCTGCCATTGCTGTTCCCATGCTCCGCTACTTGCCTGCGGCTGCCACTACTC
This sequence comes from Paenibacillus sp. 598K, assembly GCF_003851045.1. GTDB lineage: Bacteria > Bacillota > Bacilli > Paenibacillales > Paenibacillaceae > Paenibacillus_D. The sequence continues at coordinate 39,133 of NZ_BFBX01000057.1, read as the reverse complement.
CCATGCTCGGTTGCTTGTCCGCGTCCAGACATACGCTCTCTTCCGGCGTCGCGCCCGCGTTTGCCAGCATCGTCCGTGCCAGGCCGATTCCCCGCAGCCTGGCGCCTCGCACCATCCGCGCTTCCTCCTCGCTGCTCGCCATCCGCGCTTCTTTCTCGCCCCGCTCCATCTACGCTTTCCGCTCGACTCGAGCCGCCCGCGCTTCCCGCGCGCAGCGCACCGCCTCCGCTCCCCGCGCTCGCCTGCAGTGCGGCCGACCGCACGCGCACGCTGACGCGGCGCAGCAGCTGGCCGACGCTGGCGCGATGCGCAGCCACGTCGAGCGCCAGTAGCGCTTCGACGGACAGCTGCGTGCGCGCTTCCGTCTCCGCGAGCGCTTCGCGCAGCTCGCGCTCCAGCTCCGCCGCAGCAGGCAGCGTCAGCGCCTGCCCCAGGTAGAGCAGCATCTCGTGGAGCTGCTGCATGACCGGCAGCAGCGCATACATCTGCGCGGCCTCCTCCGGGTGCGCCAGCGGCGAGCGGCCGCCGAACGTGACCTGCGACAGGTATTGCCCTGCGCCGTGGCAGTCGTATACCGTGCAGCCCCGCAAGCCGCGATCGCGCAGCTGCGTATGGATGCCGCACCGGTAGTCCCCCTGCAAGTTCCGGCATGGCTCGCCGGACGCCTTGTTCATCGAGAAGTCCGCCGACTTGGCGAACGGCAGCGCGATGCAGCATAGCCCAAAGCAGCGCTCGCAGTCGCCGTAGAACCGTCCTTGCTCCTGTTCCATTCGTACCTCCGTCATTCGAGTTTCGTTGTCCCGCCTGAAACTTATCGTACCAGCTCAATCGCGCTGCGATCTAAGCCAACTCGGGCTCCGGCTCCAGGAACTGGCTGTTGTACAGCTCCGCATAGAAGCCATGCTGCTCCAGCAGCTCATGATGCGTGCCTTGCTCGATAATCTCGCCCTGATTCATGACGAGGATCAGATCGGCATCCTTGATCGTCGACAGTCGATGCGCGATGACGAAGCTGGTGCGTCCGTGCATGATCGCCTTCATCGCCCGCTGGATATTCATCTCGGTGCGCGTATCGACGCTGCTCGTCGCCTCGTCGAGGATGAGGATGCGCGGATCGGAGATGATCGCCCGAGCGATCGTCAGCAGCTGACGCTGCCCCTGCGAGATGTTGGTCGCATCCTCGCCGAGCACGGTATCGTACCCGTCAGGCAGCTTGCGGATGAAGTCGTCGGCATAGGCCGCCCGGGCTGCTGCGATGACCTCCTGCTCGGTCGAGCCTTCCTTGCCATAGGCTATATTGTCGCGGATCGTGCCGTTGAATAGCCACGTATCCTGGATGACCATCGCATACTCGGAGCGCACCTGCTCGCGGCTCATCTGGCGATAGTCGGTCTGGCCGATATGCAGACTGCCGCCGTCGATCTCGTAGAACCGCATCAGCAGATTGATCATCGTCGTCTTGCCGGCGCCGGTCGGACCGACGATCGCGATCGTCTGCCCCTCCTCCGCAGCCAGATTGAGCCCGCGGATGATCGGCTGGCCTGCCTCATAGCCGAAGCTGACATCGCGGAACGTCACCCGTCCGTCGATGGCGCCTGGTTGGAGCTTCGCCGGCGTCTCGCGCTGCTCCTCCTCTTCATCGAGCAGCGTGAACACCCGCTCCGCCGAGGCGAGCGCCGTCTGGATCATATTGGAGATGCCGGCAGCCTGGATGAGCGGCTGATTGAGCTGCTGCGTATACTGGATGAACGCCTGCACGCCGCCGAGCGAGATACCATTGCCGAGCACCAGGATCGCGCCGACGATCGTCACGACGACATAGCCAATGTTGCTGACGAACATCATGAGCGGCATCATCAAGCCCGAGAAAAACTGCGCCCGCCAGTTCGCCTGGAACAGCCGGTCGTTCATCTGATCAAACGAGCCGATCGCCTGCTTCTCGTATCCGTATGCCTTCACCACCTGATGACCGCTATACATCTCCTCGATATGACCATTGACGCCGCCAATCTCCGCTTGCTGGCGGATAAACTGCTTTTGCGAGCGCGAGGCGATGAAGCGGATGATCAGCGCGCTGAGCGGCAAGGTGAGCAGCGTCACCAAGGTTAGCCACGGGCTGATCCACAGCATCATGATGATGATGCCGACAACCGTGATGATTGAGGTGATAATCTGCATGAGCGCCTGCTGCAGCGAGTTGTTGATGTTGTCGATATCGTTGACCGCGCGGCTGAGCAGATCGCCATGAGCGTGCTTGTCGAAGTATCGAAGCGGCAGCCGCGACAGTTTCTCGTTGACCTCCTTGCGGAGGCTGGCGATCGTCGTCTGGGCGACGCCGGCCATCACATACTGCTGCAGAAATGTAAATACGGCCGAGGCCAGATACAGACCCGCGAGCAGCAGCAAGAGGCGATTCAAAAAGTCGAAGTCGACGCCGCTGCCGGTCGTAAAGCTCTCGTACAGCGAGGTTGTGGCATCGCCGAGCAGCTTGGGGCTAATGACATTAAATAAGGTGCCGAGCAACGCAAGCAGCGCAATCGTCAAGAGCCGCAGTCGCATCGGCTTGAGATAACCCATCAGACGACGCAGCGTCTTCTTGGCGTCCTTGGGCTTTTCCCCCGGCCTCATGGCCGCGCCGCCGGGTCCGCCGGGTCCTCCTCCTCTTGGTCCGCTCATGCGCTCTCCTCCTTCGTCTGCTGGGATGCGACGATCTCCTGATAGACCTCGTTGGTCGCCAGCAGCTCGTCATGCGTGCCGACGCCGGCCAGCCGGCCTTCGTTGAGCACGATGATCTGATCAGCTCCCTCGACGGTGCTGATCCGCTGCGCGACGATTAGCACGACCGCGTGGCGCAGCTCCTGTCGCAGCGCGGCCCGCAGCCGGGCGTCGGTCTTGTAGTCGAGCGCCGAGAAGCTGTCGTCGAACAGGTAGATGTCCGCCCGCCGCGCGAGCGCCCGAGCGATCGATAGCCGCTGCTTTTGGCCGCCCGACAGATTGCCGCCGCCCTGACTGACCTCGCTCGCCGAGCCCTCCTCGCGGGCATCGACGAAGTCGGCTGCCTGCGCAGTGACGAGCGCATGGCGCACCTGCTCGTCTGTGATCCCATCGTTGCCGAACCGTACATTGTCCTCGATCGTCCCGCGGAACAGCGACGCCTTCTGCGGCACATAGCCGA
>NZ_BFBX01000057.1:16187-35859 GCF_003851045.1 Paenibacillus sp. 598K | reverse complement strand
GTCGTCTTGCCGGCGCCGGTACTGCCGATGATCGCCGTCGTCTGCCCGGGCTTCGCCTCGAACGAGATCGCCTCCAGCACTGGCCGAGCTGCGCCCTCGTAGCGGAAGGTGACGTCCTCGAACACCAGCGATCCGGCTTGCCGCCCTTTGCCCTCGCTCCCCTCGGCATCGCGAATCGAGGATTGCAGCTGCAGCACCTCGTTGATCCGCTTGGCCGACGCTTGCGCGCGCGGGATCATGACGAGCGCCATCGACAGCATGATGAGCGACATCAAGATCATCATCGCATACTGCAGGAAGGCCATCATGTTGCCGATCTGCATCGTACCCTCATCGACGCGGATGCCGCCAAAGTAGATGATCGCCAGGCTCGTGAAGTTCATGACGATCAGCATGACCGGGAACATGTACGCGAGCATCCGGTTCACTTTGATGCCGGTGTCGCGGTAGTCTTCATTGGCCGTATTAAACCGTCGCTTCTCGTCATCCACCCGGTTGAACGCGCGGATGACCCGCACGCCGATCAGCGATTCGCGGAGGATCAGGTTAAGGCGGTCGGTCTTCTTTTGCAAGGCTCCGAACAACGGAACAGCGAACCGTACGATCAGTATGATCGCCCCTGCCAGGATCGGCAGCGAGCCGAGGAAGATGAGCGAGAGCTTCGGATCGCGCGAGACAGCGAGGATGAGGCCGCCGATCATCATGATCGGCGCACGCGTCATCATACCGAGGATCATGTTCACTACATCCTGCACTTGGCGGATATCGTTGGTCGTGCGGGTGATCAGCGAGGCTGGGCCGAACTTCTCGAACTCCTGCATCGACAGCCCCTCGACCTGCACGAACAGCCGCCGTCGCACATCGCGGCCGAAGCTCGCCGACACGCGCGAGGTCAGATAGGACACGGTCACCGTGAAGCCCGCCGCGAGCAACGCGCACAGGATCATCCAGCCGCCGGTGCGGTAGATGTAGGGCATGTCGTCTTTGACGATGCCGATGTCGACCATATTGGCCATCAGCGTCGGCAGGTACAGCTCGAGCAGGATCGCGGCAAAAACACAGACGATGATCAGGCTAATCTGCCGTGCATACGGCTTCAAATAACGAATCAGTTGAAGCAATGCCTATCACTCCTTCTTTGAGAACGTCTCATCCATATAGTCCATTGCTCTATGCATCAGGTCGGCCAGCTTGCGGCTGTCTTCGGGTCCGAGACGATCCGCGAGTCCGACGAACAAGCCATAGTAGAAATTATGCACGCCTGTAGCCGCCGTCAACCCTTGCTCGGTCAGGCCGATCCGCACCATACGTCGATCGTGCTCGTCCCGGCGGCGCACGATCAGCTCGCTCGCCTCCATCTGGTTGAGCAGCTGCGTGACGAAGGGCGAGGTGACGCGCATCGCACGGCTGAGCTCGCTTACCTTCATCCCTTGCGGGTGCCGGTGCTGGAGCAGCATTAATAGCCGCGTCTCATTGGTCTTGTAATCCGTCGCCGCATGCGCCTTGGCATCGAGCTCCTTGCGGTGCATTCGCCAGAATGCCTCTGTAAGCTCCTGTACGCCCTCGGACATGCCTCTGCCTCCTTCCTGGTCATAATTATTGTTTTCTTATAAATGATTTAGAACTAAATAAGTTATTGACTTAATTAGTATACGGGTCTGAGACGGGGATTGCAAGCAGAGGTAGCGTCGACCGAATACAGACTTGGAGACGACAAAAAAACGCGGATGACCATCGTCATCCACGTCGATAGATCCAGCCAGACCGGCGATTGGCGATCACCGCCCGTCTGGCGTTTGCCAGCCTCGGCCCGATCCTCCGGCTGTCGGCTTGCAGCACCCATTTACCCGAACCGGGCCCGCTACTGCTCCGCGAAAATATCCTTGACGAAGTCGCGCAGCTCCGCCGAATTCTGGTACTCATATTTCTCGGCCAAGGCCATAAATTCACCTAACGTCTTGAGATAGTCGCTATCCTCGACCGACATCCACTTGAGGATGTTGGTGTAACCGATCCGGGCATTGGGGCGCATCTCCTGTCCGTTGTGGTCGAACAGCTCCGTGTTGCTCGTCCCGTAGAAGGTCATCGCTTTGTAGCGATCGAACATCTCCTTGACCTTGGCGATTCGGTTAGACTTCGGATACTGGGCGACGAAGGCCTCCATCTGCTGGGTCCGGCGGACCAACTGCTGATAGCCGATGACGATCGCCGCATCCTTGACCGCCGGCTCGCGCGCCTCGGTCGCCATGATCAGGATGTATTTGTCGATATCCTCATGCACATGCGGTCGGAATTCGTGGAAGATCGAGTAATTGATCACCGGATAATAGCTTCCTTCGGAGGACTCCAGCTTGTACCCTTGCGCAGAGGCTTCGTTCAGCAGCCCCTTGAGCGTCTGATCCTCGGTCTTGTCGCGGATGCTCGCCAGACTGTCGCCGGGCTTGTACACCTGGGCGATCGCCTGCTGCACAGCCTGCTCTGCGAATCGCTTGCTCATCGCCGGCAGTCCTGCCTGCAGCGCATTCTCCAGCCGCAAGGTCATGAGCGAAGCCTGGTACTTGGTCGCCTGACCGATATGGAGTCGCAAATAGGACAAGGCCTGGGCTTGCTGCCCCGGCATCTGCGCCAACGCGACGAACCGTTCATATACCTGCTCCGAAGCGGCCGCGACCTCGATCGCTGTCTCCGGCGCTTCGGCGCTCACAGTGATCGGCTGGGTCGCCAAGAGCGCCGCCAGCAGCGCGGTTCCGAGCGTGACGCCAAGCGTCCTCGTGCTCCATCGTCTTCCTGTACGTCCGTTCATGTCATCGCCACCTTCATCTGTGTTAGGTCTTACAGGATAGGACGAGACAAACCGCGCTTTGGTTCATATCGCCTCGAGCCGCTCCAGCAACCGACGCTCCAGACAGATCTGCACCGATAGTCTGCGAGGGCCCCCTGCGAAGCCGATCTCCACCGTGTCACCCTCCAGGCTGACGACCTCGCCGCGTCCGATGAGACGATGCCGCAGCGCCATGCCGGTCGATAGCTCGGTCTTGGACAGGATCGTGAGCGGGCCGGACGGCGGTGGTTCCTCGGCCGACGACGATCCCTGACCGGGCGTCCGCGAAGCGGAGGACGAGGAGACCGTTGGCGGTGCAGACGGCTGCTGAATGTCGCGAACGCGGGAGACGAAGCCCGACTCCTCGGCCTTGCCATCCTCGCGCCTGCGATACGACAGCAACTCGAGCCGCCGCTTGGCCCGCGTCATGCCGACGTAGAACAGCCTCGCCGCCTCCTCCATCAACGCCTCACTCTCCCGGTCGGCGCTGGAGGGGACGACGCCCTCGATCAGGTCGATCATGTAGACGCGCTCGAACTCCAGCCCCTTGGCGCTGTGGAATGTCGAGAGCGTCACCGCCTTGCGTCCCCGACGCCCCCGGGCCTCGCCGAGCGCCGCTTGCAGATGCTGGAGCCGGGCGGCGAACGCCTCCATCGTCTCCTGCGTGCCGGCGATCTCCTCCAGCGTGCCGACCAGCGCCATCAGATGATCCTTGCGGTAGCCGAGCCGCTTGCACATCGTCTCGAGCGCCCGCTCATAGCCGAGCCTGTGGCGGATGACTGCGATTGCCGCCTTCGGCGGCATGCCCTTCATTTCGCGGAGCGTGTCCCGGACCTCCTCGATCAGCTTCGGCTGGTAATCCTTGAGCTGGACATGCGTGAGCAGGTTGTCGAACACCGACTCGCCATTGTTGATCTGCCGCACCACCGCCATCTGATGCTTGCTGATGTAGCCGCTCATCCGCATATGGATGCGCTCGAGCAGCTCCGGCCTTCGGTCCGTATAGGTCATGCGCATGAAGTTCAGGATGTCTTGGGTCACCCAGTGCGAGAAAAAGCGGTTGTCTGCATCCTTCATATAGAAGGGGACGCCTGCCAGATCGAGCTCATGCATGAGCAGGATGGAGGAGGCGTTGTTGCGATAGAGTACCGCCGTCTCCTTCAGATCCTCCGCCTCCTGGAGCTGCTGTACGACATACCGCGCCTGCTCGTACGGGTCGCCGAGCTGCTGGATGCGGATCGGCTCGGCGGACGGATTGGCCGTATGCATCTGCTTCGGGTACCGCTGCCGGTTGCGCTCGATGAAACGGGCGGCGACCCGGACGATGTCCTCGGAGGAGCGGTAATTTTGCTCCATGTACAGGATGCGCGCCTCCGGGTACACCTCGCGGAACCGCAGCAGATAGGCGGGCTCCGCACCGCGCCAGCTGTAGATGCTCTGGTCGTCGTCGCCGACGACGCACAGGTTGCGATGCGACGCCGCCAGCCGGGCGATGATCGCATGCTGGACGAGCGAGGTGTCCTGGCTCTCATCGGTAAGGATATAGTCATAACGTCGCTGATACCGGCCCAGCAGCTCGTCATCCTCGCCCAGCGCTTGCTCGGCGATCGTCAGCATGTCGTCGTAGTCGAGCAGACGCTGCGTGTGACCGGACTGCTTAAAGCGCTCGTACGCCTCGAGCACCTCGGCCGCCTGCTCCATCGTGCCCGCTTGCTCCCACTGATCGCGCGGCAACAGTCGGTTTTTGACGGCGCTGATATAGGCGGTCAGCTCCTCCATGCCCTCCTCGCCGAGCACGCTGCCCGTGACGCGCTTATACAGCTCTCGCAGCAGCGCCCGCTTGTGCAGCGGCGTGCCATCCGCCGAGACGGCGGCCTCTTCGCTCTCCGCATCGCCCTCGATGATCCGGTAGGGTTGGCCGAGCCGCCGCAGATGCTCCCGCGTCACCTCGAACGCCAGGCTATGGATCGTCGAGAATGCCGGCGGCGTCTGATCCGGCAGCAGCCGCGCGTACCGATCGCGCATGTCCTGCGCCGATGCCCGGCTGAAGGTGACAGCCTTGATCCGCGACGGGTCGACGCCCCGCACCCGCACCAGATAGCCGATGCGCAGGATAACTGTCGTCGTCTTGCCGGAGCCCGGCACCGCCAGCAGCAGCATTGGCCCGTCCGTCTCCGTCGCCGCCTGACGCTGGGCGTCGCTCGGCTCGACGCCGGTGGTCATCTTAATCTCGTCCCAGTACGCTTGCTCGTCGTACATCCGTTATCTCCTTTCCTCGTCCAGACAGACGATGATCTACGCTTCCTACGATCGGGTGACCCGGATCGCTTGCCGCTCCTCCCAGCCGAAGGACGCGCCGAGCCGGTAATTGCTGAGGTCGAGTCCCCGCTCCAGCTCCTGGCGTGGCGGCTCGAGCGGGGTTTCCCATCCCCGATCCGTACAGCGGTACAGCACGAAGTGCTCGTCCGGACGGACATGCGCCTCCAGGTAGCGGATGAGCTCGGTCAGACATTTGCGGATACAGGCATACCCGAGCGGGTGTGGCTCCGCCCACGCCTCCTCCATGACGAAATCGCCGCCGTTAGCTGACAGCAGGTACACATAAGGCTGCCCGAGCATCGGGACCAGCTCATCCAGCCGTGTCGGTCCCGACACGGTCAGGCCGGCCGCATCCAGCTCGCTATCGTAGCTCTCCAGCCATTGCTCGCCCTCCGGGTCCTGCTCCAGCAGGATTTGGACGACGGGCTGCTCCCGCTGAGCCGGATTCGCACGCAGATGATCCTTGAGCTGGATTCGTCTCGGGCGCAGCCCGTACGTCCCGGTCGGCAGCTCGCGCGGCGCCGCCAGGTAATACATGATCGTCATCGGTTCAGTCCACCTTTGTTCCTCTTGGCTTCATTATAGCCTGAAACTCCGATGCACGAAACCTTAGCCCCCTCACGACGAACGATAACCGCCCGATGATAGGTAATAACCGTCCGATGATGGGCAATACCGTCTCATGACGGAAGATAACTTGCAATAACCGTCTTGTGACGGGCAACATGACAGGTCATAACCGGGAATAACCGCCTCATGACGGACAAATGGCGGGCCTTCCGCCCGGTGGCTTGCCTCCTTTTGGACGATGTAGTAGGGTGGTAATATATGCCGTGGGCGCTCATAACTGCAAAAGTACACTTAAATGCCGACAAAGTGACTTGAAGCGCTTGATTAACTGCGATAATACACTTAAATGGACTCTTTTTCTTGAGAGTAGCGATTTATAATAAGAATAGATGTATTTTTGCAGTTATGAATCCCCAAAACGTTGATTTGAGAGAAAATAAATGTATTTTTGCAGTTGTCACCAGCCTGCAACGCCCCACCGCCGCTCATAAGGTGACATCATTCAGCACGAAGCTTCTGTCAAACTAATATAGCGTCCCAGAGTCCGCTCGACTCGGTTCGGGCAAAGAAACACGTAAGGTGAGGTATTAAGAAGTACTACCATCCATCGCTTAAGGAGGCTCGGCCATGCGCAACGCAGCGATAACCGTCTTCATCTGTTGCCTGGTGCTCGGCACAGGCTATATCTATAATCGGTACTTTGCGCCCGAGCCTTCGCTCGAGCGGCTGCTGCCGAGGCTAGTTGCGTCCTTCGAGCGGACGATCCTGGTCACGTCTCATGAATCGGCGAAGCTTGCCTTCTATATGACGCAGGACGATAGACTGGGCCTGGCGATCTCCAGCACTGGTCATCCGGCAGATCTCCAAACGCACTCCCCGATGAAGCTGCCCAATCAAGGCGGGGCGTTCACGCAGTCGGAGATACTGGAGGGCACAGATGATTACTTGGTCTTCGGGATGATCGGCAACCCGGCGATCGCCCGCGTGTATCTCAATGACGAAGCCTGCGAGTCCGTTCAGGTGGAGGACACCCGCTTCTGGTACTGCTTTACCGACACGCAAGGCGGGCTGCACATCGACGGCATGGACGCCTCAGGCATCGTCAAATACCGCTCGACGCTGCGGGACTCGCGTCCGGCTCCTATTCCTGCTCCTGATGTTGCTATCCCTGACGATACTGTTCCTAATGCTGCTCCTGAAGCGTAGCTTGATGCAAAAAAAGCCCGCCGCACATGCGACGAGCCCTAATCCCGTACCCTTGGCCTCCCTTGGCCTTACTTTGCCTTACTTAGCCTTGCTTGGCTTGGATATAACCTTCCGCCTTCAGCAACTCGGCGATCAGCACCGCGCCGCCGGCAGCGCCGCGCAGCGTGTTGTGCGAGAGGCCGACGAACTTGAAGTCGTACAGCGAGTCCTCGCGCAGACGACCGGCCGAGACGCCCATGCCGCCCTCGATATCGCGGTCCAGCTTGGTCTGCGGACGATTCTCTTCCTCGAAGTAGGTGATGAACTGCTTGGGCGCGCTCGGCAGCTCCAGCTCCTGCGGACGGCCGCGATACGCCTGCCAGCGGCTCAAGATCTCTTCCTTGGTCGGCTTGTGCTCGAAGTTGACGAACACGGTCGCCAGATGGCCGTCCGTCACCGGCACACGGATGCATTGGGTCGTGATGTGCGGCGCGCTCGCTTTGACGATCTCGCCGCCGTCGACGCTGCCCCAGATCCGGAGCGGCTCCTGCTCGCTTTTCTCTTCCTCTCCGCCGATGTACGGGATGACGTTGTCGAGCATCTCCGGCCAGTCGGTGAAGTTTTTGCCTGCGCCCGAGATCGCCTGATAGGTGGAGGCGACGACGGTCGTCGGCTTGAACTCTTGCAGCGCGTGCAGCGCCGGCACATAGCTCTGGATCGAGCAGTTTGGCTTGACCGCGATGAAGCCTGTCGACGTACCGAGTCGCTCGCGCTGAGCCTCGATCACCTGGAGATGCTCCGGGTTGATCTCCGGGATGACCATCGGCACATCCGGCGTCCAGCGATGCGCCGAGTTGTTGGAGACGACGGGCGTGCCGGTTTTGGCATAGGCCTCCTCGAGCGCCTTGATCTCGTCCTTCTTCATATCGACCGCACAGAGGATGAAGTCGACGCCGCTCGCGACGGCTTCCACCTCGGAGGCGTCCTGGACGACGATGCCCTTCACTGCGTCAGGGATCGGCGTGTCGAGCTTCCAGCGCCCCTGGACCGACTCCTCATATGTCTTGCCCGCCGAGTTGCGGCTGGCCGCGATCGCGGTCACCTCGAACCACGGATGCCCATCCAGCAGTTGGATGAACCGTTGACCTACCATACCTGTGCCGCCTACGATACCTGCTTTTAATTTTGCTGTCATCTGTCTCTCCCATCCTTTCCTCGAGTACGCCTGCTCTCTGTCCTGCCGTCACACTTACTGTACCTTATGCCCCGACGACGCCGCATTCTACACTTGCCCGCTGGCCGACGAGTCCATATAAATCAAAAAATCCCATCCCCAAGACAACTGTCTCAGGGACGAGATTGGATTCCTCGTGGTACCACCCGGATTCGCCGATATGTCGCCATATCTGCCTCTTCGAGTACGGCGTCGCCAAAGCGTCGCGTATACTCTAGCTCTGTAACAGGAGCTCCTGTCACACCATCCTCCGCAGATCTGCGGGTTCCAATGTGCCGCTCAGGGTCTTTGTTCGAACAGGCTCGTATGGCTCCTTCTCAGCTGCCGGAGCTCTCTGATCATACGTCTTCCTATCTACTGGTCCCGTCATTGCGTTTGCATGTTGGTGACATTATATCAGATATCGGTTCGGATTTCAAATTGGCCTTAGGGTTTCCTTCATCTTCATTCCGCTTTATAACCGGTATCCAGATCTCGCTTCGATACGTCTGCGATGTGATGTCCGGGCTCTCGTTCCAGACGATTTCGGGACCTTGGGTCAATTCGTAATTTACCGAGGGGAACCATTCCGAATAGATGCGGCCCCATACATTTTGCAATGTCTCGGGAAATGGCCCCTTGGCTTCGAATACAGCCCATAACGTTGCTGGCACCTCTAAGCTCGCGAACTGTTCCGGGCATGGCATCGTTGTTGCTGCGCCAATATAATGCTCCAGCTCTCCCATCTCCTGCATGCGGCCTTCCGAGAAATTCGTCGACGCCTGGATCAATCCCGACGGTTCGACATTGGACAAGCTTTTAAGCTGATGAATCATTTCCGGGGTTAAGCTTTTCCACATGGCCGAGATTTCCTCATTGACCCCGTGAAATTGAATCGGCACCCTCTTCGTGATGCCCACAATACGAAACGCCTCTTTTTGTACCAGACGATAATCCATCGCGCTGCCTCCCTGAATCGTTAATTGGAAGGTCATCCGCGAATACGCTCTTACCGATGAAGCGTGAGTCTTCACCGATGATGGCAGGATGCCATGCAAGCTGTGGAAGGCTCTGGAGAAAGCATCTGCCGAGCTATAGCCATACTTTACCGCAACGTCGACGATCCTTAGCTCATTCGACTGAAGCTCTAATGCGGCAAGCGTCAGTCGTCTGCGCCGGATGTATTCTGACACAGTGACCCCCGCGAGAAACGAAAACATGCGCGAAAAATGATACTCCGAGCAATTCGCCCGTCTGGCCGCTTCCTTCAGGTCGATATCCTCTGCCAGATTTTCTTCGATATAATCCAGCGCCCGGTTCAAGCTTGCAAGCATATTCACTGCATAACCTCCCTTCAGATACAGCGTAACAGCTTTGGTACTTACTCATCCGACATTCCATGCACATGATTGTGGGGTGAAAAAGAAGCGTTACTTGCGATCGATGAAGCTTAACGCGCACCGCGCATGATAAGCGGCAAGCTGCTCGGCAAATTGTCGGTTCGGGAACCCTCTGTGAAGGAGCTTGAGTCCTCCTGAGGTTAATGAAATATGGTGATGGTAGCGGTAAAATATCATCCGGTCCTGATCGAGATCGTCACGCTTCAGATACCGGTAATAATCGCCGAATCTCAGCTCCAAAAAGCTGTGCTCCTGCTCGATATCAAAAAACATGGCGCCCTCGATATCGATTAAATACGGCTCAAGCTGCCCATTCACCAACACATGGTCAGGCCCCAGCTCGCCGTGAATCAATCCAAACTGTCTTCGCGGTCTGATCCGCGACGCCAGCTCATCCAGCTTATAGAGTAGCTGGTCTTGCTCTCTGCCGATGGTCTCCATATGCTGAGCAGCATAGGCTAACTGCACCTTTCCGTGGTGACAATACTTTGGGGCGGGCTCAGGTTTATCGGCCGCTCCATAGCCAGGCCTTCGCAAGCCATGCATCGTGCGAAGCATGTCTCCGAGTTGCTCGAACACCTTGTCCTGCAAAGAAGCCTGGGCAGGCTGGAAATAAACCTCCGCTTTCAGCCCATCTACATACTCGACAAGCGCATAATCATAAGGGCAGAGCAAGCGGTCTCTACTGAACTCATAAAGGGCTGGCGTTCGTATGCCCAACTCCGTCAGGAGCTTGTTGTTTGTTTCGAATCGGTCGCTTCCGTAGGAGGCTTGATGGAGCCCTCCATTGACGATATCTTCTTGAAAATAATTCATGCCAAGATCCCACACATATAAAATGCAAGTAAAACCGTTGCTGCAAATAATCCTGTAGACGACCTTTTGCGCGCCGCCATGCATTCGCTCTACATGTCGCACCACATAATCAGCGCCAAAAACATCATGCATTGCTTCCTGTAATTGAACACGATCCAGGTGACACGCTTCAAAATCCATCCGATGACTCACTCCAGTACAAGGTATTGCCGGCTAGTTTATCGTACGGAAATTGCCTAAAAAAGTATAGACTGTTTCGATGACAACCTTTATGATGTTGAATTAGGTCTTGAAAAAATTAGACGTACCAAAAGCAATACGATAATTGCTTGCCTGCTCATACGCATAAGCTAGTCTGAAAAGTACAGGCTCGCTATAGGCTGTTCCGACAAATGTGATTCTTCGAACTTAGACACTTCCCCTTAATTCCTCAGCTTCCTCGGCAGCTTCCATCTGCTTTTCCGTTATGACAGCTAATTTAAGCGTCTCGGGCGCGCCTGCATCCTGTGCAAGTTTTTGTTGCAGCTTCGGCACCTCCCATATCGAACGCAAAGCAAATGAGGCCAGAAAGCCGAAACGGGCAAGTCTCTCGTCACCAAGCCAACCCGTATGCCGCAATCCCTTTATATAGGATGAAAAAAACAACTCCTGAACCTTCTGATAATGCTCCAACGGAACATTGCCGCGACTGAGAGCTAGTCCAAAAAATCGCCCCAGGTCCTCTCCAATCCCCGAAATGCTTAGAAATTGCCAATCGATGATGACCAGCTTCCGTTCTTGCTGTCTGTTCAGTGTAATTAATAGGTTTGACTCATAATAATCCTGATGCGCCAGTGTTCTAGGAAGACGCTCAAGCGCTGCCAACCAGTCCTCGACCCGTCCTTCTAATCGATCAAATCGAGTGGCTAGATCGACAAACTTCATTCCGGATACAAGTTGCCTGCTCGTCCCTGCATCTGGAGCATCTCGATAACGATAACATTCGTTGATCCACGAACGCATCCATTGTTGATTCACCCATGGAAACCTCGGAAGCGGTGCTCCAAGGAGGTAGGCAGCCTGAAACTGTCCCAGCTTCTCCGCTGCGTAAGCATAGTCCTCCCACTGCCATTCCTGTGCATCAGTCTGTATATCCTCTAGCCATAACCAGACCGTGTCGTCTGGCTTATTGTCGATTGCCAAGCATCTTGGGACCGTAATCTCGGCAGGTAAATGATGCAAAAAACCAGAATCGTAAGCCAGTATCTCGCGTTTCCAATAGTTGTAATGAGAAGGATCATCCCGGAGCGCATCAGCTTTCACGATCTTGATAATAATCGACCATGGACGAATCTCCTCTTCGCCGATGTCAGACCTACCAGCAATTCGGTAAACCCCGCCCGTTACGAAGTTTTTATCGCTTGGCCCAATGGAACGACAGCACCATTCCGTAATCATCCCCCGATTGGTTCCGAGAAGATCATGGGTAACGCTTGTTAGCTGGCGCTTGTCGATTTGTTCAGCCATCTCCTTCAAAAGGTTCACCTCTAGCTCACGTTAGTGTCGCTTCTCTTTTGCAGGAAGAGAAGGGTTAGCTCGTTCACAACATCCGCATGCTCTATCGTCAGGGAATGGCTTGCTCCGGGAATGAAGTGGGTCTCAAGATCAGGAATCAATCGCTTTGCATTGGCTATCGCCTTCTCGGCCGGGTAGATGACTTCTTTATCTCCTATTAGGAGCAGAGTGGGGATCGTGAAGTTTTGGAATTCCTCTTTTGTAAAAACAGAGGGCATCACTTGCAGAAGCGGTTTTGCATGGCGGTAACCGGCAATGACTTGGGCGCGGAATACAGGGTGTAGCGGCTCCCCTTTTCCTGAGAACCACAAAAAAGCATTGTCGATCCATTTTTCGGTATGAAACAATAAGGCAGGGTAAATCTTTGCAAAAAATTTAAAGCTAATTCTGTGAAAAGTTGCGGCAGGAGCGTAAAGCAATAGCTTGGACACGCGGCCTGGATAACCAAGCGCAAAATTCAAAGCTAAAAAGCCGCCCATCGAATGGCCCCCTAAATCTGTGTTGTTCAACTGCAAAGCGTCCAAAACTTCAAGCAGCCACTGGTTAGCGTCCTTTCGATTTTTTATCGCAACCGCAGGTCTACTCCTACCAAAATCCCCCATAACGTCTATCGCATACACGCAACGCTCTTGGGCAAGCTGTTTTATGTTGGGATACCACATCGTACTGCTCATTGTCATGCCATGAAGGAGGATCAACGGTTGCTTACCCGGATCTCCAAAACAAAGGACATGAGTATCTCCGAAGGTTGTCGAGATATAACTTGATGTGCCCTCTATTCCAAACTTATGTAAGCAATTATCGTAGCATCGATCGTATTCCTCTTCACCTGCGCTGCTCTTAAAGATAGATCTCACGAGACACCTCCCGGGTTATGCTTGGTCAAAATAATTGTCCGCCATATTTAACTTTCTCAAACCATCGATAAATTTTTCTCTAAAATTAGGGTTGCCTTTGTACTCCGGCCAAACGGCCTTGTAATAAGGCAATAACCTCTCATGGGGGACAATGCCCCAATACGAAATCGTACTTTTCACAACCTCCTTGCCGCCATCCGCGAACATCCGCTCAATGATTTCCCAACCTTCCGACTTGTCATCGCAGTTGCGCGTCGCATAGATGGCAGCGGTTTGGATGTTGAAGTCAGCGTGGCGCAAAAAGGGAGCAAAATTCCGAATGGTGATCGCCCCGGATGGTTCCAGAACATAACCGACATGACGCAACGTTTCCACGTCGCGCACGCTGCCCAGTCGCTGCAAGATCACGTTTATAAATTCGGTCAAATCTGCCGCTTTACCGTACCAGTTCAAAATCTGCAAAGCGGACAATACATCCTTCTCGCTATCTGAATGCAGCAGCTCCAGAAGATACTCTCTTCCCTCGTCTATTGAGGTTTTGCAGATGAGTCGAATCGCTGTAGCACGATTATTTTGGCCTTGATCGGCAATGTTTTTTAGGAATTGCAGGGTTGGCTGCGATAATTTTTTTATCTTAAATAAACCATCGAGCGTTTTTGATTGTGTGACTTCGTCAGTGGCATTGTGATACGCCTGCAGCAAGGTGGGTTCATCACCCGGCATCCTGCTGCCGAACCATCCGATGTCATAATCGAGCAACACTTCATCCAGCCAGCGCTCGTACCAGTCCAGAATGTTGTCCTCATAGACAAAGAAAAAAGGATGATCCGGGTGAAAATCCGACGTATAGACGACCCTTCCCTTATGTTGCCCTTCCAGTACGAGGTACATATCATAGTCGCAGCCTTGCGTGCCAATGCACAACATGCCGCCGAGCACGCGATTGCGAGCAGCCTCGTATTCCGAGTCGGAGATGTCCTCATCGCTGATCAGCGGCTCGATCAAATGATTCCATTCCTCTTTTGCCATTCCTGGGTATAGCATGCATGTTGCCGTGAGTGCATCGCTTTCTGTATAGGAAGTAGCCTTCTCGAGTGAATACAGCCCGTAAAAAGGTCCGGCGCCTCCATCTCCAACTTCCGTCAGGAACTGCGCATACGGCTCCGGGAGTTTGATCTGATATGTTGCTTGCCAGTCCGCCAGCTCTTTGGCTGTAAGCTTCTCATTAACCTGGTAGTTGTGCGTGGATGCGCCAAACACCGCAAGCTCTGTATCTTTACGCATGGCCTTTTCGAGCTTCGTTGCTATTCGATTCAATTGTGTTTCCTTTTTCCTAAACCACATATGGCATCCTCCCGATCTTACCTTCCGTATACTCAGGCGATAGTCTAACTCCAATATATCACATTTACACTGTCATCTAGTCGATGAGATCCCCCTTAAAATGGATTTGCTAATCAAGCTCATCTACTCCATACTAAAAACATACCGATTGAATGTTTTTGAGGAGGGGGAAACTTTGAAAAAGAAATATACGGCCAAGGAAGTTCGAAACTTAATTCTGGATACAGCTTCTGTTTTATTCATTGAGAAGGGATATGAGCAAACGTCGATCAGCGATATTGTCGCCGGGTTGGACGGGCTCACTCGGGGGGCGATTTACCACCATTTCGAATCGAAATATCACATTATTGTCGGGATCGCGAGACGGTTCATACCCGAACAAGATGTATTGGACGCTGTAGATCGACGAGATGATTGGAACGGCTTGGAGAAAATACAAGCGCTTTTACTCGAAGGGATGTTTAATGAGGATATTACGAAAACGACCGTCGTTTCGTGGGCCTTGCTCAAGGACGCCACTTTTGTTTCGATTTACAACACGCAAATGTGCGAGGCTATGCTCCCCATCATCGAAAAATATATTTATACCGGCATTGAGGATGGCTCGATTACCGTACCGCAACCAAAGCAAATGGCAGAAATCGTCCTATTAATAACGACGACCTGGTTTATTGAAGCGTTGTTTCCAAGTACGGTTGAAGCGTTCTTCGAGAAATTAAAGGCCGCTCAATACGTGTTAAAGCAAAGCGGAATTGATGTCATAAGCGAAGACGTCTTATCGATCATCATTAGCAAACTTACTGCCTCTACTTGAGACAAAAGGGGAAGACATCATGAGAAAAACCTTGAAAATACTCGGGTTCATTTCGCTATCGATACTATTGCTGATTGGATTGTTTTTTGCAGGCGTGTTTGTGAACAACAAGATTCAACTGAATCGCGAAGAAAAGAAGATCGTTGCCTATGGCCAATCTGTTATGATCGATGGGAAGAAAATGAATTTCCAGCTCTTTGGCCAGGGCGAAAAGACGATCGTCCTTTTGCCTGGCTACATGACACCGTCACCGATCATTGATTTCAAGCTGCTGATTGATGAGCTGCAAAAACAGTATCGCGTCATTGCGATCGAGCCGTTTGGATATGGCTTAAGCGAGGATACGGACAAAGAAAGATCCGTCGAATATTTAACGGAGGAAATTCATGAGGTCTTGGTTAGTCAAGGTATTCAGAAGTACACGTTGATGGGACATTCCATCTCCGGTGTATATTCGCTGGCGTATATTCACAATTATCCTGATGAAGTGGAAGCCTTCGTCGGCATTGATAGCAGCCTTCCTGCGCAAGGGGGCGCGGAGGATCATAATACCGACGCCATCGAACTGTTAAGGAAATCGGGGTTGTATCGACTCCTTTCCTCGATGAACCCCGACATGTTGCAAATCCCGAATGTGGGAGACGAGCTTGAGAAGCAATTTAAGTACCTCGCCCTGAAAAATATTGGCACAAAGGCAACCCTGAATGAGGGGAAATCGATGCAAGAAAACTTCAACAAAACGATGGAGCTGAAGTACCCCAACGATCTACCGGTGTTATATTTCCTGGCTACGGAGAGCACCGAGGATAATCCGAACTGGTTGAAGATTCATCAAGACATGGCCAGTACGACCACCAAATCAGCGATTGAAATCATCGAGGGCAAGCACTATTTGCATCATACGCACGCCAAGCAGATCACCGAGCTTACGACATCTTTCCTGGAATCGAATTCGTAGCGGAAATGAACATGGAAAATGACCAGCTCAGCTACAACTGACTGGTCATTTCCTTTATAATCGCTCTGTTCACAAAAGACGGGAGTATCCTTCCTCGACCTAGTGGAGCAACACCAACGCCATCCTACAGCTTCATCGACACATACTTGACCTCGAGGAATTCCTCGATGCCCCAATGTCCGCCCTCGCGGCCGATGCCGCTCTCCTTCATGCCGCCGAACGGCGCCTGGGCCGTCGCAGGCAAGCCATCATTGAGACCAACGATACCGTACTCCAGCCCCTCGGAAATCTCAAATGCTTCCTTGAGATCCTGCGTGAAGACATACGCGGCCAGGCCGTAGCGCGAGTCATTGGCTCGGCGGATCGCCTCCTCGGTCGTGCTGTAGGTCGTGATCGGCAGCAGCGGGCCAAACGTCTCCTCGCGCATGCAGAGCATATCGTCCGTCACATCGGTCAGCACAATCGGCTCGACGAAATAACCTTCGCCTTCCGGCGCGGGTATGCGCGCGGCGACGCTCGCTCCTTTGCCAAGCGCTTCGTCGACATGCTGCGCCATCTTCTCTACGGCAGCTTCATTGATGAGCGGCCCGATCGTGACGCCCGATTCGAGCCCGTTGCCAACCTTCAGCGATGCTTCCACGGCATCCCTCAGCTCCGCTGTGAACGCTTCGCTCACCGACTCGTGAACGTAGACGCGATTGGTGCAGACGCAGGTCTGACCGGCATTGCGATACTTGGAGGCGACCAGATCCCGGGCAGCCGCCGCCAGATCCGCATGTGCCGTGACGATGAAGGGCGCGTGCCCGCCCAGCTCCAGCGACAGCTTCTTGACGGTATCCGCTGCCTGTCGATACAGCAGCTTGCCGACGCGCGTGGAGCCGGTAAACGACAGCTTGCTGACGCGCGGATCGGCCATCCACGTCTCGCCGATCGCCGCCGCATCGCCGGTGATGACGTTCAGCACCCCGGCCGGGATGCCGGCCTCATGCGCCAGCTCGGTCAGCCGATAAGCAGTCAGCGGCGTCAGCTCGGACGGCTTGACGACGACGGTGCAGCCAGCCGCGAGTGCGGGCGCGACCTTGCGCGTCAGCATCGCCGCCGGGAAGTTCCACGGCGTGATCGCCGCCACGACGCCGACCGGCTGCTGCATGACGAGGATGCGCTTGTCAGGCGCGGAGGCCGGGACAGCCTGGCCGTAGATGCGCTTGCCCTCTTCGGCGAACCAGGTCAGGAAGCTGCCTGCGTAGGATACCTCGCCGATCGCTTCCGCGAGCGGCTTGCCTTGCTCCTCGGTCATGCCTCGCCCGATCTCTTCCTTGTGCTGCTCGATCAGCTGATGCCAGCGGAGCAGGAGCGCCGCACGCTCGGCGGCCGTCTTGCGACGCCAGGCTGGTCCAGCGGCATAGGCGGCATCGACTGCCGCCGTCGCCTCTTTTGCTCCCGCAAATGCGATGCTGCCTACCGTCTCCCGAGTCGCCGGATTCTCGACCGACAGCCACTTCTCCGTTTCTACCCACGCGCCATTGATGTACAGCTTCATATCCATCCTGAGTAGCCTCCTTATCTAATGAAAGTTTACTCGTGCCGCTCAGTCGCAGCACCGATCTCGATGACGATCTTGCCCCGCACACGCTCGCTCTCGCTCAGACGATGCGCCTCGGCGATCTGCTCGAGCGGCAGCCGATGCTCGATGTGCGGTCGCAGCTTGCCCTTGCTCACCAGCTCGCCGAGCCGCTCGAGATCGGCGGTGTTGGCATGGGCCCCGACGAATCGCGCCCGCCGCCCGTTGCCGAAGCGCGAGAGCAGATGCCGCAGCATCAGACCCGGCCCGGGTATGGTGGAGACGTAGATCCCGTGCTCCGAGAGCGCTCCTCTGCAAGACCCGTAACCGAACTTCGCCGCTGCGTCGAAGATGAGCTCAAAGCCTCCCCGCCGCTCGCGGAAGTCTGCCTTATCGTAACAGATTACCTCATCGCAACCGAGCTCAAACGCCAGCTCCTGATTGCGAGAGTGGCAGACGCCCGCCACCTGACAGCCCGCCGCCTGAGCTACTTGTACGGCCAGATGCCCTACCCCGCCAGTCGCGCCGGTCACGAGCACGCGCATGCCCGGCTTCATCTCGCCTTGCCGGTATAATGCCTGGTAGGCAGTACTACCCGCCAGCGGGATCGCCGCCGCCGCGCTCATGCTCAGCCCCTCCGGCATGCGCGCCAGCTTCGCGGCCTCGCAGCACATGACCTCGGCATAACCGCCGCCGCGCGTCGCAGCCGAAGAGAAGCCATACACCGCATCGCCTGGCTTCAGATGGGTGACCGCATCGCCGCAGGATCGCACCACACCGGCGACATCGCCGCCGAGGATCTTGGGGAACCGCAGCCCCGACATAAAAAAAATGCTGCCGGATCGCGTTTTGTAATCGATCGGATTGACGGACGATGCCGCCACCTCGATCTGAACGTCGAGCGGGCCGGGCATAGGCTCGGCTACCTCTTCGATACGCAATACATCCGGGGGTCCATACTTGCGGATCACTGCCGCTCTCAAACGATTCGCCCTCCTCATAGTCGTCATAGTCGTCCGACCGCCGTCATACCGTCGGACCCCGCGCGCTGGCAGCAGTGCACGGAAAGTCATGCGATCAAAGCCCGCCGCGCGTGTTCAAGCTTCGGGTACATCGGCGGCGGGCGGTATACCCTTATTATAGCTCAGCCTGGATTAACTTCCCATCTTGGATCTCATATACATGGTCGGCGGTACGCTCCAGCAACCGCATATCATGCGTGACGAAGACGATCGTCCCCGCATAGCTCTGCATCATCGCCTCCAGCGCTTCGACCGCAGGCATATCGAGGAAGTTGCTCGGCTCGTCGAGGAGCAGCACGTTGTAGCGTCCGAGCAGCAGTCGCGCCAGTTGCAGCTTCACCCGTTCGCCGCCGCTCAGCATCGGCAGCCGCTTGCGCACATCCTGCGGACCAAAGCCCATCGCTGCCAGCACAGCCCTTATCTCCGGCACCGGATAGTCGCTCTGCTCCTGCATGTATGCCAGCACCGGCGTATCCGCCTCCAACTTGTACCCGCTCTGCGCGAAATACCCGATCGCCGCCTTTGGCGCCAGCGTAATGCCAGGCTCGCAATCTACAATCATCTGCAGCAGCGTCGACTTGCCGGACCCGTTGGGGCCCGTGATTGCGATCTTTGCTCCAAGCGGGAACTGGAAGGCGGCATCCCGCAGGAGAGTCTTGTCGCCCGCTTGCTTGCTGAGCCCTGCCCCGATGACCGGGTAAGGATTGTGCAACGTCAGCTCTCGACTCAGACGGAAGACGATGGCGGCTTCGGCTTCCGGCGGACGAATATCGCCAAGCGCTTCGATTCGCTGCTCCATTTGCTTGGCTGCCTTATGCAGTTTTTTTTGCTTGCTGCCTACAGGCTTCTGGTGGCTGAGGCGGCCGCCGGTGTCGGAGTTGTTTTTCCGACTCGCCCCCTTCTCCTTCTGATCCAGCTTGCGCGCTTGACGCTGCTTGTCGGCGATTGACGCTTCCAGACGCTCGCGCTCCGCCGCCATCTGCTTGTACTGCGCTGCCTGCGCGGCCCGCTCCTCCGCCTTCCTCGCGGCATAGTCGGAGTAACCGCCCCAGTACTCGGCGATGCGCCCGTCCTTCAGCTCCCAGATCTTGTCTACCGTCGCATCCAGGAGATAGCGGTCGTGGCTGATCAGCAGCAGCGCCCCCGGATAATGCTGGAGCTGACGGATGAGCAACTCGGCGCCCTCGCGGTCGAGATGGCTGGTCGGCTCGTCGGCGACGATGCCATCGGCTCCGCCC
>NZ_BFBX01000057.1:0-16086 GCF_003851045.1 Paenibacillus sp. 598K | reverse complement strand
GTGTGCGGCATCCGCGGGGTGTGCGGCCTCTGCGGCGTGTGCGGCCTCTGCAGCGTGTGCGGCATCCGCGGGGTGTTGGGCCGCTTCCTCCAGCTGCGGGATATATGCCCATACGCCCTCGCGCGCCACCTCGCCTTCCGTCGGCTCCAGTTCGCCGAGCAGCACCTTCACCAGTGTGCTCTTGCCCGCGCCGTTAGCCCCGACGATCCCGATCCGGTCGTAGGCGTAAACTTCCAGCTCCTCCACATCGAGCACATCTCGTCCGAGGTAGTCCACATAGATATCCTTAGCTTTCATTAACAATGTCATCGCATATTCCTCCTTCGCACAATCGCGGCTTCCATCAGTTCAAGCTTTTCGCAGGCGTGCCTGCGATTCGTGGAAGGAAGAATCAAGTGAAGAAATACCAGTGCATCGGTCAACCCTCCTTTGCTGGTGTAGGGCAAAAGGCCTGCGGGCCCGATATGTGCGATTTTTCGCACAAGTCTGGGCGGGGCGCGGCCTGTGGGCGCGATATGTGCGATTTTTCGCACAAGTCTGGGCGGGGCGCGGCCTGCGGGCCGGATCTGTGCGATTTTTCGCACAAGTCTAGACTGGGGCGCGGCCTGCGGGCCCGATCTGTGCGATTTATCGCACAAGTCCGGGCGGGATGCGGCCTGCGGGCCCGATCTGTGCGATTTATCGCACAAGTCTGGGCGGGGCGCGGACTTCCGGCCCGATATGTGCGATTTATCGCATAAGTCTGGGCGGGGCGCGGCCTGCGGGCCTGATCTGTGCGATTTATCGCACAAGTCCGCCAGCACACGTTCCTTTCGTCAGCACAACAAAAAGCCCCAGGTTCCCGCGAACGGGCCTGGAGCTGCATCGATATACGAACGGGAGGGCGCGATGGCGTCATGTATCGTCTGACGACCATCATGCTGCTGCCAGTTTCCTGTAGCACGCCAACAAAGGCGTACACCAGGTCATAGCATGGCATAAGTGCGAAGCCGAATCAGGGTCGCCATAGACCCAAAGCACCGCGGCTTGCACATCGTATGAACGTCCCGCACACCCTACGATCACATAATCGCGAGCGGAACGATCCAAGCGCCGAAGCCTGATTAGACCACGCTTGCCGGCACTGCCCCCGTATCGATAAGCAACTCAAAACAGGCCCACCTCTAGCGGTGAACATCCATTTCAAGCGTGCTTATCGAATCCGGATCGAGTGCAGCATACCGGCAGGCCTCCCTCATGTGTAATTGAACCTAGATTAGCACCGACGGCGGTATCTGTCAAACCGCTGCGACAACTGTTGTGACAATCTGCCTACCGTGCCGCATTGCATTGGATCGCTCAGGGCCTCTGGATGCGATACCTGCATGACATCCGCACACGTTCCTCGGAAATACGTATCGCAGCCGTGTCTTATCACACCGGCAAAACACGTGAAGCATCGTGTGTCGCTCTACGCCAACCATAACTCTGAACAACCTATCGATACAACAAGCTGGTCGATATCATTGAATAATTACACGACCAGGCAGCCTTGCCTCTCCGCAATGCCGATCCGCGCCTCTACGCCCGACTGGAAGACGAGGAAGTCGCTCTCGACACCATCGCTGAAGATGACGCCATCCTCGGGCATCTCCGAGACGACCCGCAACTGCGCACCGGCCGATATCTGGCCGAACACGAGCTCGGCCGATGTCGTCCGGCTCGGGAATGGCTCCCGCACCGCGAAATACAGCTGCTCCGCCGCCCAAGCGGCGCGGGGATCTCCGCCAGCGCTGCCTGCGGCTCCCAGTCCTCGTTTAGCGCCACTTGCACTGCTGCCTTCGTCGTCGCTACTTTTACGACTCTTACGAGGGCTGCTGCTCGACTCGCCCACATCGGCGCCACCCGCTCCTCCTGCGACCCCCTGCAGCAACTCTAGCGCCTGCACGGGTAAATACCCGGTCGCGCCGCGCAGGATGCCTGCCGCGCCAGCGAGTACGCTCTTGAGCCAGCCCGTCGAGCCGAGCCCGGTCGAGACGATGATGCCGCTGGAGGACTGGCGCTCGGCGTGTCCGTCCAGCGAGAGCTCATAGCGCGCCGAGACGTGGCTGCGGCGGCCGATGAACAGATCGTTGACGGCGTACAACGTCTGGCCGTCGTTCAGCTCGGCCTTGGCCAGCGTCACGCCCTTCATCGGGCGGCGTCCGCGAGCGACGTCGCGCAGGATGAGCCGCAGATCGCCAGCTCGGAAGGGCAGCAGCACGCCGTCCCAGCGCAGCGGGTCGGGATTGACGCCGATGAGCGGCTGGCCGTCCAGGTACTTCAGCGTGTTGGCGATCAGACCGTCCGGGCCGATCGCGACGACGATGTCGTCGCGACCGAAGATAAAGTTGGGCAGGTACGCCCGGTCGATCACCTGGAGCCGATACTCGCTCTCCAGCGTCTGCACCGCCTCGGCGACGGCAGCGCGGTATCGCTCATCCTCCGCCCGATAATCTCCGAAGTCCGCACCCAACCGTTCCACATAGAACTGCGCTTGCTGCACCGTACTGTTGCGCTTCACCAGCTCCTCCAGCCGCGTCTGCCGCTTGACGAGCACGACCTTGCGCTCGCTGCTCGCGCCGCTCATCGGCCGCTGGCGCCGCGCCCGGACGCCCCTCCGCCGCTCGACGATCCCTGTCCCGACAACAGCCCTTGCAGCAGATCCGGCGAAATATTGAGCTGACCGATCCGCTCCGCCTTGTCCGCGAGATCCTGGAAGGCGATGGCGATCAGCTTGTCGGGATTCATCCCCAGATTCGACAACGCCTGCAGCACGCCCGGCTCGACGCCGTGCAGCGACTTCATCACCGTGCCCAGCTCATACGCCTTGACGTCCGCTTCGGCTCGCTTGTTGGCGGCCGCCAGCTCGATCAGCTGATGACGGCTCTGCTCCATATCCGTCTCGAACTGCAGCTGCTCCTCCTCCATCCGATGCTCCTTTTGCCGGACGGCGCGGTCGGCGTCGAGCTGCGCCTCGCGGATCTGCCGCTTTTTGGCCTCGACCGCCATCTCGGTGCTCAGCTCATTCTCCTTGAGCCGACGCTCCTGCTCGATCGAGGCGTTGCGGCGACGGTAGAGCGCCTCGTCAGCGTGCTCGAGGATCTCCTCCCGCGCTGTGGCCTCGAGCGCCCGCATCGTCTCCTTGTTCGGCAGGACGGCCAGCACGGCCACGCCCATCAGCTCGACGCCAAGCGCCTCAAGCTCCTCGCTAGCCCGCACATCTGTCTTGATCTGCTGAGCGAGCCGTTCGCTGGACTGCACCGCGACGCGGAGCGGCAGACGCGCCAGCTCGTGCTTGGCATGCACCTTGGCCAGATTGATGATCCGCTGGTTCAGCTTCGCCGGATCGTCGGAGAGGTAGACATGCTTCTTCAGATCGTAAGTGTAGTTCAACAGCCCCGTAATTTGCCTGTAGTCTGCGATCCGGTAGGTGAGCTGCCCTTGGACTGTGATCGCCTGATAGTCCTCGGTCATCTCCTCGAACATGAATGGCACGTCGATCGAGGAGATCGGCACGACGACGACGGACGTCGTCGGCGCATAGTATGTGAAGGACAGGCCGATCCCTTCCTTCACTACCTTGCCGTTTTTCACCTTCATGACATATTGCGTCGGTTGGAACTTCGCGTAGCGGATACCGAACATGACGATTCCCTCGCTTTCATTTGATATTGTACGAATGACTTTATGGATACAATACCCTACAAACTCATAATTGTCAATACGACAATATCAAATCATACTAAGCCTACTCGTACCTTCCGCAATTCCCTGAACGCGAAAAAAAGACGATGCGGAGAGAAATGCCGCATCGTCTTTATCGAATGGCCAGGGTAGGTTGATCTTAGTTGCCTTTTGCCTTATAGACTTACCGTAGATCGTTGTCAACGTCAAACAGCTAGATGTTGAGCATTCCCTGCCTGCCGAGGGACTGTGCGCGGCGTTTCATCCCCGGTTATCCCCTGGTATCCTTACTTCAGGAGCGTCTTCCAGATCTGCTCCAGCTCTTCCGCGTCGATGTCGCCGCTCTTGCTCTCCAGGATGAACTGATAATTCACGGACTTGTCTGTATCCTCCACGATCCATACCAGCTCCATGCGCGTACTGTCGGTATATTGTGTCAAAATCGCTTCCTTGCCATCCTCCTTAAGCTGCGTCTTGGTCATCTGGATCGTGTCCTCCCATGACGCCGTGTGCGATTGATCGCCCAGATTGAGAATACGCAAGGATATTTCATCCTCTCCGTTGCTATACACGCTCTGAGCATCCCAGAATTCATCGGACAACGCTACAGGCTTAATCGCATAATCCTTGCCAGCCTGCTCTGCCTGCTCCCGCAGCTCTTGCGCCATAGCAAGCTGTTCGTCCGACGACAACAGCCTGAGATCAAGCGCAGGGCCGAAGTGAATCTTCCCTTTCTCAAAGCTGTAGCCGCCTTCCAGCGAATTCGGAACGTTTAGCTCAGGGTGGCCCAGCTTGGTCTGAAAGGCTGCAGCGTCGTTAAATTGAAAAGGATGGAAGCGCAGCTCCAATTGGTGCTCCGGGTTATCGGACGCGACATAGATGATGCCCGCTTCCCCTGCGTTAAGCTCGCGATCCCCGATCGTATTCACCTTGCCCTTCCAAGTCAAGTCGGACGCCGGGGTAACGCCAGGCTGCGTCTCATGCATCGCTTTTTCCTCATAGACTACATTTCCCTTGCTATCCTTCAAGGATAACAGATGCGAGGCTCCGACAGCTGAGGATACAGCTACCAACATACCTGCGGCTACCAACAATTTCACTTTATGCTTCATATATAATCGCTCCTTCTTATTATTCTGCTGCTCCATTCTGAGCTGTTGCATAATTTTCACGGACAGATCGCTCTCAGGTGGCTGTCCCCTTTGGAATAGCTTTCTCAGATCCTGATCCTCTTTCCTCATGGTCATCGCTGGCTTCTCCCTTCGCTTCACGATAATACTGCCGGAATTTTACTGCCGTACGCTCGTACCTTTTCCGCAAAGCCGCTGTATTTTTATCCATAATCAATGCGATCTCGTCATAACTTTTGTCCTCAACACATCGCAAAATCAACAAATTCCGCTCCTCCACCGACAGCCTCTCCATCGATTTTTGCACTTCTTCATTGAAATAGGCCGATTCGATCGCACGCTCGACATGACGGTTATCCGTATCCCTCTGGTAAAAGAACGGGAGATAGCGGGTCAGCTTTCGTCGACGGAGATTGTCTACGCATTGATGGTAAGCGATCTTGTAAAGCCAGGCTTGCAGCGGTTGGCCTGGATCATAGCGGCTCAGATTACGGAACAGCTTGAGGAAGACCTCCTGTGCGCAATCCTCGGCCTCGCTTGCACTGGACAACATATGATAGCAATACTGATAGATCGGCCGCTGAAAGGCCTGTACTATCTGGGCGAAGGCTTCGATATCGCCATCCCGTACGTCAGACAGGACTTGACGCAATTCCGAATCAGTCAACGGTGTTCCCTCCTTTACTCTTTACTACGAATCTGATGACCGCTATTGTGACACCCTCCCGCAAGATGAGCCGAATACACAATGCTATGTACTGTAACACAAGATGCAACAGACGCAAAAAGACACCCCATCGGACCATATGTCCCAGGGTGTCCCTTACTGCCCATCGCTATGAATGTAAGTATCGTGTCCGATTACAGCGTCGGCTCCATCGCCAGCTCCAGCGTGCCGAGCTGCGGGGAGTAGCTCAGCGAGCCGGTAATCTCGAGCTAGATATACCGCAGTCCCTCCGGCAGCTCGGCGCTGTTCGCGCATCGCTCGCGCGTTATACCTCGCTCAGCCCCCAGCCGATGAAATGCTGCAGCGTCATGCCGATCCACTCCGGCTGCAGCGGGTTGGGCTGCGTCTCCAGCACGGTCAGCATCGGCTCGGGATGGTCAGGCTGCGGCGTATGCGGCAGGCCCTCGCTCCAGCCGGCCGCGCCCGGCAGGCGGTACCGGAGCCGATACCGGTACGCGTCGCCCGGCAGCTCGGCGGTGATGTCCCGGTAGCAGACCGCATACGAGAATCCCGGACGCAGGGCAGGGAGCGCCTCGAGCCGCCCCTCCATCACCACGACCTCGCCCGCAGCCGACGCGGCGTCCCCGCTATCACAGCCATCGTTGCCGTCGCAGCAGTAGCCGTCATTATTCCTGTGACTGCCATTGCCCTCGCCACCATCATCGCTATCACAGCCCCCGCCGTTAACGCCACTATCGCTGCCATCGCCACCTCTGCCGACTCCGCCTACCTCGCCTACCTCGCCTACCTCTCCTGACGTTGGCGCCTGTACAGGCATCAGCGTCAAGCGATAGTCCATGCCCGGCACGCCGTAGAACGTGAAGTCATTGGCTGCGCCGCGCACGACCACCTTGGGCGCCTCCAGGAACAGCGGCTGACGTTCGACCTCGAGCAGCGCAGCGCGGCTCCAGTCGGCGGGCTCCTCCGACGCCCGGACGTAGTGGTAGTCGCCCGCCATCTCGAGCGGCTCGCCGCTCACAATGCTTTCAAGACAGCGCTTGGCGCTAGCCATCGGCGGGACGCAGTTGTTGTGCCCGAACCGATAACCGATCTCGTGCCGGACCGGGATGCCGAGCGCGCGGGCGCGATCCACCCAGCGATAAGCGAGCCAGCTCGCGGTGAACGGGTCGTGCGTGCCGTGGCTCTGGAGCACCTGCGTGCCATTAGCGGCCAGCCGCCGCATCACCGTCTCGGACGCCGGCGAGCGCGCCTCGTCGATCTCGGCCAGCTCGCTCGTCCCCACCGTCGTCTCCAGGAATCGCTCCATCCCCGATCTGCCCTGCTCGTCGCGCCAGTCCTTGCGCCAGGCGTCTTTGTAACCGGTATCCTCGCACATCGCCTGATCGAGGATCGGGTGCGTCGAGTTGAGCATCGTCAGCAGCGGCGTGCCGATCAGGAACGGTACGTTGGCGCATACCGCATAGCGGACGCGATAGGTCTGGCGACTCGGATTGGCGGCGGCGAGCAGGCTGGCGAAGCCGCCACGGGAGCCGCCGACCGTGACGATGCCATCCTCACGGACGCCGAAGTCCCGGATCGCCCGCTCGAACAGCGCGTCCAGATTGGCATATATCGATTGCTGCAGCGTCCGCGTGCCGATCGAGCCGCCGCCGTTCCAGATGATGCCGACGACGCCTGCGCCCCGCTCGGTGTACAGCTCGCCGATGAGGCGCAGCATGTCCGGACCGACAGTGGAGAATACATTCTCATTCTGATCGTAGAACCCGCTGAATACAGCCGGGTAGTCCGCCGCTCCCCGCTGCCAGTGCGGCGGCAGGATATAGGTCGCCAAGCTGCGATGCGCGCCCTCGCCGATGATGACGTTGTGGACGAGCTGGAACGCCGGCACCCCCTCCAGCTCGGCGAGCGGCGTGTCGGTGCGGCGAAGCAGCGCCGGATAGCCGCTATGCGCCAGCGCCTCCGCCGAGAGCCGGAGCGCAGCCGCTTCGCTGACGCTGTAGAGGCTATACGTCTCGCCGATATAGCGCTCATACGCCATCGTGCGCGCATCCGGGTCGTCTGGCCACAGCGCATAGCGCTCGCTCCGAAAGTAGTACGGGCTGCGCTCGTCATCGCAGCGGAACTGGCCCTCGATCGTCCGTCGTCCCTCTCTGGCATCCCAACCGATCTGCCCGAGCCCATCGGACGCACCGGGCTGGAAGCCGCCGCGTCCGCCATTCATGGCGGCCGACCAGTGCGTCGTCACCGGGTAGGCGTGGACGATCGTCTCCGCGACGATCGCATGCGGTCCCTGCCCCTGCGCGAGGAAGCGCACCTCGCCCTGCGCGAGATCGACGGTCAGCTCCGCGGTGTAGCAGATCTCCATCCCCTCGCTCCAGGCCAGATACAGTCGATGCCCTCGCTCCGTCAGCGCCTCCAGCAGCGGCCGGCTCACCGTCAGACGCTCGCTCGTCCCCGCCGCCTCGCAGCGGACGACGGCGCTGATCGGCACATAGTTATCCGGTACGAAATCGTCCACCTTATCCATCCTTTCCATCATACGCGGCACTCCTCTCTCTTTATAGAATATGCCAGTCCCGCCAACTCATCGGTCCGCCTCCGTAACGAACTCGTATACCTGAATGTCGCCGGGCGGCAGCTCGACCGTCACCTGCGAGGGCGACTGCGGCTCGCGGCGAAGCATCTGCTCGCCCTCGGCGAACCAGGCCCGGCCGTCCCTCACGGGCGCCGGCAGACCGATCGCAGCGGCAGCATGCTCTGCGCCCCGGTTATGGACGAACAGGAACGCCCCCTGCGCGCCCTCCTCCTCCCAGACCAGCCAATCGGCGCGGATCGTGCCCGGCGTCACCGTCACCAGCGGCGGACACGACAGCTGCGTCTCCAGCAGCTGCCGATAGATCGCCAGCGCATCCGCTCCGCCCTCACGCCAATACGCGGCGGCGAACATCGTGCCGATCCAGACCGCCTTGCCCTCGCCGTAACGGGCGAGCGTGATCGCCGGACTGCCGTCCCCGTCGAAGCGCGCCAGCACCTCTGTCTGCTCAGCCAGCTCGATCTCGCTCTGATAGTAGCTTCCCGCTCCGACGAGCGGACGCCCCTCCTCCGGGGACGGCATCGACAGCGGGATCGTCCGCCGCGACTCCAGCTTCACCTGATGATAGCTGTGGTCGAGATTCTCCAGCGCGTGCACCCATGTCTCGCGAAGTCCGAACACCCGGTCGAAGCCGTAGCCCGGCACCGTGTAGCTGTGACTGCCGTTCTCCGCCTGGATCGAGCCAAAGCCGCTCTCGGAGACGAGCAGACCGCCCCCGGCGACCCACTGCTCCAGCGTCCGCGCCATTCCCTCGTCCAGATAGACCGGATGCGGCAGGATCAGGCAGCTATAGTCCGCCAGCCCCTCGGGCGTCAGATCCTGATCGGAGACGAACTCGACCTTGTAATTCAGATCATGCAGCAGCTTGTGGACGCCCTGCACCGAATCGTGATAAGCGTCCAGATCCGCATAGATGCCAAAGCTGACGATCTGGCCGGTGCTGCTGAACCAGATCGCGATCCGATCCGACGGCCTGCGGGCGCGGGCGAGCCGATCGGCGCGGGACTGGATAGCGCGATTGAGCCGAGCCATGTCCTGCAGCCACGGCGTGACGCTGCCGTCGAGGTACGTGCTGCCCCAAGCCGGCGCTTCATGTCCGAGCACCTCGGGACGGTATTGCCAGAACAGGAAGCCGGTGATGCCCCGAGCCAGCGGCACCAGCACATGCTGCTTCAGCTCCTGCAGCGACAGCTTCTTCGGCTTGAGCGCCATATCGCCGGGCAAGGCATGGATCTCCGAGTTGATGATCGGCTTGCCCTTGGCCGCCGAGATGAGCAGATCGGCCGACCACGCCGACGATCCGAGACTGTTGCCGAACAGGTCGCAAGGCTCGGCCAGCTTGAAGTCGTCGGACCCGGCGGTGATCAGGTTGAAGATCGGCGCAGGCACCGTATGCACCATGACCCGATGCGCCTGATCGTACCGCTTGACGACCGCCACCCGCCGCTTCAGGTCGTCCGTCAGCGCCTCGGACATGAATAGTCTCCAGTCGACGAGGTCGTTGAACACCGCTTGACCGCGCGGCGCCTCGATCTCCGACCACTGCTGATACGTGCGCTGCCAGCGCGCATTGAACCGCTCCAGCGTGCCGTACCTGTCCTCCAGCCAGCGATGGAACGCCTCCATCGAGTGCTTGCAGTAACAGACCTGGTTGTCGTAGCTGAGCGTCCGCTTGATGCCGGTCGTCAGCTCCGGCTCGTTCCACAGATCCCACACCCAGAGCGCCGGATGATCCTTGAGCCGCTGCACGGCCGCCTCCAGGAAGTCGTCCTTGGCCTGCTGCGCCGGCCGATGATGATAGCAAGGTCCCGGCGCGCCGCCGATCTGCCGGTAGCTGAGCGCCCGCGGCGCCAGCACCGATCCGTCCGCAGTGATCATCCGCGCATCGGGATAGGTCTGGTCGAACCAGGCCGGGGCAACGTCGAAGATCACATTGAGGATGACCTTGAGACCGTAGCGATGCGCCAGGTCCATCAGCTCCTCGAGGTCGTCGAACCGATATACGCCCGGCTCGGGCGTGCTGCTGCGCCATTGCACCCAGTACTTGACGCTGTTGAAGCCCAGCTCGGCGATCTGCTGCAGATCGCGCTCCCACTGGTCGCGGTATGGCGTCGGCGAGCGATAATACTGGAATCCAAACGGGATAAACTCGGGTTGCGTCATGGTGTGCACCTCTTCCTGGATAGTCAATCGGCTTGTTCGCCAGGGCTGGCCTGGACCTCTCCGCCGCTAAAGCTGCGGACGACAAGCTGCGGCATCGGGAGCTCGCCCCCGGCAGGCTCCGGTCGCAAGAAGCCTCCGGCTCGCTTGGGTGCGCAGCGCACTACGATCGTCCGGCTCTCTCCCGGCAGCAACGTAACATACAGCTCGTCGGCCTCCATCAGATACTGATCGGTGATCTCCTCTGCGTATACATGGAGCGCTGCCTCCGGGCCAAGATTGCGGACGAGCAGCCGGCTCTCCAGCAGCTCCGACGCTGTGCCGGGGATCGCCTGCCAGTCGTCGAGATAGCTCGCCGTCAGCGACGTCTCGAGCGCGAGCGCCGACCGATACAACAGCATATCTGGCGCAGCGGAAAAAATATATGGATAGCCCTCGACGCTCCCCCCTTCCCAGCGATAAGCAATCCGCACGAGCATCAGCTCATGTCCGTCCGCTGGCATCGTCCACGTGATAGCGCCGATGCGCACCGACCGATCCCGGGCGCTGCAGGCGTCATAACGCGCCATTGCACAGATGCGCCCAGACGCATCGACCGCTTCGACCCGGATCTCGACCGGGATGTCGGGATCATGGCTATGCAGGTAGATCGCGTGACTGACGCTCTGCCCGCGCTCCACCTGGAGCGTCCGATAGTCGAGCGAGACATGGATCGGGGCGAATGCCTGCTTGGTCCAGTAGTAGCTCATCTTCGTCTCACCGTAGTAGTCCATCAGATTGGTGCAGGAGACGTTGGGCCACGGCTCGCTCATCTGCCAGATGATGCTGCCGCTATTGCGGAATTGGCGTCGCCGGTTCGACTCGAGGATGTAGCGTAGTCCCTCCGCCTGCACCCACTGGCTGGCCGCCACGAACGTCCCCAGCTCGCTCAGCTCGCCGAACAGCCGCTCATCGCGCGCCAGCGTGTCCCACCACTCGCCATGATGCCGCCAGACGATGCTCTCTTGCATCGACACCGGCTTCAGATGCGGGGCGCTCAGGAACTTGCGCAGACTCTTGACGCTGCTGACGCCATCGACGCCGAACTCGCTGTGGAACAGGTTGTCATTGTCCCCGTAGAACGTATAATGCTTCGGGTTGTCGAGGTACTTCCAATGGCCGTGCACATCATGCCCCATCCCCTTCTCCTCGGTGATGTACTGCACCGGGCCGGAGGCCGAGGTCGGCAGACAGAGCCGTTGCGGATCGTGGCGCTGCACCAGCTCCCGCAGCATCGCCAGATTGGGGTCGTCGAAGGTCGACGGCTTGTTGGGCGCGCTCATCAGCTCATTGCCGCCGCTCCATACGGTGAGCGAGACGTAGTTGCGCCGTCCCTTCAGCGCTGCTACCGCCGCCTCCCGCAGCAGCGCCAGGAACTCCGGCTGCTGCGACGGCAGGTTGTCCACGCCCGAGCTGGACTGGATGAACTCCTGCCAGATGAGGATGCCGTGCCGGTCGCACTGCTCGTACAGACGCGTACGCTCGATCAGGCCGCCGCCCCAGACGCGGACGAGGTTCATGTTGGCTTGCTTCATCATGTAGACGATCCGGTCATACTGGCTGTCGATTACATTGCCGTACAAATGGTCGAGCGGCCCCAGGTTGACGCCACGGATATAGATGCGCCGGTTATTGATCTGCACCGTATAAGGCAAGGCGTCGGCTGGGCTGTCGTCATTGGCCAGATAGGCCAGCTTGCGGATGCCGCTGCGGTAGGTCTGCTCATCGAGCAGCTCGCCGTCCTCCGCGATGAGCTCGAGCCTCACCGTGTAGAGCGGCTGCTCGCCGTACCCGTTCGGATACCAGAGCCGGGCCTCTGGCAGACGCCAGTCGATGCGCACGCGCTCGCCGCAGCGGGCGCGGACCGTCTCCTCATGCAGCAATTGCCCGTCCGGCGAGCTGCACAGCGCCCGTAGGACGAGGCTCTCTTCCGCCCCGCCAGCCCCTGCAGGCCGGCTATCGCCGCGGCCGCCGGTCGCCGCGATACTCGCCTCGACGCAGATCAGGCCGACATGGCTGCCCTCGGCGATCCGGTCTGCGTCCTCGACATCGGTGACGAGGCGCACATCGCCAAGCTTGCAGCGCTGCTGGACGCGCAGCACGACCTCGTCCCAGATGCCGATATTGACGAGGCGCGTGGAGAAGTCCCATTTGTAGTTGAATCGGCTCTTCTGCGTGAACGTCTCCGACGTCTTGCCGATCTGGCCCATCTCGTCGGGCGCGTGCAGGAGCAGCACCGTCAGCTCCATCGGCTCGGGCCGCAGTCGGGGCGTCAAGTCGAACACCGCCTCGGTGAACATCCCCTTGTGCTCGCCGAGCCGCACGCCGTCGACATAGACGATCGCTTCGTAGTCCAATCCCTTGAATACCAGCTCGATCTTGTGGCCAGGATCGGCGATCGGCTCGATCGTCGTCCGGTACATCCACCAGCGGTTCTCCACCCATTCGCATTGCAGACTGTTCAGATCCTGATACGGATGCGGGATCAGCCCGGCCCGATACAGATCGTCGTGTACGCCGCCCGGCACCGTCGCCGGCAGCCATTCGCAGATGCCCAGCAGCTCCTGCCCCAGCTCCATGCTGACCGACTTGATCGGCACCCATGGCCAGAATCCCTTCACCTGCCAGGCTCCATCGCATAATGTAATCTCTCTCATCTGTCTGCACTCCTTCTGCTATCCCTTCGATTAAGGCTGATCTTAGCACAGGGCTCCTGCCTCTCCTATGCAGCGATCCTGCGAAATGGTAGGCAATCCGAGCAACTATAGATTAGAGCGCAGACGGAGAGGGCAGATTGACTTATAATTAAGAGGTAGTTCAAAAAGTCCGTTTTTGATCACGGAGTCACTCAAGAAGTGGATTCGGCTTCGAATCTTGAATGCAGTCGGATAAGAGTTTCCAAAGGAAACTAGCTTCGTAAGCTTCCGCTCAGGTGCTCACGTTGCCATGCTTCCGAAGTCGTTTTCTACGAAAACGTGGACCGCTCCTCATTTCCTCCTGCCTCCAACCTTCTCGGTGCTGAAAACCGATCTTTTTGACTTTGAATTTGACAGGCATACAACAAGAGGATGGTGGGCGTCATGCTGAAAGCGCTTGTCGTCGATGACGAATATCTGGTACGGGCCGGGTTGTGTCAGACGGTCGACTGGGAGGAATACGGCATTGAGATCGTAGGAGAGGCAAGCAATGGCAAGGAGGGTCTGGAGATGGCGCTGCAACTGCGGCCGGAGATTATCGTCACCGATATCCGCATGCCGCATATGAATGGCCTCGAGCTGCTGCGCCACCTGCAAGAGCAACGGCTCGATTGCGTGACGATCGTGCTGAGCGGCTACGACGAGTTCCAGTACGCGCAGGAAGCGATGCGGCTCGGCGCATCGCACTACCTGCTCAAGCCGGTCAATATCGACGAGCTGATCGAGACGTTGCAGCGTGTGGCGCAGGACTTCGAGCGGCTCCGCGAGGAGCGGCTCGCCTACGATCGGCTGAAGCAGGAGACCCCTGCGGTGTCGTCGCATTTCTGGCTGAAGCTGCTGTTCGGGGAAGGTCTGGATCACGCCGATGTCGCGGAGAAGCTCGCCTTGCTCGGCATCGATATCCCTGCAGCATCGACGGTAGCGATCGGCGTCGTGTCCGTGGACAAGTCCGCCGAGTCGCTCGCTGCCGGCCAGCAGCCGCTGCAGATCGAGCGCTGCCTGGAGGAAGCCCTGCAGCCGATGGCCTACACGTACGCCAAGATCGTCCGCAGCTCGCCGTCGGAGTGGACCGTCATCGCCGCCGACAGCCATCCCGGCGCTGATGCGGTCGCCAGGTTCCATGAGGCCGGCGATGCGATGGCCCAGGCGATGCGCGCTCGGCTCCAGCTCACGGTAGCCATCGGCTATACGACAGCCCCTTCGATCTATGTCGATCTGCACGCTGTCTTCCTGACGGCTCGCGAGGCGGCTGCGGCGGCCCGGCTGCGGCAGCAGCCCGTCCAATATGGCGCCGAGGACGAGCTGCCGGGCATCCGCAAGGAGGTGCAGCGCGCGCTCGGCTACATCCGCGTCCACTACGCCCGCAACATCACCGTCGATATGGTGGCTGCGTCGGTCCATATTAGTCCGACCCATCTGATGCATCTGTTCCGCAAGGAGCTGAACAAGACATTCTACGAATGTCTCACGGAGTTCCGGATCGAGGAAGCGAAGCGACTGCTTCAGTATTCGAGCTATCGCGTCTATGAGGTTGGCAGTCAGGTCGGATTCGGGGACGCCAAATATTTTAGCCAGATCTTCAAAAAAATGACCGGTCTCTCGCCCAGCGATTATGCCAAAAACTACACCTGACGGGCGCGGCCCGCTGTCGTTGTTCCGCCTGTTCAAGGTCCGGGGCAGAATCGTCTTCATCGTCGTCGCTGGCCTGTCCCTGCATCTGATCCTCATGCTCAGCGTGTTCAGCCTCTATGGCTCGACTTATCTGAAAAACCGGCTCTACGATCATATCGGCAATCTCCAGACCGAGATCGGCACCAGCATCGAGCTGACGGTAGATGATATCCAGATGGTCGCCCTCCGCTTCCTGCTGAACAGCTCCATCTATCAGACGCTTGGCGACGACCGTCTGCCAGTCAATGACAGACAGACTATGCTGCAGCAGCTCATCGACGAAAGCGTCTCCACGGACGAGATGATCGGCGATGTCGTCATCATCACCCATGACGATGAGCGGTTCCGCTACCGCAGCGACGAGCTCGTCTTCGAGGACCCAGATGATCTGCTGATCGCCCAAGTCAAGGCGTCGCCGATCCCGATCACCGGCCATGTGAAGCGCGATGCCAATGGCGACGCCTACATCGTCTTCGGCCAGCAGTACCGCAGCTTCAACACCGGCCAGAATATCGGCGTCCTGCTCATCTATGTCAAGGAAAGCTATCTGTATGCGCTCTACGCGTCTGCATTCGAAGGGCTCGGCTACTCGTTTATCGCTACGACGGACAATGAGATCATCTCCCATCCCGATAAGACGATCCTTGGCAATGTGCTCTCGCCCAGCGACGCCTTCCAGCCGGCGATCGCAGAGGGGTATGTGGACATCGCACACGACGACCGGAAATACGTCCTGAGCGTCCATCCGCTCGGCGATCGGCTGCAAGGGTTCGGGGTATCGTGGCGGATCGTATCGGTCATCTCGTATCCGAAGCTGTTCGAGGCGATCAGTCAGGGCAACCGCAACGCGATGCTCTTCACCGCCTTGACCTTCATCGGCTTGCTGGGTCTGTCGTTTTACATCGCTGGCCGGATCACCCGACCGATCGCCAAGCTGACGGCGAAGATACGCAGCTTTGGCCAGCATGGTCTGGAGCCGCTGCCGGATGCGCGGATCGCACGCGATGAGATCAGCGAGCTGGAGCAGAGCTACTACTCGATGATCGAGCGGATCAATCATCTGATCGAGGAGAACAGCGAGGAGAAGGAAAAGCAGCGGGTCATGGAGCTGACGGCGCTGCAGTCGCAGATCAATCCGCACTTCCTGTACAACACGCTAGATGCGATCAAATGGACGGCGCGGCTGAAGAAGCAGCCCGAGATCGAGCAGATGATCAGCGCGCTGTCGACGTTTTTCCGGATCAGCCTGCACAAGGGCGACAAGCATATCCCGCTCGGCGAGGAGGTCAAGCTCGTCCAGAGCTTCGTGACGGTCGAGCAGTTCCGCTTCCCGGACAAGTTCGACGTGCGCTACGACATCCCCGAGCATCTGCGCAACGTACGCATCCTCAAGCTGATCCTGCA
>NZ_BFBX01000056.1:526-28405 GCF_003851045.1 Paenibacillus sp. 598K | reverse complement strand
TTTATGCTCCAAAGCGGGTGTAAACGGAATTTTAATGAAAAAGTGCAGTTGTTTTTGGGAAAAGGCACACATTAGGCGAATCCAGCCTCATTTAAGTGCGCATTTGCATTTATTTCCCTTTTTCTACCCTGTTTCGCCACAAATAAAGGTACTTTTACCTTTATCTCTGTCCAAGCCTTTGTTTGGGCTCAAGCATGAGTTAGCAAACGTTAATTAGGGAGCAATCTACTAGCATGCCACGCACAGCTCGGCGAGCAGTAGTGCGACGCACAACGATACACACGCAGTACGACGCAACAGCGCGCCACACACATCCCGACGCGCAACCTACGCCAAGAGGGACTACCCAGCTTGCGTGTGAACATAGGCAAAGACGCCTTCATCGTCACTTTATCGTGGCTTTGAAGGCGTCTTTGCGTTTGCGTTAGCAGGAAGTCCGAGCTCAAGGCGTAAGCTGTATCATCGCCCACCGCTGGGCGCTGTTGCCTAGATCGGTCCATTGCTGCACGTTGGTGCCGTTAGTGACTCCGCTACCTGCCACATCAAGCGCCTTGCCGCTATGCTTGTTGAGCCACTTGTAGACGCCTCCGCCGAGATGGACGGGCAGCCACAGCTGGTTATCTCCCCCGTGATCGGCCCAGATCGTCACATTCCCGCCATCGGCAGTGCTCCAGCCATCGACCTCCAGCGCCTTGCCGCTGTGCGCATTGACCAGCTTGTAGTATCCGCCCCCTGCGGAGACGAGCGTCCATTGCTGGTTGGCGCCGCCGTGATCGTCCCAGAGGATCACATTAGAGCCGTTGGCGGTGCCCCAGGCATCGACCTCCAGCATTTTCTCGCTAGCCGGATTCATGAGCCGGTACGTCTTGCCTGGAGCGAGAGCGAGCGACTGGCGAGTGAAGGAGACCTGATCGACATCGGCCCATTGGGCAGAGGACGTATTCGCTGCATAAAAGCCGAGCGTCGCCTTGCCGCTGACGACCTGGATGTCCGGGATCGTCACGGTCGTCCAGGCCGTCGTGACGGGGCAGGCAGCCTGACGGGTCGCGCCGCCATAGTCCTTGACCTCCATGATACAGCTGCTCTGCCCGCCGCTGCTGCGCATCCTCGCCGTCATCGTGTAGGCGCCGTCGTCCAGTCCCGTGATCGTCTGGCCGATATAGGCGCTGGCCGGGCCGCTGGTGCCGGCCAAGCCGATGAAGTAAGCGCCATGCGCGGCCGGCACGCCGACGCCGTCATTGGCCCCGTGAATCAGGATGCGGGCGGGATAATCATCGCCATAGGTCGTCCAGCCGGTCACATTGGCCGTCTCGAAGCTGGGATTGTTCGCCAGATTGACCTGGGCTGGCGTCAGCGTATAGCCGAGCTTCAGATAGATGCCGCTGGCGGGATGGTCGGCGCTCGTGACGGCGGCGATTCGTGTCGAGTCGATCGTCATCAGCGCGTTCCAGTTCGAGGACGCCGTATCCGAGACCGGGAAGACATTCGTCTTGTGCTCCCAGGTTGCGCCGTTGTTGGCGCTGATCATCGTGTGCATGGAGGTGTAGGGATCGCCGGTATTGCCGCTGCTCTCATCGGTCTGGAAGGCAGCGATGAGACGCCCGTCGGCCAATTTGGCGACAAACGGCGCGCCGGCTTTTTTGCCCGTTCCGTTAGGCGTATACAGCATTTGGCGCGGCACGGACCAGTTCAGCCCGTCGGCAGAGATTTTGTATTTGATGACGAACGGGTGACCTGGGACATCGGAGGACTCGAACACCATCATATACCGTCCGTCGTTCATGCGGGTGATGACCGGCATCCCGTCCCGGGAGCCTGCGGCGACGCCGTCGCTGAGCGTGATGCGCGCGCCCCAGCCGCTGCCGGTCCACGGCTTCATGTACAGATTTTGCAAGCCGGTCGTGCCGACGGCCGCCGGACTGTCGTCGGCGTACAGCACATGGATGACGCCGTTGATATACTCCAGATGCGGCTCCCAGACGCCCTTGAAGCCGTTGGCGGTCGTCGAGGCGATCGCGCCGCCTGGCAGATCGCTCCAGGTCAGACCGCCGTCTGTGCTCCGGCGCACATGGAGCGAGGTCGTATAGACAGCGCCGGACTGGATGACGAGTCGGTAGGCGAGCCACACCTCGCCGCCCGGCAGCACGAGCATCTGTCCGTTGCCGACATTGCCGCTCGGATGACTGACAGCTGTCACCGGTGCGCTCCAGCTCTGGCCACCGTTTGTCGTCCGCGTGACGACGATGCGGGTATTGCCGCCGCCAGCGTTGGTGTCGAAGGAGAGCAGCCATTCGCTGTTGCTGCGCTTGGCCAGCCTCGGATACCATACGCCGCCGGACGGCGGAGCGTAGACGGTGATCGCGTCGCTGGACCAGGCGAGTCCCGAGGAGGCTGCGAAGGCTTGCG
The DNA here is from genome assembly GCF_003851045.1 of Paenibacillus sp. 598K. GTDB lineage: Bacteria > Bacillota > Bacilli > Paenibacillales > Paenibacillaceae > Paenibacillus_D. The sequence goes on along the minus strand of NZ_BFBX01000056.1, from coordinate 25,999 downwards.
GCGACGGGATGAGCAGCATTATGCACGCGAGCGTCAGCAGCGCAGAGAGAGGGATACGTAGGGCCTTGAACATCATGGACATTCAACCTCCTGATCATAGATAAGGGATGGTAAGCGCTTACTAGTGAGGATTGTATCCCAAAGCGGCGGAAATAAGATATACTAAATAGCGGATAATTTTTTGTAGTTGTCCAATGGAAAAGATTATGAGGAGTCCTGTTATGCATCCTTTATATAAACGAATACAAGAGGAGATCCGGCAGCAGATCGACGGCGGCGCGCTCCGACCGGGCGATATGGTGCCGTCGGAGAAAGCGCTGGCGACGCGGTACAATGTCAGTCAGATTACCTCGAAAAACGCCCTCAACGGCTTGGTAGAGGAGGGGCTGCTGGTCCGCTTCCGGGGGAGAGGCACCTTCGTCAAGCAAACGGCAGCGCCAGCCCCGGCAGCGGAGGACGAGGAGATCGTCTCGGTGGCGCTCATCCTGCCGACGATGAAGACGAAGGTCGATCAGCGGCTGCTCGATGCGCTGGAGAAGTACGCGTCCGAGGCGTCCTACGAGCTGCTGATCCGCATTACGAGAGAGTCGCAGGACGAGGAGACGCGGGCGCTCGAACGGTTCCGGGAGCGGGGCGTCCGGGGATTCATCGTCTTCCCGGTCGAGCAGGAAACGTACAACGATACGATCCTGCGGTTGTCGCTCGACCGGGTGCCGCTAGTGCTGGTGGATCGCTTCCTGAAGGAGATCCGGACCTATAGCGTAAGCTCGGACAATGTCGGCGGCACCGAGGCGATGATCTCGGCCCTGCTGGACGAGGGCCATCGGAACATCCTGTACTTGTCGACCGAGATCGCCAATACCGTAACCGAGGAGCGGGCCAAGGGCTACGAGGCCGCCTACATGAAGCAAGGGCTGCCGATCGACAAGGCGCATTGGTGTCTGCTGCCGCTTGCGACGATAGCCGAGGGACGGGCCTTGGATGAGATCGTCGATTTCCTCCGGCAGCGCAAGGAAGCGACGGCGATATTTGCTGCCAATGCCGAGCTGGCGCGGTATGCCTGGCAAGCGCTGGAACGCCTGCAGCGCGAGGGCGAGCTGGGGGAGAGCGGTGCGCTCCCGGTGCTGGCGGCCTTTGACGATCCCGACTTGCCCGGGGTGCCCTATGTGCGTCAGCGCGAGGACGAGATCGGACGCCATGCCATCAAGCTGCTGAGCGAGCAACTGAAGGGCGCCTACGAGCCAAGACGGGTCGTCGTTCCCGTTCATTTGCACACGGAGGGGACGAGGCTTTCAGGCAGTTGACAAGGAGAGCCTACGGTCACGGGATCGATCCTCGATTTCGTTCCTCTTCAGCGCTTTGAGGACAGCATGAGCGATTGCCACGATCGCCACGGCCACGGCCACGGCGATGCTCGCAGACCGTTACTTCCACCGCCGCACGACGCGGCTTGTAAGTCCCATACTCGCAAGCGCCTGCCGGATCGGCAGGCGCTTCTTGTCGTATAGCTATTTACAAGCAAGACATAAAGTATAATAATATATACTAATTATACTATATGCACTAAGGCGGTGAGCCATCGTGAAATCGTTGCCGTTGTACAAGCAAATTCAACAGGATATCCGGCGTCTGATCACCATCGGCCAATTGCGCGAAGGGGACCGCGTGCCGTCGGAGAAGGAGCTGGCTGCGCAATATCGGGTGAGCCAGATCACGAGCAAAAATGCGCTGCTGGGGTTGATGGAGGAAGGGCTGCTCGTCCGCATCCAGGGCAAAGGCACCTTCGTCATGCAGCAATCCGATAACAGGCAGGAGCCGGGGGCTCAGACCGGAGTAGGCTGGCTGACGTATCGGAGCGGCCGCATCGGGCTCGTCCTGCCGACGATGAAGACGAAGGTCGACCAGCTGATCCTCGACGAGATCGAACGGCATGCGACGGCAGCGGGCTACGAGGTGCTGCTGCGGATCACCAGAGAGTCGCAGCAGGAGGAGTCTCGCGTGATCGCATCGTTCCTGAAGCAAGGGGTCGACGGGATCATTATTTTCCCGGTAGAAAATGAGACGTACAACGACTCGATCCTGCGCCTGTCGCTGGATCGGTTCCCATTCGTATTCATCGACCGGTATCTAAAGGGCATCAAGTGCTGCAGCGTCAGCGCCGACAATACGGGCGGGATGCGACAGGCGGTGGAGCGCCTGCTCGCCAAGGGGCATGCTTCGATTGCCCTGATCTCCCCCGAGATTACGAACACCGTAACGGAGGAACGGGCTGCGGGCTTCGAGCAGGTGTTCCTGGAGCGCAAAGCCTCCATCGACAAAAACTTGTGGTGCATGCTGCCCCTCGAGCTGATCGCCTCCGGAGCGGCTGAACGGTTGATCGCCGACTTCCTCCAGGAGCACCCGCAGGTGACGGCAGCTGTAACGGCCAATAGCGAGCTATGCCGGTGCGTCTGGCGGGCTGTGCAAGCTGGCGGCAAGACGATACCGGGCGATATGGAGCTGGTCACCTTCGATCAGCCGGATCTGCCGGGCGTCTCCTACCTGCGCCAGGATATCGGAGAGATGTGCAGGCTGACGATGGCGTTGCTGGTCGAACAGATCAATGGCGAGCAGGAGTATCGCCAGCTTGTCGTCCCCGTCTCCGTTATCGAGGCGAATGAATCGCATTTTATACTAAATAAGACATATTAATTTATACTAAGTTATAATACAATTCAATTGTAAAGCGCTTTCAATACATTTCAAACGAAGAGGGGATTCTTGTGAAGCGTAATCGCACTTGGGCAGGCGCGGTATTGACGGGGATGCTGTTGCTCTCCGCTTGCAGCGGGAACAACGGGGCTGGAGAGGCGCCGAATGCACCGAATGAGCCATCCGGTCAGGAGAGCACATCTACGCCAGGCAGCTCGGACCCGGTCACGATTGAATTCATGGGACATGGCAATCCGAACGAAAAAAAGATTTTTGAAACGTTGATCGCCGCATTCGAGAAGCAGTATCCGAACGTTACGGTCAAGTACACCTCCGTACCGCCCGGGGAGTACTCGCAAAAGCTGACCACGCTCGTCAGCTCGGGCAAGGCGCCGGATGTGTTCTATGTCGGCGGCTCCGAGTTTTACCGCTTCGCCGAAGCGGGCACCGTGCTCAATATCCAGTCGTACCTCGATCAGACGGAGCTGTTCCAACCGGATAATGTGTGGCCGACGGCGCTCGACCGCTATCGGTACGACGGGACGAATGTGGGCAGCGGCGATCTGTACGGATTGCCGAAGGACGTCGGCCCCTGGGCATTCGTCTATAACAAGACGCTGTTCGATGCAGCGGGCGTCGCTCCGCCGCCGGCCGAAGCCGGCGCCTGGACCTGGGACGATCTGCTGGCAGCCGCCAAGCAGCTCACGGTCGATGAGAATGGCGACGGCAAGCCGGACAAATATGGCGTCGGCGCGTACAGTCTGGAGTCTGCGGTCTGGGGCAACGGCGGTCAGTTCATCGATTATGAAAGCGGCACCGTGATGATCGACCAGCCCGAGTTTTACGAAGCGATGCAATTCGTCGCCGACCTGTCCCTGGTCCACAAAGTGAGTCCCAACCAGGAAGCCGAGCAGGCGCTTAACGCCTACACCCGGTTCCTGAACGGCAAGCTGGCGATGTTCGCCATGGGTCCGTGGGATCAGCCGGCCTTCTGGGAGCTGCCGTTCGAGTGGGATATCGCGGCCTGGCCGGCTAGTCCGAGCACCGGAGAGACCGCGACCTGGCTCGGCTCGATGGGCTTCGCGATCTCGGCCAAGTCCAAGCATCCGCAGGAGGCGTTTGACCTCGCCGCCTTCCTGTCTCTCGACGAGGCAGGTCAGCGGGAGAACTACCAGCTCGGCCAGGCGGTGCCGAACCTGATCGACATGGCTCGCGGGGAGTTCCTCGAGCAGGACAAAGCGCCGGCCAGCCGTCAGGTATTCCTGGATATCATCGAGGATTACGGTCGTCCCGACGTGCCGGCCTTGTCCAAGGATACGCAGTGGATCGACGCCTTCTGGCAGGATGCGAGCAAGGTCTGGAACGGCAACATGTCCGCCAAGGACTTTACGGCCGAGATGCAGCCGAAGATGCAGGCGCTCTACGATAAAGGCAACAAGTAAGGCTGGAGGGAGAGCGGCGGGGATACCCGCCGCCCGACCCGGCCGCGAATTCAGGCAAAGGTGGACCAACTATGAACGCGAAGCTCACGGGTTATCGGAGGAAGGAGCTTGCCTGGCTGTACCTTTTTGTAGCGCCGCCAGTCTTGGGGTTCCTGCTGTTCGGACTCGCTCCGATCGTCTTCTCCATCTATATCAGCTTCCAAAAGTGGGATATGCTCTCGGACCCGCAATGGGTCGGCTTGGGCAATTACAGCGAGCTACTGAACGACGGCAAAGTGTTTCAGTCGATGTACAATACGATCTATCTGATGCTTGGGATCCCGATCGGGATGCTGCTGTCGCTCCTATTGGCGATCCTGATGAACCGCAAGTTCAAGGGCATCTCCTTCATGCGCACCCTCTATTATTTGCCGGTCATCTCGCCGGTCATCGCCATCTCGTTGCTCTGGCAGTGGATCCTGAATCAGGACTATGGCCTGCTCAACAATTATCTATGGGATCTGTTCGGCATCCAGGGGCCCAACTGGCTGGGCGACCCGAACTGGGTGAAGCCCTCGCTTATCCTGATCGGCCTGTGGGGCGGACTGGGGGGCAATATGGTGCTCTACCTGGCTGGTCTGCAGTCGGTATCCTCGACGTATTATGAGGCGGCCGAGATCGACGGAGCCGGAGCCTGGCACAAGTTTATGAAAATAACCGTCCCGCTGCTTTCGCCGATCCACTTCTTTATCCTCGTCATGGGGATTATCGGCGCCTTCCAGACGTTCAGCCAGATCTATGTGCTGGCTACCGACGGCGGACCGGAGTACAGCGGCGCTACGATTGTGTTCTATATATTCCAGCATGCCTTCAAGTACTTCAACATGGGCTATGCGAGCGCAGCGGCCTGGCTGCTAGGCATGATGATCTTCATCATCACCCTGCTCCAATTCAAGCTGTCCAAGCGCTGGGTCTATCAGGATTAGGAGGTGTACCGATGAAGAGAGAAAAAATCGCGGACCTCTGGTCCTTTCTGATCCTGCTTGCAGGCGCCGTGTTCATGGTCGCTCCGTTCATCTGGACGGTCTCGACCTCTCTGAAAAATCAACGCATGATCTTCGACATGCCGCCCAAGTGGATTCCCGAGCCGATCTCATGGGCCAACTATCGCGAGGTATGGAGTCAATCGCCGCTGCTGAACGGCTTCCTGAACAGCCTGATCATCGTAGCGGTTGTCTTGACGATCGGGATGCTCGTCTCGGCCATGTCCGCTTATGCCTTCGGCAAGTTCGAGTTCCCGTTCAAGGGCGTGCTGTTTATGGGCTTGCTGGGCACGATGATGATCCCTTACTCGGTCGTCATGATCCCGCAGTACATCGGCTTCTCGGCCCTGAACTGGGTCGACACGCTGCTGCCGCTCATCGTGCCGGGCTTGTTCGGCAATATTGTCGTCATCTTCTTTATCCGCCAATACTTGCAGGGCGCTCTGCCCAATGATCTGATCGAAGCGGCCAAAATCGACGGCTGCGGGTTTTTCCGCATCTTCTGGAGCATTGCCTTGCCTACGATGAAGCCTGCGCTTGCGGCTCAGGCGGCGCTTGGCTTCATGGGCATCTGGAATGACTTCCTGGGCCCGCTCATCTATCTGCATACGCCGGAGAAGCAGACGATCCAGGTGTTGATCGCCTCCATGCAGGCGCTCTATATCGGGCAGTCCAACTACCCGATGATCATGGCGGCGGCCGTGATCGCCATGGTGCCGGTCATCGTCGTTTTCTTTTTCTGCCAGCGCTACTTTATCGAATCGATGGCTATCAGCGGGATCAAGGGCTAAAGGCATGCGGACAGGACTTCGATCTCTACAGACCGCGCTGCTCGCTGTCCTGGCGGCGACCCTGCTGGGCAGCGGCTGCGAGTCTGATCATCAACCGGAGGCATTGGATATGGATACGTATCAAGCAGTATACAGCAATCCCTTCCCCGCCCTGGAGGAGGAATGGGACGATTACGGCAACGGCGACCCTTACGTGCTGCGGCATGACGGGCGCTATTACCTGTATGTGAGCACCAAGGATCATCGCGTCGGCATCAAGGCGTGGGTATCCGACGATCTGGTGCATTGGCGCTACGCCGGTCTGGTCGCAGACGATCCCGTCACGACGGGCGCCTATGCGCCCGAGGTGGTGTATTGGAACGGCTACTTTTATCTGTACACGTCGCCTGCCGGGGCAGGGCACTATGTGTTCCGCAGCGACTCGCCGACCGGACCCTTCGCGCGCATCACCGACAATGTCGGGATGAGCATCGACGGCTCGGTGTTCATCGACGACGATGGCAGCTGGACATTTACCCATGCGGGAGACAAGGGCATCGTGGGCGTGTCGATGGACGACCCGGCGACCTTTGGCTTCGGACGGACGATCGAGGGCGCGTATCTGGGACATTGGACAGAGGGCTCGATGATCATCAAGCGCCAGGGGGTCTACTATATGACCTTGACGGGCAATCATGTGTTCAGCAAAGGCTATCGGGTCCACTACGCGGTCTCGACCGAGTCCCCGCTTGGTCCCTACCGCACGCCGGCCAACAACCCATTGGCGATCAGCGTTGCGCCGGAGTTCTCGGGACTCGGTCACAGCTCTACCGTCCTCGGGCCGGATCTGGACTCGTATTATCTCGTCTATCATCATCTGATCGGCAGCTCGGCGGAGGGGCCGCCGGTGCGGGGGCTGAACATCGACCGGCTGGTCTTCAACGGGCACAAGATGGCCTTGCTCGGCCCGACCAACGTAGAGCAGCCGATACCGCGCCTGCCTGAATTTGCCGATCGGCTGGATGGCGAGCTCGCGGCGGATCGCTGGCGGTTGACGGAGACGGAGCAGGGCAGCCAGGCAGTCAGCCTGCCGCAGACGGAGGCAGTCTTCACAGCCGAGTACAATGTGCAGCCGCTGCGGCATGCCGATGACAGCACCCGGCTCGAGCTGTTGTACGGCTATCGGGACGATGCTCAGTATGGCAGCGTAGCGCTCGATCTGGAGCGCGGGGTCGTCGTGGTGAGCTACACCTCAGATGGTCGGCAGGAGCAGGTGGCCGAGGCTGCGCTGCCGACGGATATCGATTGGACGCATCTGCATGCGATCAGACTCGAGCGCGACGAAGCGCTGATCCGTCTCTATGTGGACGGACGGCTACTGCTGGAGCCGCCGGTTGCGCCGGCGCTCGCTGGCACAAGCGGCGGGGCAACCGGCGGCGGGATCGGCTACCGCTACGAGGGTGGGGAGCCCCGCTTGTCCTATATCGCCTTCGCCAATGCTGCCGCAGGCAGCAGCGACTACGAGACGGCCCGGCCGCTGCCCGGCGACATCGAAGCCGTCCATTATCTCAAGGGCGACGGTCGGGGCTATCATGTGGCCGAGCCTGCGGAGGCCGCTGAGCTGCGGGCAGCCGACGGGACCGATATCCGTCGCATCGCGGACGGCAGCTACGCCCTCACGATGCATGACAAGGGCGACTGGCTGCGCTACGCGGCCAATGTTACGCGTACCGGGCACTACGCGCTCGATCTCACCGTAGGGGCCGTGGACGGGCCCGCTGTCGTCGAGGTGCTGGTCGATGGCGAGCGCGCCGGACGCTTCGATATCGTGCGCGACGAAGCCTTGGCAGACGAGGCGATGGTCAAGGTGCGCGCCGGCTCGCTGCAGCTGGAGCGGGGTTTCCACGATATACGGATCAAGCTGGTCAGCGGTCGTCTGCAATGGGGAACGGCGCATTTCCGGCTGACGGAGCCTGGGCCTGAGCGAGTCGAGCAGTTGCTCGAGCAGTCGGACGCAGATGACGTTCATGGCGTCTGGAGTCGCGAGGACGGGCGATATGTCGGCGCTGCGGACGGCGATGTCAAGCTGTTCGGCGGACATCCGGGCTGGACGGACTACCGGGTGGAGTCGACCGTCCAGGTCGGCGCGGACGCATCCGGGGAAGCGGGCATCCTGCTGCGGGTGAGCCATGAGTCCGATTACCCCCATCAGGTCCGCGAGGCGATGCAGGGCTACTATCTGTCCGTCGGCGGCGGCAAGCTCCAGTTGTACAAGTTGAACTATGACGCTACGCTGCTCGAGGCGGTGCGCCTGGATATCCCGCAGGACGAGCCGGTCCGGCTGGCCGTCGAAGTGGAGGGCGGGACCCTCCGAGCCTACTGGGCGGATCGCCTGGAGCCCGTGCTCACCTATCGTGACCCGCACGCCTTCATGCAAGGACGCGTCGGCATACGCGCGGTCGATGCCACCTCCCTGAGCATCGGCGACCTGTCGGTCACGTCCCTCCCTACCCATTAATACATCAAGCGATCCTGGCGGATCGACAAGGAGCCAGTATGATGAATCAACGAACATGCAACCCAGACTACCCCAGACCGCAATTCGTCCGCAAGGCGTGGCATAATCTTAACGGCGAGTGGGAGTTCGAATACGACGACGACAATCGAGGCGAGCGGGAAGGGTGGTCGAGCGGCAAACCGCTGTCGCGGACGATCCGCGTGCCCTTCTGTTACCAGAGCGAGCTGAGCGGAATCGGCGAACCGACGATCCACGATACCGTCTGGTACCGGCGGACCGTGCAGCTGACCTCCAAACGCGCGAACTACCGGCAGCTGTTGCACTTCGGCGCGGTCGACTATGCCGCCAAGGTGTGGGTCAATGGCTGCCTCGTGGCACAGCATGAGGGCGGCCATACCCCCTTCACGGCGGATATTACCTATGCAGCGCGGGAGGGAGCCAACGAGCTTGTCGTCCAGGCGCGCGACTACGGCACGGATGTCACGCTGCCGCGAGGCAAGCAATATTGGAAGGAGCAGCCGGAGCAGGTATTCTATACAGCCACGACCGGCATCTGGCAGACCGTATGGCTTGAGGAGGTGTATGACAGCTATATCGACGCCGTCTATCTGACGCCGGATATCGACCGCAATGACATCCGCATCCGCCTTCGCATTGAGGGCTGGCGCCCAGGGCTACGTGTGCGGGCGCGGATCGCCTTTGAGGGGGAGACGATTGCCGAGGATGTGTTCCAGCTGCGCGCCGCCGAGGAGACGCGCACGATCGGCTTGCATGATTTCAACGATCACGGCCTTGGCCGCTGGTGGACGCCGGAGCGTCCGAATCTTTACGATATTTCGTTTGCGTTGTACGAGGGAGAGCAGATCGTCGATGAGGCGGACAGCTACTTTGGGATGCGCAAGATATCGATCGAGGATGGCAAGGTGTGTCTGAACAATCGGCCTTACTATATGAAGCTCGTATTGGATCAGGGGTATTTCCCGGGCGGTCTGCTGACGGCGGACTCTGGCGAGGCGCTGCGGCGCGATGTGGAGCTGACCAAGGCGATGGGGTTCAATGGCGCGCGCAAGCACCAGAAGATCGAGGACCCTCGCTACCTGTACTGGTGCGATGTGCTCGGCTTGCTGGTGTGGGGCGAGATGGCCAATGCCTATCAATACTCCGAGACGTATGTGCAACGCATCACCCGGGAATGGCAGGAGGCGGTGCTGCGCGACTACAACCATCCGTGCATCGTCGCCTGGGTGCCGATCAACGAGAGCTGGGGCGTCCCCAACATGCTGGTCGACAAGCGGCAGCAGCAGCATACGCTGGCGATGTACCATCTGACCCAATCGCTCGACGATACGCGCCTCGTCCTCTCCAATGACGGCTGGGAGCATACGCGCTCCGATCTGGCGACGATCCATGACTACGAGCATCGGCGCGAGGTGCTGGCGGAGCGTTATGCCACGGCCCGCTCGGCGATCGACAGCCTAGCTCAGAACCGCTGGATCTATGTGCCGGGCTATGCGTACAATGGCGAACCGATCCATCTGTCGGAGTTCGGGGGCATCTCCTATCGCACGGGCGAGTCCGCTGGCTGGGGATATTCTGCCGCAGCGGACGGCGAGGACTATCTGCGGCGGCTCATCGACGTCATGGCGCCGATCGCGGGCTCCCGCGCCATCCAGGGCTACTGCTACACGCAGTTGACCGATGTGCAGCAGGAGATCAACGGCTTGTTGACGGCAGACCGCGAGCCCAAGCTGCCGCTCGAGGTGATCCGCAAACTGAACGAGGGAGACCTGGATTAACTCCGGTCTCCCTCTTTTCCATCGGTTACTTGGCCGTCGTCACTGTAATCTCCGCGAGATCGGCGTTCCAGCCCACCTGGGCGCCGAACAGCTCGCTGATGAAGCGCAGCGGCACATGGGTCTCGTCGTTGTAGATGCGGATCGGTCCGGCGAGCTGCAGCGGCTTGCCGTTGACGGTGACGCTCGCGTCGCCGGGCTTCAGCGCCACGGTCTGGCCGCCATAGCTGATCGTCACCTGCTTGGTCTGCTCCTCGTAGCCAAGCGTCGCGCCCAGCGGCTCCGCCAGCTTGCGCAGCGGCACCATCGTCACGCCTTGATGGATGACGCCGGGATAGGCTTGACGCTTGCCGTCGATGATGACGGTGCCGGTATCGAGGATGCGTGTCGGATCGTTCAGCTGCGACTTCCAATACAGCGACCCGTTGCCGAGCGAGCCGGAGTTGTTGTTGCCCCAGCCGTACAGCTCGCCCTTGCCATCGATTGCGAATAGCTGGGAGGCTGCAGCATCGATGCGCGTGACGCCAGTGAGCGACGGGATCAGCTGCGGCTGCAATTGCTGCTTCTTCTGTGCATCGGACAGCTCCCCCGAGCGAGCATAGTCGATGCCTGCGATATACACCGAGCCGTCCGCCTTCAGGAACAGCGCCCGATCCGCGAGCGCGATCGCCTTGACGTTGTCGATGCCCGGGATCTGTGTCGGGGCCGCCAGCGTGCTGCTGTCGCCGTTGCTCGACTTCAGCTGCAGGAAGTTGTCTCCCCATGTGTGGACCTTGCCGGCGGTGTCGAGCGCAAGCGAGGTATCGCCAGCCATATCGACGGCTGCGATCTTCGGCAGGTTGTTGACCTTCACAGGCGTGACGCGGAAGCCCTGCGGATTGTCAGCAGTAACCCGGCTCGCATGCGCCCAGCCGCCCCAGGTATAGACTTCGCCTTGCTTGGTGAGCGCCAGGCTGTTGTCGCCAGCGGCGATCGCCTGGACGTCCTGCAGTCCGACGACCTGTTGGGGCGGGATGTCCCACGCTTCCTTGACCTGGCCATTGCCCAGCTCGCCGTGGAAGTTCGTGCCCCACCCCCATACGGTGCCGTCAGCCTTCAATGCGAGCGTATGCGTGCGGCCAGCCTCCAGATCGACGATGTCCGACAGTCCGGCGATCGGAGCGGGCTCTTGGCTAGTGTCGCCCCATACGTCGGAGGGGTAGCGCCATACCGAGCCGTCCTCGAACAGGACGATCGTATCGTAGTTGGAGTTGCTGACGATTTTTTTGGCGGTCTGCGGCAGATCGAGACGAGTCGGGACGGATATCCGATAGCCGAATTGCCAGACGCTCTCGTCTCCCTTAAACATATACGTGTAGGTGCCGGTCGTCTGCACATCGACGACCTTCGGCGTCGCCGCATCAGCGGACGGGGGCGAGGCGGTCAGCAGCGTCAGAGCGAGCACAGTAGTAAGCAGGGGCCATTTTTTCATAGGCGATTGAGTTCTCCTTTTCCATCGTTCAGATGGTAGTATATAGAAAGCATGATGATAATTAGACGAACGGGAGGCGCAATAGTTGCATTGCCGTTGTACTGGATTCAGGCGCAAGTCGCAGCAGTCGCTCGACATGCACGGTAAAGAGCCAGCAGGGCGCAGGAGGGACCTCCTTTGCTCGACTGGCTCTTACAATGTACAAGCACACTCTCTCGGATCTAGTCTACATACGCCAACAATCTCAGCAGCACAACGACCGCTTCCGCCCGTGTCGCCTGGTCATGGGGCGCGAAACGCTGTTCCCCTCGGCCCGACATTAGTCCGGCAGCGGCTACAGCGGATATCGCTCCTCTCGCCCAAGGGGCGATCGCTGCATCGTCGGCATACGGCGTAGCGACGGCAGTCTCAACGCTGTCGGCGGAGATGCCCGCTGCCCTGGCGACGATCACCGCCATCTCGGCGCGGCTGATTGGCCGATCCGGCGCAAAGGTATGGTCGGCATTGCCGCGCAGCAGCCCGCTGCTCGCCGCTGCGGCGACGGCCTCCTGCGCCCAGGCCGGTATCTGATCGGCATCGGCGAAGCGCAAGGCCGCCTCGTCTGCCGGCAGGCGCAGCGCTCTGGCGAGCATCGCGGCGTATTCGGTCCGCGTCACCTGCGCATCTGGTCGGAATGTGCCGTCCGTGTAGCCGGTGACGATCCCTTGACGCGCCGCCTCGCGGATCGGCTCAGCCGCCCAATGGCCGGCAATATCCGTCAGGCGGCCCGCAAGCTCTGATCCGCTAGGGCCCTCATCCTGCCCTTCATCCTGCTCATCCTCGACCGCCGATGTGGCCAATACGGCAAATGTGGTGAAATGATCGACCTCCACCGAGATAAAGCCATCGGACACCGTGCCCCCAAGCTCGACCCAGGTCTGGGCGGTCTCATCGTAATAATAGATCGCCAAGCTCCGACCAGCTGTCTCAGCCGGATCGAGGGCGAAGCGGAGCGTCACCGGACGCTCGAACTTGCCTGCCGCATCCTTCGTAATCTCGTACATCTCGCCGACCAACTCCAGCTGCTGCGGCAGGGCAGGACGGGAAGGTGCCGCTGCCTCGCGGATGAGCAGCTGAAGCGCCGTCTTCGATGCGCCCGCCGGGACGATGACCTCGATCAGGTCCCGCAGGCTCGCTGTGCCTGAGCCTCCGGCAGCGATCGTCGCTTTGCCGTCCTTGGACGGCAAGGCAGCATACGCGATCGTCCGCTGCTCGGGCGGGCTCGTCGTGCCGCCGTTTTCCTCCGGCTCTTCCGTTGGCGCGGCGCCTGCGAATGTCATCGCCCGGTACAGCTTCGTATCCTTGGACGACCCGATGCCGGCGCCCCATTCTGCCCAGCCGCGCCGACCTGCGCCGTCATTGTCGTTGACCAGCATCGAGAAGCTGAACAGCACGTCCGAGGGTTTGATCGGCGCCAGCTCGCTCCAGGGGAGCGCGAGCTTGTATCGCGTCTTGTGGTTCGTCTCGTCGCGGACGACACGTAGCTCGCGATTCGTGATCTGCTGAATCGTCGCTGCCGTCATGCCCGACCACCGATACAACTGCGGTCCCTGCGACGTCAATGCGATGCCGTACTCGTAATGACGGCTATCCTCGCCCGGGGCGCCCGGCGATAGGGCGAACTGAATGGAGTCTCCCTGCCAAATCTCGCGATCGGCAGAGGGCTGCACATGGGCATCGTCGCTGATCTCCGCCGAGAGATAGAAATTGTCGTCATCCCAATTCAACCAGATGTCGCCGCTCAGATCCGATGCGCCGCTATAGCTGGCGAGATGCTGGAAATCCCCGTCCTGGGCCAGATCAACGGTCGCTGGCGTCGGGAAGACATAGGAGTCATCTGTATTCGGGATACTCTGCCGGTCGATCGGCGTCAACTGCGCATGATCCACCAGCTTGAGATCCCAGCTTTTGCGCCATGTCGGATAGCTGGCAATGAATAGCTCCAGCTCGTATTCGTAGGATCCCGGGGTCAAGGCCGTGAGCGGGATATCGCGCACCGTCGTGGCGCTGGCGGCCAGCGTTTGATTCATCGTCGTGGTCTGATCGTTGCCATCGAGGCTCCATTCGGCACGCTCGAGCAGGAAGTCGGTGGCGGCATGATTGGTGATCTCCAGTCGGATGACATCCTGCGCATCCTGTATCGTGTGGAAGGCATGGATGCTTAACGGATCGATCATGCGAAGCGTCGTGGAGACGAGCGCCATCCGCTGACTTGCCACATACACCTCGCCCGAGAGCGTGATCGTCTGATCAGCCGCCGTGGCATCCGGGACGCTCACCGCCTGTTCCACGCGTTGACCGGCAGGGGCGCTCACCTCGTAGCTCTCTCCGCGGATGACAAACTGCGCGGTCAGCGGCTGCGCCGACGAGCTGTTGTCCACGACCAGTGTAAGCGCGATATCCTCCCCGGAGATGGACTGCTCGGCCGATGTGATCGCGAACGGTCCGCCCGTCTCAATCTCGTCGATCGCGCCGCGCACGAAGACCGGATACTCCGTAAGCTTGACGGCGACCTGGCCCTCGTAAGGCGTCAGGGTCGTGTCGCGGCCTACGACATCCGTGACGCTGGCCGCTGTGTCCGTATCCAGCGTGACATACGCCCCGCCCGGCGACCACATGACCCGGATTTGCTCGGAGCCGCGTTCGAACAAGTAGCTGTAGATGCCTGCGCCGATCTCCTCCGCTTCCACGAAGTCGGCGCCTGTGAGCGCGCGCGTCAGGTTGGCGTAGGCGACATAAGCCGGCTTGGGCGCGTATTTGCCCAGCGGGTCCGATTCATTGCGGAGGATGCCGAAGTTATGCTCCGGCTCATGGACATCGATACCGTCGTTTTTGAAATCGTACCAGACGAGCCGTTCGACGCCTTGGGACAGCATCTGCACCGAGCTTCTGACCAGATAGGCGGCTTGCATCGCCTCGCTCGTGCCCGTCAAGCCTTGATGCGTCGGCCAGCCCCATTCAGAGATGAAGATCGGCTTGGGCTCGTTATCATTGTAGTCCTGCACGAGCTGCTGCAGGTTGACGATGTCCTGATCCATGCCCTCCGGACTGCCGGGATAGCGGTACGGATGCACAGATACCGCATCCATGTAATCGAGCGCCTTGCCGTCGAGGTCGGCTTGCGCGAACAACGTCTTCAGCCATTCCCAGGGGATCTGGGAGGTGACCGGGCCGATGACCGATACCTCGTTGTCGTACGCTTTGACTTGGTTGTACGTCTCCTTGAGCAGCTGGAAGTAATAGGCAGGGTCCTGAGCGCCCGGCCCTGACGAGAAACCAATATTGTACTCGTTGTACACCTCGACCTGCTTGATCTGATCGGGATAATGCTCCAGGATGGCCGTCGCGTAACGTGCAAACGCCTCTCTTCCCGCAGGGGTATAAGGCGTGTAGCCGCCGTCATAGTTGGGATTCATATAGCTGAGCACGAGCAGCAGATCGATGCCTAGCGCCTGGATTTGATTCATATATTGATCGTACTTGGTTCTGAACTCGTATACGCCTGCCGTCAGCTCCACATCGCTCCATCGCATCTCATCGCGGATATGCTTGATGCCGGCCTTCTGGATGAGCGGGATCAGGCTAGGCGACCAGCCGAGATCGAAGTGTGTCGCAATGCCGAACGGGGAGTCGGTCACCGTGTGCAGATCGATCGCCTCGTCCAGCACGGCAAAGGAAGCGCTCCGTGTCCCCAGCTTCACGCCTCCGGAGTACGCAACGACATCCAGGAGATAGTATCCGTTGTCCAGGCTTTGCAGCGTCAGATTGGCTATACCGTCGGCGACGGGCTTGCTGCCGCTGCGCACGACGCGGCCCCAATAATCGGTCACTTGCCAGGCGACCTGATCGCCCGGCGCTTGAAGGTCGAACTGGACGGTTTGATCGTTGAGATAGATATGGCCGAGCGTACGCTGCATGATCTGGAAGTCGACTGGCTGCTCGGAGGCCGTGACCTGATCGATATACGCCTCGCCGACGCCCGCGCCGACATCGATCAAGTCGGCTTGATCGAGCAGGATGTAGAAGCCCTTGATCGGGCCATGCCAGACGCCGTCTGCCGCTCCGTGCCACGAGGCGGCGGAGGCCATCTGATCGACCACCACCTGCTGCCATTCACCTGTGGGCAACAGGGGATACTCGTGCTGGAAGATCTGACCTGTCGTATCCACGGTCCGCACCTTCACCTTTTGATAGGCTGAGGTTTTGATCCGGAAGGCCAGTTTTTCCACGTCCAGGCCGTCGTAGATCGGTGTATACATCGTCACATATTGGCTCCCGGCGCTGAAGTCTGCGCTCAGCTTGCCGGAGTAGTCGCCTTCGTAGGCGTCCGCATCGGTCCGGGTGTAGCTGCCGATGACGCCCGGCGAATCGCCGTACCCGTAGTACCAATCGCTAGGCTGCTCGAAGTCATCGAGCAGATGCTCCAGCGTCACCTCGGCTTGCTTGTCGATGTACAGCTGCACATCGTCGATCAAGACTTCGACATGGCCGTCATTCGGGCTTTTCACGATGTAGCTTTTGTCCGCCATGATCTGGAGCGATTGCGCCACGCCATGCCAGCTGCCATCGCCCGCTCCGCCCCAGGAGTCGCCCAAGCCGAGCTCATCGATCGTTACGGTGTGCCACTGGCCGTCAGGCACGACAGGGAGGAGCTGCTGGAAGGTCTGTCCGGTCGCATCGATCAATCGGGTCAACACGCGGTTCACATCGAGCGTCTTGACCTTGAAGCTGACCTTGCGGATGTCGAGACCCGGCAACGACTTGGAAATCAGACTATTCTGATAACTCCCGCTAAAGTCGCCCGGCAGCTTGGCTGCGCGCTGGCCTCCATCGGCATCGATCGTCTCCAATATATAGGCGTCCTCCTGATAGCCGCTCTGGTAGGAGATCATGGAAGCACTCCAACCGTCGTCGCCCGCATCGAATTGCCCGATCGGGATCGTCCGCTCTCCCGCCGGGTCCGCTACATACAGTTGCACATCGTCGACCAAGACCTCGATGGGCTCGCCGCTCGGGTGATTCGTCACGAAGTCGGTATCGGTCATGATCTGCAATGCCCACGCTGTGCTATGCCAGCTGCCGTCGCCCGCCCCGCCCCAGTGCTCGCCCGCGGTCAGCTCGTCGATGACGATGGTCTGCCACTGATTGTCCGGTGTCACGGCAATCTGCTGCTGGAACGTTTGGCCGCTTCCATCGATGAGTCGGGTATAGATCCGATCGACATCTGTTGTCTTGAGCCTGAAGCTGACCTTGTAAAAATCCTCGCCCGGCAGCGCTCTTGCGATCGCGCCGTTTTTGTGACCGCTGCTAAAGTCGCCGGGAAGCTTGACTGCCCGGTTGCCTGCGGTGGCAAAGGGCACCGGATCTCTCTGGAAGCCGCCTGACGGATACGCATCCATATAGGCGCTCCAGCCCTCCGACCCGGTGTCGAAGCGTCCTATCGAAATGGCTTCCAGCAACGGCTCCTCAGGCTCGGCGCTGGCATAGCCGGCAGCAGGTCCGAGGACGCCTGTCGCCAGCAAAACGGCCAACAGCAAGGGCAAAACCCGTCTTGTTACGCTCATGGCTTTCACTCCTTCTTATTGGAGCATGACGGGCGGGGAAGGACGCGCATTCCCCGCCGACGCTGCTATTTGTTTTTGGCCCAATCGTTGACTTCCTCGGTAATCGCGTCTCCGCCGAGCTTCTTCCATTCCGCTACGAATTTGTCGAAGGACTCGATCGGATCGCCCATAATGATCTTTGTGAACGTCTCGAACTCGCGATTTTTCAAGTTCGATTCCTTCTCCACCATCGTAGGCGTCGGGGAGCCGTAGAACTCAGTCATCTTGAGGCTGTTGCTCGTGACGTACTGATCGATCACCGTATAAGCGCTCTCCTTGCCGAACACCTGGGCGTAGGCCCAGTGTTCCGGGTCCGTGCTGGAGCCGTTTGCGTAGGCCATGACTTTATCGAAGATATCCTTCTCCTGCGGATTCAGCTGCGAAGGGTCGTTGCTGTCCACAGCGGCGGCGACATGCTGGTACAGGTCGACGTTATTGCGCGCCGGCCAGGCCTGGAACGGCATCAGCTTGAATTTTTCGAAGCCGTCGCCGGTGAAGTAGGCGTTGTAGAGCTCCAGCGTGCTCGTCTCCCCCCAGCCGATCTCCACGAACAGATTGATCATCTTCACGAGCGCCTCGGGGTTGGCGCTGCCCTTTTTGACAGCGAAGTATTGATGGGTCGCGAAGCTCACCTGCGGTGTAACCGGCCGATCATCCACAGACACCAGCGGGAACGCCTGCCATTGCGCGTCGGGCTCGTTTTTCTTGGAGTCGATGATCGGCCAGAGCGGATTCCACATCAGTCCGTACTCCATGCCGATCTTGCCCGCTGCGAGCAGCTCGCCTTCCTTGCCGCCGTCCTTTACACCGAACTCCCGGTCGATCTGGCCCTTCTTGTAGAGCTCTTGCAGCGCGGCGAGCGCTGTCCGCATCTCAGGCTGGATGCTGCCGTAGACGATCGTACCGTCGTCATCCTTGATCCACTGACCCGGATAAGCATGATAACCGTTCATGAATCCGACCGTATCGGCGAAGCCATTGTACAGATCCTTGTTCAGGGCCAGACCATACGTATCGGCTTTGCCGTTGCCGTCCGGGTCGCGCGTCGTGAACGCTTCGGAGATCGCCAGCACATCGGCCATTGTCCGGGGCGGCTGCAGTCCGAGTTTGTCGAGCCAGTCTTGACGGATCCAGAGGATCGGCGATGTGTCCATCGAGGAGTTGGTATTCGGGATGGCCATCAGCTTGCCGTCAAACGTCGCCGCGGCAAGCGAAGCGGGGCCGTCCTGGGTGAGGATCTCCTTGAGGAAAGGAGAGGCGTATTGCTCATACGCGGCGGTCAGATCCTCCAGCTCGCCGGCCTCCTGCAGCTGCTGCAGCTGTTTGGCATTGACCGGGATGAACTGCGGCAGAGCGCCGGAGGCGATGGAGACATTCATCTTCTGCTCGAACTGATCGCCGTTGCCGACCCAATCGTACTTCATGTTGATGCCGAGCCGCTCTTGCAGCAGCTCCGTCCACAGGTTGTTGTCGATCGTCTGACCTTCCATGAATTTGACGGTATCGTCGATGGCGCGGACGGTCGTAATCTCGATCGGAGGATCGTACTTGGCGAGGTATGGCTCGCTGCCGTCAGAGTTGGCGTTCGACTCAGAAGCACTCTCTCCGTCGCCAGACGCTTCCGTGGATGCTGGAGGATTGGCGGAGCCCGCGCTTGAGGGCTCGTTGCTGTCCTTTGCGCTGCAAGCGGTTACCAAGACAAGTGCGATGATGAACAGCCATACGGTCGTGCGATGAGCGGTGTTGCGCATGCATATAGCCTCCCTGTTCTATTCGTGTCTTCTTGCTCCCTCAGTATAAGGCGGCGATGTCCGGGACCTCTATGCAACGATCTATAGATTCGTGTACCTCTGTATAGAATCTGCGGGCTCAGCTGTTCCTGGCGCGGTATTCCTGGGGCGTCAGCTGCAACCGCTTCTTGAAAAAGCGGGTGAAATAGCCCGCTGTCTCGAAGCCGACCGCGGCAGCGATCTCGTGAATGCGCAGCAATGTACCGTCCAGCAACGCCTTGGCCTTGTCCAGCCTGGCTTCGGCGATGTACTCGGAGAGGTTCGTGCCGGTCTGCTGCTTGTACAGCACAGACAAGTACGCCGGATTAAGGTAGACCACATCCGATAACCGAGACAGCGACAGATCGTCGCCGAGATGGGCGTGGATATGGCTGTGCAGCCGGGCGACCAATTGGCGCGTCTGCTCGCTCTGCGTAGACTGGCGCTTGGCTCGGATGACGTCGGCCGCCTGGAGCAGCGCTGCGACCGAGGCCTCGCGAGTCGGGAAGGCCGGCAGGCTCATCAGCGCGTCGGGGGAGAGCGACGCCGGCATCGTCCCGTCCGGCCCAGTCGGCTGACCCATCGCATCCGTATCCGAAGCAGAGCTCGTCGCATCCGCGCCCTGCGAGGAGCCTGAGGACAGCTCAAGCTGGGCATAGCGGGCGAGCAGCAGACTGGCGATCGTATAGTAGACGAGCGAGTAGTCGGCATAGCTGGCAGGACTTGCCGCCGCCTGCCGAACCGTGGCTGCGAAAGCCTGCTCGTCGTCTTCGTCGAGCAGACGCTCCAACTGGGCGGCAAGGGTACGCAGCGACAGACGTCCGCCGCTATCTCCGCTGTACGTCAGGCTGCCGCGGTCCTCGGCGTGCTCTTCGAGGAGCAGCAGCATCCGGTCGCTCGTCCCGAGACCGACCACGAGCCGCTTGCGCATCCGCTCGTAGATGCGCGGCAGTCGATGCCACTCGGTCGGGGCGTAGCCGCAGATCAGCGAGAGGGGGAGGCGCAGCAGCCGCTCGCAGGTCGCCTGGATCGATTCCATCGTCCCTTGGACGAAGGCAAGTGCCGCCAGCCAGCGCTCGTCCGTCTCTCCGGCCTCCGGGCGGGGCTGCAGCAGACAGACGAAGTAATGCTGGTCGAGGCTGGCAGTGAAGCAGGAGAGCGAGGCGTAATACTCGGAGACGATGTTCTGGACGGCGTACAGCAGCAGCGTCCGGTCTCCTCGTCCCGTGTCCTCCCATCTGTCGATCCGCCCCAGCAGCAGGATGACCGGCAGCTCGGCGTCTAACGGGATGCGCAGCTCGCGCAGCTGATCTGCGCTGACCGGCCGCGAGGAGCCGGTCAGCGTCTCCTCCAGCCAGTCGCGGTGGAGCAGCGGCAGCGCGCGGCTGATCCGCTCCCTGGCCTCGAGCAGGAACTGGCTGCTCTGCGTTTCCTCGACGATCCGCGCTTGCGCCTCGCGGATACTGCGCACGATCGCCTCGTCGCCCTCGGTTTTCAGGATATAGTCGACCGAGCCTGTGCGGATCGCTTGCTGAGCCGTCTCCAGTTGATTGATGCCCGTGAGGAAAATAATCTTGCAACGGGGCCATTGGGCTTGCACCCGCTTCTGCAGCTCCAGGCCGGTCATGCCCGGCATGCGGATATCGCTGAGCAGGATATCGATTTTGGTCCGTGCCATCCGTTCCATCGCCTCCTCCGGAGAGTAAGCGCGATAGAGATCCAGCTCGAGGCGCTCGACATTTTCGAGCATTTCGTACAAGCCATCGACCGTGAACCGTTCGTCATCGACGATCAATAGTCGGAGCATCGCTAGCACCACCCCTTAGCACAATTTTGATTTGAAGTCCGCCTTCCTCGCCGATACGGAGGGCAAGTCCGCCTCCGCCGTACCGGATCACGATGCGCCGATGGACATTGAACAGGCCGGTATGCTCTGCCGGCTGAGACTGATCAAGCAGGCTGGCTTGCAGCTGGCGCAGCCTGGCCTCGTCCATCTGGCCGCCATTGTCGGCGATGACGATGGCGATGGAGTCGTCTCCAGACCGCTCGAAGCCGACAGTAATCCGGCCGCCCGTGCGCTTATGCTCCAGTCCATGGTTGTAGGCGTTCTCGATGATCGGCTGGATGATGAGACGGGGGACGAGAGCGCCACGCATCTCCTCCGGCAGCTCCTCGAACCGGGCTTCGATCCGACCGGAGAAGCGGATCGACTGGATCTCCGCATACGTCCGGGCGTGATCGACCTCCTGCTCGAGCGGCACCTCGTCCATGCCGTCGCGAGTGATGTATTGGAAGTAGCTGCCCAGATGCTTTGTAAAATCGATGACGCTGTCATGGTCCCGCTGCTGCGCCATCCGGTACAGGATGAAGTAGCTATTGTACAAAAAATGCGGATTGATCTGCGATTGCAGGTGACGGTACTCGGCGGAGCGAGCCAGGAAGCTCTGCTCGTACACCTCATGGACGAGGACGTTCAACTGCTTGAGCATGTCATTGAATTGGCGGTACAGATAGCCGAACTCGTCCTGCAACGGGTAGTGAAGCTCCAGATTCAGCTGTCCCTTCTCCACGCGGCGAAACGATTGCACCAACCGCTTGAACGGCTGATGGATGATCAGATAGATGCTGTAGGCGAACAGCAGCGCCACCAGGATGGACGCGACAGACAGCACATAGAGCCAGGAGCGGTACAGCTGCAGGGAGGAATTCACCTTCTCGGTCGGCACATACATGAGCAGGCCCATATCCAGCGCTTTCGAATAATTGGCTGCGACATAATAAGCCTTGCCGTTCCAGTGGGCCGTCCGCAGTGCGCCGTTGTCGTCCGTTCCGGCTTCCCGATGCAGCTCGGCCAGCTCCGCCTCTCCGGGTGTGTCATCGCCTGCAAAAATCGAAAAGGGCTGCTTGCGGCCGACAAGCGCGGTGCGACCGCCTTCGTTGGTAAACTGCTGCAACAGCAGGCCAAGCTCGCGCAGCGATACCTCGACAGCCAGCAGGAACACCGGCTGGCGTCCCCTAGAGATCGCCGGATCGGGATAGGGCACGCTGATGAAGATCCGGTCGTTCCAGCTCAGGAAGGGCGCTTCGTACCGGTTGGTCGACTTGCTCAGCGCCTGGAACTGCGCCGCGTTGAACGAACCAATGATATTGTCGTTGGAGGAGATCACCCGTTCCATGCCGGGGATAAAGGCGATGGCGTTGGCGACGAATTTACTGGAGCGCTTTAACAGATTCAGACGGCTTTTCAGCCGGAGCTGCGCTTGCATCTTCTCGATTTCGGTCATGACTTCGGAGGAGGAGGTCAGCTGCATCAGATCCTCATCATTAATATATTCCTGCAATTGCCGTACGACCGTATCGAATTCGAATTCGAGCAGACTCATATAGAGCGAGGTGCGGGAGTTGAGCGAGTCGGTAATCTCCTTGCGCACGTTATCGGAACCGCTTACATTCATCCGCCAGCCAATAATGTACAGCGGCGTCAGCGCGACGAGGAAGGTGAGGACAAGCTTCGGGAAGATGGATATCGAGGCTAAGCGTTGGATGACCTTCAAAGGAATCGCCTCCCGTTGGTGTAGGCAGTCTGTGCCTTGAGAGCGTGGACGCTCCTATTATGTCCTACACCTGACGGTGAAGTAAAGCGGATTTTGGGGCGGAGCGGCATACCGCCGAGCAGAATCTATACAGAGGTACACGAATCTATAGATCGTTGCATAGAGAAGCCGGAAGCGGCCGCCTTATACTGAATAAGCAAGCAAGCGAATCGCATAGGGAAGGAGAAGCATCCATGCCATGGAAAAAAAGAATCGGCGAGCTGCCGCTGCATCTGATGATCTTGCCGGGGTTAATCTTGATCGTCCTCTACAGCTACGGCCCAATGTTCGGTTTTATTATCGCCTTTCAGAAATTCATCCCCGCCCGCGGCTTTTTCGACTCCAAATGGGCTGGCCTGGACAACTTCCGTTACCTGCTCGAGATGCCGGAATCGCGTCGGATCGTCGTCAATACCGTGTCGATTGCGCTGATGAAGATCGCCGCCGGCCTGATCGCTCCGATCGTCACCGCGCTGTTGCTCAACGAGGTGCGCAAGGAAGCGTTTAAGCGCGGCATCCAGACAGTTATTTATTTGCCGCACTTCCTCTCCTGGATCATTCTGGGCGGCATTTTGATCGACATCTTGTCGCCGACGAGCGGGATCGTCAATCAGGCGCTCGGCTGGGTCGGTATCGATGCGATTTATTTCCTCGGGGACAATGACTGGTTTCGCTACACTCTGGTCGCTACGGATACATGGAAGGAGTTCGGCTTCAGCACGATTGTCTATCTTGCCGCGCTGACAGGGATCGATCCGACGCTGTACGAGGCGGCGGTCGTCGATGGCGCAGGACGCTGGAAGCAGACGCTGCATGTCACGCTGCCCGGGATGTCGGCCATTATCATCCTGTTGATGACGCTCAGCCTGGGCAACGTGCTGAACGCCGGCTTCGACCAGGTATTTAACCTGTACAGTCCGCAAGTGTACGAGAGCGGCGACATCATCGACACGTTCGTCTATCGCATCGGACTGGTCGACGCGCAATACGGCGTAGCGACGGCAGTTGGCGTATTTAAGTCGGTCGTCTCGCTTGTCTTCATCTCCACCTCGTATTATCTCGCCTACCGGCTGGCCAATTATCGTATTTTTTGAAGAAGGGAGCCCCCGAGATGCTGGAGCATTACACGATGGGACGCCGGGCGTTCCTTGCGTGCAACTATTTTTTTCTGGCGTGCCTGGCGATCCTCTGCATCCTGCCGATCATCCATGTGCTCGCCATCTCGTTTAGTTCCAGCAGCGCGGCTCAGGCAGGCTACGTCAAGCTGTGGCCGGTCGAGGCGACGCTTGCTTCGTACAAGTATGTGCTGCAGAAGAAGGCCTTTTTCGACTCGCTCCTGGTGACGTTGCAGCGGGTAGGCATCGGGCTGCCTGTCAATATGCTGTTGACCGTGCTGATCGCGTATCCGCTCTCCAAGGACCCCCGGAGATTCGGCCTGCGCACGATTTACGTGTGGATATTCGTCATTACGATGTTGTTTAGCGGCGGCTTGATCCCACTGTACATGATCATCAAGTACACGGGCATTATGGACTCGATCTGGGCGCTGGTGCTGCCGGGCGCGGTGCCGATATTTAACGTCATCCTGATGCTCAACTTCTTCCGCAATCTGCCCAAGGCACTGGAGGAGGCGGCGTTCATCGACGGGGCGGGGCACTGGACGACGCTCTGGCGCATCTTCATCCCGCTGTCGCTGCCGTCGCTGGCGACGGTTACGTTGTTCGCAGCGGTCAACCACTGGAACTCGTGGTTTGACGGATTGATCTTCATGAACTCGCCGACGCATTATCCGTTGCAGAGCTACTTGCAGACGGTGGTCATCAACCGCGATCTGTCGCTCGTGTCGTCAGGCGATATCAGCTCATTCAGCGAGATCAACGAACGGACGTCGAAGGCGGCGCAGATCTTCCTCGGCGCGCTGCCGATCCTGCTCGTCTATCCCCTCCTGCAGCGCTTTTTCATGAAGGGCATCGTACTCGGGAGCGTCAAGGAGTAACACCCGTCGGCAGATGGGGGAGGGTGAGATCGATCGATCGATCGAGTGCGTTGGGGCGGATCCGTCGGCCCGAGAGCTATCGGTAGAGTGCTATCGATTGGGCCTTGATGGACGGTCCTTTAGCTCATGCTCCATGGGTCGAGCTATGGGCGAGCTATGGGTCGAGTTTCGTCGGTCGAGCCCAGAGACCCCCACGGACCGGTTCACCGCATGTAGAGGCCCGCATGGCTGGAATTACCGCTGCACAGCCCGGATTTCATCCCTATAGCCTGCTGCGAATCTGGTATAATGGAGGCTAATCATCACGAAACGCCCGACATGGGCGGGACAGGACGAAATGGGGGAGTGGCGAGATGCACCCGCTGCTGAAGCTGTTACACAAGGAAATCGCCCCGGCCGAAGGCTGTACGGAGCCGATCGCCGTAGCCTATGCCGTGTCGCTGGCGTCCGAGCTGCTGGATGAGGAGATCACGCAAGTGAGACTCCGGCTGAGTGGCAACATCATCAAAAATGCGCTCGGCGTCGGCATCCCCGGCACCGGGCAGTCCGGCCTGCCGATCGCGGCGGCGCTAGGCGCTGTCGTGCGGCGGTCGCATCGCAAGCTGGAGATCCTCTCCGGGCTGAAGCCGGACGAGCTGGCAGCTGCTAATCGACTGCTGGCCCAGGACGTGCTGGAGGTGGAGCTGCAGGAGACGGAGGAGAAGCTGTATATCGAGGCCTACGTCAAAGGGCCAAGCGCCGACGCGCTCGCCGTCATCGAGCGCGA
>NZ_BFBX01000056.1:0-450 GCF_003851045.1 Paenibacillus sp. 598K | reverse complement strand
CGCCGTCATCGAGCGCGAGCATACGCGGGTCGTGCGGCTGGAGCGGAACGGAGCGCCGGTCGAGGCGGGGCGGGACAAGGCGGACTGCGAGGCCGAAGGGACGGATGAGGAGGCAGCGCAGCTGTCGCTCGACGAGATCTATGCCTTCGTCGCCGAGGCGGCTGCGGACGAGCTCGCCTTCCTGATGGACGGCGTGGCGATGAACCGGGCGATCTCCGAGGAGGGGCTGCGCGGCGAGTACGGACTCCAGGTCGGCCGCAAGATGGCGCAGCGCTCGACCGTCAACCTGTTCGGCGAGGATCGGGCGACCGGCATCATCGCCGCTGCGGCCGCTGCCTCCGACGCGCGGATGGCCGGCAGCGCGATGCCGGTCATGACGACCGCGGGCAGTGGCAACCAGGGCATCGCCTGCACGCTGCCGGTAATCGCGCTCGCGGAGCGGATCGGCGC
>NZ_BFBX01000055.1:1659-1980 GCF_003851045.1 Paenibacillus sp. 598K | reverse complement strand
GGATTGATGGTGAACACCTTGGTCTTGCGCTCCTGCAACGCAGCATCTTGATGGAAGTACATGGCTGGATGCCAGCTGTACACCGATGTGGCTTCAAGACCGATATGGATCTCGGCCACCACATGCTTGTCCGCCAAGGCTACGATGCGGTCTCGAAGATACGCAGCGCCTTCCAGGTTATTTTGAACCGTCAGGGTCTCTAGTTTGTCCCCGTCGGTATTCATGAAACACGTCTCCAGTTCTTTGGAGCTCACGTCAATGCCGACAAAAAGCTTCATGGGGGAATTCCTCCTTTCATTTCGGGATTCAGGGAATGGACAC
>NZ_BFBX01000055.1:0-1402 GCF_003851045.1 Paenibacillus sp. 598K | reverse complement strand
GGTGCTGTTGTGCTGGAAATGAAGCGGGCCGCTCCAGCCCCCTCGGGGGCTGGAAATTGGCCTAAAACTAGGTTCTAAAGATACTATACGAGGGGGATCGCGTATGACACTTCCAGAATGGTTTGTACAAGCGGTTCGGGAGAGGATGAGCATGCTCTATACGAGCGCGGAGGAGGTTACAAATACATTTGAGCAGGATGCTGCACAGATGAATGGGGAGGGGGATGCGGTCACTCCAATGGAAGCTCCGGCTGGAGCGACCGTCGGACCGAATCAAGGCGAGCCTCTGCGCTCGCAGCAGAGACTAGCCGATGAGCGGATGTATATTCAAGGTGTGAAAGACGGCCTTCAATTGGCTATCGCCATATTAGATCCTCCCCCCGACTCAAAACAGGACAGACGCGCCGGGAGGGGGCAGCTATAGCTTGATCTGCCCCTCATGCTCCCTCAAATAATCCATATCGTCCCAATACACTTGCAGATGCCCGGCCTGAATATGCTGCTGGAAGTCCTCGTTGCCTTGGGCAGCCTCCTGCTGCATGTAGTCGATCAGGCTAGTCAGGCGGCGCAGGAGCATGGGGACGAACGACTGCCGCTCCGCCGCGTCCATCCCATAAGCGTCCAGGAACAGCCGGGCCTTGCGGAGCTGCTCCTCCAGCCCGATCGCGGACTCGCTGCGCGCCGGATCGGTGAAGGGGACCCAGCGGTAGATCGCATAGGCGACATCCCACATCCTCGGCCCGGGATGCAGCGTGTCAAAGTCGATGATCCCGACCGGTTGGCCTCCGGAGATCGTTACATTGTATGGCGCATAGTCGCCGTGGCACATCACCTCTGCGGGCTGCTGCGCCGGCAGCATCCAGGGCTCATTCCCCTCGAGCCGGGCCACATACTTCGCGCTGTGGTTGTGGAATCTCGCCAGCAGCTCCGCGGCCGAGACGAGCACCGCATCCTGTAGCAGCAGCTCAGGCAGTGGATCGTTGTACACTTCTCCGGGCATATACGACACGATCTCCTGCTGCTGTTCATTGATCCCATAGGGCATCGGCACGAAGTCCGCTCCGTCCACATGCAGGAAGCGCAGGAAGCGGTGGACCGCCGGTGTCCACACATTGGCCGGGCGGATGACGACATCATCCTGACGACTGATTTTGCCGATCCTGCCGCCGGTGAGCTCCTCTTTGTTGTTTTCCAATTTAGATTCCCTCCCGAGCTTCTCATTGTCTTCTTTATCCACCTAGGCCGAGAATACTCCCATCTTCTATAAGCAGGAGATGAATCGGTGGTTTTTATTTTTTAAAAGCGAACATATGTGCTATTATTAGGGAAATAGACCTTCAAATAAGGAGGCTGGTTCGTCCATGCTTAGACATAAGGCGCTCAAGTTCCGCCTCTATCCGAA
>NZ_BFBX01000054.1:584-40581 GCF_003851045.1 Paenibacillus sp. 598K | reverse complement strand
CGGAGCCCGCGATATAGCGGCCGTCGGCGGTCGCCGCCACAGCCGTCACCGCATCTGCCGCGCTGAACTCGATGCGGCGGCCGTCCGGCTCCAGGATGACGACGCTGCCGGTCGAGGAGCCGACGACGACCCGACCTTCGTCGGTGATCGTCAGCGCATCGATCGTGCCGCTGATGCTATGCTTGCCCACCTGCTCCAGCTCGCCGTCGATGACATAGACGTACTGGTCGGACCCGCCGAGCGCGATCCACTCGCCATTGTCCGAGAGATCCGCCTTGCGCGGCTGGATGCCGATCTCCAGCTCGCCCTGCGGCTGACCGTCCTGGTCGAACAGATACGCCTTCGGATCGCCCTTGAGCAGCGCCAGTACACGGGAGCCGTCCTGCGAGGCGGCGACGCCGGTCACCGCCCGTCGCAGCGGCAAGCTCCAGACGACGCTCGCATCGGGGGCGATCCGGTACAGCTGTCGATCGTCGGAGGAGACGAGCAGACTGCCGTCCTCGAGGAAGGTTACGCCCGTCACGACATTGCCGGCAATGAATTCGAGCTGACGCTCGCCGGTCGCGTCGTAGACGGACGCTGTCGCGTCATAGGTGCCGACAGCGACCGCTTCGCCGTCGCCTCGCACAGCGAGCGAAGTAATATAGGTGTCGCCGACTGACCATCGCAGGTCGGAGGCGGCAGCCGGTACGACGAGGATGAGGCACAACAGGATGCTTAAGGCTGCGGACAGGACTGCGCTCCGTCTCATGGGTCACCATACCACCTTTCTCTATTCGCGCTTAGGGGGCTGACGCTCCGGGTGATCGAGATCGGTCAGATCCAGCTTGCGGAACGTGAGCGCTTCCGGCAAGTAACGCAGCATCTGCTCCTGCATCTTCACGAGATAATCGTCCACCGTCAGCTTGTCGAAGAAATATTGCTGCACCAGACTGACATACTCCTGGACGGACGGCTGGTAGTCCTGCAAGCCGCGCGCGATCGTATTGGCCGGACCCTGCATCCCTTCCAGATTGCCGATCGGCTCGAAGGAGGCGAATGCCTTGGACATCTCCTCCGGCAGCGTGATGTCGTTCAGCGCCGGCGGGCCGTTGAGCGCTGCGTCGCGGCTGTTCTGGATCGCCGTCACATAGACGCTGTAGCCCTCGGGAGAAGTCAGGTACATCATGAAGTCGACGCTCAGCTCGGTTTGCTTGGCATCCTTTTGCACGAGGCCATAGAAGCCGATCGGCAGCTGGATCGTACGCGCCGGCGCCTGCACATGCTCGCCCTCCATCGAAGGCATATTGTAAAATCCGAATTCGAACGGCTTGACGCCGCCTTGCGCGCCGGTCTTGTCGGCATCGGCGAAGTCCTTGGGCAGCTGCCAGTAAGCCGATGGCGCGCCTAGCATGGCCGCCGCCTTGCCGGTCAGGAACAGCTGGTACGCTTGCGTGTCATTGATGCCGAAAAACCCTTCCGGCGTATAGCTGAACAGCGTCTTGAGATTTTCCATGACAGCCTTCCAGCTCGGGTTGTCTGCCATCTTGTAGTCGCCTTGCTGATCCTGGATCGCCTTCCAGACGCGGAGCGGATTTTTGGATACCCGGCTCTCGGAGTCATTGTACGGATCGGTCACATCATAGCTCCAGCTGTCGTCGATATCGGGGTTGTAGGTGTAATCCTGCTCCTGGGAGCGCGAGATCTCGATGCTGTCGCGGAAATACTGGTCCGGATAGATCCGCATCAGCCAGCCGGCCTGACCGGACCAGATCGATGCCGAGTCGCCGGCGATCGCAAATGGCGTCAAGCCCGCTATCTTCACCTTCTCGAAGATCGCGATCAGCTCGTCGAATGTCTGCGGCGGCTCGGTCGCGCCGACCTGGGCGAAAATTTCCTTGTTGTAGAGCCACAGGATCTGCACCGTCTCGAAGTTAAGCGTATACAACGAATCGTCGGCGCCAACCGCGCCGAGGTTGATCCCCATCGCCTCGAGGTTGAAGCTCTCCTTCCACGGCTTGCCGGTGTAGGGATTAGTCTTGTCGAACCACGGGTAGTAGTTGACGAACTTGCGCTGCGCTTGCAGGTCGACGACTTCATTGATGACTGCCAGATCGACCGACGGGTCGCCTGCCGCGAACTGAGCGGTCAGCCATTCCTTGTAGCCCTTGAGCGGTTTGATCTCGACGTTCACCTTGACGTCGGGATGCTTCGACATATAGGCGTCGGCCACCTTGTTCCATACCTCGCTGCTCTGCTGCGGCAGCACGATGTTGAGATTGCCGGAGAGCTCCTTATTGTCCGTCTGCTGACCTTCGTCCGTTGTCTTGCCGGGATCAGACGGAGGCGTAACTACCTTGCCATTGTTACCGCTTTCAGTTTTCGTGCACGCTGCCAAGACGACCGACATCATCACGACAAGCACCAGCACATACCGTGTCATTCTCTTTGCTCGGATCACTTGATATCCCCCTGCCCTGTAGATTAAGAATACTAACAACTAACTTAGTTGATAATTAGAATTCTAATACACGAGGTTAGATTGTGTCAACAAAAAAACCATAGACAGCCGGGAGCGCACAGCGTCTATGGTTAGGGATGTGGAGCAACTGCCTCACGGGGAGCTGATCGCAGAGCGGCAAGCCGCCGTCGACTGACGGACGACGAGCTGCGGGACGATCTCGTCCTTGAGCGAAGCGCTGCCGCGCTTGGCGGCGTTGTCCGAGCACAGAATCTCCACCGCTCGCTTGCCCATGAGCGCGGAGTTCTGGTTGATCGTCGTCAGGCCGACGTACTGTGCGAATCGCATATCGTCATAGCCGACGATGCTGAGATCCTCCGGCACCGACAGCCCGCGCTGCTGGGCAGCGCGCGCCAGGCCATAGGCCTTGAGGTCGCTGGCGGCGAAGATCGCCGTCGGCGGCTCCGCCAGCTGCTCGAAGTAGCGGTAGCCCAGCTCCCCCGACTGCTGGCTCTCGGTGTCGTCGTTGACGACATGGACCAGCTCCGGGTCGAGCGGCAGATGCGCCAGGTTAAGCGCCAGCTTGTAGCCCTGCAGCCGTAGCGA
The DNA here is from genome assembly GCF_003851045.1 of Paenibacillus sp. 598K. GTDB lineage: Bacteria > Bacillota > Bacilli > Paenibacillales > Paenibacillaceae > Paenibacillus_D. Next base: position 37,535 of record NZ_BFBX01000054.1, on the reverse strand, counting down.
GAACTCCTGGTTCAGATCGACGAGCGAAGCGCCGGTGAGCAGGATGCCGATCCGCCGGTGCCCCAGCTCCAGCAGATGATGCGTGGCCAGATAGCCGCCGGTCAGATTGTCGATGATGACGTACGGCACCGAGAATTGCGGGAAGTACGAGTGCACAGTCACCAGGTGGCGCCCCTCCTGCATCCACTGCTCGATCTGCCCGGAGGAAAATTCGCGCTCGCCCATCGTCGTCACGATAAACCCGGCATTCGGTGTATCTGGGAGCTTGCCGTGCAACGAATAGTCCCACCATTCGACCGCGATGCCGCGTCGCCCCGACTCCTCGCGGATCGCTCCGAACATATCGTCATAGAAGCGATGCTCCAGGTAGAGGATCTGAGCGCCTGTATTGTGCACAAGGTAGAGCTTCTCCAATCCATTCGTATTAAGAGCGCGCGCCGCAGCCGGCCCCCGCGTCGCCTTTACCTCCGCAGGATCAGCAGCGCGCTCGCCGCGCACGAACGACCCTTTGCCGCGCAGACGATAGATTCGTCCCTCATTGACCAGCTCGGAGAGCGCGCGTCGCGAGGTCATCTCGCTCGTATCGTACAGCTGGGCCAGCTCGGTCTGCGACGGGATCTGCGTATCCGGCTGCCACTCGCCGCTATCGATTTTTGCTTTGATATCATTGACGATCACTTGATATTTGGTTGGTGTAGACAAGTAGCATCGACTCCTTCAAACCTAGTATACTAAGTTATCGGGAAATAAGCTATCTTTTTTGAAAATTAATTGGCTCTTCGCACAGCCCGATCCTCTCGATCTTCCCAAGCGTCATGTCCAGCCGAAACGTCGCCACCTCGAAGCCGGCCAGCTCCACCTCCAGCTCCAGTCCCGCCGTTGGCGCTCGCAGCACCGTGCAGGCTCCCCGCCCCGTCGGCTCGAATAGTCTTGCGATATACGCCGCGCCATCCTCAGCTTGCTTGAACGCAGCGAGCTGGACGACTTCATCCTCCAGCACGAGCACAGGCTGAGCGAGCTGCCCTGTACCCGACGGGAAAAAGGATAGCGCGTACGGCTGTTCATTACGCGCCGTCGCTTCGCGATCGACAGCCTCCATCCGGGGAGTGCTCTGACCGGCATTAAGCCAGAACATAAACTTGCGCTCCCCCTGGTCGATGCGAGGCAGGAAGCGGTCCTGGACGAGGATCGGCCGGTCCTCGATCGGATGGGCGCAATAGCCTGCCCCGCGCAGCAGCGATAGACGCAGCTCGCCGTCGGCATAATCCGAGCCGTAGATCCCGTTGTTGATGCAGGTAAGCGCCTGCTCCCCGCTGTCCAACGCAACCCAGCGCTGAGCTACCGCTTCCTGGCGATTGCCCGGCAGCTCAGTGACGCCATAGGCGGTCTGACCTAGGTAGATCGGGCTCTCCAGCAGCGTCGGCACGGCGAGCTTCAGCATGGCGTCCTTCTCATTCCAATAGACGCGCACCTCGATCTCCACCTCCGTGCCGCGCTTGGGCAGACGGTAGGTCTGGCAGATAAAAGAGTCGCCATAGTCGAGCACCGCCTCGATCACCGTGCGGACATCGCCGTCCTCGATGACGCGCACCGATGGCAACAGCCCTTGCTTCACGCCCGAGAATGCCGTCCCCTTCTCCGGCGACAACAAGCGGAACTCGCCGATTACGTTCGGAAAGGCGTCAACGTCCATCCGCCACGGGTCCTCGTTGTCCTCCACTACGATTGGCGCACAGGCTCCTGGTCGCAGGAAGCTGACGCCTCCCGCCACATACTCGTCGATCAGCCCCGTCCCGCTATTGATGACGACGCGCAGCTCCTCCGTCTGGAACACGTAACGTCCGTCCTGCTCCGCCAATTGCGGCGCTGGCTTCGACTCGAGCATCTCCATCACGCAGTCGAACCGGTTCATCGACATCGGCGCCAGCTCGGCCTCGAAGACGACGCGCTTGCGCCAGTCCAGATTAAGATTGCTATGCTCCTTTTCCGGCTGAGACGGGATGCGGCGGCCGTCCCGGAGCACGACCGGCAGCGAGAACTGCTGAGCCCAGTTCTGATCCTCGAGCATAAATTCGCAGGCGAAGTGTCCCTTCACCGGATAAGGATGCGGATTGTAGACGAGCACGGGGTAATGCTTCTCCCGCGCCTTCGCCTGACCGGAGGCCAGCGCGAAGAAGGCGCGGGCGCGCAGACGCGCGATCCGCTCCAGACCGTGGTCGAGCAGACGCAGCGAGGCCTCCTCCGCCGGCTGGATCGACGTGCCAGGCAGGATGTCGTGGAATTGCGCCATCAGCAGATCGTCGACCGCGCCGCGCAGCTCCTCTGCCGGATAAGACATCAGACCCTGGGCCGAGGCAGCCGACAGCATCTTCTCCGTTGCCAGCCATTCGTTCTCCAATTGGCGATGCTTCTGCTTGATGCGGATCATCGACGTGTAGCAGCCGACGAAGCGCGGATTCAGATCGCCGTCGTAACGCGGCAGTTGGTCGGCATACTGCGCCAGCTCGGCAAAGTAACGCTCCGGCGTCGAATGCACAATCTCCGTCCGGCCCGCATAGTCGCGCTGCAACTCGGCGATCCGGCGCAGGTCGACGCGCGACGGTCCGCCGCCATGATTGCCGACACCCCATAGCAGCAGGCTGACTGGGGCATCGCCGTGCTCCGCCAGCCACGCTTCGATCTTCTCGCCCGCCTTGCCGAGCAAGCTATTGTAGCCGCTGTGCACCTTGTGCGCCATCACCGAGCTGCCGTTATAACCCTCCCAGATGAAATCCTGCGCCGGCAGCGTCGGGAACGAATCCGGGCGCATAAAGATGTACGAGTCGTACCCGGCTTGCTGCAGGATCTGCACAAGCCCGCGCGTATGCCCGAAGGAGTCGAAGTTGATCGCAGTCGTCGGTCGCACGCCGAACTTCTCCAGGAAGTAGGTGCGGCCATGCAGGATCTGCCGGACGAACGACTCGCCCGACGGCATATTGCAGTCCGGCTGCAAATACCAGCCGCCCATAATATGCCATTTGCCTTCGGCTACCAACTGCTGGATGCGGCGGAACAGCTCCGGCTCGTATTCCTCCACCCACTGGTAGAGGATGACCTCGTTATGATTAAACACATAGCCGCCAAACTCCTCGCAGAACTCCGCGGCTGCGCGGAAGGTCGATACCGCCGCTGCGGCTCCCTCCTCCCACTCCCATTGCCATACCGGATCGAGATGCGCGTTGCTGAGCAGATGCAGTCTTCTGTTGGACATCGTCAAAGCCCCCATCATTAGGATGTTTCAGACTCGTTGAAAAGTTAAGCCTACGGTCCTTTTTCAACAGTCTGATGTTTCCTCCTCATTATGGTGCCGGGCCGTGGCGATGAAAATGGATATACCGCATCAGGTTTTGTCTTATTATGATATGATAGTAAAAAGGAAGAAAACTCCCCTCACAGGAACGGAGCGTGTCAGGATGGATATCGCAAGGTGGAAAGCGGATTGCCCGCCCGGATTCCAGCAATGCTGTACGGAGATCGTCATCGAGGATGTCTGGATCGACTGGATCGACATCATGTTAGAACAAATCGGCAATGCCAGCGGCTGTCCGCCGCACACCCACACCTGGTACGAGCTCAACTATGTGCTGTCCGGCGAGATGTACACAACCTTCGGCCAGCAGACGGTGCGTGTCCGGGCCGGAGAATACTTCCTCATCCCGCCAGGAATGATCCACTCGCATCAGTATGTACGCGGCAATCCGCATGAAGGGCTATGCATCCGCTGGCGCATGAAGCGCCGCATGGGAGGCTCGCGGAGGTCCGGCCTGCGGGACCAGGCCGAGCCGGAGCTGACCTACTTCCGCCGGCTGCTGCGCCTCCAGACGTTCCCGCCGGGCGCGCATGCAGCTAGTAACAGCATACGGGAGCAGCTCCTGTCATTCGTAGAGGGGGCGGCTGCGGGCGAGCGCCCGGTCTTTGCGCTGCAGCTGCAGCTGGCAGGGCTCCTGGATATGCTCGCCGCGCAGGCTGCCGCGATGCAAGAGGCTGCCGCGCATAGCAGCCCGGTAGGCGCATCCGCCAGCCCACACCGGACCGCCGATCCGCTCGTGCGCAAGGTCGAGGTCTATCTGGAGGACTTCACCAAGGACAAGTGCAGCATGACCGAGCTGGCCGCCTCGCTCCATATGAGCTACGGACATCTGGCTCGTCTGTACAAGGAGCGAACCGGGATGACGCTGGTCGAGCGGATGAACCGGCTGCGTCTGGAGAAAGCCGCCTCCCTGCTGATGCAGCAGGAGCTGATGATCCGCGAGGTCGCCGAGCGCTCCGGTTATCCCGACATCTACTATTTCAGCAAGGCGTTCAAGCGCGCTTATGGCTGCACCCCATCGCAATATCGCCTTGGACGCCAAAAAGCGCGACCGGAAGCTCCGGCCACGCTGTTCGTCAAAAGGTACGATTAACTCTCCGCAAGCATAACTCAAGCCGTCGCCCACTTACATCGATTCGTTGTTATCGGCTGCCCCGAGCTTTTGCATCGCCTGGCTGATCCGATATTGACTCGGCGTCATCTGGTAGTATTTTTTGAACAGCTCAGAGAAGTGAGAGGCCGAAAAATACCCTAATGATTGAGCAATTTCTCTAATATTCCGCTCGTCCGCGACGAGCAGCTCTTTAGCCTTTTCCATCCGCAAATTCTGGATATGCTTCATGGGCGATACGCGAAAGACCTTCGAATAGGTGTTGCTCAAATAAATGGGATTGCACGCGATAAGATCGGACAGTTGCTGCAAAGAGAGCGACTGTTGGAAATGGCTGCGGATATAGCGGTGAACCGTAATTAATCGCTTGTCCAACGGGGTCGAACGCGCTGCGGGAGGAGATTCCTTATAAGGAATGTGAAACCCTTCTTGTTTAGAGAGCACGTAACTCCCGATGACCAACGCGTCGAGCTCTGTCGTCTCGTAATTGGCGAGCGCTTCCTCGGGCCGGAGTACGATCGGTTCATGGTCGAGGTTAAAGGACGTGTTGACAACGATTGGAATGCCTGTCCTTCTCCCAAACTCATCGATGACACCCCAATAACGGGGGTTCACACTGCGTCTGACAGCTTGGGGCCTCGCTGACCCGTCGACATGAACAACAGCTGGCACTTCTTTTTGTTTGTCACGGAGCACCTTGGCTGCCACGATCATGAAGGGCGACGGATGCGCACTCTCAAAAAACGCATCGAATGCCTCTTCAATAACGCTTGGCGCAAACGGCCTCCACATCTCCCGCCTCTTCAACCGATTCAAACGAACAAGCGTCTCTCTATCCATAGGATTGCCTATGATGCTGCGCGCTCCGAGCGCCCGCGGTCCGAATTCGGCCCTGCCCTGGAACCAGCCGATCAGCTTGCCCTGCTGGAGAAAATCGGCAGTCTGATGGATCAACTCCTCCTCGGAGCATCGCGTATAGGACAGACCGCGCTGTACAATCGCCGCATGGATCTGCTCATCGCTGTAGGAAGGCCCAAGGTACGCATCATCCATCCTCGACGAAACAAGAGCTTCCCCCTTGCATTTGGCGGCTTCAAAAGCAGCTCCGATCGCAACGCCCGCATCATGCGATGCGGGCTGAATAAACAGGTGTTCGAAAATGCCCGAATCGGCAATAACGCCGTTGGCTGTGCAATTCAGTCCAACCCCGCCAGCGATGACCAGATTCGTAGCGTCGGTGAGGCGACGCAGCTGGCGAACCAGATGCAGCAAGGCCTGCTCGAGCGAGTGCTGCACGGATGCCGCAAACCCGACATAGGGATACAGGTCGACTCCGTCTCCTCTCCGGTAAGGAAAGTGGTGACGCTCGAAGTGGCTCTCCAGCAGATCGCGAAATGCGCCAAGATCGGCAAAGCTGCCGGACTCCGGCAGGCAGCCGTCAAGCTCCAGCCGCAGCTCGTCGCTCACCCGCAACGGCATCTCCTGATCGGCTCGCCCATAAGCGGCCAGCCCCATGAACTTCCCGGCATGGCGCGCTTTCATCCCGGTATAGCGGGTAGCGGCCGCATAGTAGCCTCCCAGGGAAAAGGGCAGCTTGATCTGCTCCAACACATCGATCCGGTTGCCTTGCGCCCTGGCCAGCGTGGTCGATGCCGTCTCGCCGCCGCCATCAACAACCAATACCGCCGCATCCTCAAACCCGCTGGCATAATAAGCGCTAGCAGCATGAGCGATATGGTGGTCGATCGGGAGGACGGGCGGGATCGCTTGATCGGGAAATCTGTCCGCCGGAAATAACGTCTCTACCGCATCTCTACCGTCGCGGGGCTCGTCGTATAAAGCTCTCATCCTGGGATAATCCCAGCCAAGGCCAACGGCCGAAACCTCGTCAAGCGTAATGCCAGCGAACTGAAGACAGAACAAGACAGCGTCGATCGGCGCCTCCCCTACGGCCCGTTTATTCCTGCTGAAGCGCTCCTGTTCAACTGCGCAGAGCAGTACGCCATCCTTAATGAGAGCCGCGGCAGCGTCATGCCTGCCGCAATTGATGCCTAAATAATAGTTTCCCAATCGCAATCTACTCCTCTGCCTGCATGCCGATATCGACATGGTCTTCTGGCGCAAGCTGCAGCAGTTGATCCTGGAACATCCGTACGCAATCGAGCCACTGCTCCCTCGCAGGCGTCTCACTGTGAGTTAACCGTTTGACCGAGTAAGTCCCCGTCGCCAGATCGTAATTCATAAATCCACGGCCCGATGATTGACCGATCAGCACAAGCGTGTAGGCATCCTCTTCTTGCTCGTTGACCGTCTCATGCGCGTAATCGAGCAGCATCGACTGGCTCTGGCCTTGCTCCAACACTCTGTCCTGGAGATAAGCGAGCTGCGCCGTCTGCTCGGTCTCATCGGTGCTGACGATCTTGTAATAAGGCTCGAGATAGGCGCCGCTCAGCATATACGTGGCAAACATCCAATCGTGGCTATGCAGCTTTGTCTGCTTGGGCGCGCCTTGCCGCCTCCCCTTGATCCGATGCAGTCGGACCGCGAAGCGGCCCTCGGGATCGATATAAAGCGGCATAATATCCATGATCTTGGCGGGATAGTTGAACTGCTCCTTATAGGCTATAGGGTAGTCACATCCCTCATCGCTTGCGCGGAGCTGCTCCAGCCTGCCGAGGAGTAACGCAGGATCGGAGGTCAGACGCTGCAAAGCCTTCTCCATCTTGGCCGCTTCTTCCGCAACCGGATGGTCCCACTGGATATCAAGCGCCAATTGATGCATCAGGTCGTCCCAGTTCCCGTTCATACGCATCCCCTTTCGTTCATTTCGTCGACCGAACGTTGCAAAAAACGGATCATTTGCCGGCTATGCGCTAAAGGATCCGGATAGACATCGTGTGCCGGTTCATGCAGAATGGATCGGATGCGCGAATAGACAGCTTCCATTCGCTCGCTCAGGCTTGCATTGCCGTCAATGATATAGACCGGCGTTTTCGTTATAGCAAAATAGCGTTCCAGCAGCTGATGCTGCAGCTCCAGTGCCTCAGGATGGGTCCAGCCCTCGCCTACGAGATGACGCCTCGCTTGCTTGTCGCGCAGGCGTGTCTGGATCACCTCCAGATCGGTCTTAAACCACAGATAGGCAGTCGGAGCCGCGAACCAGCCTCTCTCGAGGCTCTTCATCAGGACGTCCATCGCGGCAGGATAGGAGCGATAGATCGGCTGGTACCCATAACAGATCGAGATCGTGCCGAGGACGCAGCGCTCCGCGAGCAGATGCCTTCCCGAGTTCACGATAGCCGTCGCCGCTTGCCATCTCTGCTCATCGAGCGCCAAGTAATACGCATCGTTGCGGATCGCTTCCGCCGGAGTGGTCGGAGGAGGAGGCGGATCCGTCGCAGCATAAAAAGACTCTTGCAGCTTGACTACAGGGAACTGCTCGCAGATCGGGTTGAAAATCGTCGTTTTGCCGGAGCAGCAAATGCCTTCGAATACGATCAGATGCCCCTTCATAAAATCAGACTCCATCTCTGGCGATCACGACTGAAGACGAATCATATCGGCAGCAACCTCGGAGCAGGAGCAGCGCAACGACGTCTGAGGCAGCCGCTTGATCGCCTCGGCCAGCAGTCCCTCCATCTCCCCGATATGCTTGATCGTATTGTCATAGCAATCCTCTCTCGTCACAGGTCCGACGATCCCTGCGCCATAATTGACGACCAGCGATGCCGAAGCGTAGCAAATGCCGCTCTCGCGCGCCAGGATGCACTCGGGAATATTGGTCATCCCGACGACGTCCCCGCCCAGCCTGCCGTACATCCGAACCTCTGCCGCCGTCTCGTAGCGCGGGCCGTCGACTCCGACATAACATCCCGTATCCCTGTAGCGGCTCCCTTGCTCCCTGCAGCCCTCTATGAGCAAGCCTCGCAGCTCCGGGCAATACGGCTCCGTGAAATCGCAAAACGCAAAAGCTCCGTCCTTGAAGGCGGTGGAGACGCGATGCTTTGTAAAGTCCAAAAACTGATCGAGAACGACAATCGTGCCGGGCTCAATCGCCTCGGATAATGAACCGACCACCGAGGTGGCGACGATTTGATGCACCCCTGCTTCTTTGAAGGCAGCGATAATCCCCGCATAATTGACCTTATGCGGCGGACAGGCCTTGCTCCAGCCGTTCCGCCTGGCTGCATAGACCTCCACGTCTCCGATCGTCGCGTTGGAGAATGGGATAATACCCTCCGTTGTTTCTACGACGACGTCGCTCCAATCCGGACCCAGCGAGGCAAGATTAAATCCGGTGCTGACGATAATGCCTACTTTCACGGCCGTTCCCCCCTAATTATGGACTGGTGTAGCCTTTCTCGGTTAAATAGCTTCTCAGGGCGCTTCGCCAATCCTCAGTCGCCAGCCCCCTGATTCGCAATCGATTGCTGGACATCGCCGTATACAACGGACGCTTGGCCAACGAGGGATCTGTGCGATAGCGCTCCTCCATATAGATCGGCTCGATGGCGCTGGATATCCCAAGGATCGAAAAGGCTTCCTGGCACATGCCATACCACGAAGCTATGCCATCGTTTACGACATGATAGGTTCCGTAATCCAGCTCTTGCTCCACGATTGCATAGACCGTTGCCGCCAGATGCTTCGTATAGCAAGGCGACATATAAATATCGTCGACAATGGCTAATGGTTCATTTCGTCTCGCTTTGAGCAGCATACGTTCGATAAAATGGCTGCCGCCCGCTCCAAACAAGCCCGAGGTGCGCACGATATAATGCTTGGCGCTGTTGCCTCTGACCTCCATCTCGCCGGCGGCCTTGGTCACGCCGTACACCATCAACGGATTCACTGGATCATCCTCGACATAGGGATGCCGCTGCTGCCCGTCAAACACAAAATCGGAGCTGAACCAAATATGGATGGCGCCTGACGCATCGCAGGCACGGGCCACGTTTCTGGCGCCCAGCGCGTTGACCTTGTAAGCCTGCAACGGATCTTGCTCGCAACGATCCGCATTCATATAGGCTGCCGTGTTGACCACGACATCCGGCAACAGCTCGGACAGCATCCGGCTTGTCTGATCCCTATCCGTCACATCCAGCTCGTCCTTGGCAAGTCTGAATACCTGCCAGCCCTGCTGCTCGTACATGCGTATCATGTCGAAGGCTAGCAAGCCGCTGGCGCCCAGCACCGCGACCTTCCTCACCATCCGCCAAGCCCCCAGATGTCGCCGTAGTGATCGGAGGGCACCCTCACCTCGTCGGGATGTCCGGCACGATAAGGCTGGGTCGTCAGCGCTGTGATCTGCGCTCCGTCCACGAGCGCCATAGACCCATGCTGTACCCCTCTCGGCACCGTCAGCGCCTGCGGTCGGTTGCCGTCCATGACGACGCGTTTCATCGTTTTGAAGGTCCGACAGTCCTCCCGCTCATCCACCAGAATGAATTGAATGGCGCCCGAGGTCACGATGAAAATCTCATCCTGTTCCTTGTGCATATGGAAGGCGCGGACCACGTTGGCTTGATAGTTGTTCACCACATAGAGCTGGCCGAAGCGCTGATAGAAATCATCGTCCTCGCGCACCAACTCGCAGAGCCAGCCCCGGTTGTCGTTGTGTACAGTAAGGTTGATGAGTCGAACCCCTTCAATCTCGCCTGATTGGATCATCCTTTGGCTCCTTTCATCGGATCGCTTGCTCCTCCCTGCTTTTCATCCACTTCATGTTATAGTAGATATCGTCCTCCAGCATCCATGCCTGCTCGCGATAGCGACGATAAATGTCCGCTACTGCGCTCTCGATGCTATGCTCCGACTGCAATCCAAACCGCGCTTTCGCCTTTGCGTTGTCGACGCGATAGTTCCGAATGCCGCTCATCGCATAGTCCATGCGCAGGTCGCACTCGTGTCCTAGCTCGCGCAATGTATGCAGTACTCTCAGCCCGACTTCGGAGATTCGCACGTTTTGGCTCAAAATATTGTAGATACCGGAATCATGCGGGTCGTAGCTTGCCTCGATCGCCTGAAGATACGCCCTCGCCACATCGTTCACCTCAATCATCGGTCGCCACATTTCTCCGCCCAGATGAAGCGTAATTTGATTTTTGGTCAGCGCGTCCTTCACCATCGTATTGACGACCAGATCAAACCGCATGCGGGGAGAATAGCCGTAAACGGTGCCTTTCCTCAAGATTACCGGCATGAAATGCTCGTCCCTCAACGGTAAAATGGCTTGCTCCGCCTCATATTTGGATACCGAATACGGGCCAAGCGGCTCGACATGGCTGTCTTCGGTCAACAAAGCGTCCGCATCTCCCGCAAGCCGCTGCCGATCATAGATGGAGCAAGAGCTGGCAAGGATGTATAGCGGCACGCCCGCGCTCTTGCTGTTGCGGGCCAGCTCAGCAGCAGCTACCCTATTCAACGCCCAATTTTTGGCCGGATTGTAGTTGGCCGTCGGGTCATTGGAGAAGCCGCCCAGATTAATGACCGCATCGACGGTCTCCAGCATCTCCCGCCCGATGCTCCGCATATCCGCCTCGATGATACCCAACAAGCCTTCATAAGCAGCAAGCGTCCCCCTGCCATAATCAAACGTATCTACAAGCGTCGTCCGATAGCCCGCCTGCAACAGATGCCTGACCAACACAGAGCCGACGTACCCCGCTCCTCCAACCAACAGCACATGCTTCATCTCGCATTCCTCCCGTTCATACCCTAATCCCTTCTATGCGCTATGGCTCTGGACAAGCTGCCTGTATGTCGTCGAATGCTGAAGCAATTGCTCATGCGTGCCCTCCTCGACTAATTGACCGTTCTGGATGACCAAGATATGATCTGCATTCTGAATGGTGGAGAGCCGGTGGGCAATCAGGATCGTCGTCTTGCCTCTCCGGTAATCGTCCAGCCCTTGCTGAATCAGCCGTTCGGTCGTCAGGTCCAGGGCGGAGGTTGCCTCGTCCAAAATCAAAATGTCGGGGTTGCGCAGCAGAGCTCTGGCCAAGGCGAGACGCTGCTTCTGACCGCCAGACAGATTGACGCCCCGCTCTCCCAAGCGAGTCTCGTAGCCTTCCGGCAAGGACTCGATAAAGGTATGAATGTGAGCCAACCGACTGACGTCGTATACCTCCTGCGGACGGTAAGACTCGCCCAATGTAATATTCGTCCAGATCGTGTCAGGGAACAGATACACCTCCTGGGTGACGACGCCAATCCGGTCCCGCCACGACTCGCGTGTCAGATCGCTCAGCTTCGTGCCATTGACCTCGATGCGTCCATCGCCAGGATCATACAATCGGGTCAATAGCTGCGCAAGCGTCGATTTGCCCCCACCGCTACCGCCGACGACTCCGATCTTGCAGCCTACCGGGAAGTCAACCTTTAGCCGATAGAGCGCAGGGCGATTGGAGCCCTCGTAGGCAAATGTGACGTCCCGGAACGTCAGTGCGCGGATCTCGTCCGTCAGCGCCTCCGCCCCGTCCTCGATCTGCTCTGCGGACAGCATGCCCCGCAGACGAATAATGTTCCCGAGCTGCGAGGGGACCTGCATGAGGGCGTTGTATAACTGGCTGACCGCATCCATTAGCTGCCATGCGAATTGATAGAGGATCACATAGCTCCCGAGCGACAAGCTGTCCTGGATGACCAGGTAGCCCCCGTATCCGATAACGAGAAGATGCAAGATCCATTTCAGCGGATCGCTTAACCACAGCTTGCGATTGATCGCCTTGCATTCCCGCATCACCTTGTCGTAATAGCGGTCGAAGCGCCGGTTATAGCGTTCGCGCTCCCAGTCGAGTCGATTGTAAGCCAACACCTCGCGCGTCGATGATATACCCTCCTCGATCACCGCCTGCACCTCGGCATTCGTCTCTTGCGTCGCCAAGGAGGCTGCCCTTAGAGACGGTGCGAGCTTTTTACCCAGCGCGATATAGACGAACGCGAGTCCAAATACGCCTGCGACCATAACCGGATTTTGCAGTCCGATGACGATGGTCAAAATAATAACCTTGGTGGCCGCTTGAAACGCATCGGGAAAATAGCCGGTCATCGTATTGGAGGCCTGGTTAATATCGGTTGTAAAATAGTTGACGTATTTGGCGCTATTTTCTTTGTAATAGGTCGCTGTCGGCAATCTGGAGATACGCTTCATCAGCTTCTCGCTCAGCATACGCGTGAGCAGATGCTCGGACCGAAGCCGAATCTGCCGAGATAGGACGGTAAAGGCGTTGTACAACAGGAAGGAGGCTACGAACACACTTATAATCGGGATAAATAAATGGTATTTCCCCTGAATGAAAATTTCGTCCACGATATACTTGTTGACGCCGACCATGACGGTGTTCATCACATTTTCGAGCAGGAGTATGGAGATCAGCAGGAGCAGCGACCATTTGATGCGCCCGACATACTGCAGCATCCACCGGATATCCTTCATGTCCATCCCCCTCCCTGCCCGCTCGCCGCTAGCTGGTTCAGCCATCCGTTGCGCGACATCAGCTCGTCGTAGCTGCCGGCTTCGGCAATTCTACCATTCTCCACGTACAAGATCCGGTCAAAGTGCTCGATTGTGGTTAAACGATGCGCCACCGCGATCGTTGTCCGCCCCTTCAACAGCCGCTCCAAGGCGCGTTGCACCTCGACCTCGCTCACATTGTCCAGCGAAGCTGTCGCTTCGTCCAGCACCACGATCCGCGGGTTTTTGATGAACATCCGGGCCAAGGAAATCCGCTGCTTTTGTCCGCCGGACAGCTTGATCCCGCGCTCGCCCACTAGCGTATCGTAGCCCTCCTGTATCGCCGAGATGAAGTCATGCGCATACGCAGCCTTGGCCGCTTCCACGATGTCTTGCTCCGTAGCGTCCGGCCGGCCAAACCGGATATTGTCGCGGATCGAAGCATTAAACAAATACGTATCCTGAAACACGTACCCGATCGCATCCCGGAGCTGGGCCAACGACAGCGAAGCGAGCGGCACGCCATCGAGCGTGATGCGCCCCTCCTGCGGATCGTACATCCGGCTGATCAGCTTGAGGATCGTCGTCTTCCCCGAGCCGCTCTCGCCGACGAACGCCACCTTCTCGCCTGCCTTAATCTGAAAGCTAAGCTCATGCAGCGTTTTGTATTCGGGCGCGTAGTGAAAGGAAACCCGATGAAAATGAATTTCTCCCCTGACCTCCTGAAGCACGACAGGAGACGCGCTCTCTTCTATGACAGGCTTGGTCTGGAAAAAGCGGTACAGGCGCTCCGCCTTCAAAAGCAAAAATCGCTGCTCGGTTATCAGACGGATAAAGCTGGTCATATTATTAAGCATAATAAAGCAATAAAACGAAAAGGCCACGAATTGGCCGATCGAGAGTCCGCCCTGTCTGACCAACTGTATCCCGTAAAAAAACAAAACGACCACGCCGAGATACACAGAAATGTAACGAAAGGCCGTCCGAATATCCGCGAACAAAAAATGCGCTCTCGTCGACTGCTGCGCCTTGGCCAGCTGCTCGAGATCCCTGGTCCGCTTCCACTGTTCGCGTCCGTTGAGCCGCAGCTCGACCCAGCCGGATACCGTATCGTACAGCTGGCGGTTATAGGTCACCTGATGGTCGCGCGCCTCCATGCCATGGGCCACCGCTCTCCGCTCGAAATACGGACCGACGGCGTAATAAACCAGAAAACAAGGCAGCAAGGATACGGCCATCTGCCAATGAATCTGGATGAGAAAGCCAAACGACACCATCAAAAGCAGGAAGTCTCGAATGACCTTCGGCAAATATTCGCTATATAGTCGCCTGATGTTCGCCACTTCGAGCTGAAACAATGACAAGGTTTCGCCGACCGGCTTCATTTCATAATAAGCCATGCCCAGATGACGAAGGTGGTTGAACAAAGCCGATTGGAGACGCCGGGTTGCGTTTTCCTGGATAAGGCGCTGCAAATAATTGCGATAAGCCGTCAAGGCGAACATCACGATGACGGCTACCCCTAGCGCGGCCATCACCCACATCAGCTGCGTCATGCTGCGGGCAGGGATAATATCGTCCACGAAATACTGGATGGCCTTGGGGATGCTCAGCTCGACCAGTGTGGCGACGAGACCCGCCAGGATAAAGGCAATTAGCGCAGCCATCTGTTGTCTGGTATAGGAGAGCGCCCATAAAAACAGCTTCACATAGCTCGCCTTGCTCTGACGCTCGGGCTTCATATTGCAGCAATCTGCAACAGCGCTTCGGCGTAAGCTTCATCCGTCAGCGGCTTCGGCGCTTTGTCGGGATTGTAAAAAAAGCTGCCCTGCTCCAGGTCGTACACCTTAAAACCACCGCCCTGTATTTGTCCCCGCACGAACAATGTCCAACAGTCCTCTTCGCCATCGTTCCACGTTCGATGCGCCGTATTGGACATGCCGATGTTGATCGACCCTGCCGTCAACGTTCGATCCTCCACATGTCGGAGCTCGGCCGAGCTCTGATCCGTATCGATAGAGTCGATGTGATAGCTCGATTCGTGGTAGGCCCCTTTCAGGATCACCGATGCAAACGACCAATCATGACTATGAACCTGCGGAACCTTTCCCGCGTTGCCTGCCCGGTTTTTCATCCGATGCAGACGGATCGCAAAATCATTGCGGGGATCGACATACAAGGTGAATTTGTCCATAATTTTGCTAGGAAAGTTCACGATCGCTTTGTAGCGCGCCAACTGCTCCGGGTCTTCCACAATCGCTCTCGCTCTCTCCAGCAAGCCACCAGGAGAGCTCGCCATCACTTGCAATATCGCTGCTGCCTGGCGGAACGTCTCCTCCGTGTCGCTGCTCCAATCCAGCGTCTCCAGACGCTGCAAAAAAGACGACCAATTCATCGCTTCACTCCCTGTTCCTCATGATTCAACAGCTTCCCGTTCGCCAAGCTCAGCTGCGCTCCGTGACGGACGGCCTGACGGGCGTCCTCCACGACCAGAGCGGGGATTCCCTTCTCTCTCAGGATAATGGCGAGATGACATAACAGGGCGCCGCGCTCGAACACAAATCCCGAGACATGGTCCGTCATAACCGCCAGCGTGCGCTTCGGATACTCCGCTACGACGATCGGCTTGTCCGCGCCTTGAAGCACCGAACGGATAAGCGCATGACAGGGCTCGGACTGTACAAGCTCCAGGAATGCCGCTTTGGGCACCACATCGACCTCGCTCAGCACATCGTCGAACAAAGCGTCAAACGTATGGATATCGTCCAATACGCAAGCCTGCCCTTCCGCATAGCCCGAGGACAACACCGTACCGAGCCCAAGCGTCTCGACAAGCGGGCGCGTCTCCTCCGACAGGTCGAAAAACCGGATTTCCTCCCCGTCAAACACCCATTCGATCCGCACCTCGCCGAGCAGCGCGGACAGTTGCCCGGTGAGGCCGACGATCGCAGCCAATTGCCTCTGCGTCAGCTTATGCTCCTCCGCTCGCTCGACCTGTACGCGCACGAAGTCCAGGGCCTGGCTGTCAAAGCGGAAATAGCTATCCACCCGTTGCAGCTTCTCATGAAGCGGCGCCCCTTCCGGCGACAACAAATAGGTGGTGGGCGTCGAGCCTTCGAGCCAGAAGCTGCGGAACCCGCCCGGAAGCGATTCGACATAGATGTTGCCCTCGGCATCGCGACTTGCAAAGCCGCAGCACTGCGTCGCGATATATTCCTGCACGAGCAATCGCAGCGGCGTCGCAAACCCATCCGTCTTCCGAGAGCAAAACGAGTGCAGCTTCTCCTTGGCCATGAGATGAAACGCCCGGCCATCGTATACTTCAAGGTGTGGCGTTCCGAGCTGTCTGCTCAAGCGGGCAATAGCCTCTCCCGCCTGCGCAGCGTCCGCAGGACTAAGCAGATAGCTCACCTTGGACACGTTCACGCCTGCTTTCCTGCAGGCGTGACGGACATGATGTTTTTTGTCGAACCAGCGCCAATGCTTGTCTCGCAGTTCCCCCAGATCCAGTGCAGAGCAGGCGGCGATATCGTCGATGTCGACGATGCAGGCTTGGTCAAGCTCCTTCCTCCGGACCGTCAAGGGGCGAGACTGGACTACATATAGCTGCTGTCGCAAGAGTCCCCATTCCACGTCCACTGGACCGCCCGATAGCGCCTCCAGCTCCGAGCAGAGTTGTCTTAGCTCGAGCAGGGTCTGAGTCGATAACAGCTTGCCGGGCTTCACCTGCCCATACCTGGGGACCATCGACGTCTCGCCCGTGCTGATGCCCGATACGATCTGCTCAATGCCGCCCGGCGCGGCGTTAATCGCCATCACATCCCGCTCCATCGCTGGATCGGGCGACTCGCTAAAAGCGACTCCCCCCACCTCGAACGCCAAATACTGCTGTATAATCACCGCTGTGCCTTCGCCAAAGTTGCCCTGGACGTATACGCCCTGCGAGTACGCCGAAGCAAAGCAGGACAAGACGGCATCGCCGAGCTGCTCTATCGTCTGAATGCCCGTTACCGAACTATATTGGCCAGCCATGCTGGAGGTCGATGCATCCTCGCTCGCAGCGGAGCTTCTTGCCGCCAGTGTGCCGTATGCCTCCAGCAGCCGCTCCAGCTCAGCGCGCAGCAGCGCCGGCAGCTCCAGTCCCATGATCAGCTTTTGCAGCTTGTGGAAGCGATTTAATACGCCGTCATCCTCCAGCAGCCTTCGGAAAACATCTTGCTGTTGATTGTGCAGCAAAAGCTCGTCCAAGTAGACGCGGGGGATGACGTATCCGGGAGGCACCCGGAATCCTCTGGCGATCAGATGACCTAACTGATAGGCTTTGTTCCCCACGTTTGGCCGCTCCCGGTCTTCAAAGCTCCCCAGTTTCCATAACAAGCGAATCGCTCCCTACGCCATATTTCTCCTCCAACAACGTTACGATCAGTTCCGCCGTCTTGAATTTATCGAGCATTAAATCATCATCCTCAAACAAGAAGTCGAATTCGCTCTCCAGCCGAACGATCAACTGGATCGTCTTCATGGAATCGAGCTTCAGGTCGTCAGGATCGACCGAGCCGTTATAACCCTCTGTCCCCTCCAACACGTCGCGGAGGATGGCTTGCACCTTACCTAGCAACGACAACCTATTGGATGGCATAATCCTGCACGCCTCCCGCCGCCAAGATGTGCTTTACTCGATCCGGCCACTCGTCCAAGTCCGGGCCGTACTCGCATAACAGCAAATACACCCAGCGATCGACGCCAAACGCTACGCAGCCCGAGTGCACAGGCTGCCGGCTGCGATCTGTAATCCGAAACTGACGAGTCAACGAGTCGTGGACGTGATTAAACGAGGCAATCGAAAACTGTTCGTCGCCGGTCTGCGCCACCAGCTCGTATTTCATCTCCGCCATGATTTGATGGAACGCCATCGGATTGTCCTGCGGGTAATAGAACGGATCGGCCGCGGTCTCGATCCTGCCCGTAAGGCCAAGCTCGCAAAACAAGGTCCACACCTCCGTCATGATTGCGCTCCGAAGCTCCGACACCGTTTGTTCATCTCCAAGATAGACAATCTCTCTCATCTGGAATTCCTTGAGGCGGTAGCTGCTCTTCCTCCAGGTCGCCTCATGGCGGAAGCAATGGCCTGCCGAGCTGATGACGACAGGCTGATCCACGATAGAGTCGCTGAACTCCTCGTAACAGTGAAAGCAGACGGCCGGGGTCAGCGCCCGCTCGCCCAGTCTGGCATGCTGGCGATAATCGCCCGTCGCCTTGATTTGCTGCAACGCGTCATACTGATGCGGAATCTCGGAAATCATGTACAGATTCTGGGGGAAATACGATACATAATTGCATTTCTCCATCGTCTCCAACGAAATGGAGGCCGAGTACCGCCTTCGCTCCGAGGCATACCCGTCTGCCAACCGGGCCAACCTCGCATCCACAGCTTCGAATATGGCGAGTGCAGCGCCTTCGTAACGCATCCCGTCGAATACGGGCCGCTGTACCGAGCCTAGGACGTTCGCCTCCATTTTCTCCGTCTCGCAGATGACGCGCTTGCCAATCTGTCTTTCCTTCAACGATGACTCGATCAACTTTTCGACTATTGTCGCAAGTGCTGGCGCATGGTCCGGGTCATCAAGCTCCACCACGACCTCATGCGAGCTCTCGTCATAGCGACAAGAGCTCATCTGCTCATACGAGTAACTTAACTTGAAGCTTAAGCTCTCCGCCTGTGCAGCATTCAGTCGTCCATGCAAGGCGTATCGAAATACCATCCGGTTACCTCCCATCAGCTCTCGAAAAAGTGAGGCATGCTTTCTAGCTCTTCCTTATTGTCGGAAGCGAATAGCCTTGCCCAGAAGCTCTTCTTCCACGTCCTCGCTTCGCCAAAATCGCTCGTCCCGTAGGTGTGGAGCCATTGCAGATCATCCCCGATGCCGATCGCGTCCATCAGCGCTTGCTCGTACCCGTCATCATAGATTTGTTGAAGGTAAAATAGCGTGAAGAAAAGCGCCTTCTCCAGTCCGTATTCGCGGGCAAACGCCACCGCCTCCAAAAGCTCCTCGCGGCTCATCTTGCGCAGCACGTATTCACGCACATCGCAAAATTTAATGAGGTTAATATCCTTCTCAAAGACGATCCATGCCGCATGATTAGCTTCCTTGTACAAATGGCAGCAAAGATGCGTAAAAAAGTCGCTGGGCCTGAGCACGGGATGGGGAGACGCCGTCTCCTGCTCAAGACGTGAGATCATATGCTGCACCGGGCCCGTCTGTCTCTCGAAGCTGAAGCAGAAGTCAAAGGAAACCTCTCGCAAATACGGCGATGGACTTTGCTTCTGGTACGGATACAAATTGCTCATCATGGTCCTCCACTTGATCTGACGCGCTCGACTGATCGGCTTGATCAATCCGTCCGACCGATCCAGCTCCCCCTGGATATACCCAAGCGATCGCATTAGCTCGTCCACCCGGGCTCTGTCCTCGAAGTCGATCATACAATCCATGTCGTTGACCGATCTGACGCCCAGGTCACCATAGACATGTTGGATCAGATAGCCGCCCTTCAGCGGCGAGACGGGGATGCCCGCAGCCTGGAAGGCCGTCAGCACCTCTTCGAGCTGCGCCAGATAGACCCGGTTTCTTTCTCCGGTGCCGAGGTAGATGAGCTGCGCCATTTCCTGCAATCTGCGCGGCATGTAATCCTCGTAGTTCCGGTCGTATACATTTTTCCACAGCAGGGGCAAGACGCGATTTTTGATAGCCATGTTGTGGATGGCATACCAGTCCAGCGACGTATTCCCCACCGCCTCCCGCAGCTCGCTTTCGTCCGCCTGGCTGAACGTCGCCCGGGAGAGCAGCAGCACCAGCTTTTGCTCAGGCGCAAGTCCCTCTCTGCCTTCCATGCTTTCCCACCCTCTCCCTAATAAAGGTTGTAGCTTAGGCTCAGTAGAGGGCGTTGCCTCAACGCCTCGACCAGGCTGCTGCAATTGACTCTGGACGGAGGCAGCTCCAGTGCCCGGATGACTGCGCCGAGCGCGCGCCAAAAGCGGTCCTGGCAAATGTGACGATACTCCTCCTCCGTGGTCGCCAGCGAAATCATAGCCAGCGCGCTTGCAAAATTGCGAATGGCAGGCCAAGCTTCGCCGTTCTGATGCATATACTCGACAACCCGTCCCATGCTTGCGTCATAACGCGCCTTCGCGGCATAGCGACGGGTGCGGAGAGAAGCAAGCTCCTCTCTGACGTCCGCCTCCGAGGCGTGGCTGAGGATCTGCTCCACCTCCTGCAGTGCCTGCCGCTCCTCGTCCTGCGGGTCCTTCAGCATCGGCAGCGTCTGGATATCGAAATGGCTGTAATGCTTGATGTAGTGCCGGTAATCGGCGGACCGCAGCTTGCCGCCGCAGCGCAAATAGGTAAGCGCAAGCTTCAGCTTGCCTCGCCGCAGCAACAAGCGATGCGGCATAATCTCGCTATACGAGAAGCTGTCCATCTGGATCGGCTCTCGCCCTTCGCAAAGCGCAGCCAATCGATCTCTGTACCACTGCAACGGCAGCATCGCATTAAACTCCGTCAGCGCCAGCACTCTGCCGTGCGCATCGAGCGAAGCCTGGAGCAGCTCGGGGGTCAGGTCGCCAAGCTCGACTGCCCGCTCGAATACCCTTGACGCTTCGTTGAAGGCTCGCAGCTCGCGCCAGGTCAGCTCTCTAAGCCTGGTTTTAAAGCTGATGCTGGTCCGGATGCCGTCCCGCAGCGAGCCGGAGACGTGGAAAAACCGTTCCAATGGAAGATGTGAAATCGTCTTCTCGACACGTTGTCCGTAGGGCTCTTCCTCGCCAAGCAACACCTGAGGCACATTCAGTACGCCCGCTCCGTAAAGGTCGTTGCGAATCATCTCGTAAAACGGTTCGCCCGCTACGATGTGCTCCCCGTCCTTGTACCATTTCCAAAACATTACGCTCTCCCCCTGATCAGCCCGGCCGGGCGACAATCCCGAAGCGCGCCAGCGAGTAACCGGTCAAATAACGGAGCAAGGGGGTCGCCCGGAAGCAGCAGCTCCTCTACCCCATCCGTAACGATCTCGCAATCCGGGCCTGCAGCCTGCAGCAGCTTCCTCCATTTGTTCATCCATCGCTTTTCGCTGGCCGGCGAGGCGTTCACGGCTTCCATCGCCTGTATGAGCCAGGCATGCACATAGAGCCGTTCCGTAGGCGCTGGCAGCCCGCTTGGCTGATGAACGGAGGGCCTGTCCACAGCCTCGTACACTTTGCCGGTAGAGCCGTTCACCCGATACCACACGCCATCCTGCAAGCTCCCTCGCTGGACGCCACCGACGCAGGGGATATTCCACTCCCTGGCGATAATTGCGCAATGGCTCAGTGGCGATCCGTCGGATATAAGCAAAGCGGCGGCTTTGGTCAAGATCCTGATAAAATGATCCGGTATCCAGTCCATGACCAGAATATCTCCAGCCTCAATGCGGTCTAAGTCTTCATCCTTATTGATGTTCCTCACTGGACCGATCCCTTCTCCGGCCGAGATCGGCTTGCCCGTCAGGATCAGTCGGCCCGCGGATGATGGCTCTGGCTCCGCATCGTACGCTTCCACAACCTTGGAGCTTGTCAGCGGGCGCGCCTGCAACACTCGCGGCTCGTCGTGGTGCCAGCACCATTCGATATCCCAATCCCCTGACCCGAGCGGGCCGTCCTGCAGGGCATATAAAGTCTCGGCCAAGCGCAGCACGTTGTCCCGTTTCAGGACAGGGCTATTCGCAGGCTGAGCATGCCGTTGCGGGAGCACCTGACACAAATAGACGGCATTTCGGTCGTCGGTGTCGTACGGGTACAGATCGATCTCGCTTTGCTGATGCTTGATCGTCATCTGCTTGTGGAGCATGGTGACCGCGCTCTCATTGGCGACATAACAGATTCCTTTGGCATGGATCTCCAGCTCCGGCTCTGCTCCTCGATGGGACAGGGTGTAGGAATCTGCAGGCACTCGCCCCGAGACAACGCCTACCCCAAGCCCATACGTCGCCGATATATGCAACCGACCCTCCGTAAGAAATGCGACTCCTGATGCCGTCGCATCGAGAAACTGCTGCACCACGACGGCCATGGGCAAGAGCGGATGCTTCCGCTGCTGGGCGTAAGCGACCGCATCCGGTCCGTAAGCGCTTTCCCAAACCTCCCGTACGGCCCTGATAAATTCGCCAAAGGTGGTCACGTTCAGAACGGATGTAAAAACGCCCGCGTAGCTGCTATGCTGTCCGTCCTCCAGGACAGCCGATGAGCGCACGCACATGCGTCCAGGCATCGCATCGTACACCTCGCGCAGCCACTCCAACTGATGCGGCTGCCATACGGCATGCTTAAGCGCATGACGAATCTTCCCGATCATCTCCGGCGTTGGCGTCTGCCCATCGGCTACGTCCAGTCCATGATCGGCCAGGAAGCGTACCAGCATCTCTGTCGTAAAGACGATCCCGTCGGGAATATGGACCTTGGACCGGAGCAAGCGACCCAACATTTCGCCCTTGCCCCCTACCTGCGCTACCTCCGTTGCCTCCCTCAATGGGACATACATCGCCATCTCGCGGATCGCCCCTCTCGTTTCGAGATCTATCAACTGTTTCTATTTTTACCTATAAATATATAGGATTCGACGACAAATAACCAGATTTTATGTACAATTTGATATTTTCTTTAGATTCTTTTAGACTTTTGGGTTAAAAGGTATGTTAATGTAAATTTAGGCCAAAACGAGAAAAGGAGGGACTTTTGCCTTTGATCAAAATACTTCCGCTATACGCCGAAAATGTCTTTCAATCCTATTCCTATCACGCCTATATGTCCTCTATTCTGTTGGATGACCGCAAGGATGAAGACGCGAACGTTAGGTATTCAAATTTGAAAGTCGACGACTGCAACCCACGCTGGTATCAGCAAACGATTGGCGATGGGGAGGGTTCGCAGCCTATTGAAGCGACTGTCATGGAAGAGCTTGAAGAGCTGAACCGGGCTTGGTGCCATAAGGGCGACATTACGGGCCGCAGCGATAACTTCCAGTATCTGTATGCGCAAGCGGAGGCCGGCGGGCATAAGGGAATCGAAGTGCGGATCGAACAGATCAAATTTACGTCTGTCTGGGCTAAAGCCGGATTGATGCTAAGAGAAAGCCTTGCCGCCGATGCCAGATATGTCTATATCTTTGCCACTCCAGCGATGAACGGCGGCGTCATTCAGTGCAGGGAACAGACAGGCAAGGAAAATACGATGCAGTTTGCTCTGGATGCGACCCCGCCGGTCTGGTTAAGGATCGAGCTGCACGAGGGGGAAATTACGTTGATGTGCGGCAAGGAACGAGGACACTGGGATTTCTCAAAACGTGTGGACCACCTCTTCCCTGCCGGTATGTATATGGGGTTGGCCCTATGCACGCCAGAGGAGCACGCTCACATGAACTGGTACGCCTCCACTTATATTCAATTGTACAGCTACAAGGATTTCAGCATGAATCGCATTCCTTTTGATTTCCAGATTGGCTTGCATAAGGACGGAGACTTTTATTTTTGCTGTCCCTATTTGAGAACGCAGGCGATAAGACATTCCTTGATCGAGCGTCTGGAGAGCAGCGGCAACGATCTGATTCGCTTGATGCTGCAGTTTATCGATGACGGGAATTATGTCGATGTCGAGATGAATGAATTTTTTGTTCCCGACCGCAAAGCTTATGGCAAGTATAATCGGATGCACGGCAGCTTGATCTATGGCTATAACACCGAAACACAACTGTTCTACCTGGCCGGATATGCAGCAGGCAATGTGTTCAAGCAAAGCCAAATGACCTTCGAGCAATTCCGCCGCGCATTCGACAGGGATCGAGATAAAAATATTCGCTTGCTCCAGTTGCATCATTACCGCAGCTTTGCGCTCGACACCACCGCCATCCGGGATCAGCTTACGCATTATATGAACGCCACTAACGCACAGCCTGGCTTGTCCATGAACGTCCAAGCCGAGCCCAAGATCGTCTATGGCCTGGAGGCCTATGATAGCCTCATCCATAACCTGCCGTTGCACCTACAGGATATCCGCCCGCTTCAGGTTGTCTATGAGCACAAACGGATGATGAGTCTGCGCCTCGAGCATTTGCATCGTCTCCAGGCGCTGGATCATCTGACCTTCGAGTGGTTATCCGAGGAATATCGCAATCTCGAACGACTGGCGTTGTTATGCCGCAACCTGCAATTAAAAAATGCGGTCACGCCAAATACGCGCTATGTCGATTCGATGCTGGCTAACATCATGAAAATTAAAACCAAGGAAAGTGAGCTGCTGCCGTTGCTTTTGGAGCAACTACCGTAAGGCCAAGGCAAATGCCAAGACAACCCCTGGATCAGCACTTGGCTATACAGAGGTTGTCTCGCTTCCTTATATAGCTGCGCGCTCCGCCCGCAACGTCTGCTGCAGCAACGCGATATCCAGCTCGGCAGGCTGGACGCCCTGGCGAACCGACAGCGCAGCCGCCGTGCCTGCTGCCTGGCCCGTCGCCATGCAGCTAGGCGTCAGTCGGGTCGTCGCAAGCGCCTCGTGCGAGGTCGATATGCAGCGGCCTGCCGCCAGCAGATTGGGCCGGTTCACCGAGAGCAAGCAACGATAGGGGATATCGTACGCGCCATCGCCGGAGATCGAGGCTGCCGTCACGCCTCTGCCCGATGGATCGTGAATATCGATCGGGTAGCCGCTGCGAGCGATCACATCATCGAACTTCCGTCCCTGCACCACATCCTCCTGCGCCAGTCTGTAATGGCCGACGATCCGCCTGGACTCGCGGATGCCGATCTGGGGCGCTACCGCCGAGATGGAAGCCCGCTCGAAGCCCGGCACATCCCGCTGCAGGAACTCCGCCATCATGAGCACCTGCTTGCGTCCCTCCTGCTCCGCCCGTGTCAGATCCTCGGCGCTCGTCGCGTCCAGTCCTTGCACCCGCGTACAGTTAATCAGCACCTCGTCATCGGCTGGACCGGCGAAGAACAGCACCTGGTCGCGATTAATCGGCACGCCGGATGTTTGCCAATGGCTGTAGAAGCCGCTGACACCCGTAAGCGGCAAATCCTGAAGCTCCGCGATCGGCGTCTTGTGGTAAAACTCCTCGGGATGCGCCAGCATATAAGCCTTGATCTTCGCCAGATCAACGCCGCGCATCCGGAACTTCATCGTCATCGGCTGGGACTGATGGTCACCATCCCGTCCTTGCAAGGTGCGGGCACCGGACAGGTAGGCCACGTCGGCGTCGCCGCTCGTATCGACGAACACCTGGCCGCTCACCCACGAGCGCCCGGATTTATTGGTCACCTGGATCGCCTCGATCCGCTCCCCCTGCACCGCCACCTCATCCACGAAGCTGTGCAGCAGCAGCGTAACTCCAGCCTCGCGCAGCATATCTGTCGCGACCACCTGGTAGATCTCCGGATGATAAGGCGTCACTGTCCGCACGAAGCCCACCGTATCCCGCAGATGTCCCGGCGAGCCGCCGCGCGCCTGGAGCCGCTCGACGATCTCCTGCGCGATCCCCTTAATCACTTGCTCGCCGCTATCGGTATGAAAGGTCATCCACGGGTAGACCATCGCCGCCGTCGACATGCCGCCGACAAAGCCATAACGCTCGATCAGTACCGTTCTCGCGCCTTGGCGTCCCGCAGCGATTGCCGCTGCAATGCCCGCAGGTCCGCCGCCCACGATGACGACATCCATCTCTATCTTGTTAGGCATCATATTATCCCTCCTGATCCAACTCTGTTGTCCATCTCTGCGGCAGCGCCGCATTATTCCTTCAGTCCCGTCATGGCGACGCCTTCGATAAACCGCCTCTGAGCCATGAAGAATACCGCCAGCAGAGGCACCGTCGCCATAACGGTCGCGCTCATCAGATGATGCCATGCCGTGCCGATCTCGTCCGTAAATAGCGATAAGCCGAGCGGCAGCGTCATCAACTCGCGAGTGTTGATAAAGATGAGCGGGTCAAAAAACTCATTCCATACCGTGACAAAGGTAAAGATGGTCAGCGTCGCAAGACCGGGCTTGGCAATCGGCAGCATGATCTGCGCGTAGATACGAAATCGATTGCAGCCGTCGATCATCGCCGCCTCCTCTAGCTCGGTAGGCACCGTTATAAAAAACTGTCGCATGACGAAGATGCCGAACACGCCGCCCGCGCCAAAAATCGGCAACAGAATCAGCGGCAAATGCGTATCGATCCAGTTCAGATCGCGCATAAACAGAAACATCGGAATCGCTGTCACCTCGTGGGGAATCATCATGGCGCTCAGCAAGACGAGGAAGACGGCATTGCGACCCGTAAACGGAATTTTGGCAAAGGCGTACCCGGCAAGCGATGCGAAAAAGACGGTTCCGATGACAACCAGAAATGCGATATAGATACTGTTGAAATAAAATCGCTCAAAGGGAATGAGCGAAAATACATCGGCATAGTTTTGCCACTTGAACGTCGTCGGGAAAAGCTGCGGCGGATACGTAAAAATAGCCTGCGGCTCTTTGAAGGAGGTGGATAGCATCCATAGAAACGGCACAAGCATCACCAGCGAGACAGCCGTCAATACGCCGTATACCCCCGTTGCGGACAATACTCTTCGAACGGCGGTATCAGGTGTCGCTTTCATTGAATACCCACCTCTTCCTAAGCTGCCATTGCAGCAGCGTCAATACGAGCACTACAAAGAACAGGACAAAGGCCAGCGCAGACGCATACCCCATCTGGAACAGCTTGAATGCTTTCTCCCAGATGTAATACACCAGCACCTTCGTACTGTTGCTCGGCCCGCCCTGGGTCATCACATAGATCTGCCCGAACACCTTGAGAGAGCCGATCACGGTCATCACCACCGTCAAAAATACGGTCGGCGTAATCATCGGCAGCGTTACGTGAAAGAAGCTTCTCGTCTTGCCCGCCCCGTCGAGCATCGCAGCCTCATAGAGCGAACGCGGCACCTGCTGCAGCGCCGCGATGAACAGCACCATGTTCAAGCCGACGTTTTTGAGCACGCTGGTGACGATGACAGCCGGCATCGCCAGCTTCTCGTCATATAGCCAGGCCGGGCCCTCGATGTTCATCATGAGCAGCATCTGGTTGATCAGACCGGAATCGGTGGCGAACATATATTTCCATACGATCGACCAGACGATCAGCGAGGTCATGACCGGCACGAAGATCGCCGTGCGGAACAAGCCGATACCCTTCATGCTCTTGGCCAGCAGCAGCGCCAGTAGCAGCGCCAACACGATGTTGAACGGCACCAGACCCGCTGTAAAATACAACGTATTGCCGAACACCTTCCAGAACACATCGTCTGTCGCAATCGTCCGGTAATTATCCAGACCGATGAACGCATGCTCTCCGAGAAGCGGCCAATCCATCAAACTCATATACAATGCTCTCCCCATCGGGAACAACAGAAGCAGCGTAAAGCCCAGCACCATCGGCGATACAAACAACCATCCCGTCCGTTGCGCCTCCCGGGCAAGCGGGCCGCGCCTTCGTCTCTTGCTTGCCTTCATAACCTCCACCGCCTCTAGCTCAATCTATCGATCGCATCGCGGAATCGGCTGACCGCCCTGCGCAGTCCGTCCTCCGTCTTGCCTGTCACAATGGCGCCCAGCATGATCGCCGAGACCCCTGCATCATGCAGGACCCGGACATCCTCCGGAACCAGTCTTCGTTGCGAGGGCAGCAGGATCGGCAGACCCGAATGCTGGGCCAGATAACGGTAATTCAGCACATCGGCAAAGCTGAGCGGCGTCCCGTATTCGCTCCCCGGTACGATCGAGGCCTCCAGCGCGGTAAAGCCGAAATGACCGGCGCCCCTCACCCGCTCAAACTCATACGTCGCATCGATGGCGAACGTCTGATCCAGACCATGATCCTCCAGCATATACGACGGCAGAAGGTGCGCGTAGATGGAATAAAAGTCAAACCCCATCGGTGCTAGCCGCGTTAGGTCCTCCCGCGATCCGTTCTCCAGACTGCCGGAAGGGACAACGCCTAACGGCCCGTCGAACTGGCCACGAATCTCGCGGAATACGGCTTCATACGCACTGAGCGGTCCAAAATGGGTGCCGCTCGCCCGATGCCCCACGTTAAAGTGCACCTTCAACGCATCGGCGCCTTCCTCCAGCGCCGCCTGGGCCAACGACGCATCGTTGGCAGGCAAGCTGATGAACAGCGATAGCTTCCGGCGTTCTAGCTGCTCCTTCAATTTCCCCATCTCTTCGTCCCTCCTAGCGGTTTAGAATGGCCTCTACGTCGCGCTGCATCTGTGCCAGACTGTCCGCTGTTGTGCCCGATCTGCCAAACAAGCGGTCAAAGCCTTGCAGAATCGCATTGTCGATATCCTGCCATAGCACATGTCCCGGGATGATGCGCGCCTTGGGCATCTCCTCGATGACGGCCTGGAGGATATGCTCCTTGGGCGGATTGTTAGGCTGGTTCAGAAATGCATCGTCGTTAAGCACCGAGGTGCGCGGCGGCACGAAAAACGTCGAAGTCGCCTGGATGCCCGATTGACTGGCAAAAAACTTCAACAGTTTTTTCGCCTCCTCTGGATGCTTGCTATCCTTGAACAACGTATAACCCGCTTGCCCCAGCATCGATACGCTGCCCTGGCTGCCTGACGGCATCGGCGCGATACTCCATTCGAAGTTCGTGATCTCGCGCGCCTTGGACACATAGCTGTAGACGTCGAAGAACATTCCGACATTGCCCGCATCGAAGCTTACTTGCTCGCCCGCCTTCGGATGCGATTGGTCGTCGAACATCATGCGATCCAGCATCTCCATCGTTTCAACCCCGTACTGATCATTCCATGTAAAGGCTGTCATATCATCGTTGAACGGGCCGCTGCCGTTGGACCAGGAGTAGGAGGAGAGCGCGACCCACGTCTTCCAATCGCGGAAGAAATTAGCGCCGTATACCCGATCTTGCGCGTTTGTGTTTGCTATGGCTTTGGCAGAAGCCTCGAATTGCTCCCATGTCCAGTTGCCCTCGACTGCCAGGGTGTTCGGATCGGTGAGACCCGCCTGATCGAACAAGGCTTTATTATAGAACATAACAATCGGCGGCGTAGAAAACGGCAAGCCCAGCAGCTGGTCGCCTTCGCGGAACAAATCAAGCGTGCTTGGGATGTAGTCCTCCAGATTAAATTCGGCATCGTTTTTGAATTCCGATACATCCGCCAAAATCCCGTTTTGCTTGAATTGCGGAATCATCCGCTCCGATACCCAGGCCAGATCAGGCAATGATTTGCCCGCGGCCAGCACCGAAATTTTTTGCTGGTACTCTGTGAACGGGACCGATTCCATCTTCACCTTGATCCCTGGATGCTCGCTCTGGAACTCGGCGATCAGCTTCTCGTACACGTCCATATGGCTCTGGTTGCCCCACATCAAAAACTTCAGCTCCACCTCGCCTTGCTGAACGGCGCTCTCTGGCGCTTCCGTCCCAGAGCCGACGGGATCGGAGCTTTGGCTGCTGCAGCCTGCCGCCAGACCGAGCAGCATCACCGCGCTTAATGCCCATCCTGCCTTCTTCATGCGAATCCCCCTCATTTAACCAGTAGTAGATGACGTCTATAAGTATAGCTAAGGCAGCTCCCGTCCTTAAATCACGTGGATTGCAGAATTGGTACGGTTTCTTTATGGATTGGGCCGCTCGCCGGAAGAGCCGGGAGCGACAGCCGAATCAAACTGGTTGCGGTATTCGCCCGCCGTCATGCCGCATTGTTGCTTGAACACAAGCATAAAATGCTTTGGGCTCTGATGACCGGACAGTCTGGCGACATCGTAAATTTTCAGCCGAGTATGGGCGAGCAGCCATTTGGCGCGTTCCATTCGTGCCTCGGATACGTAGTCGGAATAGTTGCAGCCCGTTTCATTTTTGAATAGCTGGCTCAAATACGTCGCGTTCAAGCTGACGCGATCTGCCACCGTCTGCAACCGCAAATCGCCGTCAATATGCAGCTTGACATGCTCCTTTACATCCCGGATGAGCTTCCTTGCATCTCCGGGCTCATGCTCCATCCGCTGCATACCGGGAAGGAGCGTTGCAGGCGTCGATACGCCATATCGTTTGTCCAGCAGCAGCCTGGCCCTCTCCAGGGCAGACACCAGCTCATGGCGTTCGATCGGCTTCAACAGATAATGCAGCACGCCGTACTGGATTGCCTTTTGCGCATACTCGAATTCGCCATAGCCGCTCAGGATCATCACCAACAGCTCGGGATACATCTGCCTGACCTTCTCTACAAGCGTCAGTCCGTCCATCTCCCGCATCCGGATATCGGTAATGATCAGATCCGGCACCTCCGACTTCATGTACATTAGCGCCTCCAAGCCGCTCCCCATCTCGCCGATCACCTCGTACGAGGGAGCCGATTGGCCGATCAGCTCGCGCAGTCCTTGCCGGATGACCTGCTCATCCTCAACCAGCAGCACCTTATACATCCTGCCTCTCTCCTTCCTCCGCTATGGATATCGTTATCGTAACTGCCAGCCCCTGTCCCGGACTGCCATCTACGCTCACACTGCCGCTGTCGCCGTATTGCAGCTTGATCCGCTGACTAATATTCGCCAGTCCCATCCCCCCCTCGCCGCTGCTTTGCAGCGATACGCTGGAGGGTAAGCTGTCAAGTGTCCGGTTCAGCGCCTCGATCTCCGCTTCATCCATCCCTGTGCCGTTATCCCTTACCGTAATAAGCAGCTCCTGCTCGAATCGCAAGGCCGAGATCCAGATCATCCCGCCATCCTCCCGGCCACCCAGCCCGTGGTATATCGCATTCTCCACCAACGGCTGCAGCGTCAGCTTGGGGAGCCGCAGCTCCTCCACCTGCGGCTCGATATCATAGATAACCTGCAGCTTGCCGCCGTAGCGCATCTGCTGGATGCGGACGTACGAATCGACAAAATCGATCTCTTCCCGCAACACTGCCAACCGTCCGGCCTTGCCAATCGTATACCGCAGCAGCTTGCCCAGCGCCGACACCATATCAGACACCGCCCGATGCTGTTGTTGTACAGCCATCATGTTGATCGATTCAAGCGTATTGTAAATAAAGTGCGGGTTGATCTGGCTCTGGAGAGCGGACAGTTCCGCTTCCTTCTCCCGGAGACCCAGCACAAACACCTCGTGAAACAGGCGATTCAGCTCATCCATCATCCTGTTGAAGCCACGGCCGAGCTGACCGAACTCATCGTTGCTGAGCGGACTGATCCGTTTGCTGAAGTCGCCTTGCTCGACGCCGGACATCTTGCTCTTGAGCTGGATCAGCGGTTGCGTCACCCGATAAGACACCACCACAGCGAGCGCTATCGCCAGCCCAATGCAGATCATGGCTAGCCATAGCGTAAATATCATTAAAGTTCGGGACTCCTTCTGTATGACATCAAGCGGCGTCAGCCCGATCACCGACAATCCGGTATGTGGCGAGTGATGACGAACGAACAGGTAATCCTCTCCCTCCAGCCGTTCCCGCTGGCCGCTAGCAAGCACAGATAGCCGCTCCTGCCGGGTCAGCGCTTCATAGACGGATGCGCCACCGTCCGGCACCCGCTCATACAGCAGCCGCTGCCGCTCGTCGACGATCATCAGGCTCGCTGCGTTCTCCACCTTCAGATTCGCCAGGATGCCGGCGAGGGCATCCACCTTGACATCAATGATGCAATAGCCCAGGCGCTCCAGCGACTTGGGCTCCCGGATCACTCTGGCTACCGAGATGTACGTCGATGCGTCTGCGCGGCTATAGTAGGATGGACGGTGCGGCGGGATGATCTGCCATGCGCCGTCGGTTCCGGCCAGCGTGCGGAACCACGCGTCGCGATTGCCATCCCAGGCGGAGTCGATCGCCAACGCATCTACATTAGAGAACAGGATGCCGCTGTTGCTCAGCAGGTGGATGCCACGTATCTCTGGACGATCATAGGCTTGCGCCGATGTATACAGCTTCATCTTCAGATAATCCTCCGACAACGCCCAGGTGCCAGTGCCCATCGCGCCATTGTACTTGGCCAGGATCGATAGCAACTGCTCATCATATAACGGCATCAGCGACAGTCGCTCCAGCTCCTTGAGCAGGCGGTCGAGGTTCGCATTGACTTGCCCGGCGATATCGATCGTATATTGCTCTGTCTTGTCGTTCATCGTCGCCGAGAAGTGATGGTACGTCACGATCCCTTGCAAGGCTAGCGGCAGCAGGATGAGTATCGTAAACAGCAGCAGCAGCCTCGTCCGCATCTTGCTTTCGTTCAAATGACTCCCCAACCCTCTTAGCACACTTCCACCCCGTTACCTTTTGTTGGTCTTGCTAACGATGCACTGATCTTATCGTATAATGCGCCTGGATTGAATCCTAGCCTCTACCCTTTGGATATGGTGCGATATCTTCTGATGGTGAAGGCGCTTACCAAAATCCGAACATACAAGCGGGATGACCGTTGACATCAAAGGTGCGATCGTCTATAAAGAGTACAAAGAGAAATGCGGGAGGGAACAAAAATGGAGAATAACAGCGAGGAGCTCACCGGCGGCAGGATCGGCAAAATCAGTCGTCAGGATGATGTCGTCATCCGTCCGGCCAATGTGTGGACACCGGCGGTCCACCGCTTCCTGCGCTTCCTGCATGTGGACGGAGCGGACTTCGTGCCGATCCCCTATGGGATCAATGAACAGCAGCAGGAGATCGTGTCGTATATGCCCGGAGAAGTGTACAACGATCCACTGCCTGAGCTGCTGCTACAGGATGCGGTGCTCGTCTCGGCCGCGGAGCTGCTGGCGAGATTCCACAACCACAGCGCGAAGTATGTGGCCCGGCTCGAGGGGAATGAGCCCTGGATGCTGCCGGCGCAGCAGCCCGCAGAGGTGATGTGTCACGGCGACTATGCGCCATACAATGTAACGATCTCCGGAGGCCAACCGGTCGGGATCATCGACTTTGACACGCTGCACCCGGGGCCGAGGATGTGGGATGTCGCCTATGCGATCTATCGTTGGGTTCCCTTCACTGATCCCGCGCGTGGCGAGTCCGCGATCGGGCTGGAGGAGCAGATACGCAAGGCCCGGCTGTTCCTGGACGCTTACGGGATGGA
This sequence comes from Paenibacillus sp. 598K, assembly GCF_003851045.1. Taxonomy (GTDB): domain Bacteria; phylum Bacillota; class Bacilli; order Paenibacillales; family Paenibacillaceae; genus Paenibacillus_D. The sequence goes on along the minus strand of NZ_BFBX01000054.1, from coordinate 4,480 downwards.
CGCGGCGGACCGGCAGTCGTTTGTCCCCGTGCTCCTGCGCCGCTTGACGAGCCTGACCGACTTCATGCAGCAGGAGGCCGCCCAAGGCAACGAGGATTTCCAGCAGCATATTCAGGCCGGGCATCTGCAAGTGTATTGGGACGATATGGCTTATGTAAGCAAGCATGCGGGGCGGAACGTGTTATAACCGCTCCACGGGCACAGAGCATGTTCATATCGTCTCGATCCCTTCGGCTTCATCCATCCCTACTCCACTACTCCGGTTTAATTACGCAACGTTGTTGCGTTTTTTTTGATTTCTTTACAAGAAATCCAAATTCCAATTTGACAGCATGCTGTCAATGTGCGGATGATGGTCGCATGGTAGAATATCCAAAACCCGATGATCCCCTAAGCAGATTTGTAATCGGCATCTTCCGTGTCAATGGCGCTCTTATGCGCAATGGAGACCGGATTACCAAAGCAATCGGACAGAGCAGCGCTCGCTGGCATGTGCTTGGACAAGCAAGCTTCCAACCACAAACCGTTGCATCCATTGCCCGCAATGTGGGCCACGCACGACAAAGCGTTCAGCGTGTCGCCGATCTGCTTGTGCGCGAAGGGCTTGCTACATATGCCGATAACCCGAAGGACAAACGCGCCAAGCTGCTTTTCGTCACCCCTGAAGGCGAAGCTGCCATCACTCAGATTAATGCGCGCAATGCTGCGTGGGCAGCGGACATCCTGCCCAAGCTGGATGCCGACAAGCTAGCGGAGATGTCAATGCATCTTGAACAAGTGGCCGCGATTTTCGAAAAAGACGAACAAGAAAAGGAGTAGGGCCGGTTCGGCCCCTTGATTTGCAAACTCGAGTACACTGCGCGCCCTTCCGAGAGGAGACATGAATAGTCTATGGATCACCAACAGCGTTTGTCAGAGGAGGACCCATTCTTAATTGAATTGGACAAGCAAGATCCAGCAAGAGTAATACTGGGAACAGGCTTTCACTCGGACATCGCAGAGATCAATGGCATAAGGATGCATTTTGTTTCAGGCGGCACCGGGAAAAGCGTTATCATGATCCATGGGTTTTCCCAGGACTGGTATGCGTTCAAGGAGCTCATGCGCTTGCTCGTTCATGAGTATTCGGTTATCGCCGTTGACTTGCGCGGGATTGGCAAGTCAAGGACTGTTCCGCCCGGCTATGATGCGGTAACGTTGGCAAATGATATCCACGCCCTGGTAAAACATCTCGATATCGAGAACCCATATCTGGTAGGTCATGATATGGGTGGGATGGTGGCCTATGCCTACGCACGCCTATACCCGAACGAAACCTATGGCGTGGCGGTACTCGATGTCCCGCTGCCCGGCACGCCAAGTACAGACCTCATGGTTAAGATGCCTTTCTTATGGCACTTTGGCTTTCATCGACTTCCCAAATTACCGGGCTTCTGATTGGCAACCGCGAGTATGGCTACTTCCGCCGCGCGTTTTTTCATCGATTTGCAAAAAACAAGCAAGCGATGACCGATGCGGATATGCGCCACTACGCCAGTGCCTATCGGCATCGGGATCAGCTTCGGGCAGGGCTTGGTTTATACCGGACCTACCGGCAAAATCAATCGTTCATGAGATCGCATCGGGAAACGCTCGACGTGCCGATAGTCATAATCGAGAGCGATTATGGCTCCAGTAAGCCCGGACCGACAGCCAAGCAGTTGCAGGAGAAATTCGGCTGCCGCCATGCTACTGCCATAGTCGTTGCAGGCTGCAGGCATTTTATGCCGGAAGAACAGCCTCAGGCCATCGCAGACCTGATCCAAAAATCGCTTCTCGCGATAGGCTCGGGGAGCTAAACAATGGAGAAAGACCGTTACTTTCGGACGATCAATCATGGTCCGAAGACAGCGGTCTTTTTGGGTTCTCGCATGTCGTTTGGTCAAACCAAGCAGCCCTCTCTCCAAGTCGTGCAAAACGTCATTGACAAACCACGTTCTACAGGAGTAGAATGAACCCGTGATCATTCTACTGCAGTAAAATAGTGATTGAGAGGAGCTGAACGATGCAAATCAAATTGTTTGATTCCGAGCTAAAGATCATGGATGTCCTCTGGAAAAATGGTGACACCACAGCCAAGCGACTAGCCGAAATGTTGAAAGAACAAGTCGGATGGAACAAAACGACAACCTACACGCTAATCAAAAGATGCATTGACAAAGGGGCCATCGAGCGTATTGAACCTAACTTCGTCTGCCGCCCCCTTGTTACAATTGAACAGGCCAGAGAGCTTGAAGTTACGGAGCTTATTAACAAAATGTATGATGGCGCTACCGACAAGCTTGTCGCTTCTCTATTAGGTAGTAAAAATCTGCAACCGGAAGAAATCGAACGATTAAAAAAGCTCATCAACAGTCTGGAATAAGGAGAAATGGTTATGAGCTTGCTAACCATGAGTTTTTCCGCTTCTGTTTTTATTCTGGCTATCGTCATCATCCGAACCTTGCTGCTGCACAAGCTGCCGAAACGAACCTTTATCGTTTTGTGGGGTGTGGTGTTATGTCGCCTGCTGATCCCTTATGACGTTTCATCGCGTTTCAGTGTTTACTCGATTGCTCATACGCTGACCAGCCGATTTTCCGGAACGGATGTATCGCTGAATGGAGCATCTGTCACGCCGCACCCTACTGGTATAACCGCTACTGCCGCAACGCTTCCAGCAGCATCCAGTGCCCCTGTCCCTCTTTTCATGGTGATCTGGCTTATCGGCTCCATAGCATGCGCTTTGTTCTTCCTTGTCACGCATCTGCGCTGTCGCCGGGAATACAAAACCGCCCTTCCGGTTAATCATGCATTCGTGAAGCGCTGGCAGCAAGAGCATCCCTTGCGGAGGAAGGTTCGCATCCTGCAGTCGGACCGTATTTTCTCCCCCCTGACTTACGGGATATTCCGGCCCGTCGTGCTGTTGCCGAAGCATATGGACTGGACAGACGAAGCCCGTTTGCGATATATCTTGACGCATGAGTTCGTTCATATCCGGCGTTGGGATACATTGACGAAGCTAGTGATGGCGGCAGCTCTATGTATCCATTGGTTTAACCCTTTGGTATGGCTGATGTATGTGCTTTCGAACCGGGATATGGAGCTGTCCTGTGACGAAGCCGTTGTCCGGACATGTGTTGGAGACGTACGGTCGGAGTATGCCCTGACCTTGCTCGGATTGGGCGAGAGGAAAAGTCGCTTTATGCCACTTGTGAACAACTTTAACAAAAATGCGATTGAAGAAAGGATTGTATCGATCATGAAGATGACTAAAACTTCCCTTGTCGGAGCAATAGCGGCCTTACTCTTGGTAACCGGTACCGTAATCGTGTTCGCTACCAATGCACCAAGCGTCACCGCGACGAACACACCCGTAACCGATGAGACTCGCGGCATCGAGATGTCAGGCACAGATTTCCCGGAGAACAAAGCGAATGGATCGGCACTTACGGACAGTGCCTCCACGGGAGAGGCAAGCAAGGGACCGGATGCGCTGAGTTCGGAAGACACGATGACCGCAAATGAAATAGAGCAATTGTATGCCGTGTATGCGCCTTTTGGCCTGACGTATGATAAAGAAAAGGACAACTTCTACTATAACGGGAAGCTCGTACGGACGTTTGTTGACATCCTGTCGTCCAATGGAGAAGCGATGGATAGCGGGAAATTCCAGGGAAGTATAAATCAGTGGATCAGTAGTGACGACAAGGGCGAGATCGACGTCAAGGCCGTTCGCGATTATAACAAACCCAATGGCAACGGAGAGGGAGAGCTAATCGGCATTGAGATTGTAAAATAAGCACTGCAAGGCCGGATGTTTTGTTAGTTCATAACAGGTAAGATCGCGGTAAAACGATTGAACACTCCCGCCACCT
>NZ_BFBX01000054.1:0-373 GCF_003851045.1 Paenibacillus sp. 598K | reverse complement strand
GAACTTCCTTGATCTGCCGTCCATACCATTCTGCTTTGTACTGTAATTGGCGGCGCATCTCGCCCCAGGCCGCATCGGCGATGTGCTTGGCCAGCTTGCCCTTGGTCATCATCTCCACGATGTGCAAGTCTTCGAGGCAGATCGTTTGGTTTTCACGGATCCACTTCGTCGTCTGCTTGTGGAGCACATCCTGACGGCTGTTCCGAATCTTCTCATGGATGCGGGCTACCTTGATCTTCGCCCGCTGCCAGTTGCTGCCGCCTTGCGTGCGACGTGACATCCGGCGTTGCCACTTCGCCAACTGCTGTTCATAGCGGCGTGTATGTCTCGGATTGGCAACGACCTCGTCATCGGAGGTCACCGCCAGGTGCTT
>NZ_BFBX01000053.1:5300-5945 GCF_003851045.1 Paenibacillus sp. 598K | reverse complement strand
CCGCCGCTGAAAAACATCGTAATGACGACGACCAGCATCATCATTTTGCGCCCCTTCAGCTTTTTGCGCGACAGCGGGTAGCCGAGCGCAATCGTCATCAGCATGCACGACGCCGTGAACAGCAAGGTCAGACCGATCGTAAAAAACATCGAGCGAATCATCGAAGCGTCGGAAAATACTTTGGCGTATGCCTCCAGCGTAAAATCGACCGGAAACAGGCTGACCTTGCCCGAGGTGATCGGGCCGGCTGAGCTTAATGAAATCGCCACCAGATGCACAAACGGGGCGAGACAGAGCAAGGTGGTAATGGTCAGAATGACGATCGTCGTCATATCAAACCAGCGGCTGGCGGTCTGTTCTTTCATAGGGAGTCTGCTCCTTTCGTGGCGGATTAGAGAATGCTCTCATCGGTAAGCTTCTTGGAGGTGTAGTTGGCTCCCAGGACGAAGATGAGACCAACAACGGCCTGGAACAAGCCAACGACCGTAGCCATCGTATACTGGCCGGACTGCAGGCCGACGCGGTAGACGAAGGTGCTGAGCACGTCCGAATATTCTCTCACTGCAAGGTTGCCGATGACATAAGGACGGTCGAAGCCGATTGTAATCATATTGCCCAGATTGATGATGAGCAGGACGACGATCG
>NZ_BFBX01000053.1:4147-5032 GCF_003851045.1 Paenibacillus sp. 598K | reverse complement strand
CCAGGAGATAAAATGCGGGATGTACAGCACGGTCTGCGACAGCCGTTTGAACCAGACCACCTTCAGCTCATAGAGCAGGATCGCCAGGAACAGCGGCGCCGGGAACGAGACGATCAGATCGAGGAAATTGAGCATCAGCGTGTTGCGAAGCGCGAGGTAAAAGTCCCGCATGCCGAACACTTCCCGGAACGCCTCGAAGCCGATCCATTTGCTGCCAAGTATCCCTTGAAAGAAATTAAAGTCCTTGAAGGCTATCTGAATGCCATACATCGGACCGTATCGGAAGATCAGAAAATAAGCCAGCGGTAGCACGACAAGCGCATACAGCTGCCAATATCGCGTCATATAACTTTTGAAGCTCATGCAATCCCTCCTCAAGACGAACTGAACTTGACGTTAGATGAGAGGAAGAAGCGAGCCGCACGGATCGCTCCTTCCCTTGACTGCTGCCGGTTTAGCCGTTCAGTTCTTTGTACAACGCGGTCCGCTCGTCTAGAATCGCCTGGCCGCCATTGGACATATAGTCGTTCATCATCGTGTCGAAGACGGTGTCGAACTGGTCGGGCGCAGCCATCGTCGACTTGACGATCATCTCGTTGAACTTGTCTTGCAGGGTGGTTGCGTATTTGGTCTGCGCCTCGATCGGTCTGCCGGTGACGACCATTTCGACCGTATCGCGGTTGGCAATATCTTGCGCGAGCGCGACATCCTCCTGATAACGCGTCGGGAATTGCAGCGCGCGCGCTTTCATATTGTCCTCCTCGCTGCCGAGCTGCTTGCCGTTGGAGATAATCGCCATGTCGCCGCTGATGAACAGACGGTCGATCGCTTCCTGGGTTGGATTTTCCAGCGCCACCGGGATGCCGTCCTGGAGCGTGAAGTTCT
>NZ_BFBX01000053.1:2598-4105 GCF_003851045.1 Paenibacillus sp. 598K | reverse complement strand
GTCCTGGAGCGTGAAGTTCTCGCCTTCTACGCCGTTCTGGATATGGAACAGATGATCCTCGGACGCCATCCATTCCAGGTATTTGATCGCCTCTACCGCGCGTTTGCTCGATTTCGGGATCATGATGTACATGCCGTTAGGCGCATACTTCGGCTTGGCGTATTTGCCCTCCGAGTTTTTGAATACCTCGATCGGCAGCAGCTTGGCCGTGCTCACGTTCGCTTTGAGGATATCGTAGGTGCCATTCTCGTAATACATGTTCACGTCATCCTCGCTGAAGAAGCCGGTTTTGCCGCTGGAGATATCTTCATAGAACTTTTTCTTGTCCTCGTCGAGGCCGAAGTCTTTGCCGATCAAGCCTTCGTTGTACAGCTTGTTCATGAACTTCAGACCTTCCTTGAAGCCTGGGAGCAGCGGCGGATAATCGTTGGAGCCGAGCTGCTGCGTCAGCGTGAAGCGTTGTTCGTCGGTCAGCGGCTCGATAAACGACCACAGCATCGTTTCGTATTGCGCCGAAGCGATCGACATGCCGAACGGGATCACCTGGCCGCCGGTTTCGCCCGGGTCTTTTTCCTTGAATGCCTTCAACGTCTCATACAGCTCGTCGGTCGTCGTCGGCACCGGCAAGCCCAGCTTCTCGAGCCAGTCCTGACGGATGAAGGAGGCGTATTTGCCTGTATTCGAGCGTTTGGCCGGGATGGAAAATTGCGTGCCTTCAAACTTGCCGTATTCCAGCACATCGTCGCCCAGGAACGCTTTCAGATTCGGCGCATGCTCGTCGAGCAACGGACCTACATCCGTCAGACCGTCCTGGCTCGCATATCGGTTAAACGTGTTCGGGTCGTAGGTGAAGACAATATCCGGGACATTGCTGCCGCTGGACATAAGCACGTTCAGCTTCTCGATCTCCTCGGAGCGCGGGACCGGCACGAACTCGACATCGATATTGTTCGGATCGCCGAAGCTCTCTTGCACATATCGCGTCATATAGTTGTCCTGAATCGTCATGCCTGTCGGCGTATTGCCGCGATCGAACACCTCAATCTTCAGCGTGACGCGTTCGCCGCCTTCGCCTGCCGCCGCTCCTCCCGTTCCCGGATTGCTCTTGCCGTCATTGGAGGAACAGGCCGATACGAGCAGCGTGCTGAGCACGACTGCCGACACCAATGCTTTGGAGGAAATAAATCGTCTGTTGCCGTTGTGCTTTCTATTCATTCCGATACCCCTTCTTTCTTGACGAGATGTTGCCGGACCGGGGTTGTGTAAGCGCCCTCTTTGCTCAGCGCCGCTCGCCCCGTCTCGGATGACCACAGTATGTCACAGCCGAAAGAGAGGCGGCAATAAACCAGTTTCGAATCGATAAACCAAAGTCCTGAAATACCATTATATGGTTAAATAAACTTTGTTCGCATCCTAAACCGAATTCCAGAACCGTTGATACGACTGGGGTTCCAGGCTCTACTGCGTCGATCCTGGCTTCATCTGCAGCTTGCGATAATCGCCCGGC
>NZ_BFBX01000053.1:601-2495 GCF_003851045.1 Paenibacillus sp. 598K | reverse complement strand
TTGCGATAATCGCCCGGCGTGACGCCTACGATCCGCTTGAACACCCGGCCAAAGGTAATCGCGTTGGCATATCCGACTTGCAGCGCAATGTTCTGAATCGGGTCCGTCGTCTCGGCGAGCAACTGCTCTGCCCGCTCCATCCGCAGCTGCACGATAAAGTCGACAAACTTCATGTTGAACTCTTCCTTAAACAGATAGCTCGCGTACTTGCCGGAGATGTTGAAGCGGTCGCTCAGATGCTTCAGCGACAAATCCGGATTTTCGAAATTTTCCTCGATATACGATTTGATCTCGGCGATCATCGCCCGATGATTTTTGGATTCGCTATGCGCCACATAGGAACGATACACGTCGGTAAACTGCTCCAGATACAAGCCATGCAGCTGCTCGAGCGTCTCTGTCGACTCGGCGCGGCGATTAAGCTCCAGAATCGCTTCGCTCTTGAACTGGCGCTGCAGCTCCTCCGAGATTTCCGAGAGCTCGCTGCCCAGCATATCCATCATCGTCCCCATAATCATCCGGATCTCATCATCCTTGAGCCGATCCTGCCGCAATTCGTCGAAGAGCCGGTCCAGCGCCGCGCGCCACTCGCCGCTCAGCAGCCGGAACGCCTTGACGACCTCGGCGCTCAGCTGCATATACTTGTACCAGGTCCGGCCCCGCTTGCCAGGCAGCTCCTCGCTCATGATGAGCGACCGCTCGCCAAGCGCCAGCCGATGCTCGAGCGCCTGCACGGCGGCTTTGTACGAAGCCTGCAAGTCCCCGAGTCCCGCACAGAATGTGCCCACCCCAAAGCGCAGCGTCATCCGCAAGTTATCCTTGATCCAGCCGCCGCCCTTGTCGACGAGCGCGCGCACACGCGCCTTGGCATCGATGCCTGGCTCGCTGAAGAGCAGGATCAGGCCGAGCCGGTTGTCGCCGATCCACTCCAGCCAGCCGTGCATGCCCTCCCCTTGACTCAGCTCATGCAGCACGTTCTGGAGCGCAAACTTCAACGTATGTTGGTCGCGGACGGAATAATCGGCGCGGAAGCTGCCGTATCGGGTCATCTCAACCGCGACGAACACCGCCTCGACCTGCTCTTCCGTCTGCGGCCACAAGGCGAGGCGGCGCATCCGCTGCTCGATCTCGGTAGGCGGCAGCTCGCCCTGGATCAGATCGTAGAACAGCTGCCGTCTGCTGGCTTGAAGACTCTCATTTTGCTGCTTCTCAAAATCGGCGCTCTGCTGGATCAGGCTCTCGAGCGTATGGTCGATCATCGACAGCTCGTCCATCTTCATCCCCATCTCGCCACGATTCATCTGGATCGACTCGATCCGGTTCATCATGATGCGGATCGGACGATAGTTCCGCCGCGTAATATAGATGATGTAGAGGATGGCCAACAGCACCGTGACGATGCCGATGACGATCCACACATAGGAGATGACCGATACCCACAGGAACAGCTGACCGGCCGTACTGCCGCTCTCGAACGTCCAGCCGAGCGGCTGGAACGGCTGTCGGTTCAATACTTGGCCATCCGGCTCCTCGCTGTCGGTGAAGCCTGCGCCATGCGTCTTGAAGATCGTCTCGCCCCGGGCGTCCAGGATGCGGAGGAAGGAGAGGTCGCTGTTATTCATCGAACGGATCAGCTGCTCCACCGCATACATGTCTACATTGATAATCGCCAATCCCTCGCTGCCGAAGGGCAGGGGCTGCCGCTTGTACATCGACAGCAGACGCTTCTCGCGACTCGGCGTCCGCTCCTGCACGACCCGGATCTGCGACCAGCCGTCATAGTCTGGCTGCTCCAACGCTTTCTCCACGAACGCCCGGTCCGAAAATTGCGCCAGCGGGAAAAGCCCGTCCTGCGTCAGTACGGTCTGATCCTCGGCGCGATACAGATAGACCG
>NZ_BFBX01000053.1:0-517 GCF_003851045.1 Paenibacillus sp. 598K | reverse complement strand
GCGCGATACAGATAGACCGAATAGATCAGCGTCTCGCTGGCGGCAAGCGCTCTCAGATTGTCTGCAACCTCGTAAGCGATCTCGATCTCCTGGGGAGTCTCGCGAGCGCTCAGGAATTGCTGGAACCGGTTATTTTTTTGGATCGCCTCGAGCAGGCTTAGCTCGATATCGTTCAAGGAGCGGGACAAGCGGTCGATCGTATATTCTGCGCTGATGCGGTCTGCCTTGACCGCCTCGGTATGAGAAATATCCGTCACGATGATGAACGATAAAAAAATCAAAATCGTAATCGTAATGAGAAAGATCGGAAAGTAGGAAAACAGCATCCGTCGATACCAGTTCTGCTTCAGCAATGGGACAGCCTCCTCGGCAGTAAGTGCAAAAAGGAAAAATAGGGTAAGCGCTTACTCTAGTGTAAAGCAATCCGCTGCAGGAATCAACCGACAAATAGTCCCGGTTGCACAAGACCGGGACTGTCACAAGGTGAAACGGCCTTCAGGAACATAGGTATCGCTAA
>NZ_BFBX01000052.1:18134-46820 GCF_003851045.1 Paenibacillus sp. 598K | reverse complement strand
CGCCTCCAGCAGCCGTTCCAGATCCTCAGTGAGGATAAGCCAGGACACGGCGTCGACGACGAGATGATGCGCCGTCAGCAGCAGCCGCTGGCCGCGCGCCCCCAGCTCAAGCCAGCAGGCAGCGAATAATGGCCCCGCCTCCGGCGAGAAGCCCTGCTTGCACGCGATCGAGGCGGCGGCTATCGCTGCATCCTGCGCCTGCGCCGTCAACCCGCTCAGCTCATGCCGGCTCATCAGCAAGCGGCGGCCGAGACTGTCATCGCTGTAGCGCAGCCCGCCAGGTACGGCTTGCAGTCGCAAGGCATCATGATGATGCACGAGCCGTGTCAAGGCTTCCTCAGCCATCGCCGGGCTTACCCTCCCGTCCACCGTCAGCAATACCGACTGTGTATAATAGCCCGGCTCGGGCAAACGCCGCTCGAGCCACCATGCGGCGATCGGCGTCAGCGGCAGCTCGCCCTGCTGAGGCGGCTCTGCAACAGCGACGCGCTCGAGCGGCGTCATCCGCTCTGCCATCGCGCCCAGCGTCGCTGCGCCGAGCACCTCCGACGGCGACAGCAGCCATCCGACCTCTTGCAGACGGGAGGAGAGCTGGATCGCCTTGATCGAATCGCCGCCAATCCGGTAAAAGTCGTCTCCGCCATGAAGCTCCGGCTCCCTCAGCAGCTCCCGCGCAGCTTGCAACAGCGCCTGCTCGCGCACCGAGGCGACAGCGGTCTCAGCGACAGGCTGAGCCGCCCCCGTCCCGTCAGACGGCCGTTGCTGCGCTGCCTGGGCGAGGAGCGCTCGGCGGTCGAGCTTGCCGCTTGGCGTGAGCGGCATCGCCTCCAGCACCGCGATCTGCGTCGGCACCATATACGACGGCAGCCGCTCGGCGGCGGCTTGTCGCAGCAGCTCGCCGCTGAGCTCGGCGTCGCCGCTCACGCATGCTACCAGCCGCAGCGGCCCTTGCTCCGATGCGGACAGCACGACCGCCGCCTCCCGGACGCCGGGCAGCTCCTGCAGCCGCTGCTCGATCTCGGCAGGCTCGATGCGATAGCCATTCAGCGACAGTTGCTCGTCGCTGCGGCCGAGATAGCGGAGCTGTCCGCGCTCGTCCCGTCTGGCCAGATCGCCAGTGCGATACATACGCGCTCCGGGATATCCGGGCTCTGGCAGGAATCGCTCTGCCGTCAGGTCCAGTCGCTCGAGATAGCCGCGAGCGACGCCGACGCCGGCGATATAGAGCTCGCCGACCCGGTCAGGCTCGGCGATCGGCTCGCCCTGCTCGTCCAGCAGATACAGCCGCACATGTGGAGCTGCATCGCCGATCGGCACATCATGGTGCTGATCGCGCTCACTGTTGAACAGATGGATCATGCAGCCTACCGTCGCCTCGGTCGGTCCGTATTCATTGAACACCCGCACGCCGCCGAGCGACTCTGCAGCCGAGCGGGCCAGCGAAGCGCCGAGCGCTTCGCCGCCGACGATCAGGGTATGCAGCGGAGTATGCGGTGCGGGCAACTCGGCCAACAGCGCCAGATGAGCCGGCGTCAGCTTGATGACGGTCGCTCGCGTAGCGGCAATGATCTCAGGCAGCACTGAGGCGGCGCCATCCCTCTGACGGTAGATGTCGATGCTGGCTCCCCGCAGCAGCGGCGCAAATACCGAGGTGACGGTCAGGTCGAAGGCTGGCGACGAATAGAGGGCGAACACATCCGAGGCGTCTCGCATATAGCGCTCCGCCGCCCAGTCGGCATACGCCAGTAGACTGCGATGCTCGACCATCACTCCCTTCGGCTTGCCGGTCGAGCCCGAGGTATAGATCACATAGGCCAGATCGTCGGCGGTCGGTTGAGTCATCGCATCCGGACAACTCTCAGTCCTCCCGTCTGCCTGCGGACATTCGCGAATACTCGCCGCGAGTTCCGCTATACGTTCCCGCTCCCATTGATCGATACGCAGCACTTGCACCGCTGAGCCCCCCGTCGCCGCGTCGGGCAGCTCCCGATCGGCCAACACAAGCGCGCAGCCGCTGTCCGTCAGCACATCCGCGATGCGGGCGGCCGGATGCCGCACATCCATCGGCACATAAGCCGCACCTAATCCCAGGATCGCCCAAATCGAGGCCACCGACGACAGCCGATGCTCGCTGTAGAGACCGACGAGCTCGCCGCGACGCACGCCAGCTGACGCAAGCTGCGCCCTTAGAGCGAGGCTCCAGCTCCTCAGCTCGCCGTAAGTCAGGGTAAGTCCGCCATCGCGGATTGCGATACGATCGGGTGTCGCAGCAGCCAGCGCAGCAAAGGCATCGACGACCGTGCGATGCTCTGCAAACCCATAAGGCCGAGGACCATTTCGTTGCTCTGTCAGCTCACTGGCGCCTTGTTCTGCCTGCTCAACTGAGCGATTCATCGACAGCACATCGCTTGCTCCCCCTATCTGCTCAGACGCACGTCCTGCCGTCAGCTCGGCTACGCCCGCATCCGGCTTCATCAGGAATCGATCCAGCAGCGTCAGCAGCATCTCGCCGAAGCGCGCCATCTGCTCTCCGGTGAACAGCGCCAGCTTGTAATCCAGCTCCAGCTGCACCTGTCCGTCCTTCCAGTTCTTGATGATCAGCTCTAGCGGGTAGAGCTGCTCACCCTTGTACAGCTCCTCGCTATGCAGCACGCCTGCCGCCATCTCCTCGTGAGGGTTGAATACATAAGTGTTCAGGCAGACCTGGAACAGCGCCTCCCCATCCGTCAACCGGTCGCGCAGCTGCGGCAGGAGCAGATCGAACGGATAGCGTTGGTGCAGATACCCGCGCTTGAACGCACGGCGCAGCTGCCGCAGCTGCCCGAACGCCGTCTCCGACGGCTCGAGCCGACATCGTATCGGCATCGTGCTCGTGTACATGCCGATCGCAGTCTTCTCAGCCGCCGTCGTTCGATTGTAGACGGGGACGCCGACGATATAATCCGTGACGCCAAAAGCCTCTCGCATCCCGAGCTGCAACACCAGTCCGAACAGATCATGGAGCGAGTATCCATGCTCCTCGACACACTGCAGCGCCCGGGCGGCCAGCGCCTCCGGCAATGGCACGGTGTGTCGGCCGCCCTTGCGCCAGCTCGGCGAATCGCGCCACGGCAACTGCGGCGGCTGATCGCATGCGCTCAGCCAGTACTCGCGATCTCGCGCCATCCGGGGCGAAGCGAGATAGGCCTGCTCCTTGGCCCACAGGTCTAGATAAGCGACGTTCTCGCCTCCCGTCAGCTCGATCGGCTCGGCGGACAATGCCTCGTAGCAACGACGCAGCTCCTGCGTGAACAGCCGAGTCGACCAGCCGTCGAAGATGAGATGATGAATCTTTACGAATAGCCCGCACTGGCCGCCCGGCGTATAGAGGATCGCTAGTTGATACAGCTCGCCTGAGAGCAGCTCGAACCGCTGTTGCATCCTCTCCTCCAGCCAGCGCTCGAGCGTCTGCTGCGGATGCCGGCTATGGCGGCAGTCGATCACAGGGATCGTCGGCTTGACCGGTGGATGTATATATTGATAGACCTCATCGCCGGCCATCGCCAGTCTGATCCGCAGCGCCGCGTGGCGGCGCAGGACATGCTCCACAGCGAGCCGCAGCCTGTCCTCGTCCACAGCCCCCTCGATCCAGGCGATGCCGCCGATATGATGGACTGTCGTTCCCGGATAGAGTTGTTCGATGTACCAGATTCGCTTTTGCGGATGGGTTAACGGCAAGAGGTTGTCCGTCTTCTCGTCTATCATTTCCCTACTCCCTTTTACCTCTATCTCTTAATCTCCATCTATCAGACAGCTCTCAAAATGCCGAAGAGGCACGGAATAGAATCTGGAGAAATGAAATGGTCGCCTCAGAGCTTTTCGCAGAAAAGCTAGCTTCGAAAGCATACGCTGTCCCCGGATTTCAACCGCTACAGCGGTTAGAAATAAAGAAATCTGGGGACAACAGCGATCGGAAGATCGATCCCGTGACCGTAGGCTTCTATATTGAGGGCAGTTTGATAGATGGCCACAGATTACACTACTTTTTCACCAAAACCATCGTTTCTGAACCGATTTTCATGATTAGAGAAACTTAATGGTGTCTATCGCGATTTGAGTGAAACCTCAGCTCGAATCTCCTTGCAATCTATCAAAATTTTGTGAAAATTGTATCTTTTCAAACTATTGTATGATAGAATGCTTTACATATAATTTGTATACAGTACACATTCCGAACAATTCCGGTTTGTGTGCTCTGCTATTAGTTGTATACTCGAGGGTATTTCCTGAAGAGTTTTACACATCTTGTAAGTCACCTCATTTTTATTTCCTTATGATGGTATTAAAGCCATATCCTCGGGTTTTATTCGACAGTCAGGCGCCCTGTCCCTTCTTAGTCAACCAATTCCATTTCTTTATCACGTTCGCAAGGCTTATTTTTATGTTACATTTCATAACATCGACGTGCCATGGAATCCTTCTGCCATCATGTCTTTTTGTTGTTGCGCTCGTACCTTTTATTCATCGGGAGGGATTTTTATTGAAGGCTCATCTACTGGAAATTCGCGGGTTAACGACGTCATTCCGGATCGGAGATGCCTATTACGCCGCTGTGGATGACGTCTCGCTGACGGTCAACCCCAACGAGGTAGTCGCGATCGTCGGCGAATCCGGGTCCGGCAAAAGCGCCCTCGCTTTTTCGATCATGGGCTTGCACAATCAGGCAAAAATCAGCGGCGATATCGACTTTCGTGGGCAACGACTGAATGAGCTGTCCCGGACCGCTCTCAACAAGCTGCGCGGACGCGAGATCGGCATGATCTTCCAAGACCCGCTCTCTGCGCTCAACCCGCTCATGACGGTCGGCGATCAGATCGAGGAAGCGCTCATCCTGCATCGCCCGGAGATGAAAAAAAGCGAGCGAAAAAGCAAGGTGCTCCAGCTGTTGACGCAGGTCGGCATTCAGGAAGCTGAGCGGGTCGCCCTTAACTACCCGCATGAGCTGTCCGGCGGCATGCGCCAGAGGATCGTCATCTCGATCGCGGTGGCCAACGAGCCGCAGCTGCTGATCGCCGACGAGCCGACGACGGCGCTCGACACGACGATCCAGCTGCAGATCCTCGATCTGATCCGCAAGCTAAAAAAAGATATCGGCGCCGGCATCGTCCTGATCACGCATGATATCGGGGTCGTCGCAGAGATGGCCGATCGCGTCGCGGTCATGTATGCCGGGCAAATCGTGGAGATGGCCGATATTCATACATTGCTCTCGGACCCCAAGCATCCGTATACACGCTCGTTGCTCCGCTCGAAGCCATCGGACGATACGCCAAAATCGAGGCTGTACTCGATCCAGGGGGCGGTGCCTTCCTTGAGCAACCTGCCAAGAGAGGGCTGTCGCTTCCGGCATCGCATCCCCTGGATCGGCGAAGCTGCGCATGAAGAAAATCCGCAGATGCATGAGCTGTCTCCGGGTCATTACGTGAGATGCTCCTGCTATCGTCATTTTTGGTTCCCCGGAGAGGAGGACATTCAACATGGCGCTTCTTGAAGTGCAGGATCTGAAGGTGTATTTTCAGCGACGACGCGCCTCCTTGTTCGTCCCCCGCCCCGCGCCGATGAAGGCGGTGGACGGTATCAGCTTTACGATCGAGCCGGGAGAGACGTACGGTCTGGTCGGGGAATCCGGCTCGGGCAAGACGACGACGGGACGGGCGATCATCGGTCTGTATCCGGCTACGTCCGGGACGATCATCTTCAACGGCCAGCCGTTGTTCGACGGTGCCTGGAAGCAGCGAGGCGGCTTCAACCGCGACATCCAGATGATCTTCCAGGACCCCTACTCCTCGCTGAATCCGAAGAAACGCGTGCTCGACATCATCGCCGAGCCGCTGCGCAACTACGAGCGGCTGTCGCCGAGCGAGGAGCGAGCTGCCGTCCAGCAGCTGCTGGAGCAGGTCGGACTCAATACGGACAGCATCTACAAATACCCGCATGAGTTCTCTGGCGGGCAGCGCCAGCGGATCGGCATCGCCCGGGCGATCGCGCTGCGACCGAAGCTGATCATCGCCGACGAGCCTGTATCGGCGCTCGATCTGTCGGTACAAGCCCAGGTGCTCAACTTCCTGAAGGATATCCAGACGGAGCTGGGCTTGTCGTATCTGTTTATCAGCCATGATCTGGGCATCATCAAGCATATGTGCGACAGGATCGGCATCATGTACCGTGGCCGCTATGTCGAGCAGGGCTCTGCCAGCGAGCTGTTCGAGCAGCCCGAGCACATCTACACGAAACGGCTGCTGGCCGCCATCCCGGTGCACGAACCGGCCGAGCGAGAGCGCCGGGCCGAACAGCGCGCTGCGATCCAGGCCGAATACGAGCACGCCTATGACCGATACTTTGACAGCGACGGCCTCGCGTACCCGCTCCGGCATCTGTCCGGTACGCATTACGCAGCCTCGCACAGAGCGGGAGGAAGCGGATGATACAGACCATTGGCAGACGTATGACGATTATGGTTCCGCAGATTATTTTGCTGAGCATCCTTGTATTTTTGCTCGCCAAGCAGATGCCCGGCGATGCGCTCACCGGACTGCTCGATCCGACCATCGACCCCGCCGCCATCGAAGCGCAGCGGGAGCGGCTTGGTCTCAACAACCCGTGGTACGTTCAATATTGGGACTGGATCGTCAACGCGCTGCAAGGCGAATTCGGCCAATCGTTCCGCTTCAAGATGCCGGTTACGGATCTGATCGGCGAACGAATTTTCAATACGTTTTGGCTTTCGCTGGCGACGCTCGTTTTAACCTATCTGATCGCTATTCCGCTGGGCATTTTCAGCGGCCGCTACAACGACACGCTGGGCGACCGGATGATTACCGGCTATACGTATCTCGGCTTTGCCGCGCCGCTGTTTATTTTTGCCCTGCTCATGCTCTGGCTGTTCGGCTTCAAGATGGGCTGGTTCCCTACCGGAGGCAGCGTGACGCCGGGTATGGTGCCCGGGACACTGGATCATCTCATCAGCAAAATCTACCATCTGCTCTTGCCGGCCACTTCGATGGCGCTGATCACGACGGTCACGACCGTCCAGCTGCTGCGCAGCGAAATTATCGATATCAAGCACCGCGAGTTCATCCATACCGCCAGAGCCAAGGGCGCGTCGGAGTCGCGCATCTATAACCGCCATATTTTGCGCAACTCCTTGCTGCCGATCGCCGCCTTTTTCGGCTATGAGCTGACAGGACTGATCGGCGGGACGATCTTCATCGAGAACATCTTTAGCTATCCTGGCATGGGCGAGCTGTTCTTCAGCTCCATCCTGCTGCGCGATTTCAGCGTAGTCGTGACGCTGATCCTGCTCTACGGGGTCGCCTCCATCATCGGCGCGTTGGTCTCCGACATCATCCTCGGACTCGTCGATCCGCGCATCCGCATCAAATGATACGACAGAAAGGAGATTGTTCCATTGCCAGAGCCTACAGCCCGTGAAATGACAAAGGACGAGCTGCCCTTGCCGGCCGATCTTTCGCTCCTGGAAAAAAGCCCGCCGGGGCTGATCATCCTGTGGCGGGAAATCGTCCGGGACAAGCTTGCGCTTGCTTCATTGGTATTTGTTTTGCTCATTACTTCGGCCGTTTACATTACCTCGTTTGTGCTGGATCAGGCGCAAGTGGTCCGGGTCGATCTGTTCGCGCTGAACAAGCCGCCCTCTTCGGATCATTGGCTGGGTACGGATTACGGCGGCCGCGACATCTTCGGACAACTGATTATCGGCACCCGCAATTCGCTGACGATTGCGTTTCTCGTGACGGCGCTGACAGGACTAATCGGCATTACGGTCGGCGTCGTGTCTGGCTACTTTGGCGGTATGATCGACAATTTCTTTATGCGGGTGGTCGACTTCTTCCTGATCCTGCCGTTTCTGATGATCGTCATCGCCTTTATCGCCGTCGTGCCGAAATACAGCATTTACTCGTTTACGCTCATCATGACGGCCTTCCTGTGGATGGGCATCGCCCGGCTCATCCGGTCCAAGGCGCTGCAAGAGCGGGAGCTGGATTATGTGAAGGCGTCGCGGACGATGGGCAGCTCGCACGCCGCCATCATCTTCAAGCAGATCATGCCCAATCTGAGCTCGATCATCATCGTCACGATGACGCTTAATCTCGCTGCCAATATCGGGCTTGAATCGGGGCTGAGCTTCCTCGGCTTCGGATTCCCGGAGGACACGCCGAGCCTCGGTACGCTGGTCAGCTATGCACGCAACGCGCAGACGCTCGAGAGTCGGCCATGGATATGGTTACCTGCATCCGCACTGATCCTGGTGCTGATGTTGAGTATAAATAATGTCGGTCAAGCCTTGAAACGCGCCGCCGACGCCAGACAAAGAAGAGGATAAGGGAGGAAACAAAGATGTCCAAAGCAATGCACGCCCGATTATGGCTTCCTGCGCTGCTCGCGATGATGCTCTTGCTCGCCGCCTGCTCCAACGGCGCCAACAACCCACCGGCAGATCCGCCGGCCAATTCCGAGAACGACAGCAATTCAGAGTCGCCGTCGAACACCCCGGATAAGGAAGCTAATGAGGACGGCTTGTTCAGCATCGATGATTTTAATCAAATTAAAACAAACCAAGGGGAGGAAATTGACGGAGGCACGTTAAACGTCGGGCTGGTGTCTGACACGCCGTTTGCCGGCACCTTGAACTTTAACTTCTACAGCAGCGCCCCGGACTCTGAAGTGCTGACCTGGATGGACGAGCCGATGCTCACCTGGGACGCCAGCTACGTCTATACGAATGACGGGGCGGCCACGTATGAGATCTCGGAGGATGGCCGCACCTTCACCTTCACGATCCGCGACAATGTCAACTGGCAGGATGGCACGCCGGTAACCGCCGAGGACTGGCTCTTCGCCCATGAGGTGATCGGCCACCCCGACTACGATGGCCCTCGTTATGATGGCAGCATGATCAATGTCGAGGGGATGGCGGAGTACCACGACGGTACGGCGGACACGATCTCGGGCATCGAGGTCGTAAGCGACAAGCAGCTGCGGATCACCTACATCGAGGCTACCCCGTCGCTCGTGACGGGCGGGATATGGGCCTATCCGATGGCCAAGCATATCTTCAAGGACATCCCGGTCGCCGAGATGTCGGCCTCTGCCGCGGTTCGCCAGAACCCGATCGGCTTCGGACCTTACAAGGTCGAGAGCATCGTACCCGGCGAGTCGGTCGTCTATGTCAAAAATCCGGATTACTGGCGCGGCGAGCCAAAGCTCGACAAGGTCGTCCTGCGAGTCATCAACCCATCCAATGTAATACAGGAGATTCGGACGGGCGGCGTCGATGTCGTAGGTTCGTTCCCGGTTGATCAATTTTCGGACAACGCCAATCTGTCCAATGTCGAGTGGCTCGGCGTCGTTGACCGCGCGTATACGTACATGGGCTTCAAGCTCGGCACCTGGGATGCCGAGGGCAATAAGGTAGTGCCGAACCCGGACGCCAAGATGGGCGACGTCAATCTGCGCAAGGCGATGTGGATGGCGGTCGACAACGACACGGTCGGCAAGCAATTCTACAAAGGGCTGCGCTGGAACGCGACGACGCTGATCCCGCCTTCGCACCCGGAATATCATGACGCGGACAACCCTGGCGTCGCCTACGATCCGGAAGCCGCCAAGCAGCTCCTCGAGGATGCGGGCTACAAGCTGAACGGCGAGTTCCGCACCAAGCCGGACGGCAGCGAGCTGGTCATTAACTTCATCTCCATGACGGGCTCGGAGATCGCAGAGCCGCTATCCCGCTACTATGTACAAGCGTGGAAGGAAATCGGTCTTAACGTTCAACTGGAGATGATCGAGTTCAACGCATTCTACGAGCGAGTAGGCAGCACAGGAAAAGACGACACGAACGTCGATGTCTATCAAGCGGCGTGGACGGTCGGCATCGACGTCGATCCGGCAGGCTTGTACGGCCGCGACGCGCTGTACAATTTCAGCCGTTATGCCAGCGACGAGAATGACCGCTTGCTCAAGGAAGGTCTCTCCGAGCAAGCATTCGACAAGGACTACCGTCTGAAGGTGTACAAAGAGTGGCAGGAGCTGATGGTACAGGAGGTGCCGGTATTCCCGACGCTCTATCGGGCCAGCCTCGTCCCCGTCAACAATCGCGTACTCAACTACTATATCGGCGACGGTACGAAGATGTATCCTTACAATGTCGCTCTGAGCCAGGATAAGGCCTTCGTCGCTAACTGACGAGAATGTAAAAAGGAGCCTGCGGGATATCGCCGCAGGCTCCTCGTTTGTTATGGGAGAGGTATACGGAGGCATGAGGTAGTATTATGAAGTCGCAGTCTCGCTACGATATAGAGCCAGATTGCCCTCGTGCTGCTGGCGCAGGAAGCGGCGGAAGCGCAAGCTGTAGGCATCGAGGAAGCGCTCGTAGGCTGCGGGCTCGGCCTTGCCTGCGACGAGGTCGGCGACGAGCGCGATGTACTCGTGCGACAGGCGCAGTCTCCGGGACAGCTCGGCTGGATCATCGGTCGCCGCGCCATGGCAAGGGATCAGCGTCAGCCCCTGCTCCTCCGCGATAAGGCGCGCAAGCGTGGCCAACGTCTGGCGATAGCCGGAGTAGCTGGCCGTCACGAACGGGAACTCAAGATCTGACAGATAGTCGCCGGTCAGCAGCAGCCGCTCGCTCTCGATATAGGCGATCAGCCCGTCCCGGTTATGCCCGATCCCGCTATAGAAGCGGATCGTCGTCGCTCCGACCGTGAGGCGCTGCCCCTCCTGATCGATGACGAGATCGATCGGCGGATAGATAACCGGATACGGACGGTCGATATAATAGTCGTCATCGATCGCCATCACCTCCTCCACCGCCGCCGTCGTATCGGGATGCTCGGCGAACGCCCGGCTGGCTATCACCGTAGCATCTGCGAAAGCGCCATAACCGGCGATATGGTCGCTGTCGGAGTGCGTGAGCAACAGATAGAGCGGCCGCCCGGCGCGGATCGCTTCGACATGGTTGCGGATCGCCGCGACCTCATCAGGCAGATAACCGGGATCGACGACGAGCACGAGGTCCTCAGTAGCGACGACACAGCTGTTCAACGCATAGAGACGGCTGGTAAAAAGCTCATAACAACCGTCGGGCGTTCTGTAGTGCGGGTCTAACGGATCCATACATCCAACCTCCTATCCTGAAAGGATTAGTCTAGATTTTCTGAATATGGGAGTGCTTAAAGTCGGTGTCATACTTCAAGCCATATCCCACCAAACGGTCCAGGCCAATATGAGCGATCCAGATGAAGCTGATCATCGTCAAGGCATTGATCGAAAGCGACCATCCCGCTACCAGCAGCAGAACCGGCGTAATATAAATGTGGCCAAGGTTGTACACGTAGGCTCCGATTCTTTTGTTGACGGCGTAGCCAAGCATAAAAATATCGGGTGCGAACAACAGCAGCAGAAATACCCACCAGCTAAAACCGTTCGTGAAGTAAAAATAACTGGCGGCCACCAGCACCATTAAACCTTCTAACCGGATCAAGACATTATTCATGCTTGTCATCTCCTCTAGGATGAGTCGTAGCTCGCACGCCATCCAGCATCCAGTCGACTCCACGCGAAACTTGCTCATAAGCGATTGGCTGAGAGGCCAGCAAGGGGGGCGATTGAAGTGTCAGTCCATCGAATACAGCTTGAATGAGCATCGCCAACGTCTCCTTGTCCTCTTGCCCGAGCGGCAGCTCCATCTGATCCAGGACGAGCAGGATGCCGGTTCTCATCTCCTGGTAGAGCCTATCCAACTCGCGAGCGAGCTTTTCATTGCCGACGCTCTCCAGCCAGAGGCTGACGAGCAAGGTGAACCAGGTCGGGTTCTCCTTGCGGAACGTCACGACATGCCGCAGCGCTTGCTGCATCACCTCGGCCGGCGATCCCTGCAGGTCTACCTTCGCCATAGCTTCCCGCATGCCACGATTCAGCATCCACTCGCGCACCACCTCGACGAGCAACGCCTCCTTTGTGCCGAAATGATAACCGATCAACCCTTGTGCGACGCCCGCCCGGGCAGCAATATCCTTCATCGTTGCCTTGGCATAACCGACCTGTCCCAATTGCAAAAAGGCCGCTTGGAGAATTGCGTTCCTTCGCTCATCCTGATTAGGTGTTGTCATTGTGGTCACTCCCACACTGTTTGATCGAACAGTCAGTTCGTAGATTAAGTGTATTACTGTTTGATTGAACAGTCAATAGGAGCTTTTGGTTGTGTATCTCATGCATTAAACCTCTACATTTTCAGCCGCAAGCAGCCAACTGCTTTTTCAAGTATGCTCTGCTCACGAAGGAGCATAAACTTTGTTGAATAATCATTGCAAGATGAGGCTGAGTAGATTATCACCTCTAATGCTTTGTCAAAGGTCATCCACTTCACCGACATACAAAGCTGCATTTCATTCTCAGTAAGATTTAGATGACTAGGAGTGGCTTTACTAGTAACTATAGCAATAAAGCAGTAGGAGAATTGCATAAAGTCATTTCTATTTTTGTGTTCCTCTATGTAACCTAACTCATAAATGATTTCTGCTTCATAACCCGTTTCTTCTTGGATTTCACGCAAAAATGCTTCCCTAATATTTTCTCCCTCATTGATCCCCCCGCCAGGTAATTTGTAGAGGTCATTTTTTGACAAATGCATCATGGCAACGTTCATCTCGTCATCGATCAAAACACCTCTTGAGCCATAGCGTGTAACGGTGCACATATATTCAGGTGTTCCGCCTTCAAAATCGCTATGAGTTATCTTTCTGATTAATTGCATAAAACCACCTCCCTCTCAGTGTAAATATGATAACACCTAAAATCGTCCTGATAATACTCTCTGCCTCAGACGTATTGAGTTACAATATTTTCAGTTACTTTTACAGTTGAACTTGATGCAGTTTGTTTCTCTGCTGAGTATCAAAGAAATCGGCGAAAAGACTGGAGATATGGTTAGTGAAGTAGTCAATCAGGCTCCAGTCTTTGATGAGTTTGAGACAGTTATTTTTATTCAGGGACAGTTATTTGAGCGTTGGACAGGATCGTTTATTTACTAAACTCCCGCTGTCGCATCGCTTCGTACAGCAGCACGGTGGCAGCCATCGCCACGTTGAGCGATTCGGAGCCGCCGCGCATCGGGATGCGGACGCTGGCGTCGAGGAGCGCCTGCACCTCCTGCGACAGGCCGCGCGACTCGCTGCCCAGCACGAGCCACGTCGCCGCCGTCCAGTCCTCGGCGTAGCAGTTGTTGTCCGCATGCAGACTCGTCCCGATGAGCCGGGCGCCGTGGCGACGGGCCTCCGGCAGCAGCTCGGTCAGCTCGCCCTCGATGACCGGCAGATGGAACAGCGAGCCCATCGTTGAGCGCACCGTCTTGGGGTTGTACAGGTCAACGCAGCCGCGGCCGAGCACGACCGCATCGGCGCCCACCGCATCGGCGCTGCGGATGATCGTTCCGACATTGCCCGGGTCCTGTACGCCGTCGAGGACGACGACAAGACTTCCCTCGAATAGCCGTCCTGTAGGAGGTCTGAGCTTGCGTGCTACGCCGAACACTGGCGGAGGGGTATCGGTGCCGGTGCAGCGTGCGATGATCTGTTTGGAGGCCGCAACTCGCTCGACCCCGGCTGCCTCTCCCAGCTCGGCAGGCCAGCCCTTGACGACATCATAGACGATACACTCCAGCTCGGCGTTTTCCTTGAGCGCTTCCTGCACGAGATGTACGCCTTCGACGAGGAAGGAGGCAGTCCGGTCGCGGTGTTTTTTGTCCAGCAAGGCCGCCCAGCCCTTGACCCGACTGTTCTGCACCGACGTAATATGTAATTCCTCATGTTTGGACATTTCTTAATGATCAACCTTCCTTAGTATTACAGGTTATTCCGACCATTATACCATAAGTCGTCGAGATGAGGCTGCAGATCGAGCAACAATGTCGCGCAGGCGTCGGCATGAAACGCAGCCCGGAAGGGAACGATAAGTATCGTGCACAACGTCTTGCACCGTCCCTCGTGGGGACGCCTGCGAAGCCAAAATCAGGTTGGAGGGATACGAAACGTGAACGACATCAATCTGCGACAAGCCATCATCCAGCGCGTATATGACAAATCGAACGAAGAGCTGACCGATGTAATCGAGAGCTCGATCGGCAGCGATGAACGGGCGCTTCCTGGCCTCGGCGTCCTCTTCGAGATGATCTGGCTGGAGAGCGATCCGGCTCAGCAGCAAGCGATGGTCGGCAGTCTGCATGCCAAGATCCAGAAGCAGACGCCGGTTCAAGCCGAGTAGTAAGGCTCGCTCCGATACACCACGATGCCGTCGACTAGCGTATGGCTAACCATCGGGTAGCCGTCGAGTTGCTCGACGATCAACAGATCGGCGCGCTTGCCGGTCTCGATCGAGCCGACCTCTGCTTCTGCTCCGAGCGCCTGTGCGGGATAGAGACTGGCCATCGCCGTCGCCTCCGCCAACGAGACGACGCCATCGTCAGCCAGCTTGAACACAGCGGCCAACAGCGATGCCGGATGATAATCCGAGCAGAGCACGCGGGCGCAGCCGTCCCGGATCGCATCGACGGCGCTCATATTGCGATCATGCGAGCCGCCGCGCACGACATTGGGCGCGCCTACGCATACATGCAGTCCCCGCCCGGCCGCGTGCCGGGCGGTTTCGATATTCATCGGGAATTCCGATACGGCGATGCCAAAGGCGGCGAATTCGTCGACCCGCTCCGGCGAATCGTCGTCATGCGAAGCGACGGCAATGCCGCTGCGAGCAGCGAGCTGTCCGAGGTCGCGCAGATGCGACCAATCGACGCGCCGCTGACGCGCCAACAGATCGCTGACGATCTCCTGCACCTCGTCGACGGTAACGCCCTGATTTTTCATCACATACCGCTCGAAGGAGCCCGCCTCCCGATACTGCCCCTGCCCCGGCGAATGATCCATAAACGACAGGTAGTCCACCTGCCGCTCGGAGATGAACCGCTCGACGATCGGCAAGCCGTCCAGATGCGCCACCTCATACCGCAAATGGATGCCGTGACGGACCAGCGCCCGCCGACTGCGGAGCCGATGGATCAGCTCAATCATCCGGGTGAGCAGATGATCTCCTCGCAGACTTAAGCCTACCCCCAGCGACAGCGAATGATACATCGAGGTAATGCCATGCACCGGCAGCTTGCGCTCGAACTCCAGGAACGCCATCTCCAGCGGGAACAGCGTCCCCGGACGCGGCTGCACCTCCTTCTCTATCGCATCGCAATGGATATCCACCAGCCCGGGCAGCACATAGCGGCCCCCCGCATCCAGACGTGCATAGCTACCCGCCTCATGCTGGCTGAGCCAGCTTGCGCGGTCCTCCTCGCTCTCCAGGATCGCCTCGATCCGACCCCCGGATAGGGCGATATCTGCCACAGCCAGCCGATCCGGCAGTACGACCGTTCCGTTCGTTATGTATAGCTTCGTATTCATCTCGTCCCCCCAACTCGCAGTCTATCCTTCTATTGTATGCGTTCGGGCCACAAAAAAACAGTCCGTACGGGACGGACTGTCGATAGCTTTTGGCGCTGTCTATGTGTCTATGCTCATCAGGACCGCGAGGCTCAGAGCGCATCCATCGGCGCTGGACGCTCGCAGGTGCTCTGCATGATGTAATGCTTGCCCTCCGCCGAAGCGACGTGGAAGCCATGCATCGCCTCAAGCACATGATAGGCCATCTCCCCGCTCGCCCGATGCGGACGGTCTTCGGCGATCGCGCGGGCCATATCCGCTACGCCGATGCCGCGATTGTTGTCGGTGTTGCCATGCGTCAAGGGGATCTCCTCCCAGTCGCGCGAGCCTGCCTTGCGCAGCTTGACAACGCCGCCGAAGTTGTTGGGATCGGGGATGAGCAAGCTGCCTGAGCTGCCATGCATCTCGATGTTCGGCAGCGTGCTGCCGCCCTTCGTATCGAAGCTGGTGATCAGCGTACCGACCGCACCGCTCTCAAAGTCGATCACCCCTGCGATATGCGTAGGCGTCTCGACCTTTATCACCTGACCGTGCTTGGGCTGGCTCGTAATCGTGCGCTCCGGATAGGAGATGACGGCCGAGCCGGTCACCCGGCGGATCGGACCGAGCAGATTCACGAAGGCTGTCAGGTAGTAAGGTCCCATATCGAACATCGGCCCGCCGCCGACCTTGTAATAGAACTCCGGATCGGGATGCCACATCTCATGCCCGCCGAACATGACGAAGCCCGTCACCGAGATCGGCGTGCCGATCGCACCTTCGTCGATCAGCTTGCGCACCGTCTGGATGCCTCCGCCCAGGAAGGTCTCCGGCGCGCTGGCCAGACGCACGCCATGGCGTCTCGCCGTCTCCAGCATCGCGAGCCCTTCCTCGCGCGTGACCGCGAGCGGCTTCTCGACATAGACATGCTTGCCGTGCTCCATCGCCTGGATGCAGATCTGTGCATGCGCCTGCGGGATCGTCAGATTGACGACGATGTCGATGTCCGGGTCGGCCAGCAGCTCGTCGACCTGCATCGCCTTGGGCACATCGAACTCTGCGGCGCGCGCTTTGGCCCGCTCCAGATCGAGGTCGGCGCAGGCGACCACTTCTACCTCCGGATACGACTTCAGGTTGGTGAAATAAATCTTGCTGATGTTGCCGCAGCCGACGATGCCTACCTTGCTTCGCTTCATGTTAGCTATCACTCCTAGGTTTAGTTCGCGGCTCGCCGCCAGGGAAGCGAACCGCTTGATGCCTGATCGGTCCGGTTAACGCGCAACCCACAGGAAGCCGCGACGCATCAGCTCTGTTACTTGCGGCATCGCGACGATGTTGGCGACATGGCCCAGCGTGTTGTGGAAGACGCGTCCTTGTCCCCACGTCTTGGTCCAGACGACCGGCATTTTCACGTCGCCGAAGTTCGTCGTCGCATGCACCTTGATCGCCGGATCGACATGCATATAGTATTGCTCCGAGCTGACGTCAAAATCGCCGATGCCCTCTGTGAGCGGGTCCGCCGGATCGACCATCTCGATCCGATAGTTGACGCCGTCGCCGCCGGGATGCGATACCCACTGACCGCCGACCATGTACTGGTACTCGACCTCGTTGCGGAAGGAGTCGGACATCCCGCCGTGGCAGCCGGCGATGCCGCATCCGGCATGGACCGTGTCGAGCAGCGGCTTGAGTTGCTCCTGCTTGATCGTGCTCATCGTCCAGATCGGTACGATCAGGTCGAGCGAAGCCATCAGCTTCTCATCGGTATACGTATCCAGCGAATCACTGATGGTGACGTTAAAATTCTCGGCCCGCAGGACGTTGGCGAACAGCTCCGCTACTTGCTGCGGCTCATGGCCGTCCCAGCCGCCCCAGGTTACTAATGCTTGTTTCATGATGAAATCCATCCCTTTCTAGAGGTTGTTCAAAAAGCTCGCTTTTGAAAACCGATCTTTTTGAACACGTATTTTAAGTAAGCCAAGTGTTAATCGTCGCTCTATTGCATCTCTGTGAGGCTGACCCATCTACGCTCGGCGATCGAGCGGTCGACCGCCTCCAGCACTTCCTGACACTTCACGCCGTCAACGAAGTTCGGCACCGGCTGGCGGTCGTCCGCGAGCGCCTGCATCAGCTCGTGCACCTCGTGCGTGAAGGTATGCTCGTAACCGATCGTATGTCCCGGCGGCCACCAGGCGTCCATGTAGGCATGCGCCGGATCGGTCGCCAGCACGCGGCGGAAGCCTTGCACATCCTCGGCGTCGTCGGTGAAGTACACCTGCAGCTCATTGACGCGCTCGAAGTCGAACTTCACGCTGCCCTTGCTGCCGTTGATCTCGAAGGCATTGGTACAGCGATGACCGGCTGCGAAGCGGGTCGCCTCGAAGCTGCCGAGCGCGCCTTCTGCGAAGCGCGTCAGGAACAACGTCGCATCGTCGACCGTCACCGGCCCGCGCGGCGCGTCCTTGCTGCCCTTGGCGCTCAGTCCGGTCATCGAGTCCGGCAGCGGACGCTCCTTGATGAACGTCTCGCTCATCCCGATCACCTCGCCGAACTCGCCGACCAGGAAACGCGCCAGGTCGATTAGATGCGCCCCGAGGTCGCCATGCGAGCCCGAGCCTGCGATCTCCTTTTGCAGCCGCCAGACGAGCGGGAAATCCGGGTCAAGGACGAAGTCCTGCAGGAACTGAGCCCGGAAGTGATAGATTTTGCCGAGACGTCCTTCCGACACCAGCTTTTTGGCCAGCTGCACAGCCGGAGCGAAGCGGTAGTTGAAGCCGATCATATGCTTGATGCCCGCCTTCTCCGCGGCCTCCAGCATCTCGCGTGAATCCTCGAGCGTCAGCGCCAGCGGCTTCTCGCAGAAAATATGCTTGCCTGCCGCAGCGGCAGCCAACGCGATCTCCTTGTGCGCGTCGCTCGGCGCATTGATATCGATCAGGTCGATGTCGTCGCGCTGTACGAGCTGACGCCAGTCCGTCTCGGCGCTCTGCCAGCCGAACTGCGCACGCGCTTGCTCAATGCCTTGCGGATCGCGACCGCAGATCGCCGTCATCTCCGGCTTCAGCGTATCCGGGAAAAACATCGGCAACGCCCGATACGCATTGCTGTGAGCCTTGCCCATAAATTTGTAGCCTACCATACCGACACGAACCGGATTCATCTCACATACCGCCTCTCAAATTATAGGATGTTGTTGCTGCAAACCTGACGATTCGCGAACGACCAGTTGCAGCGGCAGCTCGCCGCCCGTCTCCCCCTTGCTCTCCTTGGCCAAAAGAACCCGCGCTGCCCGTCGACCCATCTCGAAGAAGGGAACCGCCACCGACGAGAGCTGAGGCTGCGTCAGCCGCGAGCCGTCGGAATCGTCGTAGCCGATCAAAGCGTAGTGCCGACCAGCGATCAGCTCATGCTCGCGCAGCCCCTGCAGCAGACCGATCGCCATCCGATCGTTAGCCGCGAAGATGCCGTCTATCGCCCCTTGGCTAATCTGCCCGGCCAAGGCGTCAGCCAGCTCATAGCCGCTCTTGCGGCCGAAATTGCCCTGATAGACCAGCGTCGACGCATAAGACAACCCCGCCTCCTCCAACGCCTGCCGATAGCCCAGCTCGCGATCGATGCTGTTGGAGTAAGTGAGCGGGCCGTTGACGAGCGCGATGCGGCGGCAGCCATTGTCGATCAGATGACCGACTGCCAGACAACTGCCCGCTACATGATCGGCATCGACCGAGCGGAACGGCTCGCCATCGAATCGTTGGTTGATCAGGCAGAACGGATGCGACTCCGCCGCCAGCTTGGCCAGCGCCTGCCGCTCCTCCGGCAGATCCTGCAGACCGAGCATGATGCAGGCATCGACCTTATGGGTGCGAAACAGCAGGTCGTAATCTCTAGGCTCATCCGGCCGCCGGAACATCAGCAGCAGATCGTAGCCCTCCTCCTTGGCTGCCTCGCCGATCCCGCTTAATATCTCGGAGAAGTAGTAGGTCGAGAACAGATGGACCTTGGGCAGCGAAGGGATGATCACCCCGAGATTGCCGCTGCGCTTGCGGGCGAACCGTTGCGCCAGCTGACTCGGCACGTACTTGAGCTGCTCGGCTGCCTCCAGCACGCGCCGCTTCGTCTCCTCCCGCACCGGGCCGACGCCGTTCAAGACGCGGGATACCGTGGCCTCGGAGACACCCGCCAGTTTCGCTACCTCTTTTCGCAACCGATGCCCCTCCTTGCGATGTATGTCTGATCTGATGATGACTGTATAACTTCAATGTACACGCGTACATTTTGCCATGAATACGCTACCTTGTCAACGGTTTTTGCTCCCCCGCATATCAAAAAGACGATACGGTTGGCTGACAGCCTGACCTGTATCGTCTATGGATTCGCGGGATTCGTCTGATCGCGCCTTAAGGCGCCATCTCCAAAAACTTGGAGGTTGGGTTTTTGTCCATCGCGGTGCGCATGGCGTACTCGTTCTCGAACAGGGCGACGTAGTTGCCCTTTTTGTCCTTGACGAGCGTCGAGTTGATACGGTACTTGGTCGGATCGATCTTGTCGTCGACGATCCAGCGCGCGAACTGGAACGGCAGCCGGTGCAGCAAAATATCGACGCCGTACTCGCCCTTCATCCGGTACTCGAACACCTCGAACTGGAGCTGGCCGACGACGCCGAGGATCGTCTCGTCGAAGCCGCTCGTCGTATGGAACACCTGGATCGTGCCTTCCTCGGTAAGCTGGTCGATGCCCTTCTGGTACTGCTTGTGCTTGAGAGCATTCTTGACCGTCACCTTGGCGAAGATCTCGGGGGAGAACGTCGGCAGCTCGTTGAACGTCACCGCTCCGTTCTGCGAGAGCGAGTCGCCGATCCGGAAGATGCCGGGGTCGAACAAGCCGATGATATCGCCCGGATAGGCCGACTCGACGATGTCGCGATCCTGCGCGAGGAACTGCTGCGGCTGCGACAGCTTGATCTCCTTGCCGACCCGCACATGCTTGACGCTCATGCCGCGGTCGAAGCGGCCCGAGCAGATGCGCAGGAAGGCGATGCGGTCGCGGTGCGCCGGGTTCATGTTGGCCTGGATCTTGAACACGTAGCCGGAGAACTTCTCCTCCGTCGGCTCGATGATGCCCTCGGTGCTGGCGCGAGGCGCAGGCGACGGCGCGAGCTGGAGGAAGTTCTCGAGGAACGTCTGGACACCAAAGTTGTTGACGGCACTGCCGAAGAAAAGCGGCGTCAGCTCGCCCTGCTGCACCTTCTCGAGGTCAAATGGATCGCCCGCCACATCAAGCAGCTCCAGATCGTTGCACAGCTGCTCATGCAAATACTCGCCGGCCATCTGGCCGATGATTGCATCGGTATAGCTGTCCACCTTGCGCACCTCGATCGTCGAGTGGTCAGTGCCCTGGAACAGCTCGACCTGGTCCTTCATTCGGTCGTAGACGCCGCACAGCTCGCGCCCCATGCCGATCGGCCAGTTCATCGGCACCGCGCGGATACCGAGCACCTGCTCCAGCTCCTCCATCAGCTCGAACGGGCTCTTGCCCTCGCGGTCGAGCTTGTTGATGAAGGTGAAGATCGGGATGCCGCGCTTGCGACACACCTGGAACAGCTTGATCGTCTGTGCCTCGACGCCCTTGGCGACGTCGATGAGCATGACGGCGCTGTCCGCCGCAGTCAGCGTCCGGTAGGTATCCTCACTGAAGTCTTGGTGACCCGGAGTATCCAGAATATTGATGCGATGGCCGATATAGTCGAACTGCATGACCGAGGAGGTGACCGAGATGCCGCGTTGCTTCTCGATCTCCATCCAGTCGGAGGTTGCGTGACGGCTTGCCTTGCGCGCCTTGACCGAGCCGGCCAGACGGATCGCGCCGCCGAAGAGCAGCAGCTTCTCGGTCAGCGTCGTCTTGCCCGCATCGGGGTGAGAGATGATCGCGAACGTCCGCCGCCGCTCCACCTCTTTTTTCAGTTCATCGGTTAATGTTTTGCTCATGCTTGCCTTCCCTTCGTTCGTAGCCATTACTTACTATTCGACACCCAGATGACGTTGTCCTCGTCCTGTCCATTGACCGGCCACCAGTGATAGCCGTCCTTGGCCAGCAGTTGCTCGGTCTCCTGCGGGCCCCACGAGCCTGCCGGATACGTCGGGATCTCGCCCTCGTCCTCGCGCCAGGCGGCTGCGATCTTGTCGACGAAAGCCCAGGCATGCGCCACTTCGTCCCACCGGGTGAAGTACGTCGACTCGCCGCGCGTCGCGTCGAAGATGAGGCGCTCATACGCCTCGGGCGTATTCAGACCGATCAGACAGCTCTGGCAGAACTCCATCACGACCGGCTGCACCTGCGAATCGGAGCCTGGCTTCTTGGCGTTGATCTTGATGTAGATGCCCTCCATCGGGTTGACCCGGATGACGAGCAGATTGGGGTTGAGCTGATGCTTGCCGCCGAACAGCACGTTATTCGGGACGTTCTTGAACTCGATGACGACCTCAGTCGTCTTGACCGGCAGCCGCTTGCCCGTGCGGATGTAGAACGGCACGCCTGCCCAGCGGAAGTTATCGACCATCACCCGTGCGGCAAAATACGTCTCGGTCCGAGAGTCCGGCGCGACGGAATCCTCCTCACGATAGCCCGGCAGATCCTTGCCGCGCAGCGAGCCGCTCGTGTACTGGCCGCGCACGACATGACGACGGACGCGCTCAGGCGTATCGTACTGGCGCAGCGAGCGCAGCACCTTGACCTTCTCGTCGCGGATATCCTCGGGATGGAGACGGCTCGGCGGCTCCATCGCGATCATGCTGAGCATCTGCAGCATATGGTTCTGCCCCATGTCGCGCAGCGCTCCGGACTTGTCGTAGTAGCCGCCGCGCTCCTCGACGCCGACCGTCTCCGACAGCGTGATCTGTACATTAGCAATATGCTTATTGTTCCAGAGCGGTTCGAAGAAGGCGTTGGCGAAGCGCAGCACCTCGATATTCTGCACCATCTCCTTGCCGAGATAGTGATCAATACGGAAAATATCCTTCTCGTCGAACACCTGCGAGAGCTCGTCGTTGAGCTGCTGCGCGGAAGCCAGATCGTAGCCAAACGGCTTCTCGATGACGACGCGATGCCAGCCGGTCGTCTCCAGCAGGCCGCCGTCGCGCAGGTTGTAGGACACCGGTCCGAATAGCGAAGGCGCCAAGGCCAGATAGAATAGCCGGTTGCCCTGGATGCTGAACTGCGCGTCCAGTCGCTGCGTCAGCCGACCGAGCTCGCGGAAGCCCTCCAGATCGTTGATGTCCAGCGACATATAGACGAAATGCTCGGCAAAGCGGTTCCACAGCTCGGCATCATCGGCCTTGTAGCGGCTGAACTCGACGATCGAGTTATAGACATCCTCGCGGAATTGCTCGTCGGTGCGCGGACGACGCGCCAGTCCGACGACGGCAAAGTCCTCTGCCAGCTTGCCTTCTTTATAGAGACTGAACAGTGCCGGGAACAGCTTGCGCCGCGCCAGGTCGCCCGTTGCGCCAAACAAATAAAATACCGCTCCCGCGGCCGCAGTCATATCGGGTGTATATTGATCTGTCATAGTTTTTCATTCTCTCCTATGTAGTAGAATGCATCTTTTGGTTGATCTTGTACTGTAGTTTAGCATATCTGACGTCGAATCGCTATTGACCTCCCGATAAAAAATACTGATCCGTTCCTATAGATAATGTGATGAACCTCCCTGTGATCCGGGCCTAATCCTCTACTCTGCAGCGGCTCGTCCGCGAGCGCTATAGTCGCCGGTGATGAGCGGCACGCCGCCAGAGATCGTATACCGTCCCGTGAGCCGATCGAAATGGCTGGCGAGTTGGAGATTGATACGCGCATCGCCGCTTAACACCGTGCGCCCTAGACGATCCGTATAGTATGTGCTGCTATCAGAAGTGTCATCCTCATATCGCTCTTGCAGCGTCGCTCCCGCCGCCTCGGCGATCCGTCTCCCTGCATCCGCCTGCTCGGACACGCCGCGGAAGGCTATCGACCACTCCTGCTCGTCGCTGGCAGGGGCGACGCGCTCTACGAGCTTCGCAGCCGTGCGAAGCGTATCGGTCGTCGCGCCCGGATCGGTCTCGAGGAGCAGCACATAAGCCAGCAGCGCGTCACGCTCCGGCCCCTGCGGCTCCGCCTGCCAGAGCGTCCAGTGGCTGCCCTCGACACTCCTGCGGGACACCAGACCCTCGGTCGAGGCGGTCGTTGGCGGCAAGCCGAGGCCGGCGGCCAACTCCGACAGCTCGGCAGACGTTGCCCGTCCGTCCCAGCGCAGCGACCATTCCGAGCCGGAAGCCCCATCCGAGAGCCAGGGGTCGGCCCATCCCCATAGCTGCTGTGCAGTATCCTCAAGCTTATCGCTCGCAGCTCCTCCGACCGGGGCGGGATTTTCGTAACGGATCAACCAGATCGCGCAGGCTACCAACACCAGCAGCGCCAGCCAGACGGCGCGCCATCGTTTGCTTACCGCCGAGTCGTTCGTCATCCAAGTTCTCCTCCTCTTCCTCCGGCAAAAGCCGTGACATTTGGGCATTCGGCCCATACGCATTCGCCCCTGGGTGAATATACTGCTCGCAGAAAGCTCTCTGGGAGGTGTCTATGCAATGGAACCGATCTATCCGCTTCATGAGGAGCGGATCAATCAATTTTGCGGGCAGGTCGTCTGCGCCGTCATGAGAGACGGCAGCCGGTACGTCGGCGTGCTGAGCTCATGCAAGGGCGGTCAACTGATGCTCAACGGCGACGCGCATGGCGGACACGGGGGTCATAGCGGCCATGGCAATCATCAGCCTGGCATTAGCGGGGCCGACATCAGCGCCGTCAAGCCGGCTAAGAAAAAACCGGCCAAAGCGAGCAAAAAGGCTGCGAAAACAGAAGTAACCCCGACCGCCGAGACGCAAGCCTTCGGCCCTTATGGCTATCCTGGCTACAATTATGGCTACGGCTACTATCCGTTCGGGCCGCCGCTTGCGCTGGATCTGGGGCTGCTGGCCTTTCTGTTCCTCCTGATTTAATCGCGATTGCGAGGGGCACGCGGGGAGCGCCGTCTGCGACGACGTTCTCCGCCTTCTTCATATTGATTTCCATTTTGCGCTTCATTTTCCTGCTTATTCCGACGAATCTTCGAAACGCAGACCTATTTATTGAGAAGAGGTGGTAAAATCATCCTGAACCGGGGTAAATAAAAGCAGAAGCTCATACTACGGCAAAGGCAGGTGCGCACAACGATGACCTCCACGCGAAGCATTATCCGAACCGGCTATGCACACCGAATCGAGCCGGTCATGCCCTACGCCCAATACCCGCAAGCGTACGAAGAGTCCCTCGTCTCGCCGTTCAGCAGCCACTCTTACTTTGGCAAAGGCACCTGGGCCCGCTCTGTCCGGGCGGCAGCGGAAAGCGTACGCGGATGGCGCGAGCAATGCGAGGCAATGGTGGAGGAGCTGGAGCGATTCCGGGCCAGCAGCACCTCGCCGTGGCGCGAACGGCGGCTCGCGATCGACGGCGCAGCGGTCGTCGGATCGGTGCGCCGCGAGGCCAGACTGCATACATACAGGATACGTATCGTCTCTCCTTCGCGAGCGGAGACGCTGCACAGCTACGACCTTGCGCAGCAAGGGGAGGCAGTCGCCGGAGCGGGCCGCCATCGCTTCTCGGTGCGCGTCGGCGAGACGACGCACGAGCTGACGATCCGTCTGTCGTCGCTCGATCATAATGGGCGGATGCTGGCCAAGCTCCGCGAAGCGATCGCGCAAGCCGGGCTCGGACTGCGCGTCGCCCTGCTGGCCGACAGCGACCGCCAGCTGCTGTCGCTCGAGATCACTGGCGACGAGCCGTTCCGGCTGGCCGATCTGGAAGGCTCGCTAGCGGCATCGATCGGCATCGCACGCTCCTCGACCGCAGCCGAGCACGCCCGCGTCGTCATCGATGACGGGCCAGTGCAGGAGAGTCACGGCAACCTGCTGCTGCTCGATCGAGGCCGACTGCGGCTGCGGCTGGTCGAAGCAGGGAGCGTGCAGGAGGCGCTGAAGCGGCGGGTTGCGGCTGGGAGAGTAGAGTTGGAGCCGGGACAGCCGAAAGCGTCTGGTCGTGCCGAGGTGGATGGCGCGCTACTGTCGGGATTACACTTCGCTGGGGGCGAGGCGACGCAGTCGACAGTGAATGTGCGGGTAGAGTCGGATACTACCGCTATCCGCGAGAGCATCGTCAGTCTGCTCGAAGGCATCAATCTGCTGCTGAACCCTGGCAGCGGGACTGCCGAAGCGCTCAATCCGATGCGGAGCTCTGGCGGCGGGACTGCCGAGACGCTCAATCCGATGCTGCCG
Source organism: Paenibacillus sp. 598K (assembly GCF_003851045.1). GTDB lineage: Bacteria > Bacillota > Bacilli > Paenibacillales > Paenibacillaceae > Paenibacillus_D. Next base: position 20,965 of record NZ_BFBX01000052.1, on the reverse strand, counting down.
CAGCGAGTTCGCCACGCGATGGCACATCCGGCGTGCGCTCGTTTAGGGATCGTTAAGTCCAAGCATGATGTGTGGATGCTCGACGAGCGCAGGCTGCTGCCCTCGCTGATGGTCGATCTGGATAGAGCGGAACGGGAGCTGGCCGGCCCTAACGGGTGGGCAGCACAGCTGCAGGAGACGCTCCGCCGTCTGCTGGAGTTGCCTGCACGAGAAATGATGAACCCGGCAGATCATATGATGCACCAATTTACCCTCTACGAGGCTTCGATGCAGGCTTACTGGCACATGCCCCACAGCGGCTGGATGATCAACGACCAGGCTTAGATGCAACGAAAGCAATAGCCGAGCGCCGCCCCAGGCGACTCGGCTTTTGACACGCAGCGAGCAGTGCGCAGTTCCTGGCCGTAGCTTGTGATGTGCATTCGTGGAGCGCATTACCGATGACATAGTTCGTAATGCATCAGTCGGTGGCACTCGCTCCGAGCCATAGCCCGTCATGCGCATGTTGTGGGACGCTCGCTCACGGTCGTAGCCCGTCATGCATATGTCACGGGGACGCTCGCTCACGGTCGTAGCACATCATGCGTATGTCACGGGGACGCTCACTCACGGTCGTAGCACATCATGCGTATGTTGTGGGACGCGGTATTCATATTCACTTAACTGCAAAAATACCTTTAAAAATGAAGAGATCCAGAGGAAATGGGACTTTAAGTGCAATTGTACATTTAATTTTCGGCTATTGGTCGTTTCCTCTCAAAATCAAAGAAAATAAATGTATTATTGCAGTTACGGGTAGCTAAAACGGCCTGTCGGTCAGAAATAAGTGTACTTTTGCAGTTACGGTATGGCATCGACTACGACATGGCGTGAAGATGAACAAGCCAATTGCACTGTAACAATTAATTGGCGCCGTACTAAGTTTGCATGAGACAATCAGCATTACACATTCAGCACTACATCGACGCTCAGTGCCCATCCGTTGCAGGGAAGTGGGGCTAATTCGGTGCCTTGAGAAATTATTTTGTGGGAATGAAGCCCCCATGTTACATCACATCGGGGTGAAACGGCGGCAGCGGTCGCTGGAGAATCTAAGGCTTGCGGCTTTTGTTGCGCATGGCTCGGATGAGCTTGACCCCTGCGCGCTCGCCAGATGCAAACGCTTGGTATTCCTCCGATTCCACAGGATAGAGCGCCAGCTTGCCTGCTTCATCGAAATGAATGCCCCAGCCGAACTTCTTGGGCAGCATGGAGGCCCGCAGACAAGGCTGGGACTTGCCGCTAAATTCCGCCCGCAACGCCTCGCCCTCCTGTGCCAGATCGGTCCCCGATAATTCCCGGTGCCGCAAATGCGCTTCAATCAATAGCTCGTCCGAGGTATATCGATAGGGATGATTGGTCGCCAGCTCATACTCCAGCCCGGCCTTGGTCGGCACTCCGCTCCGCAGCGGCGGCACGACGCCGCGCTCTGCCGGGCAGTCCTCTGCTAATGTGATGAAGGTCTGATAATAGTTGGTGTCCATCGCGTTTACCACTCCTTCTTCGCCGGTTTGTCCAACAGGCTTATACTTGAAGGGTATCCCGAATTCCTGAGAAAGTAAACCGCGTTTTCGGTCATCGCGTCGGGCACTGCGTCAGGCCACGTTTCCTCTTTTTTTCTCGCTCCTATTTGGCTTAGGCGACTGTAATAAGGTACAATAGGAATCAGCATACAGGGGCTTGGCGTTCCGGCATACATCCCGGCAGCGTCAGTCCTTGCATAGTGAAGAAGGGCGGTTGCGGTACGAGTGGAAAATGAAGAACTAATCTTGACCCAAGAGGGGCTAGCCAAGCTTGAGGCCGAGCTCGAGGAGTTGAAAACCGTTAAGCGTAAAGAGCTCTCCGAGCGCTTGAAGGTGGCGATCAGCTACGGCGATCTGAAGGAAAATAGCGAGTACCATTCCGCCAAGGACGATCAGGCGTTTATGGAGACGCGTATCCTCCAGATCGAACGGATGCTGAAGACGGCTAAAGTCGTCGATGCGAGCTCCATCCAGGCCGATATCGTCGGTGTTGGCAGCTCTGTCCTGCTGCTGGACGTGGAATTCAATGAAAAGATCACCTATCAGATTGTCAGCCCAGTCGAGGCTGATGTGGCCGATAACAAGATCTCTTACGAAAGTCCGCTCGGCAAAGAGCTTATCGGCAAGCGGGTCGGACAAAAGGTCAATGTTAGCGCCCCGGTCGGAGTTATCACTTATGAATTGCTCGAGATCAAGCTTGGCTAAATCATCGGTGGATCCCATCGTTAATCGAGATTAGCCCGATCGGCCTCTCAAATGGAAACGACCCAAAAACCTTCCTTCCCGCAATAGTGGGGAGGAAGGTTTTTTGAGATATCTTCATGATGGGGCTCACAAATTACACAAGACCGTGTCGCAGCCAGTGCTCCCCTGACTCTCATCCCTGGCAGCTGCAACAATCGGATCAGTGCCCAGGCGTGTTGCGCAGCAACAGCACCTCGACCGGCTCGCCCGCCGATGCGCCGCTCGAGCCCGAGCCGACCTTGATCAGCCCCTCTGTATCCGGCAGCGACGCCATCATCCCCGACTTGCCGTAACCGAGCGGACTGGCCAGCACGCGACCCGCGTCGAAGGACAGTCCGCATCGCACATACCGGTCATGCGGCGAGCCCTTGTCGATGTCCTGCGCCAGCTCTGCTGTCAACGTCGACGGCAGCGGCGATTCGTCGCCCAGACGCTGCCGCAGCAGCGGATGGCCGAACAGCTCGAAGCCGACGAAGCAAGCCCCCGGGTTCCCCGATAGGGCGAGCAGCGGCTTGTCCCCGAGCA
>NZ_BFBX01000052.1:17457-17967 GCF_003851045.1 Paenibacillus sp. 598K | reverse complement strand
CAGCGGCTTGTCCCCGAGCATCGCTGCGAAGGTCGGGCTGCCCGGCCGCATCGCCACCTTGCTGAACAGCACGCGCGATGGCAGCCGATTGTACTCGCCCGCCTCTGCGATCCCGTGCATCAGCTCCGCCATCACATCATAGTCGCCGACCGAGACGCCGCCTGTCGTCATGATGCCATCGCAGCTCGTCAGCGCCACATCGATGGCAGCCGTTACCTGATCCAGCCGATCGGGCAAGGCCCCGAACAGCACCGGCTCGCCGCCGCTGCGAGCGACGAGCGACGCCAGCATGGCGCTGTTGCTGTCGCGGATGCGCCCCGGCTCGAGCTGCGCGCCCACTGGCAGCAGCTCGGCTCCGGTCGCGAAGACGGCGATGCGCGGCTTCGCATAGACCGCCACTTCGGCATACCCAAAGGTGCCGAAGACAGCGATATGGCCCGGCGTGATCAGCGTGCCGGGCCCCGCCAGAGCGCTGCCCAGGCGGAACTCCTCGCCGGGCTGCGCCACATG
>NZ_BFBX01000052.1:12788-17314 GCF_003851045.1 Paenibacillus sp. 598K | reverse complement strand
ATCGCGTGGGAGACCTCTCCCGCCGCGATCGCATCGATCACGCGCAGCGTCGCCGGCTCGCGCGCGGACGCGCCCTGGACATCGGCGCTGCGGACTGCGAAGCCGTCGAGCCCCGATCTGGCGAACGGCGGCCAGTCCGAGGTGGCGGTCAGCGCCTGCGCGAGGCGGCGTCCGCCGCTCTCCCATAGCGCGACATGCTCCGTCTCACGCGGCCGCTCCGCCTCCTGCAGCGCCGTCAGCAGACGCGCCTGAGCCTCCTGCACCGACACGGCCCGGCGATTGAATCGAGTACGATCGTCTTGCCCCACATGCAACATCCCCTCATCCGTTTACTCTCCCTTCTATCATAGCAGAAACTGCCGCCCCTCCGAAACACCTGCCGCCTCGCGCACTCGCGGTCGACCTGACGCTTCCTAATCTGCAACGCTTCTTGTACAATGACAACAACGATGCACCGAAAGGACTCTTCCCATGACCAAACCCTATGTACTCCAGATCATCGGCTACAAAAACGCGGGCAAAACGACATTGCTCTGCAAGCTCTTACAGCAGTTAAAGGCCCGAGGAATGCGCGTCGGCACGATCAAGCATGACGGTCACGACTTCGACATCGACCATGCAGGCACCGATACGTGGCAGCACCGGGCGGCGGGCGCAGATGTCGTGGCGATCACTTCAGCGACGCAGACGGCTTTGATACGCAATCAGCCAACCTCGCTGGAGACGTTGCTGGTTCAGATGGAGGGACTGGATGTCGTGCTGGTCGAGGGCTTCAAGCAAGGCGGCTATCCCAAGCTGGTGCTGCTCCGTTCGGCCGAGGACCTCCCCCTGCTTGCTCAAGTGACGCATCCGGTTGCGGTCATCCTGGGTCCGGCAGCAGCCTCTGCCCCACTCTCGTTGCCTGCCTCGATGCCCCGATATGATCGCGACGAGATCGGAGGGCTGCTCAAGCTGCTGCTGGACGGGATGTCGAATCGGTAGACAGACCACAGGCGGCAGCGTCTGTAGACAGCAGCTTCTCTAGACAGCAGCGTCTGTAATCAGTATCTGTAGACAGGCTCTAGTTGAGCTAGCTGCCCACACAAGATGAAACGGCTAGGCCGTCCTTTAATGGCTTAGCCGTTTCATTCCGGAGCAATAAGTGCTGTCTAGATGAGCACCGCATATAGATGCTATTACATACAAAAAACCGCCGCTCCGAGAGCGGCGGGGGAATCGGGGATCAGGAATTCAATTTGTTTTTGAGCGCTTCGAGCTGCTCTTCGACCTTCAGCTGCGTGGCCGGGTCCACATAAGCTGCGGATGCAGCCCCCGTGCTCAAAGGGTAACCGCTGTAGGCGCTGGTAGCCCGGCTGACTGCGGCCTCGGCCTCGAGCTGCAGGATCTTCTCCTCCATCCTGCCGAAGCCTCGGGATGCGCCTCCGGCGTGGATGACCGGCTGGCTGCTCACTTGAGCGATCTGTTTGGTCGCCTTAGCCGCTTCGGCACGCGCCGCCAGCTCCTGGCGTTTGGCCTTGAGAGCGACGAATTCTTCGCGCATCCGGACCAGCTCGCCTTGCAGATGCTCGGTATGGTTGCGCAATTCGACGGCCCGTTGGCCAAACTCGGCGGCTTGGTTGTCGGCAGCCAGCTTTTCTTGCAGCAGGCGACGCGCCAGCTCCTCGTTGCCTTCGCGGAGCGCTTGCTCCGCCGCTTGCTCGCGAGCCGTGGCTGCTTGAGCGGCTTGCTCTGCGCGCTGCTTGGTCATCTGCTCGGATGCCATCTGCTTCGCAACCGTACGCTCCGCTTCATGAATCTCGCCTTCCATATCCCGCAGGTACTGATTCAGCATGATGACCGGGTCCTCTACGCGGTCCAATACCTCATTCAACGATGCTCTCGTCATATCGCCAATCCGTTTGAAAATACTCATGTTACTTGTCCCCTTTCTCAAACTTCTCAATTTTGTGACGCATGGCTTCCAGTTCCTTGCGCAGTGCCTTAGTCTCCATATCTGCCATCGCACGGTCGACCGAGCTTGGCGCTACGTTTGACTCGCTGTAGCTGCTGTGGCCGTAGGCAGAGCTGGCTGGAGGGGTCCAGGCGTTCCAGCTGCCTCCCGTAGTCGCACCTGCCAGACCGTATGGCGGTTCAGGGGACTTCGGAATGACGAAGCCGGAGATCAGGTAGATGAACAAGGCCGCGCCATGGGTCAGGATGGTGATAATAATCAATAGAATCCTCAGCAACGTCGCATCCCAGCCGGTCATCTCCGCAAGTCCGCCGCAGATGCCCCACAGCTTTCTGTCACGGGTAGAACGATACAGTTTCTTCATTTTCGTACTCCCTCCGTTTTTTGGGTTCGCTTGCTTTGGCTCTCAACGGGGATTCGCCGGTTCGAGCTTTTGGCGTAACCGTCGATATCGGGAGCATCTTGTTCCGAGTGGCTCCTTCATCTCTTCGAGCTGATCGCTTGCTTATGACTTTATTTTACCGGGTTATGCGGTCTTGCATAACAGACCAGGGGCGGTTTTTGAACCTAGCTTTAGGTCGGGGTTTGAGCTGAACTTAAGGCGGAGGCTGCCCAAGACTTCGCATCAAAAGCGGGGGAAGCAAAAACAAAAACCCTTGCGCTTCCATGCGTCCATGGAGGGCAAAGGTATACAACACGATGTCGAACGCCAATGTGCCCATCTCCGACTCGCGCGACACACGCTCTTCAACATCGCCATACTATCCGAAGACACCATCAGGCCGCCACCCACGCGCGCTTGGGGGCGCGCGGCGCGTTAGTCGGCCAGATTGTTTTTGTGGGCGTAGATGGCCGCCTGGGTGCGGTCCTCGACGTCCAGCTTGGAGAAGATGTTCGTAATGTGATACTTGACGGTCTTGATGCCGATGAACAGCTCGTCGGCGATGTCCTGGTTGGACTTGCCCTCTGCCAGACGCATCAGCACATCCATCTCGCGCTCCGTCAGATCCTCGTGGAGCGGGCGCTTCTCGGGAGCCTTCGGCTGACGGAATCGGTTCATCATCTTCGCCGCCACCTGCGACTCGAGTACGGACTGGCCGCGCGAGGCGGCACGGATCGCATCGGCGATCTCGCTGGCGCGCGACGTCTTCAGCAAGTAGCTGAACGCCCCCGCCTCGATGACCGGATACATCTTGCCGTCCTCGATGTAGCTGGTGAGCACGATGACCTTGCAGTCGGGGTGGGTCTCCAGCAGTTTTTTGGTCGTCTCGACGCCATCCATCGGCTCCATCACCAGATCCATCAGGACGACGTCGGGCTTGTAGCTTTGCGCGAGCCGGATGCCGTCCATGCCGTTGCTCGCTTCCCCGACGACCTCGATGCCATCCTCCGTATCCAGCACGGCCGCGAGACCGATGCGCACCATCTCATGATCGTCGATGAGCAATACTTTAATTGGCTGTTCCATAGGGCTATTCGTCTCCGCCTTCCTCCACTATGATCGGGATCCAGATCTCGATTCCCGTCCCTTGTCCCGGCGCTGTGATGACATGCATCGTGCCGCCCATCTCCGACACCCGCTCCTCCATCGTCAGCAAGCCGTATGAGGTCTGTTTTTTCTCCTCCATGTCGAACCCGACGCCATCGTCTCGCATCGTCAGTCGCAGTTGGTTGGCGTGCCGCTCCATCCGAATGTTGAACTCCTGCGCCTTGGAGTGCCGCAGCGTGTTGGACAACGCCTCCTGGACGATACGGAACAGATGGTCCTCTGCTTGCGGCAACAGTTGGACGACGGAGTCCATCTCCATCGTAATCTTCATCGGCACCTTCTGTCGCAGCTCGTCGAGCAAGCCCTCCAGAGCCTGTCCGAGCGTCTTGCCCTCGAGATGGACCGGACGCAGATGCAGCAGCAGCGCTCGCATCTCCGATTGGGCGACCGAGGCCATCTCCTCGATCAGCTCGACCTGGCGGCGCGCCCGCTCGAAGTCCTTTTCGAGCGTCCGTCCGACGGCAGTCGCCGTCATCGAGATGGCGAACAGCTGCTGGCTCACCGCATCATGCAGCTCCCGCGCCAGCCGCTGACGCTCCTCGGTGATCGCCGTGAAGCGGAGCTTCTCGTGTCGCAGCATCTCATCCTCGCGCTCGATGACCGCTTCCTCGGACTCGTCGTCGGAGTTGATCGTCACATTGCGCAGTCGGTTGCGCTGCTGCGCGGTCAGCCGCTTGATCGTCTCCTTGAGCTTGACGCTCTGCAGGTAGCTATAGATCGCGCCGCTGACGATCGCGAGGCCGACGACGGACAGGCTGATGACTGCCGCTCTGCCTTGGAGCTGGAACCAGGGCAGGTAGCCGGTCGCTTGCAGCACCAGCACGAGCAAGCCGAGGATGACCAGCAGCCACAGGATCGTCTCAGATGTGATGCGCCGGGTCTGATCGACCGGCTTGCCGGGCGGCTTGCTGCCATTCATGAGTCCACCTCATTTCTTATTCATTATGTACGCAGCCGAGGCTGCGGATGTTTCATCTGGATAGACATGCAAGAGCAAGCCGGCGCTGCCGGCTTGCTGCCTGTGAC
>NZ_BFBX01000052.1:0-12757 GCF_003851045.1 Paenibacillus sp. 598K | reverse complement strand
CTGCCTGTGACGCTGCGGTAGCGGACTCCGCTCTGCTGGAGCGACCCTGCTGCCGATCGTCGATCTATTCCGCTTGCTCCGGCGGGTTCAGCTTCGCCTTCATGGCGCGCAGCTGCTCCTCTACCTCGATCTGTTTGCCGGCATCGAGCGTGCTGACGCCGCGGCTTTGTCCGCTGTAGTAGCTGCCCGGCACGCGCATGACTTCCGCCTCGGCCTCCATCTGGACGATCTTCTCCTCCATCCGGCCGAAGCCGCGGGCGGCGTTGCCGCTCTCGATGGCATGGGAGCCGCCGAGCTGCGCCATTTGCTTTTTGGCCTTGGCCATCTGCGCCCGAGCGACCAGTTCGTTGCGCTTGTTGCGCAGCTGGTAGAACTCATCCTTCATATCGTGCAGCTGGTTCATCAACTCGTCGGCCTGACCTTTGGCTTGCGTATGCAGGTCGCTGTACTCGTTGGCCTTCTGATCATAGTATACCTTCTCTTCGAGCAGCTTGCGAGCCAGCTCTTCATGTCCGGAGCGCAGCGCCTGCTCGGCCTTGCTCTCGCGGTCGATCACCTGACGGGCCGCCTCCTCGAAGCGCTGCTTCATGCGGCGCTCGTTGGCCATCTGCTTGGCGACAGTCACCTCGGCCTGCCGAATCTCGGCTTCCATGTCCCGCAGATACTGGTTCAGCATAACGACTGGATCTTCTATTTTATCGAGCATTTCATGAAAAGAAGCTTTTGTCATATCTCTCATCCGTTTGAAAATTCCCATTTTAACGCTCTCCCTTCTCATACTTGGATAGTTTGGCTCTGAGCTCTTCGAGCTCCTTGCGCAGCGCCTTGTTCTCGATGTCGTCCATCATCTCGTCGAGCGGGGACGACGACTTCTGTTCGCGGCCAGGGTCCTGGGGCGCCTGATGTCTCGTCTGCGACTGCCAGTCTGTCGGTCCGGGACGTCCGTAGGCGCTGCCAGGTGTCGGACCTGGGCGTCCGTAGGGATCGCTGTGCGTCGGTCCCGGGCGTCCATAAGGATCGCCGTGCGGACCGGGGTTGCCAGGTGTCGGACCTGGATTATAGTAGCCTTGGCCGCCTGGGCCATAGGGATTGTAGTGTCGTTGGTCGAATCCGCCGCCGTAGCCGGTATAGATCGGCGGCTCCTTCGGAACGACCATTCCAGCCAGGATATAGACGAGGATCAACGCGCCGCTGGAGAAAATGACCGCCACAATGAACAATACCCGCAGAAGCGTAGCGTCGATGTTCAGCATTTCGGCAACTCCTCCACACAGGCCTAAAAACTTCTTGTCCCTTGTGGACCGGTACAATTTCTTCATGACGTCATCAACCTTCCTTTTCGAGTTTCCGTTTCAATTGCTGCAGCTCTTGTTCGATCGTGGATTGCAAGGATTGCATCGAGGCGCTGGCCTCGTTGATGAACTGTTGGCCGGCCCGGCGCAGGTCGCGCAGGCTGCCTGCCTCAAGCTCCATATCGCTGATCCGGTCATCCAGCCGGCGGAACATGCCGCTCGGCGAGCTTCCGGGAACTTGATTATTATATCGCGCATTCAGTCGTTGCTGCAATCGCAGCGACTCCATGCGAGCGGCGTAATATTCGCGTTTGTCGTAGACCGCCTGGTATTCGCTGCGCAGCTCCTGCAGTTGGTCCTCCAACTCGTCGACGTTTTGCTTGCTTTGCTCATAGAGCGTTTTGTACTGCGTAGCCCGCTCGTCATGGAGAGCTTTTTCCTGGAGCGCCATGCGAGCCACTTGCTCCTCGCCGGCCTTCAGCGCCGTCATCGCTTGCTGCTCGCGCTTGTCTTTTTGTTGCTCGGCCTGCAGCCACTGGTTACGCAGATGATTGGTGTGGCCAGCGTATTGTTGATACAGGCGCTCGGCCTGGATGATCTCTTCTCTCGTCGACCAGAGGAACTGATCGATCAGTCTGACGGGATCCTCTGCTTTTTCCAGTCGCTCGTTTAATGTCGCGACCGTGATATCTCGCATTCGTTTGATTAGACTCATGGTTTGCCCTCCGCTTCTTTCTTAGTATAGAGCCGTTAGCTTAGTACACCCGACGGTTGTTGCCTCTGAACATCGATACGCCGAGGACGACCAGACCGATCGCACCCAGGAAGAGGAAGAGGCCCGACAGCTTGCCCAGCAGCATGATCAGTCCGATGGCGAACATCGCGCCGCCGATCAGCTTGCTGTCGTTTTTGATCCCGATATAACCGAGTCCCATCAGGATGAACGGGAACAGGAAGCCGATGATCGGTCCCAGCGATACGCCAATAATCTTAAGTACGATCCAACCGCCCATCAACACCAACAATGCACCTAACGCCGTTTTTCCATTCATGAGGATCAGCACCACCTTTTCATTAATTTCGATCCGCAGTTGCGAGAGCGGGTTGCTTGCGCCTTGCCGCCGTTCGGTTCCGCTTCTATGTCTTTATTGTAGGATGAATGGGGATTTTTCAAAACGGACCTGCGGCGGTTTTTGCACCTGGACTCAGGTCGGGGCCGGGGCCGTCCCCAGGTCTCGCTTCCTGTTGCAGCGGCGATTAGCGACGCAGCAGCCGACGATATTCGCGCGGCGTAAAGCCGGTGTAGCTCTTGAACATCGAGGCAAAATTATGCTCGTCGATACCGACGGCGCGCGCGATCCCGCCCACCGACAGCTCGCCCTCCAGCAGCTGGCGGGCCCGGTCGAGCTTGCGCCGGTTGATGTACTGGATCGGCGAGCTGCCGAAGGCTGCGTGGAAGGCGCGGATAAAGTAATTGGGATGATAGTGGACGAGCTGCGCCAGCTCGTCCACCGTCATCCGTTGATCGAGGCGCTCCTCGATGTAGCGGGCGACCTGCGTCAGCTTGCCCGAGCCGGTGGCAGCGCTCTGCGGCTCGGGCTCCGGCGTCTCGCGGACGACAAGAGCGAGCAACTGCAGCATCGCCGCGCGCGCGCCGAGCACCCCGTCGGGCGTCTGCCGGGCATGCTGCTCGATCAGCGTCTGGAACAGCCGCTGCGCCTCTTCCGGCTCCGCCAGCGCGAGGCATACCGGGAAGCGGTACAGCTCGAACAAGTCGCGGTTGCCGATACGCGCCGTGAAGTGGCACCAATATTTATAGAAGGGATTGTCGTTGATCGTCGCATAGGACTGCCGGACATGGCAAGGCATGAGGACGAGCTGACCCGGCTGCGGGTGATAGACGACGCCATCGACCTCGATGCGCCCTTCGCCCTCCAGGATGAGATATAGTCGGTTAAAGCTGTGGACATAGTCGAGCCGACGCCAATGTTCGTCCACCTGCTGCAGATCGGCCATGATGACATCGGCTTGCAGATGGCGCAGCACGCTGGCCAGCGATTGGATGCTCGGGGAAGCGGCAGTCATTGCGAATCAGCAACCTTTGTTCATTTTTCGTTTTACCTTAATATTCATAAGATTAACGTTAGGATTCACTAAAAAGAGGTTAACAAAGGCCATCGTATGTGTCAACGAAGCGTTTTATGATGAAGACATACATGAGCGAGGAGGAATAATAATGGAAGAAAAACCGATGCGCATCCAGCGGTTTAACGATGAGCGCGACCGTTTTTTTGAGCTGAGATTCGGAATGTTCGTGCACTGGGGGCTGTATGCCGTCCCGGGCTGGCATGAGCAGCTGTTATGGCGCGGCGATACGACGCGGGAGCGATACGAGGCGTTGATGCACGAGTTTAACCCCGTGCGGTTCGACCCGGAGGCATGGCTCGATCTCGCCGAGGCGGCCGGGATGCAATATGTATGCTTTACCACAAAACACCATGACGGCTTCTGCATGTGGAATACGAAGCAGACGGATTATAATATTATGCATACGCCATACGGCAAGGATATCGTGGGGCAGCTGGCCGAGGCTTGCCACAGGAGGGGCTTCCCGATCAGCTTCTATTACTCCTGCCCGGACTGGCATCATCCGAACTATCCGAACCAGGGACGGCATCATGAGTTGTTCGCGTCGCGCGCGACCGACGAGCCAGATCTGGACCGCTACTACGCATTCGTCAAAGCGCAAATCGGCGAGCTGCTGACCGGGTATGGACCGATCTATCAGCTATTCTGGGATGTCAATGTTGCGGAGTACTATAATGAAGAGCTGAATGCCTACGCCCGCTCGCTGCAGCCTGGACTGCTCATTAACAATCGCGGCCCCGACGCCGGAGACTACAGCACGCCCGAGCGCGAGCTGCCCGGAGGCGCCGCCTTCACCACGCCGACCGAGGCGTGCCAGTCGCTCGGACGCGAGAGCTGGGGCTACCGCACGGACGAGGACTACTATAGCCGCAAGTTCCTCATGCAGAGCATCGATCAGATCCTGGCCATGGGCGGCAACTACCTGCTCAATGTCGGCCCCCGGGCCGATGGCACGATCGATGAAGCGAATGTCGAGACGCTGCGCCGGATCGGCGACTGGTACGGCAAGGTGCGCGAAGCGTTCGACGGCGCTTATCCCGCAACCTATCTGAAGGCCGACGACCGCGATCGGGTGCTGCTGACGCGCAAGGGCAATGCTGTCTACGTACACGCGCCTCATGACCTGCAGACAACAAGCGTCACGTTGAAGCCGCTGGACCGTCTGCCCGCGCGGGCAGTACTGCTCAATGACGGCCGCGAGCTGCCGGTGCGGGTCGAGTTGCTGCCGTGGTACTGGCAAGAGAAGCCGTACTTGCAGGTGCAGCAGATCCCGGTGGACGATTATCCCGGCGAGGTATTGGTCATCCGTCTGGAGTTCGATGCTTAAGGGTCGATCAAGGAGAAGGGACGGACGCGCCCCTCTCCTCCTCTACATACTCTTCCAGACAGAGACCCAGCCGCGTGATCTCCTCTGCTGCTGGCTGACCTACATACCGGAAGTGCCACGGCTCGAACCTCGTCCCCGTCAGCTCCGTCTTGTCGCGCGGATAGCGGAGGATAAAGCCAAACCGGTCGCAATTGACCGCTAACCACGCATACACCTCGCGGTTGTCCGAACGGGTCTTGTCGGCGTTGATGTCGACTGCGATCCCAAGCTGATGCTCGCTATGATCCGGCAAAGCCACCCAAGCCTCGGCCAGCCGACGGGCCTCCTCGGGATCATGTCCCTCCTCGCGGTAAGCCGCGATCTTCTCCGCCATGATCTGCGTCTGTTCCTCTCTCGACCGATAGCCCGAGCGAATAATCGTGTATAATCCGGCTTCTTCGGCTGCGCGCAGCATCTGTTGCAGCGCCGGCGCGATTCGCGCGTCGACCGATTGGCCGCCAGCGAGCCGCACCAGCTCCATCTTGTAGTCGGCAGGGATCGGATGCCAGCGATTGACGAGCCGCAGACGCCAATCCATGTCTGCTCTTCCCGGCGTGATGAACGTCTTCCCTTTATTCTTTGTCCGCTTGCGTGTCGGAAGCGACGGGAATACGAGCTGCTTGATGCTGCGATAGGCCACGCTTGTATTTTTCTTCATCCTCCCTGCCACCTTTCTGTTTTCGCCTGTCCGGCTTGTTACATTCATCATACCTAAGTTCCAGGCTTAAGATTTTTGTTTTGACTTAGCAAAACCTTAAGAAAGGTTAATACTTTTCCTAAGAAGCTAAGCGTTACAATTTGCCAAGCCTTTTTTGCCGTGGCTTAAATCTTCGGGAGGCGGTAGGATCGTCTATAGGGTGAAGAAGAGGTGAATGAGGTGCAAACCGACGATGAACTGGCTGCGCTGCTGCAGCGCGGCGACAAGCAAGCGCTGGATACGCTGATCCGCCGACATTACCAGTTGGTGTTCGCTTATCTGTATCGATGCACAGGCGATTATCATACCGCCTGCGATCTCGCGCAGGAAACCTTCGTCAAGCTGGTGCGGGCCGCCGGGACGCAGGTCAAGGCCGAGAGCCTGAAGCCATGGCTGCTGCGGATCGCGCTCAATACATGCCGGGACTACTACCGCAGCCGCGCCTACAAGACGCAGCGCAACAGCACGGACTACCGGGAGGAGTTGCTCGGGTCGCAGCAAGCGGAGATCGTGCCGCTCGGGCAGCGGCAGGAGGAACGCGAGGAGCTGGAGGAGTGGCTGGAGACGCTGCCCGACTATCAGCGGGAGACGATGATACTGCGCTATTATCATGACTTAAGGATCAAGGAGATCGCCGAGGTGACGGCTGTCGGCGAATCGACGGTCAAGTCGCGGCTCAAGCAAGGGCTGGACAAGCTGCGCAGACAATGGAAGAGGGGACAATCCGATGAATCGAAAAGCAATAAACGATGATCTGGGGGATGTATCCGAGGCCGAGCTCGACCGGCTGGAGCGACTACTGGACAACTGGCAGACGCCGCAAGCCTCCCCGGACGAGATCGAGCGGACCATCGCAGCGGCGAGCCTGGAGCTGCGTCTGCGCGCAACGCCCGCAGAGAGCTGGGCGCAACGAATGCTGCGCCTGCTCCGACTCGTTGCCGGGGAGCTGCCTTTTATGAGCAGGTCGTTCTGGGTCGCCAGTCTGCTGCTGTATGTGGTCGGCCTTTTGTCGCTAATGCAGCTGCAGCAGACGCCGCAGCTCGCGCTGTTCGCGCTCGCGCCGGTGCCGATGCTGCTCGGGCTAGGCGAGGCGCTGCGCAGCCGCGATGCCGGCATGCTGGAGCTGGAGATGTCGTGCCGCTACAACGGCGCGAGCGTCATGCTCGCCAAGCTGAGCATCGCAGGCGTCTACACCGTAGCGCTCAATAGTGCCGCCTCATTATGGTTGTCCGGCACAGGTACAGGTATCCGGCTCGGCGAGCTGACGCTGGTCTGGCTGACGCCCTTCACCTTGGCGACGGCGGTCGCACTGGCTGTCATCATGCGGATGCGCGGCAGCCAGGCTGTCCTGCTGACGCTGGCGGTGTGGGCGATGTGCTGTCTGCTGCTGCTGTTATCCCCCGAGCTGGGTCGCTGGATCAACCGGCTGACCGGCGACCTGGGCATGGTGATGGCGGCGCTCGGCGGGTGCGCGGCCTTGTGGCAAGGCTGGCGAGTGACACAGAGGTTATCGACAGAGAGAGGAGCGGATTGGCTTGAGACTGACGATTGAGCAAGTGAGTCGCCGCTACAAGCGGCGGCTGGCGTTAGAGGGGATCGATTGTGAGCTGACGCCGGGCATCTACGGCCTGATCGGCCCCAACGGCGCGGGCAAGACGACGCTGATGCGTATCCTCGCCGACGTGCTGCGACCGAGCAGCGGACAGGTCGCCGTCAATGGCACGCCGTCTACGACGCTGGGCGAACGCTATAGAGATTTGCTTGGTTACTTGCCGCAGGAGCTTGGCTTCTACAGCTACTTTACGGGAGATCGCTTCATGCAGTATATGGCCTATCTGAAGGGAATGTCGGGCGCGCAAGCGGAGGAACGAATCACTGCGCTGCTGCGTCTCGTCCATCTGGAGGACCAGCGCAGCCGCAAGATCGGTCACTACTCTGGCGGCATGAAGCGGCGGCTCGGGATCGCCCAGGCGCTGCTCAACGATCCGCAGCTGCTCATCCTCGACGAGCCGACGGCTGGTCTCGACCCCAAGGAGCGCATCCGGCTGCGCAACCTGCTCTCCGACATCTCCGGCGAGCGGATCGTACTGCTATCGACGCATATCATCACGGATATCGAGTACATCGCCAAGGAGGTGCTGCTGCTCAAGGAAGGCCGCCTGACGCGTCAGGATACGCCGGAGCGCATCCTGAGCGAGCTGGTAGGCAAGGTGTGGGAGGTGGAAGCGCCAGCCGAGCGACTGGGCGAGCTGGAGCGGGCGCATCTGGTAGGCAATGTCCAGCGGCGAGGCAGCGATGTCCGAGCGCGTGTCATCGCCGAGGGGCAGCCTGCGGGCAACGCCGTGCCTGTGGAGCCGCGCCTGGAGGATATCTATCTGTACTATTTCGGCGATCTGCCAGAGGAGGCGGGTTCATGATCGGTCTGATTCGGATCGAGCTGTTCAAGCTTTATGCCCAGCGGGTCGTCTACCTTGCCGCTGCCGTGTTCGCGCTCTTATATATCTTCCAATTTTACAGCAGTCTGCCCTCCGCAGCCGAGCGTGCCGAGGAGCGTACGGCCTTCGCCACCTATGGCGGTCCGCTGACAGAGGCCAAGCTGCAGTGGGCGCGAGATTTCGATGATGCTTACGAAGAGGCGCGCGCCACAGGGCGAACGGAAGAGCTGCATCGAGATCTGCGTTACCGCGCCGAGCTGAAGGTAGCTACAGAAATTCTGAATACGCATAGACATCAAGAGCAGACCGCCGCTTCGCCCGCGCCGCAGTCTCCGTCGCTGCAGCCCGTCATCGTCAATCAGGAGGCTTGGCATCGGATCGTCCTCTACATCCAGGAGGTCGGCTACCTGTTCGCAGGGGCGCTCGTCATCCTCGGGCTGGCGGGCAGCTTCAGCGGCGAAGCGGCCAGCGGCGCCGATCAGCTGCTCTACAGTAGTCGTCATGGCCGCGGGCGAGCGACCTGGGCCAAGCTGGCGGCTGGCGCGATCTACTGCATCTCGGCGCTCGCCGCGCTGATGCTGCTGCCGCTGGTGCTTTATGGCCTTCATTACGGGTTGCACGGATGGGAGGTGCGTTTCGCCGACTATACGCGGATGGCGAGCGGCACAAGCTTCGGAGGAAGCGTATTGGCGTACTACAGCCTGCAGATGCTGCTCTCGGCGCTGGGCTGTATCGCGCTCGGCTGGCTGACGATGCTGCTCTCCGCCTGGAGCCGCCATCTCCTCATACCAGCGCTGCTGGCGGGGATGATCTTCCTGTTGCCGTTCATGTTGATCATGAGCGGGATGGGAGACACGCCGCTTGTCGTATTCCTGCTGGTATTGTTCCAGCACATCGGGTTGATCCAGGCGATATATATCGATGATCATAGCTATATCTTCGGTTCGTCGTTCAACTATAGCGCCATGATGCTCGGCTATCTCGCGCTGAGCTTGCTGTTGCCTGCCGCAGCCGTGCTGCAGACGATCCGGCGCAAGCAGGTGACCTAGCGATGCAGGGGATGCTGGTCTTGCTGCGCATGGAGCTATACAAGCTGGTCTGCCATCGCTGGCTGCCTGTCGCCTGCCTCGGTATTGCAGCAGCAGCCATCGCCCAGGCGACGGTGTTGGATTACGGGCCGCCCGTATCGGCCTGGGAGGACATCGCTCGCTTCCCTTACGCCTCCGGCGCCGTATACGAGGTGTTGCTGTTGTTGCTCGTGTTGCCAACCATATATAATGGCGAACGAAGATGGAGCATGCTGCCGCTGCTGCACAGCACCCGATGGGGCCGTAGTCGGGCGCTCACAGCCAAGATGCTGGCGGCGGGACTGTATACGACGGGCGTCGTGCTTGGCTGCTGGCTGCTCGGGCTGGCCGTACATCTGAGCGCTGCCGGGGTAGCCGGATGGGCGCTGCCGATCCAGACGCTCCCCGACTATGCCGACGCGCCATGGTCGCTGTCGATCTGGCAGTATACGCTCATCCAGCTCGCGACCAACTGGCTCGGCTGCATGGCATATATGCTGCTGATCGTCTGGCTGTCCGCACGCTGCCGCTCGCCGCTGACGGTCATGTTTGCCGGTGGCATGGTATTTGCAGTGTCCGTCCTGATCCATAATCATTCGGACTTCTCTCTCCCGTGGGCGCTGAAAAGCCTGACGATGATCGAGGTGCTGCGCGTCGAGAATGTGTTCAGCCGCCCTCGCTTCGTCCATATCGGCGATCTGACGCTAACGCTGCCTCCGGCGTGGTTCCTCCTGCATACGCTGCTGCTCGCAGTCGGCTGCGCGATCCTCGCCTACCGTACAGCAGCGCGAAGGGAAGTGGCGTGAAGGGAGTGGCGCAGGTCTGCGGATGTACGCCTATCTCAGTCTGCGGACCGTTCCTATGGACGCTTAACTTTTGTATCCTTTACTTACCAATTCACGGTAGGAAAGGATGTTATACGATGCAAAGTCATCAAAAACCCAAACTCGATCTATGGCTGGTCATTCTCATCTATTATATAGCCACCTCCATCGGAGCGCTGCTTTTGGGCAGTATACAGCCCGCGCTTGGCCTTCCCACCGTCGTGCTGCAATTGACGCAATTCGCTCCCGCCTTAGGCGTGCTGACGATCTTGCTGCTACGCTCCCGCGTGAGCATGCCCGCCCTTACGTTTGATCTTCGCCTCCGCCCTTTTCAACCGTGGCTGCTGATCGTAGCGATTGCGCTAGGCGCGAGCATTTTCCTGGCCTCCTGGCTCTGGTACTCGATGACCGGTCACCCGGTGGCCTATACGCTGCCCTCCTCCCTGCCGTACCCGTTCTGGCTTATCGCGATGGCTCAGTTCATCGGGGCGGCAGGCGAGGAGGTCGGGTGGCGGTGCTTCCTGCAGCCGACGCTTCAGCGTCGGCTCGGCGTGTTGCCTGCCTCCATCCTTGTAGGCATCCTGTGGGGCGTCTGGCATATCGGCGTATTTGCCGAAGGACTCGCGTATGCATTGCTTTTCATCCTGTTAGCCGTCTCCCTCTCAGTCATACTCGGCGAGCTGCTGCGGGAGGCCAAAGGCGGGAGATTGCTCCTGTCCGCCTTGTTCCACGCGCTGATCAATCTCGGTCTGCTCGTCTGGTTCAATGAAGAGGACGGCAGTCTGCTGGCGATAGGCTCCTTGGCGATCTCAGGCGCGATCGTCGCGATAATCGCGGTGCTGCTGGGAAGCGTATCGCGGAGCGGACCGCATGACGGTCACAGGTCCCGCCGGGCCCAAGCGACATAATCCCGGGTCGGCTGACCCGAATCTAGTATATTGTTCCCTAATTAACGCTCTCAATCTCACGCTTTAACCCAAACAAAGGCCGGATAGGAATAAATGGTCGAGTAGGCGGGGCCTCTTCCTTTCGTGGAATTGTGCCCCTACCCCTCACAGATCCGTACGTGCGCAATTAACGCATACGGCTCTTCACAACGATCATTCACAAGTTAGTCGTAGATATTGACGTGAATCCGCGGTCTGGGAAATTCACAGCGTTTGAGAAGGGCGTAAAATTCTTCTTTCGTATAGCTGTTGCGTTGGCTTCTCCGGTTTAACCACTTCCACATCGACTTCTGGGTGATGTACGTGTACGCCTTGATGCGCTCGTAGTTGTCCGTCACGCCATAGTATTGGTAATGGCCCACCAGTTTTGCTTGGGCAATCGCAAGGGTTTTCGCCAATTTCTGGTGT
This sequence comes from Paenibacillus sp. 598K, assembly GCF_003851045.1. GTDB lineage: Bacteria > Bacillota > Bacilli > Paenibacillales > Paenibacillaceae > Paenibacillus_D. Next base: position 1,573 of record NZ_BFBX01000052.1, on the reverse strand, counting down.
CTGGCTTGTTTCATCCACGCGTCGAACGCCTTAATCTTCTGCCTGAATTTCTTCCGGCTCGTTTTGCGTTTCACCCGAAAGTTTCCCGTTCGACTCTTCCCACAGTAGTGGGTAAACCCTAGAAAGTCGAACGTTTCGGGCTTTCCCAATCCAGCCTTCTTCCTCGCTTCTGCCGCATAGCGCCCAAATCGAATGATCTTGGTTTTCTCCTCGGCTACGTTAAGGTTGAATTTCTCCAGCCGCTTTCTCAGCGCGTAGTAGAACCTTTCCGCATCCTCCTGGTATTGGAACATGCATACAAAGTCATCGGCGAATCGCACCATTTCTGCCCGGCCCTTCAGCTGTTTCTTAACCGCCTCTTCGAACCAGAGATCTAGCACGTAGTGCAGATACACATTCGCAAGCAGCGGAGAAACGGCCGAACCTTGAGGCGTTCCCTCTTCGGTCGGTTCAAACTTCCCGTCCTCCTGAATCCCTGCGATGAGCATCCGCTTCACTAGCCGATGGATATTCGGGTCTCCGATCCGTTTGGCCAGAAACTTCATCAGCCAGTCATGGTCCACATGGTTGAAGAATCCTTTAATATCCGCATCCACCACGTAGGCCATGCGCTCTTTTTCCACAATCTGCGTGACACGCTTCAGGGCGTGGTGCATATTGCGCTTTGGACGAAATCCGTAGGAATGTTCCAAGAAATCCTGCTCGTAGATCGCTTCAAGCAGTTGCTTGAGTGCCATTTGCACCAGCTTGTCTTCATAGGTAGGAATCCCCAGCGGTCGGGTGCTTTTCTCGTCCTTTGGAATGTACGTCCTTCTCGCTGGCAACGGGCGATAACTTCGTTTCTTCAACCTGTCCACGAGTTGTTTCAGGTTGGCCTCCAACTCTTGTTCATACATCGCTTTCGTTACGCCATCTACCCCTGTCGCCTTTCCCGGTACCATCCGTTGATGACAAGCGTGCAACCTTTCTTCGTTGATCAAGTGTCCGATGGATGTAAATTTCAAGTCCCGGTCGGTTCGCGCCATCCTTGCTATTCTTTCTAATTTGGTTTCCATTTGGCTTCTGCCTCCGTTGTGCAGGAAATGTTTCCTTAGAAAAGATTGATCCTTGTGCCGCTCGCCTTCCCTCCACCCACATTACATGCGCTTCCTCGGTACTATGCGGCGGTCCGACTCCCTGACTACCTTTTGGCTTTCTTGCGTGTCATCGCTTGGCCGCCATACTCCCGCAGTCGTTCCTAACGAGTACTTGACTTGCGGAAGAGCGTCAGGGCCTCCCAAGTTGCCAAGTGATTATTGGTTCGCATGCCTGGCTCTTCGACCCCGGGGATGCTTCTCTGAACTCGCCTTGTATCGCTCAGAGTCGTGTTGTCTTCCAGTTTTTCGACACTGTCGACCGCTCCCGTTTCATGTATTTCGAGGCTCCATCACATTCAGGCCTACTCCCTATCTGTCTACGCTTAAACGAACCTGTTACCATGTTCGCTCCAAGACTCGTTATTGGTGGTGTGGCTAGCACCTTTCCAAGCAGGGTTCCCACCTGCTACCTCACTCGACCTATGCTTGGTCGCTCC
>NZ_BFBX01000051.1:1993-49155 GCF_003851045.1 Paenibacillus sp. 598K | reverse complement strand
GCGGTTGAAATCCGGGGACAAAGGCGAACGCTTCGCTTCTACAGATTCGATCTCGTGCCTCTTCTGCCTTTTGAGGGCTGTCTGAGATTTGTAATTTAATGAAAAGGGGAATCCATAATGACGATTAAGGGAAAAAGCTTATGGGCGTCATTAAGCTTAGCGATGATTGTATGCGCTTTCTTATTAGTGATCCGGCCCCATGCCGCAGTGGCCGACAGTCCGCCTGAGGGAGCGGCTTATCTGGTAGACGAGAACTTCACGTTTCTGTCGAACCTGGTGCCCGGCGAGAGTCAGCCTTCCGGCTGGGACATCCGCGCCGCGGGCGGCTCGCTTGCGGGTACATACGCCACTACGCTCAAGGTGAGCGATACGAGCGCGACGCTGCCTGTATCGATGAGCCGCAAGTTCCCTGCGCATAGCGAGGGGAGGCTGACGATGGAGTACCGCTTCAAGCCGCTGACGATCATCGACGGCATCAAGTGGCAGCTGCTCGACGGCGATACGCCCGGCATCAGCGTGGCGACCAGCGGCAGCAACCTCGTGATCGAGACGCCGAGTGGCGCTCAGACGCTCCAGGCCTATACGGCCAACACAGAATACGGCATCAAGGTAGTCATCGATATGGCTTCCTCGCAGGCGGATGTATATGTGAACGGCGTCAAGAAGGCGACGGCCGCCAGCTTCGCCAATCCCGTCGACGCCCTGGACCGGTTCCAATTGACGACGGGAGTGGCTTCGAAGGGGGACTTTTTTTTCACGCCGCTCAAAATCTACAAGGGCTATGCCGTCAATGAGCGGCTACTGTCGGTCGTAAATGGCTTCCTGCCCCAGGATTGGACGGCGAGCGCGGCGGGCGGCTCGATCGTCGCAGCACAGATGAGCGGCAGCAACGGGCAGCCGTATATCATCGCGACGCGGCCGGACGTTTACAGCATCCGGATGGACGCTGCGTCCGCCACTGGCGCGATGGAGCTGACTAAAGGCTTCGACCCGCTGACGGACGATCTGACGGCGGAGTACAAGTTTCTGATCCCGGTCAAGACGAATGGTCTGGCAGCCGAGCTTCGCAGCGGCTCCAGTACGGTGCTGAAGCTCGTCACCTCGGGCGGCATGCTGTCCTACCTCGATACGGGCGGTCAACCTGTCGAGCTGTACGACTACAAGGCCAATCTGTGGTATAGCATGAGGATCAAGTTGCATTGGACGGCCTCCGGCCCCATGGCCGACGTCTATATCAACGGCAAGCTTCAGGCCGAGGACATCGCGCTCGCGGCTGACATCTCCGACGTCAACAGCATTCGATTCACCACTTCCGCAGCCGACAAAGGGACGATCTGGCTCGACGATATCGTCGTCTACGAGGATACGCCGCTGGCGGAGGATTATGTGCCGGCGCCGGTCAAGGTCAGTACGGGAGACCAACTGGTCGGCGTACAGAGCTGTCCGATGTGGCGCGAGGGGGCGCATCTGGGATGGGATCTGATCAATCCGTTCCCCGACCGGACGCCATACCTTGGCTTCTATGACGAGGGCAACCCGGAGACGGCGGACTGGGAGATCAAGTGGATGGTCGAGCACGGCATCGGCTTCCAGATGTCCTGCTGGTTCCGCCCGATCGGCGGCGAGCATGCGCCGGTCAAGGACTCCTATCTGTCGGCGGCGTTGAATGACGGCTACTTCAACGCGCAGTACAGCGATCAGCTGGATTTTGCGATCATGTGGGAAAATCTCAACTCTAAGGCTGCGGACAGCGCCGACTTCCGGACGAACCTGGTGCCATATTGGATCGAATACTATTTCAAGGATCCGCGGTATTTGAAAATCGACAATAAGCCGGTGTTCACGATCTATCACTACAACGAATTCGTCAAGCTGTCAGGCTCGGTAGCCGGGGCCAAGGCCGACACTGACTACTTGCGGAACGCAGTAATTGCGGCCGGCTTCGACGATTTGATCCTGTTGAACGTGTACAATGGCACGAATGCGCAGGATTTGGTCAATCGCCGGATGGCTGGCTTTGACGCCGTGTATGCCTATTCATGGGGCTCCTTTGGCGGACATCCCGAATTCCAGAAGCTGAAGCTGACGATCGAGAGCGGCTTCGAGGAGCTGGATGTAATCGCCGGATTAAGCATGGGACGCGACGATACGGCATGGGGGCTGGCCGCAGGCTACTACGCGACCCCCGGCGAATTCCAATCGCTGGCGCAATGGACGAAGGATACGTATATCCCCTCCTTGTCCGCAGGCAATCTGGGCAAAAAGCTGGTCATGCTGGACAACTGGAACGAATTCGGCGAAGGTCATTTCCTGATGCCTGCCGGTCTGGCTGGCTTCGGCTATGTCGATGCGATCCGCAACGTATTCGCTGCAGGAGCCGGTACGCATACGGATGTCGCACCGACACAGAGTCAGAAGAACCGGATCGGCGTGTTGTACCCTGCAGACCGAGTCGTGCCGAATCGCACATTGACGCCGCCCGCCATCTCCAGCAGCTCCGTCGTCTCCTGGGAGTTCAACACCGACGGCGATAGCGAGGGCTGGAGCGTGCTGAAGCAGGTCGTGTCGGCCGGCGTGGCGAACGGGAGCTTCACGGGAACCTCCGACAATACAGACCCTGGCATCATCTCCGGTGATCATCTCGGCATTCGGGCCGAGGATGTTCCTTACTTGAAGATTCGGATGAAAAACGAAGCCAACGATATCGACGGGCGCGTATTCTTTACAACGGAGCTCGACGGGGACTGGAACGAGACGAAGGCGATGGGCTTCTACGTGAAGCCGCAGGACGACGGATATACAGACTACTACGTCGACATGTGGAGGAACAAAAGCTGGACCGGCAATATCCGGCAAATCCGCATCGATCCAATCTCGGCAACGGGCACGTTCAGCATCGATTATATACGGGGCGTCGCAGACGACTCTGCCGACATCAAGCTGTATGTGGATGGCAAGCGCAGAAGCTTCAGTCAAGCGCCGCTCGTACAGGATGATGTAGCGATGATTCCGATCAAGGATATATGGCTGCAGATGGGCGTCAAGTCCGAATGGGATGCAGACGGACAGAAGATGATCGGCGTGGCGGCCAAGGACAGCAGCGTACACGAGCTGACGGTCGGAAGCCTGACTGCGCTGAAGGACGGGCAGCCGCTCACACTGGAGCATGCGCCTGTACTGCTCCCGAACGGCACGGTACTCGCGCCGCTTACGTATCTCGAGCAAGCCTTCGGCTCTACGGTCAGCTGGGATGAGACGACGGGCATCATCCGCATCTACCCGGGCGGCGTCATCTGGGACTTCGAGTTCGCGGACGGCTGGACGACGGGCGGACAGATCGCGGACAGCGCCGTGCTGGGCGGTACGTTCAGCGGCGTCTCCCTGGGCGTCTCCGGCACGACGGAGCCGGAGCTCATCTCGCCCGACCAGCTGGATCTGGATGCCGCATCGATCAAGCGCGTGCGGGTCAAGCTCCGCAATGAAACGGCGGGCGACGAAGCCCGAATCTACTATACGGTCAATGGCGATACGACGTGGAATGAGCTGAAGATGATCTCCTCCTCTATCCTGCCGAATGAACCGTTGTATCGGGAGTATGTCTTCGATACGACAATGGAGACGGCCTGGTCGGGCGTGATCAGGCAGATCAAGCTTGTTCCGACGCGGGCTTCCGGCGCGTTCAGCCTCGATTCCTTGCGGCTGGATACCGAGACGTCATTGCCGATCCTGGGCGACAATATCGTGACCGATCCCGGCATCGAGGGCAGCACGATGAGCGCGCTCACGCAGAATACCGCGATGGGATTGGACATCTCGCAGTATCATAGCGGCCGTCAGTCGTTAAAGGTGATGAAAAATGGCCGCTACAGCAGCGCAATGTTCAAGCTGGATGGCGTGCAGGAGGGCCAGGAATATCGGTATTCGATCTGGGCCAAGCTGCAAAACGCGCCGACGATCAGCGAGCCGCTGCGACTGTGCTTGCAGTACAAGGTGGACAATCAGGTGAAGCAGATGATCATCTTTACCAGCCCGGGATTAAGCGACCAGTACTGGACGCAACTGCAGGGCCATTACACGATCGCGGAGACAAGCGCGATCTCTAACGTCTATCTGTTCGTGTACACTGAGGTCGACAGCGCCAACAATTACTATGTGGACGATGTCGAGGCCAGGCCAGTGACGTATTCGACGAATCCTGCATGGGTCCATGTGGAGGGGCTGAGTCTCGATCCTGCCGCAACCTTGTACTACGGGCAGACGATGACGCTGGAGCCGACGTTCCTGCCGACAAGCGGCATCGGCAACCGGGACTTAATCTGGAGCTCGGATGATCCCGAGGTGGCGGTCGTCGATCGCAACGGCGCAGTGTACGGCAACAGCGTCGGTACGGCGCAGATTACGGCAACCTCTGTGGATGGCGGATTCACGGCGACCACGACCGTAACCGTGAAGCTTAGCCCCGGCCTTGCGGACAATGCGGTGCTCGGGAGCAATCTGATCGTCGATGGCGGGATGGAGGGCAGCGCATTGCCGACAGCGTATTATGGCTCCAGCGCGAATGTGTCCCTAGTCTCGTCCGAGCATCGCAACGGCGCGCAGGCGCTGCATGTGGTCAAGACAAACAATAACCGATACGGCTCGATTTTTATGCCTGTGACGGTGGAGAAAAACAAACGTTATTATTACTCGGCCTGGGGCAAGCTGGGCGCTGCGCCTGCCTCTCCCGGACTGCTGCGGATCTGCCTGCAATATAAGCTGGATGGCGTCGTGCAGCAAAAAATCCTGTTTACGAGCCCGCAGCTCGGTTATGCCGGGTGGGTGCAAGCGTCGGGCTTTTACGAGATCGAGGACGCCGGGGTCGTAACGGATACGCGTCTGTTCCTCTACACGGAGCAACAGGGCGCAGTACAGGATTTCTATGTGGACGACGTCGAGGTTCGCGAGGTCGACTACGCCGAGGCGGCAGAAGAATGAAACGTACGACGATGCTGACGGGTACTTGGCAATTGACAGGCGAGAGAGGAGACGTTGGCGAAGGGCCGGCTGGAGGAACCATTGCCATCGAAGCGCAAGTGCCCGGACACGTCCATCAGGACTTGCTCGGAGCCGGCCTGATCCGCGATCCCGGCTATCGCAAGCAGGCGGACGAATGCGGCTGGGTCGAGCATTGGCAGTGGACGTATCGTCGCGAGTTCCATATCGACCGCCATGGAGGCGGTCGACCGGTCCTGGAATTTGACGGCTTGGACACGTACGCAGACATCTATCTGAACGGGACGCTGCTGGCTCGGACCGACAATATGTTTATCGGCTATCGGTTCGACGTAACGGAGCTGCTGCAGGTAGGCTCCAATGAGCTGGCCGTTCGGTTCCGCACCGTGGCCGACGGGATAGCAGGCAAGCCATATGTCGGCCGCAGCGCAGCGTTTACGAGCGAACGACTGTATGTGCGGCGCATGCAATGCACCTTTGGCTGGGATTGGGTCGGGCGTCTGGTCAGCTATGGCATCTGGCGTCCGGTGCGGCTCGTCTTCGAGGACCTCGCGGTCATCGAGGATCTCCACGTCTATACGAAGTCGATCGATGGCCGTGGGGCCTCGATCGGCATTACCGTAGAGACGAGCAATCGCAACGAATTGGTGCAGCCACTGCGCTTGGAGGTGAAGCTGCTGGACCCGTCCGGGCGTGAAGTATGGGCGTGCTCCCGCCAGCTCCATCGCGATCGGCTGGAGCTGACTGCGGACCTGGCGGAGCCGGAGCTGTGGTGGCCGACCGGCTATGGCGAGCAGCCGCTGTACCGGACCATAGCCAGGCTAGTCGATGAGAGGGGCAGGGTCGTCGATGTCCGGGAATGCGCCTTTGGCATCCGCACGGTTCGCATCGAGCAGCTGCCGGACCGGCCGGGCAGCGAGGAGGCGCGAACGACCGAGCGGCTGCGGGCTGCCGGAGCGGAGTGGGATCGCAACGGGGAGCGGCCGGGCAGCAGCTTCGCGCTGCTTGTGAACAGCGTTGCGATCTATTGCAAGGGGGCCAACTGGGTGCCGTGCGATCCCTTTCCGTCGAGGGTTCCTGCGGCGCATTATGAACATCTGCTGCGTCTTGCCCGCGATGCCGGGATGACGATGCTGCGTTGCTGGGGAGGGGGGATCTACGAGCCGGAGCCGTTCTGGGAGGCGTGCGACCGATTGGGGATGCTCGTCAGTCAGGATTTCATGATGGCTTGCGGCACGTATCCCGAGGAGGATGCGCAGTGGATGGCCTCGCTCGCAGTCGAGACTGAAGGCATCATTCGCGCGCTGCGCAATCATCCGAGTCTTGTCTGGTGGAACGGCGATAATGAAAATGGCATGTTCGGCAATGAAGAGGACCCGGCCTATATCGGTCGTGCGATTGCGGAGCGGGTGACCGGGCGGTTGTGCGCGGAGCTGGACCCGCTCCGACCCTTCCTGCCTACCAGCCCTTACGGGGGCGCGACCAACAATTCGCTGACGATCGGAACCGCCCATTATACGGGCGTGTTGCTAGAGATGATCGACGTATTCCGCAAGACGGATCTGCGGGATTATCAGGCTTACTTCGCAGGCTTGCTCAGTCGGTTTTGCCCGGAGTTTCCGATGTTCGGCGCCCCCGAGCTGCACACGCTGCGCCGCTTCATGAGCGAAGAGGATCTCGCCGATCCCGCGTTCGATATGCTGGAATACCACACGAAGAATCATCCGGGACTCGTTGATTTTTCGCTTTTCCGCGCACTCCGCACCTTGGCAGACAAGCTGACGCCGCCGTCCGCTTCCATTGCGGAGCAGATACGCAAGATGTCGTATGTTCAGCATGAGCTGACCCGGCTGGTCGTCGAGGCGTACAGACGCCAGCGTCCCTACACGGGCGGGATTCTGTTCTGGATGTTCAACGATTGCTGGCCGGCGAGCGGCTGGAGTCTCGTCGATTATTACGGCTATCCGAAGGGCGGCTATTACGGCTTCAAGCAGGCGGCCAGGCCAGTCATCGCATCGGTGGAGCGGAGCGAGGCGGACGGGCGCTATGCTTTCTGGGTATGCAGCGATCTGCCGCATGAGGTTCGCGGTACGGCAAAGCTGCGTATTGTGAAGCTGGACGATGCGGCGGGTGCCGCTGCGGGGTGGGAGCGCGAGATCGCCTTTGCGCTAGGAGCGGGCACCTCGGCAGCTATCCTGACGGAGCCCTTGGATGCGCTAGATGCACTGTTGCTGGACGATCGCCGAATCGCGATCATGGACATTGCGGGCCCGTTCGGGGCAGAGCGCTGCATCTACTTTGCAGGCATTCCTGCGGATATGAGGCTGCGCCCCTCGGGGGCGCGGATCGAAGCTCGCGTCGGCGACGCCGAGCGGGGAGAGGTGACGGTCGTGGCGGACCGCTATGCCAAGTCGGTCCTGCTGCACGGCGCCTATCTATTCTCGGACAATTACTTCGACCTGCTGCCTGGCGAGCGCCGCACGATCCGCTATGACAAGTCTGGCGCAATGGAATCGCTCACCGGCGGGGGGGAGCAGGCTATCGAGCTGTTCAGCTGGAACTGAAACGTGGGTTAGCGACTCGCGAGCAAGCAGTGACCAAGTGTAATCATCATGTTGTGGTTGAACGTAATCATCAAGATCAAGAGGCATGTCCGCATCGGGGCATGCCTCTTGTCAATTGATGGTTAGGCGTTAGGAGTCCGCATCTGGAGTCAGCCATTTGGTGTGACATTCAGCCGAGGAGGGATGCCTCCAGCGCCTCGTAATACACCTCGTGGCCGTAGTCGTTGGGGTGGTTGACATGATTGAGCAGCAGGCTCGCATGCGACAGGCCCGTGGCAAGCGCCTGCTCCCACAGAGTCTGGACATCGGCCAGCACAGCCTCGCCGTCGTCTGCGATCCGGCGCAGGGCGGCTGCGTAGTCTCTTACGTTCGAGCTGGCGAACCGCCAGCGCGGGTTGGGCAGACATGGCGTCAGCAGCACGATATCCGCGCCGGTAGCGCTGCGGATCGAGGCGATCATCTCGCGAATGTTGCGTTCATACTGCGCTACGGGCACTGCGTTGCCGGTATCGGGATCGACATTCTGATCGTTCATGCCGTATCCGATGAGGACGAGATCCGGCTTGGTATCAATCACCTCGGCGATCCGCTGCAGTCCCATCGTCGAGGTCTCGCCGCCGATCGCCCGCATCTCGGAGCGGATCGCTGCGTCAGGATAGCGAAGCTGCAACTCGCTGACGATGCGGCCGAAAAACGAGCGCTCCGGCCCGCTCGCCTCCGCGCCTGTGCTGATGCTGTCGCCGTAGATCGTGCAGACCGCCTGCCGGTCTTGGCTCAGCCGTGCGTGTAGTCGCGGCAGCCGCTCGGCCAGCAGACTGCGCTCGTCTCGAGCCTCGCTCTGCGCAGGAGAGGACGTCGGCGCTTCGTAAGTAATCGCGCAGGTGTAATGGGCGTTGGAGTAATACGGGAGCTCGGTATGGTCGAAGCGCTCCAGACCGTATGCAGGGTGCTCGCGCCAATCGGGGATGCGGCTGTCCTCGGTGCGGGCGATGGTGCCGGCAGCGTAATCGACGATATAATCGACGCCCTCCTGGTAAGCCGCGCTGCCGTAGCCTGCGTCTGCCGGCGCTTGGTACGCCTGTACGACGAGGTTGGCGGGATGTGCCGAGCCTAGCGGCTGTGGCTCTTGGCCTTCGAGGACGAGATTGATGTGTCGCAGCGCAGAGGCGCTCTTGCTGATGTTCGCTTCATCGCTCATGATACGATTCTCCATTCTGTTTTTAGTTATCTCAGCGCAGCTTGCTCAGTTTCCGTTTCGTCGCGCGGCCGCCAGGTAATGCTTTGGACTGATGCCGAGTCTTTTTTTGAAGCATTTGGAGAAGGAGTTGACATCCTGGAACCCCGACTCGAGCGCCGCTTCGGTGACGGAGCAGCCGGAGTGCTGCATCAAATTGAGCGCACGGGAGATCCGACACTGGATCAGATACTGATGCAGCGGCGTGCCGGTATATCGCACGAGCAGCCGATTGATGTATACCGGATGGAAGTTAAACTGCTCGCCGATCTGTCGGTTGGTCAGCGGCTCATCATAGTGGTCCCGGATGTATTGCAGGATCTGATCGACCTTATGCATCAGCATGTCCTGGTCCGTGTACGTCGATGTGGCATGTCTGGCCAGATCGCCCAGCAGCATGAGGAACAGACCTCGTATTCGGTGCCTGTAAAACTTTTTGCGGAGCGTGTACTCCTTTTCCATATCGAGCAAGGTAGTCTCCATCGACTGCATGTTATCCAGCACGAGCGTATCGTTTAAGACGGGGAAGTCTGTAAAATCTATCGTTTCCGTAATATTCCCGGCGTTAAACAAAGCGATATGATCGGGCGGGATCGGATAATGGATCGCACTGCCCGCCTGGGTAAAGTCAAAGTTGATCCCGAAAATGTCCAGCTTCTCGCCGCTATCCGCCTCTAATGCATAGACCGTCCCCGGCTTCCAGTAGAACAGCCTGCCCTTCGCGGCATCGTACTCCACCTCATCGATGATGACCTTCCCCTGACCGCCATAGATGTACATGATTCGATAATCGTACGCTGCGCGCGGCGGCAACGGATCGCTTCCTTGTACCTCGAACAGATGAGGCAGTCGGATACATGGATCGATAGCATCGAAGGACAGCGAGCGCATCGTATCACTCCTTTCCAACAGGTTTATTTTATACGGTTATGCGTTTATTTTTCATCTATATCGTATCCGATTACATCGCCTATAATCAAGACAATAATTCGCGCTTCCTGCAGGAAGCTGATTTATTCCGACGAGTTTATTTAAGATGGATATGGAGGAGAAGTCATGTTGCAGAGGTTAAAGTCACGCGGGGCGAGAGTGGGCTTTTTTGCGGTCGGTCACGCCACCTATTGGGATCAATTTGCAGGTCTGCTGGATGAGCTGATGGGGTATCACGGCGAGCTGCGGGAGAAGCTGGAGCAGCACGGCGTTACGGTCAAGGATTATGGCATGATCGATACGAGCATGAAGGGCTACGAGGCGCTCGAGCGTATGAAGGGGGATCGTCTGGACGTGGTATTCTGCAATATGATCACGTACGCAACGTCCTCCACCTTCGCGCCGATCATCCGCGGGATCGATATCCCAGTGGTGCTGATCGGACTGCAGCCGCTGGCGGCGATGGACTATACGAAGGCCAGCACCTACATGCAGCTCGTCAACGACAATGTGTGCGCGGTGCCGGAATTCACCAACACAGCGGTGCGGATTGGCAAGAAGGTCGATGACGTCATCCTGGGCACCCTACACAACGACGAGGAGGCCGAGCAGGAGATCAGGATGTGGTGCGAAATCGCCAAGGTGCTGCATGATCTGAAGGGGGCGCGTCTCGGACTGATGGGTCATGTACTGGAGGCGATGTACGATATGCACGCCGATCCGACAGCGATCGCAGCGGCGTTTGGCGTCCATGTGCCGTTGCTCGAGATCGATGATGTTGTGCGACTGTACGATACGGTGACCGAGGCGGAGATTGCGGCCAAGCAGCAGGTCATCCTGGATGCATTCGACACGCCGGAGCCGAAGAGCGATCCGGTGACGACGAAGCTGACCGAGGCTGATCTGCGGCAGGCCGCTCACACGGCGGTTGCCCTGGATAAGCTGATTGAAGCCTACCATTTGACAGGACTCGCCTATTATTACGAAGGGCTGGAGGATTCGCTGCAGCGACGTCTTGCCGCTTCGTTCATCGTCGGCAACTCGATGCTCAATGCGCAGGGCGTCCCGATGTGCAGCGAATACGATATCAAGACGCTGCTGGCGATGCTCATCATGGATCGGCTGGACATCGGCGGCAGCTTCGCCGAGTTTCACCCATTCGACTTCAAGGAGAACTTCATCCTCGTCGGCCATGACGGCCCACATCATATCGCGATCGCGGACGACAAGCCGGTGTTGCGCAGCCTGACCAAATACCACGGCAAGCCGGGCAGCGGCGCATCGGTCGAATTCAAGATCAAGGAAGGCCCGATCACGATGCTCGGCATCACGCAGACGGCAAGCGGCTTCAAGTTCGTCATCGGCGAGGGGGAGTCCAGGAAGGGTCCGATCCCGCCCACCGGCAACACCAATACGCGCGGCTTCTTCGAGCCGGATGCCAAATCCTTCGTCAAGGCGTGGGTGATGGAGGGGCCGACGCATCACTTCGCGCTTGGGGTCGGCCATCATGCAAAGACGCTGCAAAAGATCGGCCAGGTGCTCGGCATCGAGAGCGTTATTGTGAAAGGGTAGCTGAAAGGATAGCCAGCAAATCTATGCACGGGGAGAGAATGTCATGAAAGCGCTGAAGAGCATCACGCTGGAAATGAGCCTGAAGCCGTTCAAACAGATGGATGCCGTCTACGTGGAGGAGATATGCCGTAAAATGTTCGCCCAATGGCAGCCGCTGGCCCGGCAGGCAGATACGGTATCGGTGCTCCTCTGGACCTCCGACGGCTCGGAGATCCTGGACTACGACGGCCACATGGAGACGGAGCTGGAATGGGCGAAATATATCGGCGGCGCCACTGCACTGGAGCGTTGGGATCGCATCAACGACCCTGACGGCATCGGTCTGCATACGCGGAGCTACCTGTACACGGAGCAGCCTCCGCTGCTAACCTACGGCCTGCTCTCGCGGATCATCAGCACGCTCAAGCGCGTCGGCGCAGAGCTGTTGATCAAGCCGATCCGGGTCGGCGCGACCTTCGACCCCGGCCCTGAGTTCGCCAAGTCGAGCTTCAAGTACGAGCGCCACCCCGAGATCTGCATGGGAGACACGATGGGGCCGCGCAGCTTCGTCTGCAGCTATGCGACGCTTCGCGGGGACGAGCGGGCCTACGCGAGCTTTCCATACGGGATACCTGACGGGACGCCGTTTGGCACGTTTTTTGGCCGGCAATGCCAGGCGTTCCTGACCGATCTGGGATTCGACTACCTGTGGCTGTCGAACGGCTTTGGCTTCGGTACGGAGACGTGGGGCGTAACGGGGGCCATCTTCGACGGCGAGCGCTTCCATGAGGAGAGGGTAGCGGATACGCAGCAGCAGATCTTGACGTTCTGGCGGCTCTTCCGCCAGGAGTGCCCCGGCTTCCCGATCGAGACGCGGGGCACGAACCTGACGGCAGGCATTGATCTGTCGACGGACGGCGTGCCGCTGCAGGCGATCTATGAGGGCGGCTTCGATATTCTGCCGCCGCCGAATTCGCCGTGGGCGGCGCTGAACGGCGACTTCGGCCTGGAGCTGGCCGGCTATATGTCGCGGATCGCCGAGCTGCCGGGCGGCGATGACTTCCTGTACCGCTTCTATATCCACGATCCGTGGTGGATGAACAGCCCCTGGCTGGATCGTTACGAAGGTCAGCCGCATGATATCTATCTGCCGCTGGCGATCTGTCGCATCAATGGGCAGGGCGAGGTGAAGGGGCCGAGCCATCTCAATCTGCTGACGGTGGACAATTGTCTCGGCGAGCTGCCGGAGCAGGTGCCGAGCGAGGTCATCCCCCATCTCATGCAGGCTTACGCCTGCGAGCCGGATGCTCCGGCTCCGGTCGTATGGGTGTACCCGTTCCGCGAATATCATGAGGGCGCGATGGCCGAACAGCCGGATGTAGCGCGTCCGTTCTTCGAGGATTGGCTCATCCGAGGCGCGATCAACCACGGCTTGCCGATCAGCACGGTCGTCTCCTCGGACAACTTCGCGGCGACGGCGCAGCGGACACCTGGACTGTATCGCGGCTCGGTCATCGTCACGCCGCTGCCGACAGCAGGCAGCTTATGGGAACGGGATCTGCTGGGCTGGATCGAGGCAGGCGGTCAGGCGATCTTGTACGGCTCGGCGCGTCATGCGGGAGCGCGAATGCTGGAGGCGCTCAATCTGGCTGTCGCCGAGCCGATCGACGGCGAGCTGGCCTGGGAGCTTCGTCTGCCTGACGATGCGCTGCAGCGCGGCGTGTGGCCGCAGCGCATCCGCCATCGCGCCGCGTTCTCGGACGGTGGCATCGATGCCGTGCTGAGGGACGCTGCGGATGTCGGCACGACGGTGGCGGCGTATGCCGGAGCAGGAGAGGCGCAGCGCGTGGCCGCGCTGATCCGCAGGCAGCCCGCATGGCAGGGCGGCGCCGTCGCATGGCTGCGCGGCGCCAATGGCAATCGCTCCGAGCCTGGTGAGCACCTGTTGATTCCGGATGATCCTGCCGTATATTACCCGGTGGAGAGGTTGCTGCGATTGCTGCTGGCCGAGCTGGGACCCGGGTATCGCTTTGCCAAGGCGGACCCGCGCGCCGTCGGGATGGCGATAACGACCCATCGCAGCGCAGGCGCATTCTATTTCTCCGGTTATGTGCCCGATACGACGGTCGATCTGCTGCTGCGCTATCCGATGGGAGCGCCACTGCTGATCGGTTGGGAGACGCGGCTGGAGGCAGGATATGCGCGCTATCGCCTGCCACGCGCTTGGCAGGCCGAATGTCGTGTCTTCGTGCAGCAGGAGGGGAGCGCTCTTATTAGCTGTCAGGAATACCCCGCTGTCAGCATCGTGATGCAGCGGCGAATTCGTGTGAGGGGCCTTCAAAGCGCCACGCTGACCATCTTTCCGCAAGCCGGGTTCGAGCATACGACGCAGGTGCTGCTTAACTCGAAGCATCCGTATGTCATTGGCGAAGCGGCGGACTCCCGGTTGACAGACACCCCTTGGGGATTAGCTATTATCGTCGAGGATGTTACGGGGGAGGTGCTTGTCTCCACGCCGTTCGCCGAGCCGATTATGCAGCCCGAGTAAGCGTGAAGACAGGGGGGGCTCAAGCGAGCTGACGATCTGTCATAATGTCGGCAGCAAAGCGGAGGTCGACGCTATCGTGCACCAAGCCGAGCAAGCGGGAGCGATCGTCACAGATCTCCCGCATGAGGCCTTCTGGGGAGGGTACTCTGCACACTTTCTTGATCCCGATGGCCATCTGTGGGAGATCGTCTGGAATCCAGCTTGGGACAACGAATAATAAAAAGCCTTTATACACAAGGGCTTCCAGGTGTGTAAAGGCTTCAAGCTATTCGTAGAAATTAAAGACCACGTTTCAGCAGTTTCACGTCTTTTTCGGACAATCCACTAGCTTTAGCGATGACGGAGATTTCAAGGCCCATAGCGAGCATATTTCGTGCAATGGTATTCTTTTCCTCTGTCCGGCCCTTCTCCAAACCTTTTTGCATGCCTTTCTCCGTCGCCCATTCGATCATGGAAGCTTCATCGTGCAAATACTTTTGCCGTTCCTCATGTAGACGGCGAGCTTCCTGGTCTTGACTGAGAAACTCGAGCGTATCCATCGCTTTTTTCAAGGTCGGTTCATTCATCTTCAACCCGACCTATTTGACCACGTTTCAGCAGTTTCACGTCTTCTTCGGACAATCCGCTAGCTTTGGCGATGACAGAGATTTCAAGCCCCATAGCGAGCATATTGTGAGCAATGACGGTCCGGCCTTTCTCAAAGCCTTTTTGCATGCCTTTCTCCGTCGCCCATTCGATCATGGAAGCTTCATCGTGCAGATACTTTTGCCGCTCCTCATACAGGCGGCGGGCTTCCTGGTCTTGACTGAGAAACTCGAGCGTATCCATTGCTTTTTTCAAGGTCGGTTCATTCATCTTCAACCCGACCCATTTGACCACGTTTCAGCAGTTTCACATCTTCCTCAGACAATCCGCTAGCTTTAGCGATGACGGAAATTTCAAGGCCCATGGCCAGCATATTGTGAGCAATGACGGTCCGGCCTTTCTCTAAACCTTTTTGTATGCCTTGCTCTAGGCCTTTTTGTATGCCTTGCTCCAGGCCTTTTTGGATCCCCTTTTCCGTCGCCCATTCGATCATGGAAGCTTCATCGTGCAGATACTTTTGCCGTTCCTCATACAGGCGGCGAGCTTCCTGGTCCTGACTGAGAAACTCGAGCGTATCCATCGCTTTTTTCAAGGTTGGTTCATTCATCTTCAACACCTCCCAGTTTGATTTGTCGGCACCCTTCAAAAACAACAGCCAGTTGATCAGTCCGCCCTCCATCGGCAGGGACTGCTGATCCAGCTTGGTCAGCTCCATGAAATGCACTTCGATATCGTCGCTTAACTCGATGCCGGTATGATCTTCTCTCAGATGAAACACGTTATGATAACGCTCGTTGGCGATAAAGGAGTAGTTCAGTATGTTGATCGTGACACATTTCTTTAGTTGCTTGTAGGTCTGGCCCTCCTGCAGCTGACTGGCGTAGCGCTTGCTCCAGTAATAGAGGGTCCGTTTTTCAATGTCATATTTGTTGAAGAGTTGCATTTCGATATTAATGAGCTGCCCTTCGACCGTCTTGGCCCAGATATCAAATATGGATTGCTTATCGAGCGGGGCATCCTTGTCGGTATACGGGTTAAGCAGCACAATCTCCGTCAGCGGCGCTTCACCCGATTCTGTGAACGTGCGATTGAGGAAGGCGAGCAAGACATCCTTGTTGTCCTCGCTGCCAAAGATGCGTTTGAACACAAAATCGTTTCGGGGATCGAGCAGTTCCGTCAATGCGCCATCAACTCCGTTTCTTTTTATTATACCACGACTAAAAAAGCTCAGACACCCGATCGTCGATTGGGGGCTGAGCTTTTGGTTGCCCTTGCGACCTTCTGCAGGAAATCGAAAGGAATGAAAATTTTGGAACCGCGTAAAGTCTACTACGTCTCCAGCGTAAAAGAAGCCAGGCTGGCGTTGCCGATGCCTTTATATTGGAAATAAAGGGCATGGACGCCGTCCGGGATGGCGATGTCGGCTGTGTAGGTCGTCCAGACGTTGGTGAACTGGACAGGGATCGAGCCGAGCGAAGGGCCGTCCCAGTCGGTCTTCACCTCGAAGGCTCCGCGTGCGTAGCCTCTGGCCTTGATCTTGACGCGTCGCACGCCGCTGCACTGGAAGTACTTGAAGCCAGCCTGAGCGTTATTCTGCAGATTCGCGATATAGCCTGGCTCCTCGTCGCCGTCTCGGCCATCCTGCGTAATCTTCGGGAAGCGGCCGTCCATCCAGGCGCCATGCGTACCCGAATACGGCTCGTCATGGTCGGTGAACAGGTGGCAGGCCAGATGGGCAGGGTACTCGCCTAGGCCGATTAGCGGTCCGCCATTAGGTCCGCTGGTCGTAATCTCCACTTGAGGGATACTGCCATCCTCGAGGATGACGATCGGCTCGATGCAGCCCTGACGGCAGAAGCTCGTCCCGTTCGTATGGCGATGGTAGAAGATGTACCATTGGCCGTGGAGCTCGACCATGCCTCCGTGATTGTTGCCGCCATAGTAAGCTGGCTTGTCCGCCGGCTTGTAGGTGTCGATATGGGTATCGTTGTTGCTGACGATGACGCCCCGATAGGAGAAGTCCTTCGTCGGATGCTTGCTGGTCGCGTAGCATAGCTGGTGCATCGAGATCGAGGAGTAGACGAAGTAGTACGTATCGCCAACCTTCCGAATCGACGGCGCTTCGAAAAATTCAAAGCCCTCGTAGCCGCTGCCCGCGCTGTAGGGCTCGCTCGGCATAATGAAAACCGGCTCCTCGACAATCGTCAGCATATCCGCATCCAGCACCGTAGCCATTGCGCCTTTGCGCGAGCGATCGCCGATCGCGCAGAAGCCGGTGTACAAGTAGGTACGATCGCCCTCCGTCAACACAGCCGGATCGAACTGCGGCTGATCGCCCTCGCGCTCGCCAAGGCGTGTCCCGTCTGCATAATGCACGTAGCCGTAGAAGGTATACTTGCCGGCCGGCGTATCGCAGACCGCCGCCGAGACCACGGGTACCTTGTCGAGGACGTAGTACAGATAGTAACGTCCGTCCGGCCCAACTGTGACATCCGGCGCATACAGGCACATACGCGCGTCGGGATTCAGCGGATCATCAATTTTCTCATAGATAACGCCTTCATAGCGCCAGTCTGTCAGATCGTCCACAGGAGCCGAGTAGCACACATAGTCGTTCAGGCAGAAGACATGCCCATTGAATCGATCATGCGAGCCATACACATAGACACGGTCTCCGAACACATGCGGCTCGCCGTCCGGGACGTATTCCCAGGAGGGCATGTACGGATTGACGGCTTGTTTTTTGGTCATTGCGATTCACGTTTCCTTTCGTTGCCGAATATTAGAAGGATAGCGGACCAATAGCATACCAATAGGATTCGGTTTGATTATATCACAGAAGCCCAGGCTATGGCCTGAGCTTCTGGACGAGACGCAGATTTAATTGTGGAACAGGTCAGGCAGGATGTCGAAGATATATTGGTTTTGCCAGCCCCAGGCATGCGTCCCGCCCTCGGCTTCGAGGAAGTAGAAGTTGCCCTTCTTCGGATTGGACGAGTAGATGAAGACGTCGCTCAGTTGCTTCATAGCATCGACCTGCGGCTTCAGGTTAGGATAGGCGATATCCAGATCGCCTGTCGCGCTGAAAATATAGTAGTCCTGCGGCTTGTAGCCGGACTTCCGGGCTACCTCGGCGAGACGCTCCGCTGTCTCCTTCGGCTTCAGCCCGCCTCCGCGCAGCTCGATAACCCAGCTGTCGCCGCTGAGCGGGATGAAGTACTTGAAGTAATCCAAGGCGTTAATATAGGCGAACCATGTGGTCACCGCACCTTGCGAGAAGCCGCCGATCGCCCGGTGGGCGCGGGAAGCCTTCAAGTCCTCCAGGCTGCCAGACTTGGCATGCGTGTTGTACTTGGTCTCTACCGTCGGGATGATCTTGGCAAGCAGTTCCTCATGGAAGAGCGCGACATCCTTTTTGCCGCCGTTAAAGGTCGGCGTGACGACGATCATCGGCTCGATGTCGCCATTAGCAATCATGTGGTCGACGATTCGCTTTAGCTCTTTCTCCTGACCTGGCCCGCCGAAGAGGAGATCCTCGTTTTCTCCGCCGCCGTGCATCATGTAGAGCACATTGTATTTTTTGTCGCTCGCTTTGGCATCGTAGCCGTAAGGGAGGTAGACATGCATTTTTTTGTCATCGAGTCCGTTCTCCGTGTTAGGCGTCTGGTAATGCAAGGTTTCGATGATACCGGGCTTATCGCTTTGGAGCCGATAGGCGTCCGGGAGCGGCGTGAAGTATTTCTCATTGGCCGCTTCATCAGTCATGATCAGCTTGCCCATGGCGGCTTGCAGCGCAGCGTATTGCCGATCGATTTGCTCCTGGGTGACGGCGCTATCGCCAAGGATATTTTCCGCCATCGCATTCGTCACTGCATCCGAGACGATATTGGCATTGGTGTAACGTTTCACATCCAGCTTCAGTGCGCGTTTGACCAGGTTCAACAGTTCATAGGGATTGTTTCCGCTTACATCTCGGGCGCTTTTCCCGGCCAGTACGATTTCTCCGAATTTGGACGGATCATGCCAAGCGGTCCCGCTGCCGTCGAATACATTGATGCCGCCGATGCGTTCGGCGCCCTTCGCATCGTTCACCTGCAGCTCGATGCCGAACACCGTACCGTTTTCCGGCTTGGCTTTCAAGGCAATTCTCGTTTCGACGAGATAGCCGTCCTTCGTACGCTTGGCAGCTGTATAGTACATATCGGGGTTGCCGTTGTCGATCGTCATTTTGTTCTCGTAATTGATGCGGATATGTAGATCGTCGGGACCGTATTCCTTGGTCTTGTCGTTGTTCTCATCGAGGAAGATTTCGATGGAATCTTGCATATGCGGTGTGTTTGATTGGGCGGACAGCTCCTTGTCCTTGACCTCGGCGAGGATATAGAGGGCATGGTCATCCCACAGTGCCCGGAAGGATACTGAGGTATCGATCTTAGGCGAGATATGCTGCGGCACGATCGGCTGCGCTGCGGCCCAGATCGGATCTGCGTTGCCATCGATGACCGGCGAGCCGAAGTAGGCGATCATTCGACCTTGAGCATCGACTCCGTTCTTATCCACCTCGATTTTTACAGGTTCGGTCTTCATAGCTTCCTCCTTTACGATGACTTTGGCGGCGAGGATTTCTTGTTTGTTATCCGAGGTCAGGACGCAGCTGATCGTGGCCGTGCCGGGACCGACAGCCTGCACCTTGCCGCTTTGATCGACAGTGGCTACTGCCTTGCGGTCGCTGCTCCATACCGCTTTGGCATCCTTTGGCAGATTGGCAATCTCGAACGCGTGTGTATGACCTGCGGACAAGGTGACGGGGCCTTTCGGCGCGAGATAGGGAATTGACGGGGCGGCAGCGGCCGGTACGACACTGAATGGACCCAAAATGCTCATGAGCAGCAGGGAGATAACAGACATGAATGCGGTTACAGTTTGTTGCAATGCGCGGCTTCCTTTTCTCAACACAGGTTCCTCCTCCGGATTAAAGGTTGGAGCAATTGCAATTTCGTTTTAGCTAATATATGCATCGTATCGCGGGTTGAATAAAATGTCAATTCAATCTATAGTCTTAGTTAGATTTTCCCATTATAGTCGCGTAATATATCTTATGCTTGCTTGACAAGAGGATATGTATTCCTTCTTAATATAGTAAACAGGGGGTATGGACGGATGAGTGTGACGACAATCAAGGACATCGCTGAACGAACCAACCTCTCGATCGGAACGGTATCGATCGTGCTTAACGGGCGCGGCGACGAGATGCGGATCTCGAAAAAAACGCAGCAGCGAATCATAGAAGCTGCGCAAGGACTCGGGTATTTGCCTAACGTCTCGGCGAGGCGACTAAGACAATCCAATGCACGCAACATACCGGTCATCGCGATCTTCTGGCCATCAGATCTGTCGGCGGATCTGCTCGGCCGATTCATCATGGGGGCTCAGAGCTGCGTGCTGGCACAAGAGGCTGAGTTCGAGATGACCATACATCCTTACAAGCGTAATGATATCGAGCGCATCCGCGATATTTGTGCAGGCGGCGGCTATCATGGCGCGATCCTGACGGGGCTGTCGGCGGATGAGCAGGAGGAGCTGGAGAAGGACAAGCTCAGTGTGCCGGTTGTACTGTTCAATCGGATGAGCAGCGTCTACAG
This sequence comes from Paenibacillus sp. 598K, assembly GCF_003851045.1. Taxonomy (GTDB): domain Bacteria; phylum Bacillota; class Bacilli; order Paenibacillales; family Paenibacillaceae; genus Paenibacillus_D. The sequence continues at coordinate 29,109 of NZ_BFBX01000051.1, read as the reverse complement.
CTGCGCCTATGTCGATACGTATGAGATCGGGCGCAGATCGGCGGAGCTGTTCGCCAGTCGGGGACATCAGCGAGTCGGTACGATCGTCCCGGACTATCTCGTCGATACGATGAAGAATCTCCGCTTCAAGGGCTTCGTCGAGTCCTGCAAGAAGTACGGGCTGCAACTGGAGCCGCATCATATCCAGGCTGCTCCGATGACGATGGCTGGCGGCAACGCGGCCACGAAGCGAATCCTCGAGAGCGGCGAGCCATTGCCGACAGCGATGTACTTCCCGCTTGGACCGATGGCCGTTGCTGCGTTGCCGGAGTTCTACCGGGCAGGGATCGCGATCCCGGAGCAGATGGAGATCCTGACCTACGGCGACCATGACGCGGAGTCGTATAGCGTGCCGTCGCTGTCGACGGTCAAGCTGCCTGTCGAGGAGATGGCGGAGGGCTGTATCCGCCTCGTCATGGCGCGGGTGCTGGATACGTCGGCCAAGCCGACAGCCGTTCCGTTCGAGACGCCGTTTGTGTTCCGCGAGTCTTGCGGTGGCTGGCGCCAAGGTGAGGCTTGAACCTTAGCGCTGCGGTGTTTCGGACTGCGGGAAGCCAATAGAGGAAAGGACGATCGTCACTTATCCTGTGACGGTCGTTTTTGCTTGCGTCGATAATGATTATCACTTATTATAACGGAAAACTCCCTATTACCATAGTAAAGGTTGTGATCGCTTGAGCTACTCCAAGCTGCAAGACGATGATCCGTTCGAGGTGATGCGCGCGAATCGACTCCTGCATAGGATCGAGACGGCCATGGGCGGCCAGCGATATCGGCTGTCCGAGCGCTATGGCAGCGGATATATCCTGCGCAGACGCGTGGGCGAAGGGATCGTCTTCTGTGCGACGACCTATGAGCGGGTGCAGTATACGCTGCCGGACTCGAGGGTGTGGCTCCGCCCGATGTTCGAGATGATCCTCATCGTGGAGGGCGGCTGCAGCTACCGGTTTCGACCTTCGGAGGAGTGGCATGAGTTCGCCCGGGGCGATCTCATCTTCTATCAGACCGATCCCGACGTATCGGCCGTCGAGATGAAGACCAACGGCTTTGTCTCGATCAGTCTGGAGCTGGACCCGACACTGCTGGAGCTGAGCGAGGATGCAAACGTACCGTGGCAGCAGCATCTCTCAGACTGTCTGGGCGGCACCCGGATGGTCGTGACGAGGGCACCGGAGCGGATAATCGCCCGCTTCCGCCAACTGTCGACGATGGAAGGGCTGGAGCGAGCGGAACGTTACTTTCAGTGGAAGGGACTGACGTTTCAAGTGCTCTCGGAATGTCTGGATTGGGCCTCGCGATCCGGGGACGGAGACAGAGCGCGCATCCCGCTCACTCAGGAGGACCGTCAGGCGCTGGAGCGCGTCCGTCAAGCGCTGGAGCGAGAGCCGGACCGATCGCCGAGCTTGGCGGAGCTCTCCAGACTGAGCTGTATGAATGCGACCAAGGTCAAGCAAGGCTTCAAGCAGTTGTACCATACGAGTATCTCCATGTACACGCTGGAGAGCAAAGTAGCGGCAGGCAAAAGGAAGCTGCTGGAGAGCAATGACAGCATTACCGACATCGCCGTTGAGCTCGGATACAGCAACCCGAGCAAGTTTTCGGCAATTTTCAAAAAGCTGGAGGGGATGACGCCGCGGGAGTGGCGGGGCCGCTACCGGGACGAACGCAACGAATAGAGGGAAGCGTAAAAGGACGGGAGCTCGCGGGCTGCTGTCTTTTTGGCGCTGGTCCCTGTCATTCAGGGGGGAAGATGCGTCTGCGAGGGGTTGAGAATAATTCTCAACTAAATGTAGGATAGAGCTATTCTTCGTATATTGATGGAGGGGTAGCAATGAACTTTGATGAAAGTCAGTGGCCGATCGTCGCTGTAGAGATGGGGCAGACATTCACGGCAGAGATCGTAGACGCGTATATCCGTGCGTGGGAGCGGCTGCTGGCGCGTCAGCAGCGCTTCGGGCTGCTGATTGTGCAGAAGGCTGATAACGCCGAGCGTCCTGACAAGACGGTCACGGCAGCGTATATGAACTGGTGCAAGTCGCACAAGGAGCAGATCGGTCAGTATTGCGCCGGCATCGCCGTAGTGCTGCCGACGCCCCGGATGTTGCTGCTGTACAAGCCTGTGACAGCGATCCCCACCCGCAAGGTGTATGGCTGTGCAGGTCAAGCATTTGCCACAGCCGAGGATGGGCTTAGCTGGCTGCAGCGCATGCTCCCCGATGAGCTGCAACGATCCGCAGACGCCCGGACGGGCGGGTGAGCAGTCTTGAAGACGAACTCGGATCTGTCCAGGCTGTTGCAAGTCGCCGGGGAGAAAAAATGGCTGTTGCTCGTCGCCTCGTGCTTCTCCGTGCTCTCAAGCGTGCTGCAGCTCGTGCCCTTCGTCGCGGTGTACCGGATTGTCGAGGAGTTGCTCCGTCATGCCCAGCAGCCGGAAGCGATCGACGGCGCCTTGATCATGCGTTGGGGGTGGCTGGCGCTCGGCGGGCTGGGCGCGAGCCTGATCGCGCTCTATATAGGCGGCATGTGCTCTCATATCGCAGCCTTCAACATCCTCTACCGTCTGCGTCTTCGCCTGGCCGAGCATGTGAGCCGGGTACCGATGGGCTATCATACCAAGACAGCGACCGGCGAGCTCAAGAAGATCATCGAGACGAGCGTAGAGAAGATCGAATCCTTCCTTGCGCATCAGTTGCCGGATACCGTGAGCGCGTTGCTCATGCCGCTGTTGCTGCTTGGCTATCTGTTCTGGATCGATTGGCGGATGGCCGGGATACTTTTGCTGCCGCTGCTTGCAGCCTTCTGGCTGCAAGCCCGGGTATTCGCCAGCGAGCAGGGCAAGCAGGCGTATCGCGATTACCAGTATGCCCTTGAGGACATGAATGCGACCGGCGTCGAGTATGTGCGAGGGATGCAAGCGGTCAAGCTGTTCGGCCTGACCGCCGATTCCTTCCTGACGTTCAAGCATGCCGTCACGCAATATCGCGACATCGCGCTGACGATTACGCGTCTGTGCAAAACCTCCTATAGTCTGTTTTTTGTACTGGTAGCGTCGCTCGTCATATTCGTTGTGCCGCTCGGCATTTGGCTGATGCGCGGAACGCCCGACAATCAGGCGATGGCCATTACCTTTACCGCCTTTCTCATTCTGGCTCCGGGCTTGTCTGCGCCGGTATTGAAGCTGATCTATCTTGGCGGCGGCTTGCGGGAGATCGCCGAGGGCAATCGGCGCATCGAGGCGGTCTTATCGGAGCCGATCACAGTCGAGCCGGCAATGCCGCGCAGGCCGGAGCGGTTCGACATTGTTTTTCGAGAGGTGTCGTTTGCGTATGAGCATTCGTCGAGCCGCGACTACAAGCCAGTGCTGCAGGGCGTCGATTTCTTAGCGCGGGCGGGCGAGATGACGGCGCTTGTCGGACCTTCGGGCGGAGGGAAATCGACGATCGCCAATCTGCTGCTGCGCTTTTGGGATGTGTCTCAAGGGGAGATTGCGATCGGCGGCGTACCGATCCGGGAGATGGGCACCGAGCGGCTGATGCGGACAATCTCTTTTGTGTTCCAGGATGTGCATCTGTTCTACGATACGATCGAGGCCAACCTGCGGATGGGCAATATGGAGGCGACCCGCGAAGAGGTAATCGCCGCAGCCAAGGCGGCATGCTGCCATGATTTTATCGCGAAGCTCCCGCTCGGTTATGACACAAGGATCGGCGAAGGCGGCACGTATCTCTCCGGCGGCGAGGCCCAGCGCATCTCGATCGCTCGGGCGCTGCTGAAGAATGCGCCGATCCTCGTCCTCGACGAGGCGACGGCCTACGCCGATGCAGCCAATGAATACCAGATCCAGCAGGCGATCGGCGAGCTCGTCAAGGGTAAGACAGTCATCATCATCGCTCACCGCTTGTCGACGATCCGAAGGGCCGAACAGATCCTGGTCGTCCGTAACGGTCGCATCGCCGAACGCGGCACTCATGACGAGCTGCGCGCGCTCGGGGGCTGCTATGAGCAGATGTGGCAAGCGCATAGTCGTTCGCATGTATGGCGGCTTGGTCAGAGAGGAGCTTCGCAAGCCGCAGATGCCGAAGGCATGCAGAAGAAGGAGGGGCGCTATGCTTGAGTACTTCTACAACATTACGGCCGGCAAGCCCCGCAGCCTGCTGCCGGCAGCAGCGGCAGCGCTGCTCGATGGCATCGTAAAGGTGATTCCCGCTGCGCTGCTGATCGATCTGATCCATACGCTCTATACTGCCTTCGCCGACCCGACGACGGGCGTTAACCTTGGACGGATGTGGCTCATCGCATTCCTCTTGTTCGTCTTCCTCGGCTTGCAGTATGTGACGTATGCGCTTCTGTACGACAAGACATATCGTACGGCCTATGAGGTAGCGGCCGAAGGACGGCTGCGACTGGCCGATCATGTCCGCCAGTTGTCTCTCGGCTTCATCGGCAAGCGCGATCCTGGCGATCTGACCAATCTGCTGCTCTCCGACTATGGGCAGGTCGAGCATACGATCTCGCACAATGTCCCGCAGCTCATCAGCGCGATCACGCTGCCGGTGCTGGCCTTTGGCGGCCTGCTCTGGCTCGACTGGCGGATGGCGCTGGCGATGCTCCTCTCGATTCCGCTGGGCGCGCTCCTGCTCTGGCTCTCCGATGCGCTGCAGCGACGACTGAGCGCTGCTCATGTACAGGCCAAAAACGAGGCGGCAAGCCGTCTGCAGGAGTATCTCTCCGGTATCCGAGAGATCAAGGCACATCATGTCGGCGGCGAGCGGTTCGAGCGGCTGCGGATGTCGTTTGACCGATTGAAGCGGGCGTCGATCCGGCTGGAGGGCGTCGTCGGACCGGCCATCCTGGGCGCGCTCCTGCTCACTCGCTCCGGTATGGCGCTGATGATCGGACTGGGAAGCTACCTGTTGGTCGGCGGATCGCTGTCGTTCTCCGTTTTCCTGTTGTTCCTGCTGGTGGGGACCAAGCTGTACGAGCCGCTTGCAGTGGTCATGACCAGCTATGGCGAGCTGCGTTATTCCGCCTACAGCGCCCAGCGCATCATGGACGTTCGGCGAGAACAGCCGATTCAGGGTGCGGAAGGGATGCCTGCGGGAGGGGAGATCGTTTTCGAGGGCGTCGGCTTCGGCTACGACCCTGGCCTGCCGGTGCTGCGCAACCTCTCCTTCACGATCCGGCCGAATACGATCAATGCGCTGGTTGGTCCGTCCGGCAGCGGCAAGAGTACGATTCTGCAAGTATTGGCGCGATTCTGGGACATCCAGGAGGGACGCATCCTGATCGGCGGGCGCTCCGTGGAGCGGATCGACCCCGAGCAATTGCTGCGGCATCTGTCGATGGTGTTCCAGGACGTCTATCTGTTCCGGGATACGATCGGCAATAACATCCGGATCGGCAAGCCGGGCGCGAGTCAAGAGGAGGTCGAGCAAGCGGCGCGGCGGGCGTGCTGTCATGACTTCATTGCCGGACTGCCTCAAGGCTACGATACGCCTGTCGGCGAGGGAGGCTCGACGCTGTCGGGGGGCGAGAAGCAACGGATCTCGATCGCCCGCGCCCTGCTTAAGGACGCATCGATCGTCCTGCTCGACGAAGCGACGGCTGCGCTAGACCCCGAGAATGAAGCGGCAGTGCAGCAAGCGATCGATGCGCTGGTCGCTGATCGTACCGTCATCCTGATTGCGCATCGGCTGCGCACCGTCCAGGCGGCGGATCAGATCCTCGTCATGGATCAAGGCGAGCTGGTGGAGCACGGGTCCCATGGACAATTGCTGGCGCAGAGGGGACTATATGCGGAGCTGTGGGACATCCAGCAACGGGCCGAAGACTGGTCGTTACAGATGCAGTGAAGGAAGATACAGATGATAGGGGAATAGGGATACAGGCGACAGGCCAGCTCTGCAGAGCTGGCCTTTTGGCGCGTGAGTGTCCGAATTGCAACCGATTCCGTGTCTTTTGCTAAAGAAACGCAAGGCGTCCCGGCTTACACTGAAAGGGAAGCATAGCCAAATTATAACTTGTCAGGAGGGGTTCGATTGAATTTGATGCAGACGATCAAAGGATCGATGACGGAGGGCTTCTTCCCGCAAGGGTGGGATATGGAGCGGATCGATCGCTGCTGCGCACACGCGCCCGAGACGATCGAGGAGCGCCAGCCGCACTGGCACGAGGGCTTCCGTCCCGTCGCCTGCGAGGAGCTGGGCGAGCTGGAGGTCAAGATGGGACATGAGATCGCCCTGCAGATCCGTTCGAGTCGCGAGCAGGGGCGCAAGCTGGCTTGCATCCTGCCGGCGGGGCCGATGGGGATGTACAAGTGGGCGGTCTTCTTCTTGCGGGCGTGGCAGGTGGATTGCAGTCATGTCTACGGCTTCAATATGGATGAATGGAGCGACGATGCGGGCAATACGCTGTCGCCGGACAATCCCGGCTCCTTCCAGTATGCCATGGAGCAGGCATTCTATGGGCCGCTGGGCGAATATACGGTGCCGGTCGCACAGCGCCACTTTGCCACCAAGGAGGCGCTGCCGCGTTATGCCGAGCAGATCGCCGCGCTAAAGGCGGAGGGGGCGCAGCTGATCACCATATTCGGGATCGGCCGGATGATGCATATTGCCTTCTGGGAGCCGCACTTCGGCGGCGAGTACGAGAGCGATGCGACATGGCGTCAGGCGACGCATCGGATCGCTGCCCAGCTCCATCCGCTGACGATCGAGCAGAACGCGATCACCAGCTTCAAGAGCCGGACGACCCTCGTACCGTGCCGGGCCAACACGATCGGACCGGGCATCTTCCTGCAGTCCGATGCGATCATCGGCGGCTGCGACGGCGCGCTGGGTCGCGGCATGCAGTGGCAAGGGCTGTCGCTGTGGACGACGCTGCGCTATGGCCCGGACCGCTGGCTGCCGTCGACCTATATGCCGACCTTTCCAGGATCGCTATTCTTCCTGCGGGAGCTCGCAGGACCGCTGGCTGCAGCCGTCAATTAACGCACACACCTTACCGCAGCTCACATCCGGGCGAGCACCGACTTGGCATATTCGGATGGGGACATGCCGGCGGCCAGCTTGAAGTGGCGGGAGAAGGTATGGACGCTACTGTAGCAGAGCCGTTCGGCGATCTCGGTCACATTGTGCTGCTGCTCGCGGAGCAACGTCTTGGCCAACTCGATCTTCAGCCCGCGATAATACTTCATGATGCTCTGGCCGGTATGGGACTTGAAGATATGGAGGGCGTGGCTCCGGCTCAGGTTAACCGCCCGGTGGATCTGCTCGAGCCGCAGATCCTCGAGCAGATGCTGCGCCATGTACGCTTGCATCCGTCGGGCCAGCTCGGCCTCGCTGCGCTGCTTGGTTCTGCTTGAGAGACGCTGCTCGCGCTTGGTCAGCGCATCGTCCTGGCTGAGGCTGATCAGCAGCATCTCGAGGTACAGCTTGATCAGTTGCTCTGCCCCGAGCGGGGCCCTGTCTCGTCGCCGCAGCGTATGGTTATACGGATCGTCGTACGGCGGCTCGAATGCGGCGAAGCCGTTTTTCATCAGCTGGGCGAGCAACTCATGCTGCCGCGCATTCAGCTTGAAGATTTTGCCCGCGAAGAAGCTCATCGCCTTGGAATGGCTGACAAAGGAAACGATGACGACGTTGGGCGCACTGCGGCTGTTGGCCCATACGCCGTGGAATTCGTCGGGCTTGTGGAAGATTACGTCGCCCTGCTGGAGAGAGTACCCCTCCTGATCGGCGAACACGTCGATCTCTCCCTTGTCGACATAGACGAGCTCCCAGAAGTCATGGCGCTCGCCCTGGAATCGAAAGTGTTTGGAAAACTCGAAATAATGCAAGGAAACGATCGATCCGATCGTGTAGACCTCCTGAAGCTTGGTTCGTACAAAAGCGTCTGTTGCCACAGCAAGATCAACCTCCGTCAGCTCATGCTCTACTTATAGAGTAGTATAACATGCGGCGATGCAGGGAGGGGCGAATCAGACCGCGCGAGGCTCAGGAAAAAGAGAGGAGAAGCATCATGCATGTATTGGCAATCGGCTGTCATCCAGACGATCTGGAGATCGGCTGCGGCGGCACGCTGGCGAAGCTGGCTGGGCAAGGCCACAAGGTCACGATGGTGCATGTAGCCAATGGGGACAAAGGGCACAAGGTGATCCTGCCCGAGCAGTTGAGCGCGCTGCGGGAGGGAGAGGCGCAGGCGGCTGGCGCGCTGATCGGCGCCGAGGTGATCAGCCTGGGTATCCCCGATCTGTCGGTGAAGGCGGACGACGATGGCTTGATCGCCAAGCTGGTCGAGGTGATCCGTCAGACGAAGCCGGATTACATCATCACCCATCCGCCAGAGGACTATATGAAGGATCATATGGAGGTGTCGCGGGCGGTGTTCGATGCAAGCTTCGCGGCGACCGTACCGCATTACAGCCGGGATAAGGGCAGCAGCGCGACTGGCTCTCCAGCGCCGATCTTCTATATGGACACGTTGGCCGGCGTAGGCTTCCTGCCGACCGAGTACGTGGACATCTCGGAGGTTATCGATACCAAGTTGGCGATGAATGAGCGGCATCAGAGCCAGATCAAGTGGCTCTACGAGCATGACGGGATCGACTTCCTCGACTTCGTCCGCACCGTATCCAAGTTTCGCGGGCTTCAATGCGGCGCAGCGTATGCGGAAGGCTTCGTCGCGTGCCAGGCTTGGCCGCGTCTGACGACGCGGCGGCTGTTGCCCTAAGCAGGAGACTGCAAGGAACAGAACAATAATGATGATCGTCACAGCTGATGTGACGGTCTTTTTTGAGTGCAGAGTTTGAGGTGGATCGTTTTCCTAATAGCGGATGTGGACAGCGAATGAAATGTCGTATATCGTATAAGCATTACATCTCTGGTCGGCAGGTGGATTCATGATTTGGAAAAATGCCAAATACCAGTCGAAGCTGTTCATCTTGTTTTTGCTTCTGAGCAGTCTTCCTGCCCTAACTATTGGCATGATTGGTTATCAGCGATCGGCAGACGAATTGCAGAGGCAATCGACCAAAGACCTGGAAGTTATACTTGGTCAGGTAAGCGCTTCAATGGAACGACAAATTAATGATTTCGATCGATTTACGATGCTGCCTTACTTTATGCCCGATATGTTCACCTTTCTTAACAAGCCCTATGTGTCGCCGGAGCGCTGGGGGACGCAGGAGATCGAAGCTCAGAAAACGATGGCGCGGCTGATGAGCGCCTACCCTTCCATTAATTCTTCGATAAAGGGGCTCGTCTTGTACGGGATGAACGGGTCTGTCAACGGGTACAGGCTAAGCGGAGATAACGGGATAAATATGCGTGTCAACGCTGAGGAAGAAGTATGGTATCAAGATGTTGTTGCCAGAAAAGGAGGCTTTGTCGTCACCGGCGTGCAGCAGGTACACCAGTTCAACGGTCCTCCGCTGGAGGCGATTATCGGTGCCCGTTTATTGATGGACGAGGACTACCACCCGCTCGGTGTTATCGCGATGTTTATATCGCCGCAGTTTATCCCGTCGATCATCCGCTCGCTGGATTACGACGATGTGCAGATCGCGGTGCTCGATAGCAAGCGTCATCTCATCTACGCCTCTTCAGCAGAGCTGTCCGAGCAAGCGTTGCCAGCGGGCGTGGACGACAAAGGCGTGTGGGAGATGGAGCTCAAGCTGGAAGACAAAAGCAGAACCTTTAGTGGCGTATTCCTGAAGAGCAACTACCTGGACTGGCATATCTATATGGGAATTGACCAGGACGAGCTGTTACAGGGCAGCAATGCGATCCGTAGCTTTACGCTCGTCATCGTAGTCGCTGTTGCCCTGCTTGCGATATTGTTATCCTACATGCTGTCCAAAGGACTGTCCAAGCCGATTGCCCGATTGATCCGTTCGATGCGGAGCGTGGAGAAGGGAGAATTCGACGCACCTATACCATACGGACGCGAGGATGAGATCGGACAGTTGGAGCGTAGCTATAGCAAGATGGTGCTGCGGTTGGAGACCATGATCCAGTCGATTGAGGAAAATGAGCGACAGAAGCGGCATGCCGAGCTGTATGCCCTGCGAGCGCGCATTCAACCTCACTTTTTGTACAATACGCTCAATTCGATCCGTATGTTAGCGATGCTGCAGCAGTCGCATAAGATCGCCCATCTGATTCAGTCCTTGAACAAGCTGCTATATGCCAATATGAAGCTGGATACCGAGCTCGTCACGCTGAGCGAGGAGTTCGAGCTGCTGCAAAGCTACGCGCGACTGATGGATTTGCGCTTCGATGGCGTATTTCAAACGGAATGGCACATTGCGGAGCGAGTGCGAATGGCTGTGCTGCCGCCTATGCTGCTGCAGCCCTTACTGGAAAATGCAATCTTCCACGGCAGCAAAGGACTCGGTCGCATCCTTACGATTACGATCATGGCTGAGCTCTCGCCGCACGATGAAGGACTGCTGGTCATTTCGATTTGCGATGACGGTATGGGCTTTGCATCCGATGAACACAAGATCATGGCGGCTCATGGAGGACAGCAGGGCCAGCAAGGACATATCGGTCTTCAGAATGTCCAGGATAGAATACGATTGCGATTTGGCGAGGCGTACGGCGTGAGCGTAGTGCGAGAGAACGGGCTGACGCTTGCAACGGTTACGTTGCCATTCAGGCAGAGCAAGGACGGGGAGGACTGACATGTGGAATCTGCTGGTAGTCGAAGATGAGCAGATCGTGAGGGTTGGCTTGCGATATATGATGAAATGGGATGTCTACAATGTGTGCTGGAAGGGTGAGGCCTCTAGCGGAGAAGAAGCGTTACGTCTGATGGAGACAGAAGACTTCCATATCCTGTTGACGGATATCCGTATGCCGGGAATCGACGGACTGCGCTTCGCCAAGCAGGTTCGCCAGCGCTATCCCGACGTTCAGATTATATTCCTCAGCAGTTACGGAGATTTTGATTATGCCAAGGAAGCGTTGCGTATCGGCGCGGTGGACTACTTGCACAAGCTGACGATGGACGAGATAGAGATCGGAGCGGCACTAACGAAGGCTGTCCAAGCGCTGCAGACGACGATGGGAGCGAAGGTCGGACCAAGCGCCGAGGAAGCCAATGATTTCCTGCTGTCGCTGCTTGATGATTATATGATGCCGGACCATCCGCATCTGGCGGGTCTAGAGCTGGACATGCTGGAGCAGGGAGGATGGCTTACCGTCTTGCGCAAGCGCGAGGATGGATCTGCCGATGGAGACGAAGACCATCTGCAGTTTCGCGCCATGCAGTATTTGATCGCCGAACGAGTCAATAAGGGCTGGGGCGGGCTTGTGTTCCATCGCAGCTACAGAGAGATTATTTGGATTGCGCCTGCAAGGGGGGCAACTGGCGGGGACGAGGGCTTGGCGGAATTTCTGGCAAGACTCAAGCAGAAGGTGATGGAGCTGCTGAACGTGGCGCTTGTGTACTCGACGAGTGCCACGCAACCCGGAATCAAGCGGCTGCCCCAGGCGTATCTGGCTGCTCTTCTGGAGCTGCCAAGCGACGATCATACGGACAACTATATCGTTCGCAAGGCGAAGCAGCTCATCGATCGGCATCTGCTGGAGGACGTCACGCTGGCCAATGTTGCGGAGCAAGCGCATGTCAGTCAAGGATACTTGAGCCGGATCTTCCTGAAGGAGATGGGCGAGAACTTCAGCGATTATATCATCCGCCGCAAGCTGGAGCATGCGCAGAAGCTGCTGCGGGAGACCAACCGCAAAATATATGAGATTACCGCTGATATCGGTTACTCGAACCCGCAGTATTTCAGCAAGCTGTTCAAGGAGCGGATTGGTGTGACGCCGTTTGAATACCGCAATCAATAACGCAATTCATAACGCTATCCCTTATCCTATTGTCCTGCGACGAAGGATAGGGGATTTTTTGTAGCCCCGCTTCCTGATTCTCTTCGTGATCAATTGGGGACTTTTTGAACAACCGCTATGAGGTCAAAAAAACATACAAAAGGATAAAAGAGATATGTCCTGTTGCTGTCCGCCCGTTTGAACAGGTCATGATGGGACACGAAACAGCCGATTCCTCTTCTACGAATGTCGCCGCTTGGCGTATAAAATTAAGGCATGAAGCACAAGAAAGGAAGAATGCCAGAATGACCGAAACAGAGGGGAAAGCGTTTACGGTTGAGCGCTGGGGGCGGTTTGAGTATCGCATGGAAGGACCAGCGCTCGGCAACCCGTTTAAGGACGTGCAACTATCGGGGCATTTTCGTCATCATCATCGCGTAATCGAGGTGAACGGCTTCTACGACGGCGACGGCCAATATGCAATTCGATTTATGCCGGACACGACAGGAGAATGGTCGTTCGAGACCAGGAGCAATGCCCCGGAGCTGGATAGCCATAGAGGCGTGCTGCATTGCTCGGCTCCAGCAGAGGATAATCACGGCCCCGTCCGGGTTGACCGTACGTATCATTTTGCCTATGCCGACGGCAAGCCATTCTACCCGGTAGGCACGACCAGCTATGCCTGGATTCATCAAGACGAGGCGCTGCAGCAGCTCACGCTTAGCAGCCTGGCTAACGCGCCGTTCAACAAAATCAGGATGTGTATCTTCCCGAAGCATTACGATTATAACTTGCACGAGCCGCAATCCTTTGCATTCGAAGGTTCGCTTGCGGAGGGATGGGAGTGGGAGCGGTTCAACCCGGTATTTTGGCGCCATCTGGAGCGGCGACTCGATGATCTGCTGGCGCTGGGCATCGAAGCGGATGTGATCCTGTTTCATCCGTACGATCGTTGGGGCTTCGCCGCGATGAGCGCGCAGACCGACGATTTTTATCTGACGTATGCGATAGCGAGGCTGGCTTCCTTCCGCAACATCTGGTGGTCGATGGCCAATGAGTACGATCTGATGCAAGAGAAGCGGATGAGCGACTGGGATCGCTATTTCCAGATTGTCCAGCAGTCCGATCCTTATCAGCATCTGCGATCGATCCATAACTGGCATCATCCCGAGATTCATTATCGCAGCAATCTGCATTGGTACGACCACGGCAAGCCATGGGTGACCCATGCGAGCATCCAGCATGCCGACTTAAAGTTCGTGACGGAATGGAGGACGCTCTACCGCAAGCCGATCGTCGTCGATGAATGCCGATACGAGGGCAACTTGAATCACGGCTGGGGTAACATTACGGCTGAGCGGATGGTTGAATGCTTCTGGGAAGGAATGGCCCAGGGCGGTTATGCGACACATGGCGAAACCTTCGTGCACCCGGATGACATCATCTGGTGGTCGCATGGCGGCGAGCTGCATGGCGAGAGCGCGGAGCGAATCGCTTTTCTGCGAAGCTTGATGGAGGAGGGACCGCAGCTCGATACCAGTGCGGCTAACTTCCAGTGGGATACCTGCGCCGGCAGTGCGGATGAGAGCTATTATCTCGTGTACTTCGGTTCGAGCCGGCCTGCATTTCGCGTGCTGCCGCTGCCGGCAGGCAGCGAATACCGGATCGAGCGAATCGATACGTGGCGGATGACGATTACGCCATTGCCGGGCGTATACACAGGCTCTAGCCGGATCGAGCTGCCTGCAGAGCCTTATCAAGCCTTGCGCATTACCAGAGTATGAACTGAGTCCTATCACCCGAGGAGGATATAACTATGAAAAAACCAATGAAAATAATGAGCGGTCTACTGGCCGCTGCTGTCCTGGCCGCCGGCTGCTCCAGCCAAACAGGCAACTCGCCGGAAAGCGGGGTGGCGCCAAGCGAGACCACAACCGTCTCGCTATGGATCATCGATGACCATCTATGGATCGACGGCGCGGTAGAGGACTTCAACAACTCCCATGACGACATCCGTATCGAAGTGAGCAAGTACGGGGTGGATCCGCTGAAGGAAGCATTGAAGGTCGCGGCAAATTCGAAGACGCTGCCGGATATGTGGTTCACATGGGGCGGCTCGCTCGGCTCCTTCTACGCCGAGAACGGTTTGACGGCCGACCTGACCCAGATTGCGGCGGAACGCAACTGGTCGGACAAATACAATCAGGCAGCGATCGACATGTCAACCTATGGCGGCAAGCTTGCGGGCATTCCGTACCACCTGAATGCAGTAGATATGTGGTACGCCAAGGATGTTTATGCGCAATTGCAGCTGACGCCTCCGGCATCCTTCGAAGACTTCGAAGCGCAATTACAGACAATCCATGACAACGGAATCGTGCCGCTTGCGCTCGGCGGCAAAAACGGCTGGCATCTGATGCGGCTGACCGAGCAGCTCATCGAATATTTCGGAGGCGCAGAGCTGCACGACAAGCTGAGCCGTCTTGAAGCTTCGTGGAATGATCCAGCTGTCGTCCAAACGTTCGAGAAGCTCAAGGAATATTCGGACAAGGGTTACTTCCCCAAAGGCCATGTCGCGATCGATCAGGCAGAAGCGATTAATATGTTCTATCCGAGCGCAGCAGCGATGAGCGTCGAGGGAACCTGGCTGGACCGCAACATTACTGCTGCTGGCTTTGATCCGAACAACTTCGGGGTATTTAAATTCCCGACCGAGCGTTCATCCGTATTTGCAGAGATGTTCCAGGTGAACGCCGATCTGGACGATGCGAAGCTGGAGGCTGCGATTACTGTGGGCGAATATCTGACCAGCATCGACGTCGTCAACAAATATAACGATACGTACGGCACGCCGGCCACGTTAAATGTAGCCTTCTCGGACAACATGCCTAATGTCGAGCCTCTTCTCGACATGGCGACTAAGGGAGGCTTCCTGATCATGGACCAGGCGTTGCCGCAAGAGGTGGTGCAAAAGCTGTTCGAAGCGCAGGACAAGGTAGCGCTCGACGAATGGACGCCTCAGCAAGCAGCGGAAGCGATGGATAAAGCCGTGAACGACTATAAAGGCAGGTCATAACCAAGAACAGGCTGGAGCGGTCGATCGCTATGATCGCTCCTCCTTCTTCTTAATGGAGGAGCAAACGTATGAGGACAAGCGTTTACAAGCCCTGGCTGTTTATCCTTCCAGCTCTGGCTATCTATTTAACCGTTATTTTTATTCCGTCCGCCTACACGCTTTATTTAAGCTTTTTCAGCTGGAACGGGGTGGCTCCGGACAAAAAATTCGTCGGCTTAAAAAACTATGCAGAGCTTCTTTGGAACGATACCGTTTTCCCGAAAGCCTTAATGAACAATTTGATCTGGACACTCGGCTCCTTAACCTTAATTATGGGCATCGGGCTAATGCTTGCTTTGATGCTCAATCGCAAGCTGAAGGGACGGATACTGTTCAGAGGACTGTTTTATTTCCCTTATGTCCTCTCCGGCATTATCGTCGCTACGATCTGGGTGTGGATGTACAACCCGTTGCAAGGCTTTTTCAACCATGCTTTAGAGTGGCTTGGCCTGGAGAGCTGGACGAGAGCCTGGCTGGCTGAGCCCAAACTCGCTCTCTATGCCGTGTTTCTGGCGGCTATCTGGAACGGGGTCGGTCAGCCGATGGTGCTGTTCCTCGCTGGCTTGCAGACGATTCCGCAGGACCCTTATGAGGCAGCGATTATCGACGGGGCCAAGCCCTCGCAGCAATTTCGATTCATTACGCTGCCGCTGCTGCGCGAGACGTTTATTATTGTCGTCGCGATTACGATGGTGTCTTCGATGAAGGTATACGACCTGGTCTATGCGATGACTGGAGGCGGACCTGCGGAGAGCACGCATGTATTGGCATCATGGATGTATTTCCAGACGTTCCGATTTGCCAATATCGGAATCGGCTCCGCGATTTCCATGTTTCTAATTTTGATTACCATGGTCGTTATCATTCCTTATGTCTACTACACCACGAAGAAATCGCATGTATAGCTTGCATGTACTGGAGGCGAACGAATGGAGCTTCAAGAACATCCGCTGAGGGTTGCGACCCGTTATGTTTTTTTGATCTTGCTTGCTGTCGTCTTTATGATCCCGGTTGTATTTATCGCATTTACCGCGTTGAAATCCAATTCGGATTTGCTTCGCAATCCCTTTTACGCATTTCCCGAGAAGATTCAGTGGAACAATTTTGCTATGGCATGGGAGCAAGGCAGACTGGGCATGTATATGAAAAATACGGCTGTGATTGCCTTTATTAAAGTGCCGCTTGGCATTCTGGTTGTTGCTTTGGCCTCCTATGCGATGACGCGGATGGTCTTTCGATGGGGGAGCGCGTTATTCGCTTTATTTCTGATTGGGATGATGGTGCCGATGCAGGCGACGCTGGTGCCGCTCAATATCTTTCTTAACAAAACAGGGCTGGTCAACACGTATCCGGGCATCATTCTTGTCTATCTGGGCTTTGGCATTCCGTTCGGCATTTTGATTCTGCGCGGCTTTTTTCGCTCGATACCCAAGGAGATCGACGAAGCTGCGCTCATCGATGGCTGCGGAGATACCGGCAAGTTTTTCCGGATTATTTTACCGCTTTCCATGCCGGCTATTGCCACGCTCTTTATTTTTGATTTCATGGCGACGTGGAACGAATTTTTGCTGGCTCAAATTTTCATCACCAAGGATACGATGCGGACGATTACGACCGGCCTGCTAGCCTTCCGCGGGGAATTCTCCACCAATTATACATTAATGAATGCAGGGGTGCTCCTGTCGGTCCTGCCGGTACTTGCCGTCTACATGGCATTTCAGAAATATTTCGTCTCCGGTCTGGCCGGGTCGGTCAAAGGCTGAGACGGGCAGTTAAGCTATAATCCGCACTGTCTTCCCTCGGATTACCTCGCACTCCAGGCATTGTTATCCTGTGCGCCAGGGTGGTCGACATGCGGAAGCCGGTGCGGCGCGCGGCTGCGTACGTGGTTCAGTTATAGTCTTGACCTGATCTCCGCGAGCAACAACGCTTTTTCTTGTTCGCTGATGGCGTCCGCATGCAGCTTGCGCGCCGCCACGGGCAATATCCAGTCCTCGATCTCATTGGGCTCAAGACCTGTCAGCCTTCGGTATTCCTCGCAGAACACATGAATGATACGCTCCCGTAACGAATCAAAGCGAGACACGGCATTGCTCGGCGCATGCGGCGGCAAAATCGCGTAACGGATCATAATGATGTATTCGGCCAGATCGGCTTCCGGGTTACCGATCGAGGCATTCATCCAGTCGATGAATACCGCTTCGTCTCCGTGAATCATAATATTGCCCGGGTTAGGATCGCCGTGACACAATTGCTGCTTGACGGGCAAGCGGTTCAGATGGCGAATGACTTGTTCCTTCTCTGCCGCAGTCAGATACCCGGCATTGCGGATCGAGGCGATCAAGCTGTCTCTTTGCGGAGGCAAAGGCGGGTTGCTGACCCGATGCGTCTGGCTCGTCTAACGGAATTGGCGAAGGAAACGCCTGTACGGAGCTTTGAAGATTTCAAAAAACTCGTCATGAATGAACTTATGGAATTGGTAGATCAGAACCCGCTTTACGTCAAGCTTGAATCCATGCGAACAGCGGTATTCGAGAAAAACGTGGACGCGGAAACGATGCTTAACCAGAAAATCAATCTGTACCAGCTCATGACAGAGCTGGTGGCCATCATCTGCGATTCGCAAGCCGTCACTCCGGAAGACGTCATGGAGATTCTTCAGGCCGAAGCCTCGATAATAACCGGCTGCAAATTATCTGCGACCTTGCCTGCGGAAGTTATCGAGATCATCGAGCAAAATGGTCTGGATGGACTTCAACGCGATTTCAAAGAAGATGTTTGGAAAACGATGAATTGTTACTTGGATGGGTATTATAAAAATCATATCGTTGTCCGTAAAACCGGGCCTTAGGACGCCGACAAAACAGAGGTCTAGATGACCTGCGGAAAACAGAGCGACACGGCTGTTGTAGCTGGCGCTACAGGAGTGATGGGAGAGAGCTGGTACGGCAATTGCTGGAGGCCCCAGTCATTCGCATGACAGAGGCCCGGCGATTGAAGTGCTGGAGTCTGAAAAAATCTCAGGCCCGTAAAGGGCGGCGTTAGCCTGGTCTAAGAGTTGACCCCGCCCATCGCACCGTCACCGTCGTCCCTCGCCCAACCTCGCTCTCGAGCGTCACGGTCATGCCGTGCGCGACGACGATGTCGCGGGCGATCGCCATGCCAAGGCCGGTACCGCGCGTGGCCGCCGTATGGCTGCCGCGATAGTAACGCTCGAAGACGCGCTCGCGCTCTGTCTCCGGGATGCCCCGGCCGTCGTCGGCGATGACGAGCTTCGTCTGGCTGACGGCGACGGTCACGGATGCCTGCTCGCCGCTGTGGATGAGCGCGTTGTGTACGAGGTTGAGCAACGCCCGCTTCATCAGATGCCGGTCGAGCGGCAGCAGCAGCTCAGGCGCTTCGCCGACGAAGGCGATGTCGCGCTCCTGGAACTGCGGGTCGTTGAGCACATCGATGACGAGCTCCCGCGTGAATGCCTCCAGACGCGTATCCTCCAGCTGCAGCGGCAGATTCTGACTGCGCAGCCGCATCGTCAGGTTGAGGTCCTCCAGCAGATCCTTCATATAGATCGATTGCCGCTCGATCACTCCGGCGTAGTCGGCGCGCTCGGCGGCGCTTACCTCATCGCCATTCAGCAGCTCGGCGTAGCCTTGGATCGAAGCGAGCGGCGTCTTGAGGTCATGCGACAGATTGCCGATCCACTCGTTCCGCAGCCGCTCAAGCTGCAGCCGCTCCTGCTCATGCTGCCGGAGCGTCTCAGAGACGTCGTTAAGGTTGTGGAACACCGAGGCATAGATGCCGGTCCTGCGCGGAGGCGACGGGCGGAAGTCCCGGCGCCTGAGCTGGGCGATCCGCTCGATGATCGCATGGACAGGCCGCGAGAGCAGCGTGCTGAACAGCAGGCCGATGACGGCGGCGATGATGATATCGATGACGATAACCGCTAGCAGTGCCCGCGAGGCAGGCTGCAATAGCGAATCCGGATCAAGCATGATGAAGAAGCGTCGCTCCTGCGAGAACGGCACGCCGATGAGGTAGCTGTATTCCTCGAAGGGGCTGATGAAATACGTATTAAACTCGTCGTCCATATACTTGTATTTATGCACCAGATCGATTGGGGTATAATGGGCGACCGCCGTCTCCGGCGCGAGATGGGAGGCGACAACATTGCCGTTGGGGTCCAGGATTTGCACCCAGGCGCCGTAGTCGGCCAAGGCTTGCTTGCCTTCGTCCGTAATGACGGGCGAGCCGCCCTCCATTCGCAGATAAGCGGAGAACTCCCGGGTGAACGTCTGAGCGGATGTGCCTTGTATGCCTTCAAAACCGGAGCTTGGCTGGTGCAGCACAAAAATGATCAGCAGCACCGTATTGACGATGATGACGACGATAACGATACAAATAATCGAGACGAGATACCGTCCGGTCAATTTCCATTTCATGTCTGCTCACCTACTCCTGAAAACGATAGCCCAGCCCTTTGACCGTTACGATATGTCGGGGCTCGGAAGGCGTATCCTCTATCTTTTCCCTCAATCTGCGAATATGAACCATCAACGTATTGTCCGCTCCGTAAAAGTCCTCGCCCCATACCGTCCTGAAAAGCGTCTCCTTGCTGAGGATTCGATTCGGATTGCGCATGAAGCACGCCATCAGCCCGACCTCCTTGGCTGTTAGCTCCAGGCGCTCGCTGCTCTTCCATACCTCTGTCCGATCTCCATTTATAGTGAAGGGCCCGACCGTGACCGCGTGCTCAACCTTTGCATCGGCTGTCTGTCCGCTCTCTGCTGCATAGATGCCAGCCCGTCTGAGCTGCGCTTTGACCCGATAGGCGACCTCCTTGGGGCTGAACGGCTTGGTCACATAGTCGTCGCCGCCGATTGCCAGTCCCAGCAGCTTGTCCACCTCCTCATCCCTTGCCGACAGGAACAGGATCGGGATGCGCGACACCTCGCGGATTCTGCGGCACAGGTCGAAGCCTTCGCCGTCGGGCAGCATGATGTCGAGGATTGCCAGGTCAGGCGCGAGCCGCTCGAACAGCGTCCAGCCCATCTGCACGCTGCCTGCCGTCTCCACGTTCGTCAGCCCTTCCTTATGCAGCGCAGTTTTGACCAATCGGCACAGATCGGCCTCGTCATCGACGACGAGGATGCAGGGTTGTTCCATATCGTTCATCCTTTCCCGGCAGCTTTTTTTGGCCCTATGGTGCGTCCCAACCCCAGGCTGTCTTTTGGATATGTCCTAGTGTACCATGTTCGCGCAGCAGGAGAGCGGATTTAAACATTTTGTAAGGTTTGCGTGAAGGTGAGTTAAAGACAGCGCCGTATAGTGGAAGCATACAAGGAAAGAGGGGATGCGGCGATGAGCGTATTGTTAAGTGTAAGAAAGGTAGACAAAATGTATGGAAAGGGCGCGAATAGCTTCCAGGCGCTGAAGGAAATTACGTTCGATATGGAGGAGGGCGAGTTCGTCGGCATCATGGGCCCGTCAGGCTCCGGCAAGTCGACGCTGCTTCATGTGCTGGCGACGATCGATGCGCCGACGAGAGGGGATATCTATATCGGCGAGGATCAACTGAGCGGGATGAAGGAGGATCAACTCGCTGACTTCAGACGCCGCAATCTCGGGTTCATCTTCCAGGACTATCATCTGCTCGACTCGCTCACGGTGCGGGAGAACATCCTGCTCCCGCTCGCCGTCGCGAAGCGGCCGGCTGCCGAGATCAATGCGCGCGTCGAAGCGATAACGGCGGCATTTGGCATCGATCGCCTGCTCAACAATTATCCTTACCAGATATCCGGGGGGCAAAAGCAACGTACGGCCGCATGTCGCGCCTTGATTACCGACCCGAAGCTGTTGTTCGCTGACGAGCCGACCGGGGCGCTCGATTCCAGTTCGGCTACCGATCTGCTGGATCGATTGAGCGCGATGAATGCCTCGCAAGGGACGACGATTATGATGGTCACCCATGACGCGTTCGCCGCGAGCTTTTGCGGCCGGATCCTGTTCATTAAGGATGGGCGTCTTGCGTCCGAGCTGAGCCGCGGCTCGCAGAGCCGCAAAGCGTTTTTCCAACAAATCATGGACACGATGTCCAGCTTGGGCGGTGTGGTCGATGACGCTAACTGAGCTGACGCTGAGGAACATGAAGCGCAATATGAGAAGCTACGGCCTGTACATCGGCGCGACTGTCTTCTCGATCCTGATCTACTTTACTTTCGTGACGTTGCAGTATAGCAAGGAGATCAGCGAGCTGTCCGAGGAGTCCCAGCGCATGCAAAGCTTGATGAGCGCTTCGGCGTTTGTACTCATTGTCTTTGTCGCGATCTTCGTTTTGTACTCCAACGCCTTCTTCGTCAAAAAACGCAAAAAGGAGGTTGCCTTGTACGCGCTGATGGGAGTGCGCAAGCGGGCTATTGGCTGGATGCTGTTCTTCGAGAACATCGTTATCGGTATCGCGTCGCTAGTGGCGGGTATCGGCCTTGGCTTCCTGGTGTCGCAAGCGCTACTGGCCGTTCTGCTCAAGCTTATGGGTCTGGAACTGACAGTCGGTTTTATCTTCTCTCAGAAAGCTGTTATGCATACGGCAATTGTCTTTCTGTTGCTCTTCGTTGCCACCTCGTTGCAGGCCTATCGCGTCATCTATCGCTTTCGGCTGATCGAGTTATTTCATGCCGAGAAGGCAGGCGAAGCGCTGCCCAGAGCAAGCTTCGTCTCGGCGTTGGCAGGTATGGCGACACTGACATGCGGGTACTGGCTGGCGCTGCAGGATCTGACCTCGTCCGAGGCGTGGCGGATGCTCAGTGTGGCGACGCCGCTCGTCATCATCGGCCTGACGATTTTTGGAACTTTCCTTATTTTTCGCAGCGTGCTCGTCTATATGCTACATCGTCTGAAGCGATTGCCCTCGCTGGCATGGCGAGGACTGCGGCTGCTCTCGATGTCGCAGATGCTCTATCGAGTCAAGGGCAATGCCCGCACGCTTACGATCATCGCGACGCTTAGCGCCACGACGATTACTGCGGGCGGCGCGGTATTCGGGCTGTATTATAATGCCGAGCAGGAGGTGAAGACGTTTGCCCCGTACAGCTTTATGTGGCAAGGGGAAGCTGTTGCGCTCGACTCGTCGATCGTTGAGTTCGAGGCGGAGGTATTCGGCAAATCGCTGCGCATCCAGCAGGGCGGACAGCAATGGGAAATCACGGCCATTCCATACGAATACTTCGCTGGACCGGCCCAACGTCTGGGCTGGAGGGAGCTTGCGCCGCCGGATGAAGGCAGTGTGCTGTTGATTGATGCCTTGTATGATAAGCGATTTTCGGTATTGCCGGAATCTATAGCATGGGAAGACGTCGATTATCCCGTATCACGGTTGTATGAGCAGCCTTTGTTCAATGTCAAGACGATAGGCGCTCGGGTGATGGTGATGACCTCGCGAGATTATGAAGCGATTGACGCACAGGAGCTTCGGTATCAGATGGTCGATGTGAAGGACTATAAAAGCCATCTGGAGTTGTCCAGGACACTTGGTGAGCAGACAGAGCAATTCTCCAGCGCCGTAGAGATGTATCGCACGTCTATCGGAGGACTCGGAGCGATGCTGTTCGTCGGCAGCTTCCTTGGTTTGGTCTTCCTGGTCGCTACTGGCAGCATGATCTTCTTCAAGACGCTGACAGAAGCCGAGGAGGATCGGGCGACCTATGCTGTACTGAGCAAGCTCGGAATCTCTAGACGCGAGATGAGACGCAGTATTCGCCAGCAGGTAGGGATGATGTTCGCAGCGCCGCTGATGCTAGGGCTGCTGCACGGCGGAGTGGCGCTGCTGGCCTTTTCCAATATACTACAGACCGATTTATGGATTCCCGTCTTGTTATGGATGCTTGCCTATAGCATCATCTATCTCTTGTACTATATTGCGACGGCGAGAAGCTTCGAGCGGAGCGTCCTGCCGATCGATAAATCTTGAAGGGAGTATAAAAACATGAAAAAATTAGTTGCAATTATCGGCGTTCTGGCCGTGTTGTTCGTTGGAGGGATCGCATTTCTGGCCACCTTCGATATCAATCGTCTCGGCAAGGAGCATTTATATGTACAGATTGGCGAGCCCCATCACCTCGAGGAGACGAAGTTGAATTCCGGAGAGATTGATACGCGTTACTGGTATGAACTTCCTGCCTATGATAAGGACGGCAAGCAAACAATGACCAGCTTCTCCGCTGCGAAGAAGCTGAAGGTAGACGGGTATCTGAAGCTGTATACCAAAAAATCGGGCAGTGTGACGTCGTACGACGGCGTAACATGGGGGGAAATTCCAAGACAGGCGCAAGATAAGCTAAAGTCGGCGAACTAGCCGACTTTTTTTGTGCGTAAGGCGATTAGTAGAGATTTGTCGATTGCATTTCATCAGGACGGCGTTATAATAAATAGTAAATATTACGTATAAGGAAGTGCGATATGACGAAAGCCAAGCCGAACGCCCGGATTCCCCGGGCCAAAGGCATCGACACCGCAACTTACTACACGCCCAAGGAGTGCACTCGAAAGGTGAGGCGCATCGTGCTGCCGCCCGACAATCGGCGCATCGTCGACGAGTTCCTGACGATCCTGGCGATGAAGGAGAAGTTCGAAGCGTACGATGTGCCGATCCCCAACAAGCTCGTCATGTTCGGTCCGCCCGGCACCGGCAAGACGCTGACCGCCTACTACCTGGCTGCCAGATTGGAGCTGCCGCTGGTGCTGGTGCGGCTCGATGCGATCATCCATAGTCATCTGGGGGAGACGGCCAGTAATGTGCGCAAAATATTCGAATACGCCAAAGCCTCGCCCTGCGTCCTGTTCCTCGACGAATTCGACGCGATCGCGAGGACGCGGGATAACAACGACGAGGTGAAGGAGATGTCGCGCGTCGTCAATACGCTGCTGCAATGCCTGGACGAATTTGACGGCGACAGCGTCTGCGCCGCCGCCACCAACCTGGAGACCGAGCTGGATACGGCGATCTGGCGCCGCTTCGATACGAAGATGGTCTATACGATGCCGTGTGCCGAGGCGAGAGACGCCTACATCGATCTGATGCTCCGCGACTTTGCTCGTGAGCCGGAGGTGCGGGAGCAGGCGGCTAAGCGCATGGAGGGTTGCAGCTATGCCGATATGGAGCAGATCCTGCTGAAAGCGATGCGCAAGGCGATCATCCAGGAGCGGCCGCTTGCTGTCGATCATATCGACGAAGCGTATGCGGAGTATCGGCCGCGACCGATGGACAGAGCGGGCGAGCGAGATAAAATCGGACAATTGACAAGATAAAGCGTAATGATTACAATTAGTGTGTGAGAGAGAGTGAAAGGAGAATCGACCTTCTCTCTATCCAAGTCGTAATAATTACGCATAAAAGGGAGAGCAACATGAGAAACAGAACACGATATGGCTGGGCAAGTATACTGATCCTCGTCATGCTGACCGTTGCCGCCTGCGGCAACAGCGGCAATACGGGGGAGAGCGGGCAGCCGCAGCAACAAGTCGAGTCGGTCGCCGGGCAGGAGACGACAGCGACCGATACGGAAGTGGAAGCGGTCTTCGAGCCGGTAGAGGTGCAGGACGTGACAGGCGCGACCTTGCGATTCGAGAAGCCGGTCGAGAACATCGCATGCATCGTCTCGCTATGCGTAGACGTGCTGGCCGAGCTGGGCATGGAGCCTGCGGCCGTCGCCGAGGGCGGCGTGCGGACGATTGCCAGCGCGCCCGAGTTTTATGGCAGCGCAGGCGAGTCTCTGCCGTCGATCGGGGGCAGCTTTTTCGAGCCGAGTCTGGAGGATATTGTCACGACCGCGCCTGACCTGGTGTTCGGCCTGCAGGGCGTCCATGACACGCTGCGCGAGGGACTGACTGGCGTCGCTCCGCTCTATCTGGTCAATCCGAAGCACTACGACGAATCGCTCGCTGTCCTAGAGACCATCGGACGACTGACCGGCAAAACAGCTGAAGCCGAGGCGGCCAAGCAACGGTTCCTCGACAAGCTGGCGCAAGCTGCCGCAGCGTCGCCAAAGGACAAAAAGGCGCTCATCATCTATGGCTCGGATGTCAACTTCTCGGTCATCACGCAATCCGGTCTCGGCGGTACTGTGATGGCCCAGATATCCGATTATCCGTGGAAGGTCGAGAAGCCGGAGGACGATCCCTATGGCGAAGGCGCAGTGCCCTACTCGCTGGAGCGGCTGATCGCCGAGGACCCGGACGTGATCTTCGTCGAGAGCTATGCCTTCGGAGCGGATGCCGTGCCGGTCTCGGAGCAGCTGGCGGCATCGCCGCTCTGGGACAAGCTATCGGCGGTGCAGCACGGTCAGGTGCATGAGGTGCGCTCGCCGATCTGGGGAGATGGCAGGGGGAGCCGCTCGCTTGGCATCCTGCTCGACGAAGCGATGGCTATACTGTACCCGGGGCAGTCGTAGGAGGCCGCTGCGATGCCGGGTAGTCGAACTTACCGGACCGGAAGAGCTGCGATGCTCCCGGTCCTTCTCTTGTGCCTCCTGCTGACGGCGACGATGGCGGCAGGGTTGAGATGGGGCTCTCGCGTCTTCGACTGGTCTACGCTGGGCGCGATCCTGTGGGCGGGAGGCGGCGAGGAGCTGGAGCGTACGATCGTGCTCGACATCCGACTGCCGCGTATCCTGTTGGGCATGCTCGTAGGGGCGATGCTGGCGGCGGCCGGCACGCTCATGCAGGGCGCGCTGCGCAATCGGCTCGCCGGGCCGGAGCTGCTCGGCGTCTCTGCGGGATCGTCGCTCGCGGTCGCGACGATCACCGTGCTCCATCTGCCGGTGCCCTTCCATCTGCATCCGCTGTTGGCGCTGTCCGGAGGTCTGCTCAGCGGCGGGGTCGTCGTCCTGGCCGCCCGCAGCATCGGCGCGACCGGCATGCTGCTGACCGGGATGGCGGTGTCGGCGATGCTGAACGGGCTGCTCGTCGTCCTGATCGCGCTCGGCACGGGCAATGACGTCAATCTGCTCTATGCTTATCTGCTCGGCTCGCTGGCCAATCGGGGTTGGGAGCAGGTGGAGGGGCTGCTCCCCTGGTGTCTGCTCGTGCTGCCGATCGCCCTCGGACTGGCGAGGTCGGTCAACCTGCTGCAGCTCGGCGAGGAGACGGCTGCGGGTCTGGGGGTGCGGGTGGAACGGGTAAGGCTGACGGTGCTCGTCGTCTCCACGCTGCTCGTGGCCGCCACCGTCGCTCAGTGCGGGCCGATCGGCTACATCGCTCTGCTCGCCCCCCATCTGACGCGCGCGATGACGCGATCGCAGGATGCGCGGCTCGTCCTGCCCGTCTCGGCGCTGTGCGGCGCGGCGCTGCTGACGCTGGCCGATCAGGCGGCGCGCCTGTGGCTCGAGCCGATGGAGATCCCGGTCGGCGTCTGGACGACGCTGATCGGCGGCTCGGTCTTCCTGGTCTATATCGTCCTGCGGAGAGGAGGCGGTCAGCATGGGTAACGGCAATCCGGTCAGGGCGACCGCCAGAGCGCGACTGCTCCTCGTCTGCGGCGCGCTTATGGCGCTAGTCCTGCTGCTGACGCTGCTGCACCTGACCTATGGACGGAGCGCGCTGTCGGCAGCAGAGATGTGGCGGGCGCTGCTCGGCTGGGGCGAAGATGCGGGCGTTCGCCATATCCTCTGGCAGCTGCGGCTGCCGCGCGTGCTGGTCGGCCTGCTGGCGGGCGCGATGCTCGGTCTGGCGGGCGCGATCCTGCAGATCGTGTTGCGCAATCCGCTCGTCGAGCCGGGCTTGATCGGCGTCTCCGCAGGCTCGGTGTTGGCGATCGTGCTGGCGATGCAGCACGCGCCGATGCTCCTGGGCTCAGGCTCGCGGCTCGCCTTGCTCGCCATGGTCGGCGGGATCGGCACGACGCTGGCGATCTATGCGCTGAACGGTCGCAAGGGCAATCACGGGGCCCGTCTCGCCCTGACAGGCATCGTCGCGACATCGATCCTGCAGGCGCTGACCTCCCTGCTGCTGCTCCGCCAGCAGCAGGGACTGGCGTCGATCCTGCTCTGGAACTTCGGCTCGCTCAATGGCCGGGTATGGACGCATTGGCAAAGCCTGTGGCCATGGGGCGTGACGCTCATCGCGCTGGCCCTGCTGCT
>NZ_BFBX01000051.1:767-1606 GCF_003851045.1 Paenibacillus sp. 598K | reverse complement strand
CGACCGACGAGACTGTTCCCGGTGAGTGCGCTGCTCTCCGCAGTCCTGTTGTCCGGGGCCGACTGGCTAAGCCAGAGCATGACGCTGACGCTCACCTTGTCCGGTCTGGAGCACCGGGTATCGAGTCTGCCCGTCGGCGCGGTGACGACGCTGCTGGGTGCTCCGTTCTTCCTCTACCTGCTGCGGCGCTCGCGCCCCGGATGAGCGAGGCCGGCGAGTGCCGGGCGATGCAAGGGGCATCCGCAGCGTCTTGAGGCTGTCACAGGCGCCAGCTCGCTGGCGCTTTTTGTCTGGGGCGATGTCGGCAGGAGCTGCAGTTCGGCAGGTTGTCGGAGATGGTAGGACATGGTACGGTTAGGACGCATCTATTTTTATTGATAGAGGAGCGAATTGTACTATGACCTACCGCAATCCCGTCATCAGCGGCTTCCACCCCGATCCGAGCATCTGCCGCTCGGGGGACGATTATTATCTCGTGACGAGTTCCTTCGAATATTATCCCGGCGTGCCGCTGTTCCACAGCCGCGATCTGGTGCACTGGCAGCAGATCGGCCATGTGCTGACTCGTCCGAGCCAGCTGCCGCTAGATACGGCGAGGAGCTCGGGCGGCGTCTTCGCGCCGACGATCCGTGTCGACAACGGCATCTACTATATGACGACGACCAATGTGTCCGGCGTCGGCAACTTTATCGTCACGACAGACGATCCGCGCGGCGAGTGGTCCGAGCCGATCCGCATCGATCAGCCGGGCATCGATCCGGATCTCTTCTTCGACGAGGACGGCGCGGTCTATTACTCCACGGCCCAGGGCGCCAAGGGTATCTTCCAGAGCCGGATCG
>NZ_BFBX01000051.1:0-635 GCF_003851045.1 Paenibacillus sp. 598K | reverse complement strand
CCCGGCGACGGGCGAGCGTCTGAGCGAGATCAAGCCGATCTGGAGCGGCACAGGCGGTCAATACCCCGAAGCGCCGCACATCTATCGGATCGGCGACTGGTACTATCTGATGATTGCGGAGGGCGGCACCGAGTATGGCCATATGGTGACGATCGCCAGGAGCCGACGGCCGGACGGTCCGTACGAGAGCAACCCGGACAATCCGATCCTCTCGCATCGCAGTCTCGCCCGCCCGATCCAGGCGACCGGCCATGCCGACCTGGTGCAGGCGGCGGACGGTCGCTGGTGGGCCGTATGTCTGGGCACCCGGCCTGTCGGCTATCCGAACAAGCATCATCTCGGACGCGAGACGTTCCTCGCTCCGGTCCATTGGACGGAGGAGGGCTGGCCGATCATCGGCGCAGCGGGGACGATCGACGAGACGATGTCCTCGGAGGGCCTGCGGCTGCAGCCTGATGTGCCGTTGCCGATCCGGGAGGACTTCGAGTCGGACACGCTGGCGCCCTGCTGGAACTTCCTGCGGTCGCCGGACCCGTCCCGCTGGTCGCTGACCGAGCGGACGAGTGCATTGACGCTGCGCGGCACGCCGGTGACGCTCGACGATGGCGGGGCGCCGGCTTTTGGTGCGCTTGGCA
>NZ_BFBX01000050.1:27330-53093 GCF_003851045.1 Paenibacillus sp. 598K | reverse complement strand
GTCGAGCGCGCTCGACACGTCATCGAATACATAGAGCTCCGCCTGGCGCGCGAGCATACGCGCAGCGGCGGTCCGCTGCGCCTGACCGCCGGACAGCTTGACGCCGCGCGGACCAATCATCGTCTCCAGCCCGCGCTCGAGCCGCCCGACATCTCGCTCCAGCACCGCCGTATGGACCGCCCGCTCCAGCCGCCCGTCCTCGCCCGTCTCGCCGAGCAGGATATTATTATAGAGCGTATCGCTGTACAGACGGGGCACCTGCGAGGCATAGGCACTGCGAGGCGGCATGAAAAAACTGCCCGGGTCCTCGACCGGTGCACCGTTCCACCAGATCTCGCCCGCATCCAGCCGCAACAAGCCGAGGATCGCTCGCACCAGCGTCGTCTTGCCCGCGCCGACCATGCCGGTGATGACCGTAAAGGAGCCGCGCTCCAGCTCCAGACTGACGTCTGTGATGCCGCGCCCCGTCTCGGGATAACGGTAGGTGAGCCCGGTTGCGGTTAGTCGCATCAGCCACGCTGCGGATACCACGCGTGGATCAGCGGCAAGCCGAGGATCGCCAGAAGCGCCGCTACCGATCGCTGAGTCCGGATCGTTGACCGGGGCTCGCGAGCTCTCGCTGGCACCGGCCGCCATTCGGTCGCTCGCCGTGCCTGGACGGGTCGTCATGTTTGGATGGGTCGCCCTGCCTGGATCGGTCGCAGCGTTGTCGCCGCCATGACCGTTCTGACCCTTCGCTGCTGCATCACGGCCTTGATCCGCACTCTGGCTGTAGCCGCCCCGCCCTATCGCCCCTTCATCGCCCCCGGACGTCGGCGGGGTCTCCCGCTTGCCGAGGTAGAGCGGCCTGAACAGCGTCAGCACCTGGGCCGGCGCGCCCTGGAGCAGAGCGGTCAGTCGGCGCAGCGCTACCTCCATCTGCTTGAAGAAGGTGAGGAAGCGGCCGACGTTGGTGATGAATTGCGTGACGAAGTTTAGATAATAGACGAACAAGGCGAAGTCGCCGATCGTAAAGGTGCCCGCCCGCATCTTGTAAGCCGCCAGCAGCAAGATCAGGCCGGTGCCGATGTGGACCGTATTGGAGAATACCGAGTCGAGCGCCTCGGTCATGAGACGGTCCTTCAGCATCGTCTGACGCCGCCGGTCGCTCAGGTCGCGGAAGCGCGCGACGACGCGCTCCTCGGCGCCAGCTACCTGGATCGCCTGCACATTGCCGAACATCTCGCTGATCGCGCCCGTCACCCGCGCCGTCGCCTCGCGGCTCGCCGCCCGGTAGCGCTGGAGCCGCGAGGTCGCGAGCTGCGCGGCGGTGACGACGACGACGAGCGGCAGGAACACCAGCAGCGTCACCTGGACGTCGATGCGCAGCAGGATGTAGGCCGATACGGCGGCGAACACCAGCATGCCGATGACGTCCACCGACCAGCTCACCGCCTCCTCCGTCTGATCGACATCGTCGCGGAAGTGGCTGATCGCCTCGCCCGGCGACACCGGGATCGCCCGCGCGCCGGGTTCCTTGAGGATATGCTCGAGCATATTGCGCCGCAGCAGCATCCCCATCCGGAACCGGTATTGCACGTCTGTGATGAAGCCGACGAAGATGAGCGCGACCCGCGCCAGCGCCGCCCCGACGAGCAGCGCGATCAAGCCCCACACCCCGATGCTGAGCGTCGCCCGGCCGTCCAACAGGTCAAAAAACTCCTTGGTCAGCAGGCCCGGGACGACCGGCGCCAGCGCGATCAAGGTCCACATGAGCGCATTGAGGCTATAGCGCACCGGTTCATAGCGGATCAACCGCCACATAAAGGTCGATGTCTTCATGCCAGCACCTCCTCCATCCCCGTAGCCAGCATCCGACTGAATCGGGAGTCCGGGTCAGCCGCCAGCGTCCGGCGGTCGCCCTCCTCTAGCCGCTCGCCATCCTCGATGATGAGGATGCGGTCCGCGCGCTGGATCGTATTAAGCCGATGGGCGATGATGATGCAGGTCCGCTCCTGCAACAGCCGACTGACGGCCTGCTCGATATAATGCTCGGTATACGGATCGAGCCGCGAGGACGCTTCGTCGAGGATGACGAGCCCCGGCTCGGTCAGGAATACCCGGGCGAATGCCAGCAGCTGCGCCTCGCCGGCGGACAGCGAGCCGCCGCCCGAGTCGAGCGGCGTATCGAGCCCCTCCGGCAAGGCGTCATACCAGCCGCCCAGCCCGAGCTCGCGCAGCACCGCCTCCATTCGCTCATCGGGAACCGAGCGGTCGTAGAACGTCAGGTTGTCGCGAACATTGCCCTGGACGATCTCGATATTTTGCGTCACTAGCGTCACCTTCTTGCGCAGCTCGGCGAGCTTGCAGCGGCGGATATCGACGCCGCCCAGCTCGACTGCGCCCCCTTGCGGATCGTAGAAGCGCATCAGCAGCCGGGCGATCGTAGACTTGCCGCTGCCGGTACGGCCCAGCAGGCCGAGCACCTCGCCCGGCGCCAGCTCGAAGCTGAGCCGCTTCAGGTTGCGCAGCTCGTCCTCATAGCCGAACTCGACCTCGCGGAAAGCGACCGACAGCGGCCCCTCCGGCAGCGGGTCGCCGCGCCCGTCGACGATCCGCGGCTTCGTCTCGAACAGCTCGCGGATGCGGACGATGCTGGCGTCGGCTTTTTGCAGATCCTCGAACTGGGTGCGGATCTTCTCGATCGGCTTGCTCAGCAGCTCGGTATAGTGGAAGATCAGATAGACGGTGCCGATCGAGATCGCGTCGCCTGCGAACAGATAGGCGCTGATGCCAAACGCCAGCGCATTGCCGAGCGCGAACACGACGATCGTCGTCGTCCACATGAGCGCAAAGCCGAGGAACGCCCGGATGCGAATCGGCAGCATACGCCGGATCAACTCGAAGAAACGCCCCATCACGAAGCCAGCCGCGCCATTGGCCCGGATATCCTCCGTCCCCTCCAGCTGCTCGCCGAGGAAGCCGTACATCTCCGCATTGACCTGCCGCCACTGCGTCCAGATCGGCACCGCGAACTTGCGGATCCACTGGATCAGATAGAGCGCTCCGGCGACGAAGATCGTCATCCCGAGTCCGATCAGCCAGTTCTCCCGGAACAGCAGGGCGACGATGCCGATCATGAGCAGCAGATTGCCTGCCAGATGGATGATAAAGCTGGAGAAAAAGTTTGCAAGCGCATTCACATCGCCGTCGACGCGCTCGATGATTGCGCCTGACGTATGCTCCTTATGGAAGGACATGTCCAGCGACAGACAGTGAGCTGCCAGATCACTGCGCATCGTATTGGTGGTCTGCCAGCCGACATTCTCGCTCACGTAGGTGGCGATCACGGAGATGAGCTGATGCAGCAGCGAGAAGCCGATAAAGGCGAGCGCCGCATAGATGAGCTGCTGCATCGCGCCGCCGGACTGCGCGCTGTCGATGAAGTAGCGGATCAACTGTGGATTGACGAGCTGCAGGCCGATCGATGTCAGCAGCAGCGCTGCGAGGCCGATCAGCGTCTTGCGCTGAGGCAGCAGATAGCGCTTCAGCAGATCGTAATATTGACTGAGCGAGGTTTGGAATCGTTGCTTCATCTGCACATGTCTCCTCCTTTGCCATAAGTCATGGTTAGACCAATCACGTCTCCCCATTGTAATCGAAGCGCCGCAGCTTGGCTATCGCCGTATTGGAGCGTAGCCTCCCTCCTGCTCCAGACGTCAAAAGCCCCCGAGCTTGCCGACAAGGCACGCTCAGAGGCTCCATAACTCCACATCGCGGGATCACACTCGGCAAGCGAGATGGGCCTTCGATCTCACACGTTATTCGAAGCTCATGGCCGGCCGTTCGCCCTCGGAGGGCTCGACATTGGCCTTGCCCAGCAGGAGGATGAGCAGCAGGGCCACCGCCGCCAGCACGATCGTCCATTGGAAAATATAAGCCACCGACTCGGCCAGTCCCGTAACCAACTGCTGCTGCAGCTCGGGCGGCAGCGCGTCGCGCACGCCGCTCTGGAGCAGCGCCTGCGGGTCGCTGAACTGCGCCTGCTGCGCCGGGTCCTGGAGAGCGCTCGCGATATTGTCCTGATATCGCCCGATCTGGATGACGCCGAATATCGTCACTCCAAGCGCCGAGCCGATCGTCCGGAAGAAGACGATCATCGAGGTCGCTGCTCCCTTGAACTGCGGGCTGACCTTGTGCAGCGTCGCCAGGTTAAAGACGACAAACGAGACGCCGATGCCAAGTCCTACACAAACCATGTAGAGTGTGACGACCCAACGCGCCGTATCGACATTGATCGTGCCCAGCAATGCCAGCGAGACGAGCAAGATGGTCACGGAGACGAGCATAATGCTGCGGTACATAAACTTGCCGACGAAGCGGCCCCCCAGCACGCTGGAGGCGACAACTCCGAGCATCATCGGCATGAGCGTCTGTCCCGCGTCGCTCGCGCTGCCGCCGTAGACGCCGGTGACGAAGATCGGGATGTAGGTCGCGCCCGAGATCATGATCGCCCCGTACAGGAAGCTGGAGAACTGACTGGCCGTGAACACCTTGTTGCGGAACAGATGGAGCGCCACGATCGGGTTGGCGACGCGGCTCTCGACGAGCAGGAATAGCGCCAGACCTACCAAGAAAGCGGCGAACAGACCGAGGATCTGCCAGGAGTCCCAGGCGTAGTTGCGGCCGCCCATCTCCAGTGCGAACATAAGACAGAGGATCGTCGCTGCGAGCAGCACGGCGCCGCCCCAGTCGATCGATTGCTTGCGCTTGTCCCCCACCTCGCGGAAGAAAACCATCAGCAGCGTCACCGAGACGATGCCGATCGGTACATTGATATAGAAGATCCAACGCCAGTCGATGTAATCTGTAAAGTAGGCTCCGACCAGCGGACCGAACACGCTGGAGAGACCGAATACGGCTCCGAACAAGCCGTTCATCTTGCCCCGCTTCTCCGGCGGGAAGATGTCGAAGATGACGGCAAAGCAGAGCGGCATAATCGCGCCGCCGCCGATGCCCTGCATCGCGCGATAAATGATGAGCTGATCCATGCTCGTCGCCATGCCGCACAGGATCGAGCCGAGCAGGAAGACTCCGAGGCCCAGCAGGAAAAAACGCTTGCGCCCGTACATGTCCGAGAGCTTGCCAAAGATCGGCGTTGCGATAACGCTCGCGATCATATAGGCCGAGAACACCCAGACCAGCTTGTTATAAGCCCCGAACTCGCCGACGATGGTCGGCATCGCCGTCGAGACGATCGTCTGGTCGAGCGCGGCCATGAACAGGCCCAGCAGCAGGCCCAGTACAATCCATTTCGTATGTGCTTGATTAATGACCATAATATCGATTTTCCTCTTCTCTTCCTGTAATCGTTCTGTCGGTTCTATCCATAAGATCTCCGACTAGCCGGTTCATTAATCGCAGCAATTCCGTGAGCTCGGCGCAGTCGAAGTTGCGGAAAATGTCCCTGCCCTGCTCCCTTCCGCTGCGGACCAGCGCGTCATAGACCTCTCGCCCTCGCTCCGTAATCGTAACGCGGGTCACACGCCGATCCCTCTCGTCCTCGGCTGTCTCTACATATCCTCCCGACTGAAGGCGCTGCACCATGCCAGTGATGTTCTGCTTGGATACCAGCATATGGCTCGCCAGGTCGCGCAGAGACTGCTCGCCCTCGAAGTACAGGATACCCAGCAGAAGCCACTGTTGTCTACTGCTCAAGCCTTGTCGCGACACCAGCTCGCGCCCCGATTTATCCAGCAACAGCGAAGCGCGGTAGATCTGCAGGATGATCTCGCGCCGATGATTGCTATACAGTTCCATGCCCCTCCATTTCTTTCACTCCTAAATAGTCAACTCATTGACCAATGATAGAATATCAATTCTCTTCTGTCAATACGCCCCCTGCAATATCGGCTATGCTATACTGAGATTATCCCTGCGCCTACGGGCGCGGAGTAGAGGAGCCACAACATGGTTAACGAACCGTTTGCCTTTCAATTCCAGCCGCGGGCGATCAATATGGACCTGAAGCTGTATTATTGCGGAGCGGAAAATTGCGCGCCCGGCCATAGCTGGGGCCCCGGCGTCAAGGACCACTACAAGATTCATTTCGTCAGCTCGGGACGCGGCACCTTCACCACAGGCGGCCAGACGCATACGATCGGACCTGGCGGCGGCTTCCTGATCTGCCCCGACACCTCCTGCGCCTACCAAGCCGATGCCGAGGACCCCTGGTCCTATGCCTGGGTCGCCTTCAACGGCTTGCAGGCCGAGAGCTATCTGAAGCGCGCCCGTCTGTCGCGGGGCCAGCCGGTGTTCGTCAGCGACAACGATGATCAGGAGCGGATCAACCGCTGCTTCGAGCGGATGCTCGCAGCCGTACGTTCGGAGCATAGCCGCGATCTGAAGCTGCTCGGCGCGCTCTACGAATGTCTGGGCATCCTGATCGATGCCGTCGGCGCAGCGCCGCCGGAGGAGTACGCGGGCAATATCCGGGAGCATTATATCCAGCAGGCGCTCCATTTCATCGAGATGAACTACTCGCATAGCATCAATATCGAGGATCTGGCGCGCGAGCTTAACCTGAACCGCAAGTACATGTCCAAGCTGTTCAAGGAGATCGTCGGCGCAACCCCGCAAAACTATCTGATCCGCTATCGGATGGAGCGGGCGGCCGAGCTGATGAAAACCACCTCGCTCTCCATCGGCGAGATTTCCCAATCGGTCGGCTATCCCGATCAGCTGTTATTCTCCCGCATGTTCAAAAAAGTGATGGGCGCCGCGCCGCGCGACCATCGGAAGCTCGCATCGGACGCCATGTCGCTCTGATCGCCAAAAAAAAGCCTTCACCCCCACGTTGCCGTGAGTTTGAAGGCTTGTCCTCGGACAAGAGCGCGCGTGCCGTCTTACAGTGGATTTTCGCCGGTGCTCTGGAACAGCTCGATCAGCTCGCCGTCCGGGCCTTTGAAGAACGCGATCCGGACAGGCGTCCGCGGGTCCGGGCAGATGATCAGATCCTTGGGCTCGACCGTTACCTCGGCGCCGGCGGCCCGGGCGACCTCGATCGCTGCGTTGATATCGTCGGTGCGGAAGGCGACATGCAGGAGCGCGCCCTCAGGCTTAGGCTCGCGGGTGCCGCCTGCGAAGATCTCCATATAGTTGCCGTCGCCGGAGTCGAGCAGGATGCCGCGGCTGTCTCCCTCGCCCCAGCGGATCTTCTCGCGGAAGCCAAGCGCCTCGTAAAATCGGATCGATGCTTCAAAATCGGCTACGCGAATCGCGATATGATGGAATCCGCCGCCGCTCAATATACTGTTATTCGCCATGTGCTGGACACCGCCTTAGATAGGTATATCGTACATGCCCAGTATAATGAGCCTGCTCGCGGTTGGCAAGGTGCAACGACTCATCGCAGAGCATCGAGCCACGGCTGCGCCGCCTTTTTGAGCCCATACTCCCGATACCGGTTTCGCTTGGCAAAACGCCAAGGCAAAGCCGGTCTGCGTATGCGTCCCGTCCGTCGCTGCTGCTGCATGGGACCGCTAGGTGTAGACCTCCTGCAGCACTTGATTGGCCGTCATGCCGTTCAGGTTTTTGGCGAGGATGCGCGGCTGGCTGCCGTTCAACTCCTTGGCCAGCTCCTGCGTCAGGCCGGACTCGCCGGCCAGGACGATCTCCTGCCAGCGGTTGCGCTGCCTGTGACGCTCGAGGATCGGCGAGAGCCGCTTCAGCCAGCGCTGGCGATTCGCGCCGAGGCGCTTGTCGAACTGGTCGCGATGGCGCGCCCCCGAGGCCGTCCGCACCGAGGCCGCGATGCCCTGGTATTGCTTCCAGTCCTCGCTGTCGCTGTCCCACTCATAATTCCACTCGCGCTCCACTTCGCCCAGCATCGTATCGACGACCGTGACGCTGTCGCTGCCGACGAGCACGATGCCTGCCGCCGGATATTGGCGGAACAGACTCTCCAGCTCCTCCAGCTCCGGCTCGCTCTGCCAGTAGAATGCGTTGGGCGAGGGCACCTGGAGCTTCTCCAGGAACAGGACGCCCGCCTGCGGGCATACGACAAGGACGATCCCCCGCTTGAGGTCGCCTCGGTGTTCGTTAATCGTGGACTCCAGCAGACTATGCAGCTTCATCAGTTGTTTTTCCTGCGCATTGTCGCCTTCGGCGCGCGCGTATTCCGTCAGTCGGTTCATGCCGTTCTTCAGATGCAGCTTCCATGAGGTCTGCTGCTTGCGCTCGGGCTCAGTGTTCAGATAGACGGTCAGGACTTGATGCTCGGGGGA
Source organism: Paenibacillus sp. 598K (assembly GCF_003851045.1). Taxonomy (GTDB): domain Bacteria; phylum Bacillota; class Bacilli; order Paenibacillales; family Paenibacillaceae; genus Paenibacillus_D. Next base: position 44,829 of record NZ_BFBX01000050.1, on the reverse strand, counting down.
GAAGACTCGTTCTTTCAAGCGCGACAATTGATCTTGAAATTTCATCGTTTATTCTACCTCCTTTGCCCCTTCCATTACCCGATCGCTCAAAGGCTCAACCAATGGCGCCCTAGAATGGCAAAAAGGACCTACTGCCCGCCCGCAATCGGAGGCAACAAGTCCTGTAGTTGTCTTCAGTATAGCAATAAACGATGCACGGTCTCTGGCTGCATCCCTCCGAGACGCCATAACGCGATCCGGTCGATCCCGCCCTGGCGAGACCAGCCGATCCACCGGGTCAGCGTCTCGCCGTCGGCATACCATACGGTATGATCGCCGCTGTCGCCCGAATAACTGAAGATCAACGCACCGCTGGCCTCATCCCGCTCCGGCTCGCTGCCTGTCGAGCGGGCCAGCGCAGCCGCCTGCTGCTCGGTGAGCGCTGCCGTCTTGCCGTCCGCTCCCCAGTCGAAGCCGCCGGTCGCGAGCGCCAGCACGGGTCGCCCCGGGACGCTCTTCAGCCGCTTCGTGAGCCGCTGGATCATTGCATGATCCGTCTTTGGCCCCGGTCCGCTATGCGGCCCATGCAGATTGTACGCCATCATCACATATTGCGGACCTTCCGGCAGACTCAGCCGCTCGAGCGGCGCGCGCGGCTCCAGGACGACGCGCATCGCCAGACCATGCGACTCGGTCGCTGCGTAGAGCTCGCCGATGAAGCGCAGCATGCCGTCCCATGCCTTCTCCTCGATCCGCTCATAGTCGACCTCGACGCCTACTGCCCCGAGACGCCCCGCCAGCTGCAGGATCTCGTCGATATGTCGGGCTCGGCTCTCCGGTGTAGCGACGAGACGCCCGACCAGCTCCGGGTCCTTCTGCACCGACGCGCCGCCCTCCAGGATCCGGTCATTGACCAGCGTCAGATGCAACGCCTCGCGATGATCGCCATAGTCGGCGAGCTCGTCCCACACCGTAGCGAAGGCATCGCGCATCAGCAGCCGGTCGGACTCGTCAAAGTAGATGCCAAAGGCGTACAGCCCTGCCAGCTGCGGCTCCAGCTGCAGTGCATCGGTCAGTCCCGCCTCCCGTTGCCACTCCGGCAGCCACGCACTCAGCTCGAGCGGACCGGGAGCCGGCTCATACACCGGCTCCTGACGGTCGGTGAGCCAGATGATCGCTCCTGCCGCAGCGCATAGTCCCGCTGCGGATGCCGCCAGCCACCAGCCCGCACGACGTCTCTTCATCTCGCTTCGCCTCCCTGTCTGTTCCGCTCCCAGGGCGTCAGAACGTCTCGATCGCCCAATCGACCGCATGATTCACCGCCCCACGCACCTTGGCGACGACCAGCTCCACGCCTCGCAGCCGGTTGTCATAGATCGCCTTACCGACGCTGCCGTCGGCACGGATCGTCCGCACCTCAACATTGTCGAATACGCCGTCATAGATCGTATCCTTCTTGTTCAGCGGACTAGCTTCCGATTCCAGAAGCACCCCGCCGCTCGCCGCTGCCTCGCCGACCTCGATCCCCTCGGACAGGACGACGCCATCCATGTTCACCGTCAGACGCTCGCCGCGCAGCGTCGCCTCGAGCGAGCGCTGCTGCATCATGCCAGGCGGATACTGCCGATTCTTCTCCAGTCCGGGGAACTCATGCGTCCAGACTGTCTTGGCCTCTTGCCCCGGCTGCTTGGCGATGACGTGCAGCACATTGTCCGCCAGCTTCACCTGGACATATGCGGCTCGCTCGCGGTCGTAGATCACATAGACCGACTGCTGACCGACGACAGTGCCGGAGAGCCGAGCCTTCACCTGCACATCCCCTTCACTCTCATGCCCGGTCAGATAGAGCCTGCCCGGACCGCCAGGCGTCGAGGTCAGCGCGATCCGGTTGTCGATATGCTCGGCCGCGCCTTCGAGCAATTGCCAATCTTCGGCGCGCTTCGTATCGCCGACGATGAACTGCATCGCATCGCCCGTGTCCTCTCTCAGCTTCATGAGCAGATGATTGGTGTACCAATATGGCGCCGGTTGCAGACGCGTCAGATTATAGAGCTCGCCGCCCGCGCCGTTGAAGGCACTGCCCTCGCGGTTGAAGTGCATGTCGAACAGGCGCGGGATATGGCGGGCATTTACCTTCTCGACTAGATGGTTCATGCCGTTGTACATCGTATTGGCGTGCATGATCATATACGTGCTGGGCACGTCGCCGAGCGTGCTCTTATAGATCCGCTCCATCTCGTTATAGTCATAGGTAATACGCTCGTCCATCTCCGTCTTGTCCTCGGTCGGGATGCCGTCCCCATCCCGCAGGAAGTCCATCAGGTAATGCGTATACGAGCGCGCCCAATCGATCTCCGGGAATTCCCCCTCGTCGCGCAGACCGATGAATCGTCCGTCCTCGTCATGGATGTTGATGTAGGTGAGCCGATAGCCGTTGCTGCCGAGCTCCCAGTAGCCCTTGCGCGTCATCTTGAGCAATTCCTTGGGCGTCAGGAACTTGGAGTCCTTGCCGTCCATCTTGTTGGCGTAGGACAGCATCGTCGCCTTGAAGTTATACCGCTCCATGAAGGGCTGGGCGAACAGGCTCGAGTCATTGCGCCCATCGCCGAAGGAGAGGAACAATCCCCGCTCAGGCAGCGGCTTGCCTTGCTTGTAATAGTCCAGGATGTCCTGCTGGGCGATCGACGTATAGCCGTGATCATACAACGCCTGCAGATGCTGCTCGAGCCGATCCTTGGCGATCAGCGTCGGCGTACCCGAGCGACTGACGCCAAAGTAAGACAGAGCGACGAAACCCTTGTCGCTGGTCCATTGCGGCCTTGCCGGCTCCCGATACGTCTCGATGTCGAATACCGCATGGATGACGAGATAGCCGAGCGCCAGCAGCAACGCCAGCTGCAACACCGTTCGCACCCGTTTGCGTTTGTTCTTTTTGAGGTAGTCGAACGTCTGGTCCACCTTTGCCGCAGCTCCTTCCTTGTAGTAGATTGATTGCAGGTCAGTCATCTAGAGCGATACGCCGCTCTCCTTGCCCCGCTTGCGCGCGCGCTTCCGTTCCTTACGCTCCTGAGCCTCCACGTCCTGCGGCGTCTGCCGCGTGCCCCAGGTCGACTTCCAGAAGGTCACCCATGCCACGGGCATCTGCCATAGCAAGACCAGCTCATAGAAGATACAAAATACGATGCCAAAAATCCATAGTCGGCTGCGTCGGAACAGCAGATGCGCGAAGCTCATCAGCAACGCCATGAGCAGCAGCCCCATCAGGAAGGTGCCTGGGAAAATCCCGTGCACGAGCGGCACATACACCAGGTTGTGCAGCACGATAACCGGCGCTGCGATCGGTACGATGAGTCCAATGTAGAAGAATAGCGCCATAAACGGCTCCTTGCGCCAGATAAACCCGCCCGCCCGCAACGACTCTCTCAGCCACGACCGTTTCCAGCGCATCTGCTGCTTCAGGAAGACACCCATGTCGGAGGGCACGATCGTCGAGCAGATCGCCTTGTCCTGATAGCCTGTGCGATGCGTCTGCAGGATGTAGTTGGTCATACTGCGGTCGTCGCCGAAGGTTGCCGGATGGCCCAGGAACTTCTGCGTGAGCCAGGCGTCCTTGTGCTGCAGGACAAGGTCCTTGCGATAGCAGGAGAGCGGCCCCGACAGACAGGTCACGCTATCGAAGTACGACTCGGCCGCCTTCATAATGCGGAAAGCGATATAGTAGCGGACCGTCTGCAGCTTGGTCACCGAGTTGGTGAATTTGTTCTCGACATCGGTACGTCCGGCCACGCCGCCCATCTGCGGGTCCTTGAACGGCTGGACGAGATGGCGGATCGCCGAATAGTCCAGGAAGCTGTCCGAGTCGACGAAGACGACGAGCGGGTGCTTGGCCATCTCCACGCCCTTGACGAGCGCCTCGCGCTTGCCGCCGTTGACCGGCAGCACATGCAGCTTGAGCCGATCCTTGACGTTGAAGCGCTCCGCTTCCTTGTGGACGAGGTCGATCAACTTCTGGATCTCCTCCACCGAGCGGTCGGTCGAGCGGTCATCGACGACGATAACCTCCAGCTTGTCCACCGGATAGTCCTGATTGATGCAGCTGAGCACCGTCCGGCGGATCCATTGCTCTTCATTGAAGCAAGGGATGATGATCGAGACGCCTGGCGTATAATGCGGATCGACCGGCACATCGCGGTAGAGCGCTCCGAACAGATAACGGCTGATCAGGAACACCGCCGCGATGATGCTGTACAGATAGAGCAGCCAGTTGTACTTGAAGTAGAGGATGCTCTCGGCGCGCATCAGCATGATGAACAGCACCGAGAGGAGCAGCATCGTGCTCGCCATATAGATGGAGTATCCCCAACGCCGGCGTTTAAAATAATGCGTCAGCGGCTCGTTGAACACAAAGCCTGCCATCCAGCGCGATGTGCCGTTCTCCTCGCGGCGAAAGACGCGCACCACCTCGGCGTCCACCCGCACAGCGGACTCGAACCCTTCGGGCATCGTGCCGGGCGGAATATCAAAGCGCAGATGGCACTTGGTGCCCACCTTGTATTGCTCTGCCAGCTCATCGTCGCCCCCCAGCTCAACCAGGATGCCGGTCGTCGAGATGTCCGCCGCCTTGACCTCGTAACCTTTTTTGCCACGACGTCGATCCGTCAGCCTCACATTAAAGTCGGCCACGAACCGCATGCTGAATACCGACTCGTCTCCCTCGCTATCCGCTGAACCGCGTCGCTCGCTGCCGGTCCTTACTTGCTCCGGGTCGGGGACGCGCGAGAGCGCACGTCGGTCGCCGCGGGTTACAGACAGCTTTTCCTCTATCGGTTGTTTATCTTTGCGCCACCACATGTCGCCCCTCCTCTCTTACAAGCTCCAATATACATACCCTTGCGCCTCGTACGCGGACCGATCATACAAGCTCTTCACATCGACCATCAGCTTGAGCGGGCTGCCCTCGTACAGACGGTCGAACTCCTGCGGGCCCAAGGCCGCGTAAGCCTCGTGCGGCACCGCAACGACGATGGCGCTCAAGTCGCGCATCTCCTCGATCGGGCATAGCCGGACGCTGTACTCCTCCCACACCTCTTGAGGATCGGCCATCGGGTCGCTGACCAGCGTCGTCACCCCGTACTCTGCCAGCTCGCTGATAATATCGGGGACGCGAGAGTTGCGGATGTCGGAGCAGTTTTCCTTGTACGTAATGCCCAGGATGCCGATACGGATCGACGAGAGGTCCTGCTTGCCCTTGACCAGCTGCTTAATCAGCTGCTGGGCGATGTAGGGGCCCATCCCGTCGTTGATATGTCTGCCCGCCAGGATGATGCGGGAGCGATAGCCATGACCCTCTGCCTTGTAGGTGAGGTAGTATGGATCGATGCCGATGCAGTGTCCGCCTACCAGACCCGGTTCGAAATGCATGAAGTTCCACTTCGTACCCGCCGCTCTCAGCACGGCTTGCGTATCGATATCAAGCTGGTGGAACAGCATCGACAGCTCGTTCATAAAAGCGATGTTGATGTCGCGCTGCGCATTCTCGATCACCTTGGCCGCTTCGGCGACCTTAATCGATTCGGCGCGATAGACGCCAGCCTCGACGATCAACTCGTACACGGCGGCGACCAGCTCCAGCGTCGGCTTATCCATCCCGGAGACGATCTTGACGATGTTGTCCAGGCGGTGCACCTGGTCGCCGGGATTGATCCGCTCGGGCGAGTAGCCGAGCCGGAAGTCGATACCGCACCTCAGCCCTGACTCTGCCTCCAGGATCGGACCCGCGATCTCCTCGGTCACGCCCGGGTAGACGGTTGATTCGAAGACGACGGTCGCTCCCCGGCGCAATTGCCGCCCGACGAGCGCGCTCGCTTTGCGGATGTAGCTCAGATCAGGCACCTTGTCCGACTGGAGCGGCGTTGGCACCGCCACGATGAGGAAGCTGGCCTCGGCAAGCGCGCCCTCGTCGCTGGTAAAGGCGATGTTTGCGCTCGACAGCTCATCATCGCTGACATCATCGATTGGCGAGCGGCCTTGCCGACATGTCTCGATCTTGCGGGCATCGACATCGAACCCGATGACATTCACCTTGCGTCCAAAGGCCACTGCCAGCGGCAGTCCGACATAACCTAAACCGATGACTGCCAGCTTGTCTTGTCCATCCTTCAGCCTCTCATAGGCTTCATTCATGACTTCGCTCATCTCCCGCTTCTAGTATGGTCTCTCTCTATCTCGGTCAGGATTGAAGGTCGACCAGCTCCGACATTTTGACAAACGTATAACCTTGATCGCGCAGCTTCTGGATCGCCGTCGGCAAAGCCTCGAGCGTATGCAGCCCATCAAGAATATGGAGGAGGATCACGCTGCCGCTCTCCGTATTCTCCATAATCGTCTTGACGATATGATCCGCGTCATTGCTCCGATCCCAGTCCAGCGTCGTCACATCGTACATCGCGATCGTCCGGTACCCGGTAGCGGCGACGATCTTGGCCGTCTCCTCGTCAAAGGCGCCCGTCGGCGGGCGGAACATCATGACCGGCTTTTGCTGGATCGCCTCGGTGATGACCTGATGGGCCTTGACGACCTCCTCCTGGATCTCCTCCGGCGACAGATTGGTAATAACCGGGTGACTGTAGGTGTGATTGGCCACATCATGTCCGTCCTCAGCGATCGCCCGCGCCAGGTTAGGGTTGCGCTCGGGTCCGTTGCCCCGCAGGAAAAACGACGCCTTAATATTCTCTTCCTTCAATAGATCCAGCAGACGAGTCACTGTGTAGTCGGTGCCCCAGTCATCGAAGGTGAGGGCGATCTGCTTGTCGTTGCGATCTGCTTTGTAGATAACCTCGTATTCAGCATTCCCATAATCGGGATTGATCTTCGCCGCATCATAGCCATCGATCTGCTCGAGCGGCTTGCGCTCATGCTTGTACTCCAGCAGACGATTCAGCGGTACTAACGAGTAGCCAACCTTCTGGACCGATGTGATGACCATCTCGAGCGATTTGAGCAAGTCCGGATTGTTCTCTGTATTGAGAGCGATGATGCCGCCGCGCGTAATGTTGGTCATGACGTAGTCCTCGACCTTGGACGCCGCATCGCCATTCCAGCTTTGCAGGTTGATGCTGTAGGTGATGACCGCCTCCATGCCCAGGTGGGCCGCTGCCAGTCGGACATCATCACTGAAGCTGCCGGAGCGTGTGCGGATGTACTTTGGCTTGACCGTCGTCTCCCGCTCGAGGATCTCGTTGGTCAGTCGCAGTTGATGGTAGATCTGGTTGTACTGCAGCTCCGTCAGGTCGGTGCCGTCGAGCGCATTGTTCTCGATCTGATGGCCGCGCGCCGCGATCTCGTGGACGAGGTCCGGCTCTTCGGCCGCCCGTATGCCGGGCACGAAGAACGTCGCCTTCACCTTGTAGCGGTCCAGCGCATCCAGCAACGGCATCAGCTCGTCCCGCTCCGCCAATCCATTAAAGGTCAGCGACAGCTCCCGCATCGTCGTATACACATAACTGATCTGCTCGCTCGGCTCGCCCGTATACCGCTCGATCGGCTGCTCCGTGCTGGGCACGACGGGCGGCGGATTAGCACCATCTCCTGACTGTGAGCACCCCGACAGGATGATACAAAGGCATAGCAAAACCAAGCTCAACTTTGACTTCCATCCTAGTGGAGATAATCGAGTCGTAAGCCCAGGAATTTTCATATTAAATTATCCCCTTTTAGTTAATAAATGTAATTAATAACACAGAAAAATAAGGCCATTCCTTAAGTCACCACTACAATGACCTGTGATAAATGACCTTTATGCCAATGGAACATCTTATTCACATGTATTATCGCCCAAAAAACAATACTACGTCAACGGGCAGTTGATGGAAAAGAAAATGAATGGTTGCAAGTCGAATTTTTGAATGCGCTGTGGCAATCCCAGCCAGCGAAGGATGAAAATAATCATTGACATGTTTTCAGAAAATTCATATAATAGTCACATTCAAGCTATATTCCTTACAACATTTGGAACGGATCTACACCATCTCTCAACATAGACCAGCTTGCCATGCTGCCTATGCTGTCATGATGCGGACCCGCATGCTATGGACAATGAGAGGAGACGATTGGTTATGAAACAAGAAACCAAAAGAAATTGGGGCGCATTTTTGAAAGGTCTCAGCTTTGGAGCCTTCGGTATTGGATTGGTTCCCTATTTGATCTACAAAGCGGTGAAGGAAGTCTCGGAGCATACATCTCCGTTTATATGATCTGCTTCATCCGCATACCAAACAGGCCGACCGTTACGACGGTTGGCCTGTTTTTTCTCTACGCTTGTTACTGCAAGGTTAATACGCTGTTTAATTATTTGCCACTCATCAATTCAATTAACTACTGAACACTTCTACTACTAAAACTGCAACAACAAAAACCACAACACTGAAGGAAATGACTACAGCTTTATTCATGCGTTTTCTTAACGCGATTGACGCAAGCATAATCAATACCAGCGGAAAAGAAAGTAATAGGTTAGTTCCGCTGATTCCTTTGTTTATATACATATAAAATAATGCAAATAAACACAGTCCGCTAATGATGATTATTTGATACCTCATTCCTGCTCCTTCCTAAGCACCACAGCTCACATTTCTGCTAAATCTCTCCATTAATCATGGTAGCATCTCATACAAAAGAATGGCAACGCTTTATTAGCTACTTCTGGGGGACGATCGCAAGCAAGGCAAGTCGGTCTGAGTATACTTAGATGAGGACGGTGCACACTACTTATGACAACCCGGAAGCGAGCGATGAGCATCTTATTGGTTACCGCACTTTGCGTGCAATAGAGGAACAAAGGGCATTAATGATGGCATAGTGGCGGACCAGCGCACGGCAGAGGATGTTTGCAGTTATGGACTCGATACAGAAAACAGGCCAGCCGCCCTAAAGGGCGCTAGCCTGTTTTGTGCCGGAGGAACTGAAGCGGCCCGCCCCCGCCTTCTCGTACTGGACGCTACGCGAACGGCAATGCCGTTTACTTGTACATCACTTTGTCTACATTATATTTTGCCTTCAGCTCGTTAATAATGTAGGTTTCGTAGATTTCGCGATGGACGGGGCTCGATACGAGGCAAACCTCGATCTTCGCCACCTCTTCCCGATGATCCTTCATGACGGATACCGAGTCCTCGAAGTGCTTTTTGATGCGTGGTCTCAGCTTGCGCGCCTTGCCGACGAACAGCAGCTCGTCCTGGTCATTATAGAACATGAAGATCCCGCCGTCTTCCCGCGTAATGAGGTGGAAATCCGTAAAGCCGTAAATATGGCTAAGCTGCGGGTCCTGCTGCTTGTATATCGTAACGTCCGGCTTTGGCATGGTAATGAGTATAATATGCGTTCGCTCCCTTTTAGCTGCTCTGCTCTTCGTGCACCTATTATAGCAGACGTCGTGTAGACTGTCTGCTGCAATCGCAGCTAAGTGTCGGTGTGCTGTGATCCCGTCACCTGCAATCGCAGCTAATTACTCCGTATAGATGCGGAACGTGGCGTCGCTTTCCGCTTGGGCGGTCGTGACGGCTTCATTATACAGCAAGGAACCGCGATGACGGATATAAGCGCCGGGATAATTGTACGATTCGAAGGATGACCGCGTCGCGTTCGCCAGGCCGGGTCTGACCCACCAGGTCGCATCCTGCTTGAACAAGGTCGAGTTATCGTTCGCTTCGAGCCAGAGCTCGCCGTTCTTATGTCTCAGATACCGTCCCGGGAAGTTGACCGATTCGAAGGAGACGCCACCCGAGTCAGCCAGGCCCGGCACCCGGCGGAACTGGGAGTCGGCGAACGGATCGATCGTGGCGTCGATGCGGCCGCGGCTGTTCTGGTGACGCACGTAGGAGCCGACACTGCTCGAGGCTTCGAGCCTCGTATACTCATCGCGATAGACATTGACCGAGAAGATGCTGACGCCTTGACCCCAAGCTGCCGCTGTACTGTTAATCTTGATGTAGCGCGCATTCTGAAGCGGGAATCGGTGCACCTTCCACCCCGGCGATGCATTGCCGGTCACTGTCTTCACAGTGGTCCAGCTGCTGTTGTTGGCCGATACCTGCACCGTATAGTCGACGCTGTACGCCGTCTCCCAATACACATCAACCTCGTTGAACGACTTCGCCGCGCCCAGATCCATCGTTAGCCAATGCGTGCCGCTCGTATAGGCGGAGGCCCAGCGCGTAGCATCGTTGCCGTCGGCCGCCTTGCCCGCCTCGAAGCCGCTCATCACATGCGAGTCAGCCGTCGCCGACGCCTGCAACGCCAGATTCGTACGATTGTCTTGCTCCGTCAGCTTGAGACCGACAACCGCCTTGTACGGGAGCCAGAAGCTGATACTGCCATTGCCGCTAAGGTCGGTGGTGAACGAGGTCGTAAAGCTGGACGAGGTCGCATCCTGCCAGCGGCTGGCCTCATATGCGGTCGCCGTATACTGCACTCCAGGCTTCAGCCCCTGGAAAGTGAGCGCGAGCTGGTCGCCGGCCGTCGACGTGTTCACCACCCAGGCCACCGGATGGCCAGCGGCATTCGTCGCGCCTCTGGCGACGATCGTCGCCGCGCCGTTGCTCCAGTTGCTGCCTCGCAACAGGAACTTGCCGTCGCCGAGTCCGAGCTGCTTGGAGAGTAGACGATAGGCGCTCAGCTTCGGCGTAAGGTTGCCGTTGGCATAGATGGAGTAGAAGTCCGGGTGCGTCGTCTGCTTGTTAAAGGCAAAGTAGGCCGCCCCCGCCACGCCTTGATAGATCATGTCTCCGAGTCGTTGCGCGTCATAGGGGATCGCATCGACCGAGTCATTGTTCATCGGGGAGCCGATATATTGCCAATCCCAGTTCCACTCGGTAAGATAGATCGGCATATCCGGGACACCGTTGGCTGCGGCTACATTCCGCAACGCGACGATCGCTTGCTCGCCGTCAGGATTTTGCTGGTATTGATGATAGGAGAGGAAGTTGACATTGGGCTTGATCGTCGCATCCTTCAGCATAGCGTCCGCCCAGCTCGTATCGGTATTGGACAAGACGGGGCCGCCGATCGGGATCGTCGCGTTGACAGTGCGGATCGCATTGGCCGCATGTCGATAGATGTCCTTGTAGGCCGTCAGTCTGCTCGTATAGCCGCTGTTGGTCAGGTCCAGGAAGTTCGCATGGTCGGGCTCGTTCCACACCTCGATATAGTCGACTTTGCCAGCAAAGTGCTGCACGATTTTTTTGATAATATCCTCGTAGACGACCCAGTTTTTGGGGACGCCATTGTTATTGTTGCTCGAGGATAGCCAGGCCACGTTGTAGGACAAGATGAGCATGTTTTTCATACCCTTGTTATGATACGTATCCACCCAGGCGTACTGGCTCCAGTCCCATGTGCTCGGATCGTCTACCCCGCCGGGCACCGACATATCGGCCAGATACTGCGCCACAGTCGTATTGGGCAGGATCTGGGACAGGTACACATCGCGGCGCGCCATCGTGACGCCTGCGGCTCGCAAGGCATCGACATCCGAAGCGCCGTCGAGCACATTGATCGCGCCGCCGAACACATTAGGATCGCGCTCCCCCATGCTCTGGTCATATCGGATGACGGCAGAGGATGCGGCATAGCTCGCATCCGGGAAGACAACTACCGTAGCGCACATCATCGCGAGCAATACAGCAAGGGCTACCAGCTTCTTGAAGGACATCTGCTGCTTCTTGACGATCATCATCATCGCTCCTCATATTCATGGATTGCATTGCGCTAGCCATTCCTGCCTATTGCGTCAACAAGCTTTCTCCTGTCGAAGGAACTCAGCGTACAGCCGTCACCTCCTCCCCGGTCAGCCTGCCCTCGATCCGATAGTCTCCCGAGCCGAGCGCGATCCGACCGGAGCGTATGCGATAGTCGACGCCCTCGGCCAGCGGCTCTCCGCGCTCTGCTACCTTCAGCTCATAGACACCCGGCAGTACGAGCTCGACCGCGCCATTGGGAGGCACCGCCAATTCGATGACAAACCGCTCCCCGACCCGCTCCCACCAGACGGCATAGCGCCCGCGGATCGTCGACAGCGTCGCCCGGGCCGAGGCAAGGCGCGAGCGCAGCGGCGGCTGCACGCGGACACGGCCAAAGGCTACAGCGTCCTCGCACATCCGCAGCCCCGCCAGCCGCTCGAACATCCAGGCGCTGATGCTGCCGAACATCGGGTGATTATGCGACTCCAGGCCATCCCAGCGCTCCCATAACGTCGTCGCGCCTTGCCGCAGCATATAGCCATAGCCCGGATACTCGTCGCTGAGGGCCAGCTCGAGCGCCTGATCGATCGCGCCCCAGTCCGCCAACGCCTCCAGCAGCAGCGGCGTCCCGAAGATCCCGGTATCGATAGCGCCCCCTTGCGATAGCGAATATTGGGTTAGCAGTCGCTGCCGTATCGCAGGCTCGATATCTTCAGGCACGCACCCCAGAGCATAGGCAAAGAAATCCGCGCCTTGTCTGCCGATCGAATACTGCAAGCGCTTGCAATCGAGAAAAGCTTCATTATAGCCGCGACAAATATCGGCAAACCGCCGTTCGTAAGCGAGCCCGTCCTCCGTCTTGCCCAGCACGTGAGCAATCTGCCCCAGGAGACGATTCACCTCGGCGTGGAAATACGTGTTGACCACCTGCTCTGGCAGCTCCAGCTCGCCGGGAATGCACCAATCGCCCAGACACCAGCTCCCCGGCTCCTCCCGGACAACGATGCAGCCATCATCCGTACAGCCTCGCAGATAGGCCGCCCAGCGCGCCATCCCCTCGTAATGCGCCTCCAGCACGCTCCGATCGCCATAAGCCCGATAGAGCTGCCAGCACAGGATGACATACGCGCTGCCCCAGCCCGGCCCGCCGCCGCCGCCGTTGAACGGCGCCGTATGGGGGACGAAGCCGGTCGCCTGGTGTTGGGCATCGGCGATATCCTGTATCCACTTACGATAAAAGGCCGCCATCCCGAAGTTGTATATGGCCGCTTGGGCAGTGACATGGCCGTCGCCGGTATAGCCCAGTCGCTCGCGATGCGGACAATCGCTGGGCACGCCGCTGTGCAGATTGGTCAGCTGCGACCACCGATACAGCTCCTGTATCCGATTGAGCCGCTCGTCCGAGCATTCAAACTCCCCTGCCTGCTCGACGGCGGCATGCACGACGACGCCGAGCACCGTATCGTCCGTCGGCTCGCCGACCAGCCCGGTTACCTCGACATAACGAAACCCGTGCCATACGAAGCGCGGCTCGTAGCGCTCTACTCCCTCGCCCTTGGCGATATAGACATCGCGCTGGATCTGCCCGACGCCGCCCGCGCTGTCATAATCCAGCGCGCCGTCATCCCCCAGCTCCTCCGCGAACCGCATGACGATCCGCGCCCCTCTGGGCGCAACGACGCACAGCCGCACCCAGCCCGAGATATTCTGCCCCAGGTCGAACAGATAGCCGCCCTCCCGATCCGTCCATCGCCGGATCGGCCGGAGCGTCCCTCGTGCCTGGTCCGCCGGCGACAGCTGCGCCCGCAGCCGTCCGCTCGGCGCCGGCAGCTCCTGAGCGCATGCCCAGGGCGAATCATCGAAGCCCGGCTCGCACCAGCCCGGCTGCTCGAGCCGGGCATCGTACACCTCGCCGACGAAGAGCTGATCGGAGACGATCGGACCTGGCGCGCAGCGCCACGTCTCGTCGGTGAGGATGCGCACTGCGCTGCCGTCCGCATAATGCAGGTGCACCTGCAGCAGCACTCGGGGGATGCCGTAGGCCATCTGCCCTTCGACCGTGCGCGCCGTCTGACGATACCACCCATTGCCCACCATGAGACCGAGGACATGCCGCCCCGGCGTCAGCTCAGCCGTCAGATCATGGGCGACATAATAGACCGACTTCAGCCCCGCATCCTGATACGGGTACAGCAGCCCCTCGATGGTCCGATCGTCATAATCGCTCCAGTGCGGATCAAGGACGCGCTCGCCTGCCTTGGCTCCATCGACGTACAGCTCGCCATAGCCGAGACAGGCGATATAGGCGATCGCTCGCACACACGGCTGCTCGATGTCTATCTCCCGGCGGAAGAGCGGCGACCCCGACGCCTCCGGCGCTCCGATCCAGGAGGCCGACCAGTCCGTCCTCTCCAGCAGTCCCGTATCGTAAGCGCTGATCTCGCTCGGCAGCCCCTCCCGATCCTCCTCGTCCCAGGCCACGACGCGCCAGTAATAACGCGAAGCGCTATCCAATCGACTCCCCCCGTAAACGATGTCGAAGGTGTGATCCGAGTAGGTCTTGCCCGAGTCCCAGCATAGCCCCTCCCCCGCCTCCAGCCGCTCCGGCTGGTCGGCGACCATGACCCGATATGCCGTCTGGCGCCTGCCTCGTCCTTCTGCCAGCAGCCGCCAGCTGAAGCGGGGACGATCGGTCTGGATCGCCAGAGGCTTTGTTACAGATTCGCATTGCAGCTCGCATGGCAGGATGCGGTCCACCCCCTCTAGCAGCATGAGCATCACTCCTTTCGTCGATTAGAGACGCTTGCTCGCCCCTTCACCCTTTCACCCCTGTAAACGACACGCCCTTCTCGATATACTTTTGCGCCAGGATGAAGACGAGCAGCAGCGGCAGCAACGAGAGGAAGGAGCTGGCCATAATCATGTTCTGCTGCACGTTGCTTTTGTTCTGCAGATCGTTGAGCGCGACGGTAAACGTCCAATACTCCGGCTTGTTGTTGACTATCAGCGGCCAGACGAACTCATTCCATACAGGAATGAAGGTCAGGACGCCGACAGTGGCGAAAATCGGGATCGAGAGCGGGATCACAATCTGCGTGAAGATGCGCAGCTCCGCCGCTCCATCGACGCGCGCCGCCTGCAGCAGCTCCTTGGAGACCTGCTCGAAAAAGCCCTTGAACAAAAAAATGACGATGCCCCAGGCGGAATGGGGCAGGATGATCGCCCAGAGCGAATTGACCAGCCCCAGATCCTTCATCAGCAGGTAAAGCGGCAGCAGCAATGAAATATCCGGGATCATAATGGTCGCGAGAAAAAACATCACCCAAAACAACTGCCACCGTCTGCTGTCCATCAGATGCGCCAGCGCATAGCCGGCCAAGCCGCCAAGCAGCATCTGGAGGAGCACCGAGGACAGCGTAACGATCGCGCTATTCAAAAAGTACTTGGCAAAGCCTAGCGCTCCGACCGCGTCTGCGGCGATCGCATGGAGCGATAGGAAGCTGTCGAACATACGGAGCCAGACCGGTCGCTCCTCCATCGCCAGCACGCGGCCATCGATCAAGTCCGTCGACTCGTAAAAGCCGGCAAACTTCCGGAGCAGCTCGCTGCTCTCCGTCCCTTCTGTCTGACTTGCCTGGGCTCGACCATCCTCGCCGTACCATTTGAACTTGGACAGCTTCTGCTCCTGAATATACGGCAGCTTGAGCTTCATCATCCCTTCGTTAAAGAGCGTGGACGGCACCACGACCGGCTGCCCGGTGCGGAATGCGGCGGACGTCGTCGTCGCCTCGTAGAGAGCCTTGCCCTCGCGCACCCCGATGATCTTCACCTGGCCGATCCCCTCGCGCAGATTCTTCATCCAGGGATACCAGATCGCCTCCATCGCATCCAGCTCATAGGCGTTCCTATCCACTGACGGCTGCCCCGTATAATCGAGCGTAACCTCGATGGATCGGGGGATGCTAGGCACCCACTTGGGAGGATAGGCGTCGATTTCATTGTCCGATTTGAATGCCGAGGACACCATCCACAACAGCGGGATGAGAGCCGTCAGGGTGAAAAAAATCGTCACTACATAGGCCGTTATCGTTAACGACCGTTGTCCTTTCTCCACGATGCGTGCGCGTTCCATGTCCTTCAATCCTTTTCTGCGGAGATTTTATTTTGGACGATCGTCAGCAGCGCGATCAACACGAACATAAACAGCGACATAGCGCCGGAGATGCCAAAGCGCGATTGCTGAAACGCGGTATTGACGACCAGCATCGAGACGACTGTCGTGCTGCCTGCCGGACCGCCTTGCGTCATCACATAAATATTATCGTAAGCCAGCAGAATGCCGGTCATGAAGGCGATAAATTGGATGAGAATAATGAAGCGCATGTTCGGAAGCAAAATCGTCCACATCCTCCGCCACGGCCCCGCACCGTCAACCTTGGCCGCCTCCAGGATCTCGGCTGGAATCGAACGAATCGCCGAAAAATAGAGGAGCAGCGAGACGCCGCCGCCAGCGAATACCGCAGGCAGGACGATGGCGAATTTGGTCATGCTCATATCATTGAGCCACATGTAGGGGCCTAGCCCCACAAACGAAAGCCAGTAGTTCAGCAAGCCGTAGTCGGGATTGTACATCCACTTCCAGACGAGGACGCCGGCCACAGCCGGCATGACCGTCGGCAATTGATACATGAAGCGAAAAAACGCATTGCCTTTGCGGATATCGCTGAGCAGCAAGGCTTGCACGATCGGCAGCCAAAACGTCAAGCCGAGATAGAGCGCAAAAAACACGAAGGTGTTGTACACGGCCTGCCAAAACGTCGATGAGCTCAAAAACTCGATGTAGTTGGCCAAACCGACAAATTCGCCCGGCGGGTTGACGATGCTGTAGCGAAAAAAGCTGATGTAGACCATGCTAAGCAGCGGATAGTATTTAAAGAGCAGGTAACAGAGCACGGATGGCAGCAAAAACAGCACGGCGATCCAGCGGATGTTCGACATTCTCGCCAACGGTTCTCCCCCCTTGAATAAGAATCGGGATTCTCCTTTGTGGCAGAATCCCGATGAGCCTTAGCCTTTAATTTCGGCGTTATACTTGTCGATGACCTCCGTCTGCGCGAGCTTCTGCGCCGCCTCCAGCGCCGCCAGCGGGTCCACCTTCTCATCGAGCAGCACCTGCTGGATCGGCTTGACGACATACGGGCTCAAGCGGGCTTTGAGGAAGTATTCCAGACGCGTTTCTTTGGCCGCCTCGCGTACGCTCACCAGCAGGTCCTCCGGCATCCCGTCGACGAATTGGGTTACATCCACGTCCGAGCGGACCGACAGCAGATTCGGGAAGATGCCGTTTTCCTGCCCCCATTTCAAGCCCTTCTCGATGACCTCCTTGGAGGTCAGATAGGTGGCGTACGTGAACGCCGCCTGCTGCTGCTCCGGGGTGGACTTCGGATTCACGATCCAGTAGCTGCCGCCGACCTGCGCCGGCGATTTGCCCGATGGACCAACCGGCAGGCTGGAGAAGCCGATGTTCTCAAGCTCCATCCCACGCGACACCATGCCGAAAAACCAGTCCGAGCCCGCGAGCATGGAAGCCGCGCGTCCGGTATAAAAGTCCTTCTGGTTGTCGTCCAGACTTTGCACGACGTTTTTCTGCGTCGCTTTATATTTGAACTTCAAGTCCTTGTAGTATTGTAGCGCTTGTACGGTCGCATCCGAGGTCAGCGTCAGCTTGGCCGTGCCGTCCGGCTGCCTCTCGGTCAGGTCGCCGCCCGCCTGCCATACATAGTAT
>NZ_BFBX01000050.1:0-27209 GCF_003851045.1 Paenibacillus sp. 598K | reverse complement strand
CCTGCCATACATAGTATTCAAAAAACCAATCCGCCCAGTCCATCCCGAGAATCGCGTAGCCATACGTTCCCTTCGCCGGATCGATCAATTGCTGCGCCGCCTCGCCGAACGATTCCCAGTCCTTGAAGGCCTCCGCCGGGTCGATGCCGGCATCAGCGAACATCTGCTTGTTGTACATGAGCCCGGTGACGTACATATCGTTGGGGACGCCATAGATTTTGCCGTCGACCGTCGCTGCGTTCAAGGAAGAGGGCAGGTAGTTGTCTTTGCCGTCGAAGCTGTTCCACAGCTCGGTAATATCGGCCGGGATGCCTTGGGCAATATACGACTCCATGTCCGGATACGGCGTTTTGTGAAGATCGGGCTGCTCGCCGCCGGCCACGGCCGTCATGAATTGCTCCCGTTCCTTCTCCTTGGTCGGCTCGATATGGTTCACCTTGATATGGGGATATTGCTGTTCGAAGTCGGCGAACAGCTCCTCCATAAACGCTTTGCTGGCCATATCTGCGCTTGGTTTGTCCCATACGGTAATCTCGACGATTTCGTCCTGCTTGGGCGCGGAGGATTCATTTGCATTCGCTTGATTGGTGGCGGCTTCGTTGCCTGTACCGTTGCCCGTATCATTGGCGACGCCGCTCCCGCCTCCATTTCCGCAAGCGGCGGACAACAGGGCGACAGACAGCAACAATGTGGGTACTGCCGTTTTTCGGGTCGTTTTTTTCATGCTTCTCGGTGCTCCCCCTCGTG
Source organism: Paenibacillus sp. 598K (assembly GCF_003851045.1). GTDB lineage: Bacteria > Bacillota > Bacilli > Paenibacillales > Paenibacillaceae > Paenibacillus_D. The sequence continues at coordinate 26,462 of NZ_BFBX01000050.1, read as the reverse complement.
TGTATTGATTTGCTTAAGCCTTATTATAGGGTGGCTGCTGTCGGGGTTTAAGCGAATATCTTAAGGCATTGCCGCCAAAAACTATGAAATTTTCATCCTTGCCGCGACCGCTCCCGATACTGCTTGGGCGTCTCTCCATACCGCTTGCGGAAAACGCTGGCGAAGTAGGCGGCATCCTCGATGCCTACCCGCTCGCCGATCTGATGCACCTTGAGCTCGGTGTCCCGGAGCAGCCGCGCCGCCTGTTCCATACGGGCCGAGGTCAGATAGTCGATGAAGGTCTCGCCGTAGGTTTCCTTGAAGCGCTTGGAAAAGTAGGTCGGATGGATCGCGAATCGCTCGCCGATCGCTTGCAGCGACAACGGCTCTGCATAATGCGTCGCGATGTAGGCGCGGACGAGCTCCATTATTTCCTTGCCTGACGTGTCGCTTCGTCTCGACAGCCGGCCGATCACGGTGGAGGCCAGCTCGCGCATCCGTTCTTCAATCTCGGCAAAGGACGTCACCTGCTGCAGCCAGCGCAGCAGATCATCCATCTCGCCGATCGTCCACTCCGCGTCGGCGGCATGCGCGAGCAAGTACTTGTTAAACAGCAGATACAGATCGACGCAGAACCATTCGACCTGCACGAAGACCGAATTCGGGTCCTGCGCGATCGCTCCTAGCCGCCGCTTGATCCAGCGGAGGATCTTGTCCGACTCCATCCGTTGCAGCCACTCCTCCAGCAGCTTCGCATCCTCGCTCAGGATGATCGATTCGCGATTTGCCTTGTAGGGGAGCGCGCCGCTCGCATAGCCGACACGACTGCCGCCGTGGATGACGGCATTGCGCGCCAGCTGCCTGGCTTCGCGATACACCTCTTGCAGGCCGTCGGCCCGACCCGCCAGAGGTCCGATCCCGCCGACGACGTCCAGCTTCAAGTAACGGCGGATACCGTAGGCGATTGTCTCGGCAGCGGACAGCGCCATCGCCCGCTGCTGCGACGCGTTTAGACCGAATACATAGATGAATTCGCTGCGATTCATCAGATGGTGGACGGTCAATCCCGCGATGCTCGCCTCCTTGAACCCTTGCGTCACCATATTTTTGACCGCGTACCAGACCAGCTCCTCCTCATCCTCCCCGAAGGAGAGATGCGGCAATCGCACAGGCCCGACCTGGAACACTGCAATGGACAAGGAGGCGCTTCGGCTGGCGATATCGCTTAGCGCCGGATCATCGATCAGCCCCTCGTCCTCGCTCAGGAATCGCAGCAGCGCTTGGTTGCGCGCCGCCTCCTGACTCGACTCGGCCAGATGCTTGAGCGCCATCACCTGCTTGTCCCGATGATCCTCTGCCTGCTGTCGCTCCAGCAAGCGGCTGATCGCCTCGTATAACTCCTCGTCCTCCACCGGCTTCAGCAGATAATGGCTGACACCGTACCGCATCGCCTGCTTGGCATAGTCAAAGTCGTCGTATCCGCTAAGAATGATATAGTCGAGTCGCGGCAGCAGCTCCTTGGCGCGGCCGATAAACTCCAGTCCGTTCATGTCGGGCATCTGGATGTCGGTAATGACGATATCGGGCTGTACCTGCTGGAGCAGTCTGAGCCCGGCTACGCCGTTGTCCGCCTCGCCCGCGCACAGGAGCGGCAGGCCGGTCTGCCGGATTTTGTAGATCAGTCCTTGCCGGATAATCGGTTCGTCGTCGAGCACGATGTATTTCATGATGAGGTTCCTCCGTTCGCAAGTGTACGCTTGATCGTCAGGGTGAAGGCCGTTCCGTAAGCTTTGCTGCTCTCCCATGCGATGCCGCAGTCGTCGCCATAGAGCAGGCGGATGCGCTCTTGCACGTTGAGCAGCCCGATCGACGAGCGATCTTCGAACGTTCGGCTGCTGTGTCCCGTATCGTAGAGGCGCTCGCGCAGCCACGCCATCCGCTCCGGCTCGATCGGCGCGCCGTTGTTCCAGATTTTCAGCTGCACATAGGTGTCATCGTCGGCATACACCTCGATACGGACCATGCCGAGCTCGCTGCTCCGACTGACGCCATGCAGGATGCTATTTTCCACGATAGGCTGGAAGAGCAGCTTCGGGATCGGCATCTGCTCGAGCCCCGGCTCCACGTAGATCAGATAGTCAAACTTTTGATCGAAGCGGATTTTTTGGATGGACAGATACAGTCTGCTTTGTTGAATCTCCGCCTCCAGCGTGGAGATATCCTCGCCGCTGATGTTGTAGCGGAACATCTTGGCGAGCGAGCGGCTAATATAGGCGACGCGCGTGTCTCCTTCGATCGAGGAGAGGCTGTCGATGATGCCCAGCGTATTGTAGAGGAAATGCGGATTAATTTGCGATTGCAGCATTTTGATCTCGGCGTTTTTCTTCAGCAGCTCGGATTCGTACACCTTGATGATCAGTCGATTGATCTCCTTGGCCATCCGGTTGAACGACGAGGTAATATACCCGAGCTCGTCATAGCTGCGGACGGGCAGACTGACCTCGTAATTGCCGACCTCGATCGCCTTCATCCCCTTGCTCAGCTCGCGCAGCGGCGTGATCGTCCGGGAGTAGAATACCCCGGCCAGCAGCATCGAGCAGACGAGACTGAGCGCCCCCAGGAGCAGCGTCCTGCGCGTGAAGTCGTCCACCGGCTTGGAGAGCTGGCGCATCGGGATCATCGTCACCAGCATCCAGTCGGTGCGATCCAGGTTGCCGTAGAGCACCAGCTCCTCCCCTGATCCCCGGTCCGCGTAGAAGAGCCCCTCCTGCACGCCCCTGATGGCTGCCAGTTCCTCGGCTCTGAGCAGCGAAGCGCCGCGCTCCTCGGGGAGGAGCGAGTGGATGACCGTGCCGTCCGTTTTGCTGATGATGTACGTCCGATTCGACTGCTCGCCCTCCACCTTTGCGAACCATTGCTCCAGCGACACGAACGACAGGTTGTACATCATGACCCCGATGACGGGCCCCGGGGAGGTCAGGGAGATGCTGCGGATCGCCTGCAGGAAAGTGAGGGTCTGCTCCGTCTGCAGATTGGGCCCGTAAATTTCCGACGATACCCAGACGCCCTTCCCATTGGCTTCGACGGCAAGCTGGGTCAAACGCTCCTTCTCTTCCGGCAGCATGTCCGGCGTCCCGTGGCCTGCGCGCATGGAGAAGCCTTCGAGCGGCTCGACCGAGACCGACCAGACGATCGGGTTGTCGTTGACGTAATGCGAAAATTTGCTGGAATAATTGCTGATCGCATCCGGATCGCTGCCCAACGTCTTCACGAAGCTCTGGAATTCGAAATCGCGAAAATAGGTCCAGGCAAACCGCCGGACATTATCCAGATGCGCATTAAGCGCATAGGCAGACTGCTGCGTGATACGCGCGCTCGACTCGACCGCTTGTCTGCGCAGATCCTCCGCCGTCCGAAAATAAAAATCGGTGATCAGCACGGAAACCGTGATGACCACAATTAAAAAAAACGTCAGCATCATTTTGCGGTACAGCGATTTGCCGAAATACCGGATCACCTTGCGGGTAAGCGCCTTCATTCTCTTCACCATCCGATGCCTTTGTCGTTTCATAAGCATTTTACAACAAAAGCCGAGCGCGCGCGCTAACAGATGTTAGCAGCGCGAAGCTGGCTCCGACAACATCGGACATTCTTATGCTATACTGACTTCACGACGATAGAGCTATGAAAGTGAGGTCCGTTAACGATGAGGTTGCCTTCGGCTTCGCCTCCCGACAGGAGCGCGACTCCCGTCCATACGCTGCTGCACGCCGAGCGTCATCTATGCATAGACAAGCTGGAGTGGCTGCTGCCACAGGCACATACGCTAGTCTGGGTCGAGTCCGGCATGGGGACGCTGACCGTGAACGGCAAGCGCTTCTCCCTGTCGGCCGGCGCTTGCTTTTACGCATGGCCGGGCATGGAGGTGGCGGCAGCGCCTTTTTTTAACGAGACGGTCCTCTATACCCTTACCTTCGAGCGATTGACTGGCCGGGCGGCTGAGGCCGATCAGATCTCGTACACGCGCTCTGCGCACGGCTTTGCCGGGTGGGGCGAGCTGACGCTCCCCGCAGGAGATCGGTTGCTCGCGCTCGCGCGCGAGCTGGCGCAGAAGTCCTCCGCCGAGGGAGAACGCCCGGCGGCCCGCCGCAGCTATCTGTTCCACACGCTGATGTACGAGCTGACGGTTGCCAATGAACCGCATCCGCTGCAGGACGGCAGCACCGATCAGATCATCCACGAGATCATGCAATATATCCAGGTGAACTACGCCAAGCCGTTGAAGCGCTCCGTGCTGGCACAGATGGCCGGATTGGCGCCGGAATACTTCTCCTTGCGCTTCAAGCAGGTTAGCGGCCTCAGCCTCACCGACTACATCGCCGCCTTGCGGATCAGACATCTGCAGGAGAGGCTGCTGTTCGACGAGACGCGACTGCATATCGCGGCAAGAGAGGTCGGCTACAGGGACGAGCATTATGCCAGCAGGCGTTTCAAGCAGGAGGTCGGACTCTCTCCTACCTCCTACGCGCAAGCGCCCAAACGCATCCTCTCGCTTAATCCTCACCTTACGCTGCACTTGCTCGCTCTGGGCATTATGCCTGTGGCTACCGTCTCCTATCCGTGGGGCTTCGGCGACTATGAGCATCAGCTGCGAGATGGCGGCTGCGTGTGCCGGGATTGGACGACAGCCTTCACCGACGAAGAGCTGGCAGCGCTGCAGCCCGAGCTGATCATCGGCATCGACGATCTGGAGCCCGAGCGTGTGCAAGCATACCGCCGACTGGCGCCGACCTTGGTGATCCCTTGGTACGGGCAGGATTGGCGCGGCCATCTCGCGCGACTGGCCCGGGTGACCCGCCGCACCGAGCAGGCCCAGTCGTGGCTGGCGTCGTTCGATCAGCGCTGCTTCGCGCTTCGCGAGCAGTTGCAAGCGCTGGATATCCTGCGGCAAAGTCTGCTGATCGTCAATATACGGGACGCCAGCTCGTTTATTTATTGCCATCGAGGCATGGGAACCCAGCTCGTCTACCATGAGCTGGGCTGGGCGATGCCGCTCGCTCTGCAGCAGCTCGATCTCGCAGGCGCTCCGCTTCCGATCGCGCCCGAGCAGATCCTGCAGCGCTTCCGTGCCGAGCATGTGATCCTCATTACCGAGCCGTCTCCCCAAGCCGTGGCCCGCACCGAGACGATGCTGTATGACTCCCGGTGGGAGAGCTGTCGCAGTCAGGGCATGCGCATCCATACAGCAGCGATGAGTCGATGGCACGGGTATGACCCGTTGTCCATCCTGTCGCAGTTGCAGGACCTGGAGACATGGTTCGATTTCAGCTTATCATAGTGCAACCAATGGCTTACGACAGCCTATGTATACCTCCTGTTATTTCTGGTATGCTTCTATTCGATAATGAGAATCAATATCATGGAGGTTGTACTTGTGAACTTGCGCATCCCGTATCGACACCTGCTGTTATCCATCCTGCTGCTCGCCATGCTGACCGCCTGCTCCCAGACCCCGTCCCCCGCTGCCGAGCCATCAACGCCGGAGAGTGGAGCTGAGGCCGCAGCGCCCCAGACGGAGGAGGAAGCGCCCGCTACCCGCGAGTTCGAGCATGGCAAAGGGGTGAGCACGATCCCTACCCATCCCGAGCGAATCGTCGCCATCCAGTATACCGGCGCGATGCTCGCGCTCGGCGTCAAGCCCGTAGGCGCAGACAATGAATGGTCGGCCTACCCGCTGCTGGCGGACGAATGGCAGGGGATCGAGCATGTAGGCGATCCCTGGACCGGTCTGAATCTCGAGAAAATCGTGGAGCTCGATCCCGACCTGATCGTCACCCATGTGGAAGCTACCTATGACGAGCTCTCCAAGATCGCGCCCACGCTGTGGATCCCGTGGCTCCAATACAATCCGCAGGAGCAGATCACGTTGTTCGGCGATATCCTCGGCAAGCAGGAGGAAGCCGCCGCCTGGCTGGAGCAATTCCAGACCAAGGTAGAGGATACCCGTGCGGAGGTCGCCAACCTCATCGGCGAGGACGAGACGGTCGCTATCTTCAATATCCGACCGCAGAACCTGTTTATCTACGGAGACAAGGCGATGGGCGGCTACGTCATCTACGACCTGCTGCAGCTCCACGCGCCCGAGCTGATCCAGCAAGCGGTGCTGGACGAGGGTGTCGGTCAACTGGAAGTGTCGATGGAGCTCTTGCCCGACTATGCCAATGCCGACTATCTCTTCCTCTCTGTCCTCGAGGACGAGAACGGAACCGCCTACGCGGACGAAGTGATGAACAGCCCATTGTTCCAGCAGTTGCCCGCTGTGCAACAAGGCCATGTGCTGCCGCTGAACTGGGACACCTACTTCACCACCGACCCGCTCTCCACCCTCAAGCAGCTCGATGCCTTCGCCGAGCTGCTAGCGAAGGAATAAGAGAGTCAATGGCAAACAGCCGGATAGAAAAGCGATTCGCTTCTCTATCCGGCTTAACGATTAATGACCTCTGTACCACGCAAAATATCGCCTTGTTCCAGTAATACAGTAATTCTGTCCTTTCCGTCATCATCCAGCCAGAACTCCATCCGTGTGACGCCGCTGCCGCCAACAAAATCGGGCGTTCCGTGAATCCTTTCGATTTCGGCGATTTGGTCCTTGAATTCTCTCTTTTGGGCCAGTATTTTCATCACTTCATCCCAGGTTATCCGTTTGCTTTCCAGCTTGCCGCTATTCATTTCGGCAAGCTTTCTTTCGTAAACGCCAATATTTTCTTTTCCTTTGGTTTCCCATGTGGAATACTCTTGCCTTTGATCTTCCGACACACCCGGGACTCCCTTTACAGAGAATCCCCAAATCGCGAGCGCGGCGACTGCGACGAAAGCCGCTGCTGCGAGAGCCACCACTCTTTTCGATCTCAATCGTCTCATGAGGTATCTCCTCCTAATTTCCAGTTTACTACAGTTCCACCTTCAACCGTAGAGTACACCAAAAAAAAGGCCGCCTGCTCCCTTCAAGCGCTATGGTACACTAGTAGAGCATTCATCATCACATCGACCACATCCGGGAGGGATCATCGCCTTATGAGTCAACTGAAGCTGGTATCATGGAACGTCAACGGCCTGCGGGCCTGCGTCAATAAAGGGTTCAACGCGTACTTCGAGGAGATGGACGCGGATATCTTCTGCTTGCAGGAGACGAAGCTGCAGGCGGGGCAGATCGAGCTCGATCACGGCGGACGGTATGCCCAGTACTGGAACTATGCGGAGAAAAAAGGCTACTCCGGCACCGCCGTCTTCACCCGGCAGCAGCCGCTCTCCGTCCGCTACGGACTGGAGACCGACGAGGAGCCGGAGGGACGCGTGCTGACGCTAGAGTACGAGACGTTCTATCTCGTCAACGTCTACACGCCCAATGCCAAGCGCGACCTCTCTCGCCTCGAGTACCGGCTCGCCTGGGAGGATCGCTTCCGCACCTATCTGCTGGCGCTCGATCGGCTCAAGCCGGTCATCGTCTGCGGCGATCTCAACGTCGCCCATCAGGCGATCGATCTCAAGAACGCCAAGTCCAACGAAGGCAACTCCGGCTTCACCGCCGAGGAGCGCGGCAAGATGACCGAGCTGCTGGCGAGCGGCTTCGTCGACACGTTCCGTCATCTCCATCCTGACCGCACCGACGCCTACAGCTGGTGGTCCTTCATGCCCAAGGTGCGCGAGCGCAACATCGGCTGGCGGATCGACTATTTCCTCGTCTCCGAGCGGCTTGCCCCTCAGGTGACGCGTGCCGACATCGACTGCCATGTGCTGGGCAGCGATCATTGTCCGGTACTTTTGGAGCTGGAGCTGTAAGCCAGTAAAATATTTTACTAATTATTGTTTGAAAATTTACTGAAGGGATGCTAGACTCAAAGCAAACTTTGCGATGAGGAAGGACGATCTCCCTGATGAGTACACGCTGGACCCCCGTACATCCACGCATGAACGTCATGCTGCACGGCGGCGACTACAACCCTGATCAATGGCTGGACTACCCCGGCATCCTCGACGAGGACGACAAGCTGATGAAGCTCGCCCGCGCCAATACGATGTCGGTCAATATCTTCGGCTGGAGCGCCCTGGAACCGGAGGAGGGCGTTTATCGGTTCGAATGGCTCGACGAGGTGATGGACCGGGCGGCGGCTCGCGGCGGACACATCATCCTGGCGACGCCGAGCGGCGCTCGCCCGGCGTGGATGAGCGAGCGCTATCCCGAGGTGCTGCGCGTCGGCGCCAATCGGGTGCGCAACCTGCACGGCCTCCGTCACAATCACTGCTACACCTCCCCTGTCTACCGGGAGCAGACGCAGCGCATCAACCGCATGCTGGCCGAGCGCTACTGCAGCCATCCGGCGCTCATCCTGTGGCATATCTCCAACGAATACGGCGGCGACTGCCACTGCGAGCTATGCCAGGAGGCGTTCCGCAACTGGCTGAAGGAGCGCTACGGGCATAGCCTGGACAAGCTCAATCATGCGTGGTGGACCGGATTTTGGAGCCATCGCTTCAACAGCTGGAGCCAGATCGAGTCGCCGGCTCCGCACGGAGAGAGCCAGGTACACGGGCTTAATCTCGATTGGCGACGCTTCGTCTCGGATCAGACGATCGACTTTTATCTGTCCGAGATCGCCCCGCTGCGCGAGCTGACGCCGGATATCCCAGTGACGACCAACTTTATGGGCAACTACCCGGACATGCGGCCGTTCACCGGCCTGAACTACGAGCGGTTCGCCCGACATGTCGATATCGTCAGTTGGGACGCCTACCCGCCATGGCATAACAACTGGCAGTCGACCGCCGAGCTGGCCCGGGATGTCGCCTTCGTCAACGACCTGTACCGCAGCCTCAAGGGCGGGCGGCCGTTCCTGATCATGGAGTGTACGCCGAGTCTGGTGAACTGGCATGCGGTCAACAAGGCAAAGCGCCCCGGCATGCACAAGCTGTCGTCGCTGCAATCGATCGCCCACGGCGCCGACTCGATCCTGTACTTCCAGTGGCGCAAGGGACGCGGCGCCTCCGAGAAATTCCACGGGGCCGTCGTCGACCATGACAGCCGCCCCGACACCCGCGTGTTCCGCGAGGTCGCCGAGGTCGGGCGGCTGCTGGAGCGGCTCGCTCCGGTAACAGGTGCTTCTGTGGATGCCAAAGTGGCGATCCTCTATGACTGGGAGAACGACTGGGCGCTCGCCGACGCTCAGGGCTTTGGCCAGGACAGCCGCCGATATGTGCGCACCTGTCAGGAGCATTACCGGGCGTTTTGGGAGCGCCATATCCCCGTCGACGTCATCACGCCCGACCAGCCGCTGGATCGCTATGCGCTCGTCATCGCGCCGATGCTGTATATGGTGCGGGAGGGCTTCGGCCAACGCGTGGAGGATTATGTCCGGCAGGGCGGGCGATTCGTCGCCACCTATGCGACCGGGATGGTCGACGAGAGCGACCTCGCCTATCTGGGCGGACGGCCCGGCCAGCTCCGGGAGGTGCTGGGTATCCGCGCCGAGGAGATCGACACGCTGTATCCCGAGGAGACGCGCGAAGTCGTCGATGCCGACGGCGCGAGCTACTGCGCTTACGATTATTGCGAGCTGGTGCATCTGGAGGGCGCTCAGGCCCTCGCCTGGTACGCGGCGGATCTCTACCAGGGGCATCCGGCCGTGACAGAGCATGGCTATGGCAAGGGACGTGCCTACTATGTGGCGGGTCGCCACGAGTCGCGTTATCACGATGCATTCTACGGCAAGCTGATCGAGGAGCTCGGCTTGCAGCCCGGCTATCCGGCCGAGGCGCCAGCTGGCGTCTCCATCCAGACGAGGAGCGACGGCGAGCAGACGTATGTATTTATCATGAACTTCACCGAGTCGGAGCAGATAGTGCAGCTGCCGGAGGGAGCCGCGCTGACCGATCTGGAGACGGACGCGACGCTCAGCGGCTCGCTCCGACTGCCGCCTTACGGCGCTGTGGCCGCTCGGGTGTAGAGCAAGGTGAGACGGGGCGAGCAAAAAAATTCCGCTGTCCTTGGGCGGCGGAACGACCTCCTCGTCCTTTTACAGCGCGAGGAGCTTTATCGGAACTGACTACAAGAGGAGGTATCGCCGCCATGTCCACGATCCGAGACGTCGCCGCACAGGCAGGCGTATCCGTCACGACCGTGTCGCGCGTGCTGAACAACGACCGTACGCTCTCGGTCACGGAGGAGACGCGCGACCGCATCTACGCCGCGGCCGAGGCGCTCGGCTATCGCAAGAAAATGGTGCGCACGCCAGTGCGCCAGATTGCCTTGCTGTACTGGCTGACCGAGCAAGAGGAGCTGCATGACGTCTACTTCCAGGCGCTCCGCCAGACACTGGAGAGCCAGGCCCGCCAACATAACGTCGAGCTGCGCCTCTACACCGTCGAGGACGGCATCGACGCCGTCGCCCCCGACACGCGCGGCTTCATCGCAGTCGGCCGCTTCTCGGCGCGGGAGCTGTCGCGTCTGCGCGAGCTGACCCCGCACGGCGTCTTCGTGGACACGGTGCCGGACCAGGATCATTATGATGCGGTGCGTCCGGACCTTGCCTGGATGACGCGCAAGGCGGTCGACTTCTTCGTGGCGCGAGAGCATACGCGGATCGGCTTCATCGGCGGCGTCGACTACGATCCCGACACCCGGGAGCGGCGGATCGACATCCGCGAGCAGACGTTCCGCGAGGCGCTGGGGACGCTTGGTCTGCTCGACGAGACGGCGATCTTCACTGGCTCGCAGTTCTCCGTCGAGGATGGCTACCGCCTCATGCTGCAAGCGTTGGAGACGCTTGGAGACAGGCTCCCCACTGCGTTCTTCGTGGCCGCAGACCCGATCGCCGTCGGCTGTCTGCAAGCGCTCAATGAACGGGGCATCGCCGTGCCCGGCTGTGTCAGCGTGCTCAGCATCAATGACATCAGCGTCGCCAAGTACGTCTCGCCGCCGCTCTCGACCTTCCATATCGATGTCGAGGAGCTGTGCCGAACCGCCGTCTCCCTCCTGCTCGAGCGTGTCACCGGCGGACGCACGCTCGGCAAGACGGTCTATCTGACCGCCGAGCTAATCATCCGCAAGAGCGCAGTGTGAGACGGCATGTCGGGCTGCGGATGACGACGCTGCCACCCCACATGTACAGGTTGACGTCGGGCTTGCGGGATGAACGCTCTGCTCCTGACGCCCCATGACGCCAAAGAAGCCACCCGATCCCAGTGTATGAAGGGATCGAGTGGCTTTTTGTCATTGTGATTCTAAGGGTAGTGACGCGAACCTGCATACATGTTACGAATAACCCTGTAACCGTTGAGCCCAGTTGAGTATTCGTCACGGGAGATGCGCCACAGGAGGCTCGCTACCGCAGCGCGGGTTCACGAACACACGGACGCCCGGTCTAACACACTGTTTGACTAACCCGCCTGCTCGCTCGCCTACCCGTCTGCGATTCTAACGCTTGCCCTCGGCCTTATTGCTCCGAAAAAGCTGTCTTCTGCAGGCTAACGCTCGCCCTGGAGCTTATTTGAGTAAAATCGGGCCAAAAATAGCTATTTCTCGAAAATAAGCACCGTGGCGAGCGTAAGAATCGCCGAATGCGTAAAACAACGGAAATAAGCGCCATGGCGAGCATTAGAGCGCGGACGGTCGGCGTCAGCTCGACCACACCGCGGCGAGCGCTAGAGCGATGACGGCTCTACGCGCCCTCTAACCGCCAACTACACTCCCTCGATCAGGATCGCGAAGCCCCACGCCGGCAGCTCCACGCGCTCGCCCTGCTCGACGCGGCGATCGCTTACCGCCTCGGTCGCGGCAGCATGCAGGTAGACGAAGGACGCGGCGTCGGCTGAATAGTTGAAGTAATATCTCACCCGGCGTCCCTCGCGATTCGTGCCGGAGCGCAGGATGAGCGGAAACGCCAGCGCCTGATCATTGCCCCACAGACCAGCCGCCGTCACCGCATGGCGCAGCGCGTGCTGCATCGACCCGGCGTCGAGGAAGCCGCCGATGTAGGTGGCGCGCCCCTTGCCGTACCGGTTGGTCGTCACCGCCGCATAGTCTCCCCACTGCGGATGGGCATAGCTGGCCAGCACCTGAGCTGTCGTCGGCGTCAGCAGCTCCATCCAGCCGTCTACATGGCCCGCCTCGCCATCCGGCAGCAGCGGTCCGCGCAGTCCGACCTCATGCGGCTGCACGAACTGACTATACGTTACGCCGCATGCCTCCGTGACGATGCCCGGCTGGGCCGTCGTGCGGACCTTGACCGCCTCGTCGGCGAAGCCGCTCTTGAAGGAGTAGACGACATGACCGCCGTCTGCGACATACACGTTCAGCCGCCGCAGCGTCTCGTCCGGCGCGGCATACAGCGCAGGGACGACGATGAGGTCGTACTGCGCCAGCAGCTCCGATGGCGCATCCGCTGGCAAGAAGTCGCTGCCGACATTCATCCGGTATAGCGGATCGTACAGTGCCCGCACGACATCGTTGTAATTGCGGCCATCCGGCAGCTTGAACCACTCGATCGCCGTGAGCGATTCGTTACTGACCATGACCGCGACCCGATTGTCCACCTTCAGATCGATCAGGTGGTCGCTGAGCCGTGCAAAGTCTCGTCCGACCGTCTTGGCCTCATTATAGGTCGGATTGGGCTGGAGATCGTGGCTGAGCAAGCCCTTCCAGTACGTCTCGAATGAATTGTGAATCGAATGCCAATGCCAGTAGGACACCAGGTTCGCCCCCGAGGCGAGATGGCTGAAGGCAAGCTGCCGCAGTTGTCCCGGATACGGCGTCCAGTGCGGGAATGCCTGCGCCTGCGTCTCCAAGACGAGATAATTTTGCCGCTTCAGCGAACGCGTCATGTCGCCGCCAAAGGCGATCTCCGTCCCGGTCAGCTCATGCTGCGACGGATGATAGATATCGACGCCGGCGATATCCATCGCCTGCGCCGCCTTGAAGTGGTCGACGCGCGGCTGTACGCCGTAGGAGTAGCCGCGCCACTCGAAGTCGAAGTTCTGCGTGACGAACTGTCCCTCCTGCTTGTATTCGTTCACTAGCGCTGCCTGCCACGCCAGGAAGTCGGTCACGAGCTGCCGCTGGAAGCGCGCGAACTCCGCGCCCAGGCTGCCGTTGATCGTCCCGACCGTCGACGGGAAGTCCTCCCAGCTGTTGATCCGGTTGCTCCAGTAGTCGAGGCCGAGCGCATCATTCAGTCTGTCGGTCGTCTCGTACTTCTCGCGCATCGCTTGCACGAAACGCGCCTGGACGTTGGGCCCCGCCGTGTCGTAGTGCTTGGTCTCGTTGTCCACCTGATAACCGATGACGGCGGGATGCTTGCTGACCCGGCCGATCAGCTTGCGGATGATCCGCTCCGCGTAGAAGAGATAGACCGGATGGGCGATATCCATAATCTGGCGAGCGCCATACTTGCCGCGTCCCTTGGCCGTCTCTGCCAGCACGTCGGGATGCTGCTTGACCATCCAGGCGGGGATCGCGTAGGTCGGCGTGCCGACGATGACATGGATGCCCGCGTCATGCATCGCATCGAGCACCCGCTCGACCGAGCGGAAGTCGAAGACGCCATTGTGCGGCTCATGCGTGCTCCAGGTCGACTCGGCGATCCGCACCATGTTGATGCCGGCGTCCTTCATCATCGCGATATCCTCTTGCAGCCGCTCATACGGCATATACTCATCGTAGTAGGCCACGCCGTAGATCAGTTTGTTCAACATTAGCCTTTCACCGCTCCCTCTGTAATGCCAGTCATAATGTACCGCTGGAAGAACATGAAGATCAGGACAACCGGGATCGCCGTCAGCACCAGCGCCGCCAGCACGAGCGACCACTCCGTGTTATACTCGCCGAACAGCTTGTTAGTGGAGATGATCAGCGTATACGACTCGGCGTTGGTCAGCATGAGCAGCGGCAGCAGGAAGTCATTCCAGATCCACAGGAAGTCGAGGATCGCGATCGTCACCGTGATCGGCAGCAGCAGCGGGAAGATGATGCGGAAGAACGTCTGCCATTCGTTGCAGCCATCGATCTGCGCCGACTCCTCGAGCTCCCGCGGCACGCCCTTGACGAAGCCGTGATACAGGAAGATCGCCATATTGACCCCTAGCCCAATATAGATGAGCGACAGCCCGTAGATCGAGCCTTGGACGTTCAGCTCCTTGGCCATCCGAGTGAGCGGGATCATGATCGAGTGGAACGGCACCATCATCGAGGCGATGAACAGGTAGAAAATGCCTTGGCTCAGCCGTCCGCTCGTCCGCGACAGCTTGTAGCCCGCCAACGAGGCGCAGAGCAGGATGCCGCCGATGCCCAGGATCGACACGATGATCGAGTTGGTCAGGCTGCTCACCATCGACAGCCGCGAGAACGCCTCGGCATAGTTGTCCAGCATCAGCGAGGACGGGAGCGCGGTGAACGACTCGAACATCTCGCCTTGCGTCTTGAAGGAGTTGATGACCGCCAGATAGACAGGGAAGACGGCGACCAGCGAAGCAACGATTAGCGCCAAGGTGATCCCTAGCGAAGATAGACGACCCGACTTCATGCTTCCACCTCCCTGCGCTTCGTAATGCTGATCTGGATAAAGGTAAAAATAAGGATGACGAGGAAGAGGATCACCGACTTGGCACTAGCGTAGCCGTAGCGGAAGTTGTTCGAGAATGCCTCCTCGTAAATGTTAAGCGTAATGACCTGCGTCGACCGTCCAGGTCCGCCGCCAGTCAAGCCATAGACGACCTCGAACACCTTGAAGGCGCCGTTGAGCGTCAGGAACAGACAGATCGTAATCGCATGCGTGATCATCGGCAGCGTCACATGGCGCAGCACCTGCCACGGACGAGCGCCATCGATGACTGCCGCCTCGCGCAGCGACTGGGGTACGCCTTGCAGCGCCGCCAGATAGATGATCATCATGTAGCCGACGCCGTTCCACAGCGAGACGATCAGGATGCTGTAAAACGAGGTTCCCGGATCGCCGAGCCACGACTGGTTCAGGAACGATAGCCCCGCGCGCTCGCCGAGCTGTGGCAGCACCTGCGAGAAGACGAACGTCCACATAAAGGCGCTGATGATCGTACTGATCATGTTGGGCATGAACAGCACGGTGCGGAAGAACCCCTTGCTGCGGAACTTGGTCTCGATGAACAGCGCCAGCAGCAGCGCAAACACGTTTTGCAGCACCAGCATAAATAGCACATATTTAAGCGTGAACCACAGGGAATGAACGAAATCCGGGTCATCCCGCAGCGCCTCCACGAAATTGCCAAAGCCAATAAAGTCATAGGCCCGATTAAGCCCGTTCCAATCCGTAAAGCTGTAGTACATGCCGCCTATCGTCGGGATTAACAAAAACAAGGTATACAAGATAAAAGCAGGCATAACAAACGCAGCCAGCGACAGCAGCTTTTTATAGCTCTTCTCAGCCATGGCAGCCTCACTCCCCCAATCCGGTGTTTAGAAGGACGGGACACCCGGCGTCATGGCCGACTGTCCCGCAGATCTAGCTGTTATGATTTGTTTACCTTGTTGTAATCCTTCCAGGACTTGTCGAGGGCCTTTAATACCGCATCCTGGTCCATCTGTCCAGCGACGTAGGATTGCAGCGCCTTGCCGACTTCATCCTTGACGGCTTGCGGGATACGAGGGTCCTGATAAGATTTGCCAGCTTGCACATAGGCCGTCGCATCGTCTACCCACGGATAGCTTTGGAAGGTATGCACCGTGGCAATCGGGTTAAACTTCAGCGACTCGTACAGCGCATTCGATTCTTGATCGTCCAGGAGGAAGTTCAGGAATTCGAGCGACAGCTCCTTGTTCTTGGTATCGGCGTACATCGCCATCGAGGACGATACGCTCAGGTTGATCAGCGCCGCATCGGGATTCTCGCTGACGGGCAGCGCCGCTACGCCGAAGTCGAGATCGGGATTGGAGGCGAGGATCGAGTCGGCATACCATGGACCCTGTACCCACATCGCTGCCTTGCCCTGTGCGAAGGCGGCTGCGCCATCGTCCGGGCCGACCTCAAGCGCGCGGTCCGTGCCATTGCTGTTGACCAGATCGATGATGTTGAACATCGACTTCATCTCGCTAAACGAGCCCTCGTCCGCATTCATCCGCTCGACGAAGTCCTGCATGCCGTCCTCGGTCTGGATCGCTGCGCCTACCACCAGTGGCAGGAACAACTGCGGCACCCAAGCCTCCTTATAGGAGAGCAGGAACGGCGTGATGTTCTGCTCCTTCAGCTTGGCGACGACGGCTTCCATCTCCGACAGCGTAGACGGCGGCGTCAGTCCCTGCTCCTCGAAGATTGTCTTGTTGTACAGATAGCCCCAGGAGAGCGACTCCAGCGGCACCGCCACCACTTGGCCCTCGCTGTTCGTGACGGCCGGCTTCACGCTGTCGAGCAGCTTGCTCGCGAACGGTTGGTCCGACAGATCGGCCAGGTAGCCGGCTTTGGAGTATTGCGGGATGTCATTGATCGCATGGATGACGAACAGGTCTGGCGCATCGTTGGAGGCAAGGCGCGTTTTGAGGATTTGCGCCGCGTTGTCCTGGTTCGGCATTTCGACTTGCACCGTCAGATCGATATTTTTCTCCGCTTTGACCTTCGCCTTGAACTTCTCGATATGCGCATCGTATTGCTCCTTGAAGCGTGGCTGCGCGATGAACATTTTCAATGTTGCGGCCGTCGCTTTGTCTCCGCCCGCGCTCTCTCCGCCGCCATTCGTACCGGCTTGCCCATTGCTACCGCAGCCTGCCAGCAACACGATGCTCAGCGCCAACCCGATCAGCGCACTCCCTTTTTTCTTATTCATCGTAAGACCTCCCGGAGGTGTTTGTTTTGTTTACGCTTTCAGTATACGAGGATTGTGGAAGCGTTTAATTGGACGGGATTAACCTCTCCGATTGGACAATATTAAGACTGGCTCTGCTTGCGCATCTCGCCGGGAGCGATGCCATAGTGCTTTTTGAACACGCGGTAAAAGTAGGACATATCCTCATAGCCGGTCATCTCGGCGATCGTCTTGATCGACAGCTCCTCCTGCTCCAGCCATGCTTTGGCCTGCTCCATCTTGCGCTGCAGCACGTAGTCCATGACCGTCACGCCATAGGTTTGCTTGAACAGCTTGCTCAGATATTCCTTGCTCACGAAGAAGACGCGCGCCAGCTGCTCCAGCGACAGCGGCTCGGCGAAGTGAAGCTCGATGTAGGCGCGCACCTCCTCCAGGTTAAGCTTGTGCTTATGCTTGCGATCCTGGGCGACCCGATGCATCGCTTCGCAATACCGATCAGCCAGCAGCAGCGACGATTGATCGATCGTCTCGTGACGGACTGCGTCCGCCCCCTCCTCCTCCGGCTCCAGTCCGTTGGCCGCGAGCAGCTCCGCCAGCAGGAGCAGCAGCTCATGACGGACACGCTCGACCAGCGCTTCGCTCTCCCCGTCGACGCGACCGAGCTCCTGGGCCAGTCGAGCAAACACCGAGCGAATGCCTTCCTCATGCAGATTGTTGAAGTGCAGCCGCAGCAGATGCTTCATGCCCGAGAGCGACTGCTGCGCCACCCGGTCGAGAGAGGCCAGGCGCGACGGCGCCTGGCTGCGGGCCTGCTCGACCAGCGTCTTGCAGCGGCCCAGCGTCTCGTTCAGCTCCACCGGGTCGATCGGCTTCAGCAGATACTCGACGGCCTGTTGCCTCACGGCATGCTTCGTATACTTGAAGTCGTCGTAGCCGCTGACGACGACGATCTGGATATTCGGCACGAGCTGCCGGATCTGCTCGAGCAGCCAGATGCCGTCGGTGCCCGGCATTTTCATATCCGTGATGAGGATATCCGGCTTTGCCGTCTCGGCGAGCGCCAGTGCCGACGCGCCATCCTCCGCTTCCCCGGCGATCTCCATCCCCCAGCTCTCCCAGTCGCCCAACGTCCGAATCATGTCCCGGTTCCATCTCTCGTCATCGACGATGATGACACGCATCATATCAGCTCTCCTCCTCTTCGCTCTGTGCCGGGATGCGGAACGACACCTGCGTCCCGACGCCCAAGCGGCTCTCGATGACCAATTGGCTAGCTTCTCCAAAGTGCATGCGCAGTCGCGAGGCGACATTGGACAGCCCGATATGTCCGTCATGCACCCATAATCGCTCGGCCGCCTGCTCCAGCCGCCGCTGCACTTCGGAGCGCCGCGATTCGGTCATGCCGACCCCGTTGTCGCTCACCTCGATAAGGACATACGGATGCTCGTAGCGCACGCGGATGCCCAGCTCCCACTGGCCCGCCCGATGCTCCAGCCCGTGCAGGAAGGCATTCTCCACCAACGGCTGCAGCGTCAGACGCGGCAGCTTGCAGGCGAGTGCGGCATCGTCGACGTCCAGTGTGCTGCTCAGCCGCGACTCATAGCGCCATTGCTGGATATGGAGATAATGCCTGGCGTGCTCGACCTCTTCCTTGACCGTAGCCAGCGCGTCGGGCTCGCGGATAATATAGCGGAACATCTGGCTCAGCGAGCGGATGATCGCGTAGCTCTCGGCGGGCGTGCTCTTGAACAGGGTGCTGCCGATCAGCTGCAGCGTGTTCTGGAGGAAGTGCGGATTGATCTGGGCTTGCAGCGCCTTCAGCTCGGCGGTCTGCTTCTCGAGCGTCATGCTGTACTCGTTTTTGATATGCTCGCGGATGCGGCTGGTCAGGTTGGCGAACTTAGTCTCCAGCAGCCCGATCTCGTCGGTGCGTCCGCTCGGCTCGAGCGGATTGTCCTTCATCGGGTTCAGCACCTGCATCGCGCGGGCCAGCCGGGTGATCGGACGGGCGAGTCGCCAGGCGAGCAGGACCGCCGTCACGATGGCGACAGCGACCGAGACGGCCCCGATGATGAGACCATTGGTCATCGTCCGCCACGCGCTTTGGTTGACGAAGGCGTCGGGGATCACCTTCAGCAGCACCAGTCCGCTCGGATCCACCCGATCATAGAATACATAGTCGTTATCGGCCTTGCGGTAGCCCACGCGGTCGACGCCGGTCGATGTCTTCGCGAGCTCGATCGACGAATGATCCTGACTGTCGGGCGGGTACAGCAGCTCACCGTCTCCGCTCGCGATTAGCACCGTATGGCGCGAGTCCGGGTTGAGCAGCTCCATCGCCTGATCCAGCATCGACCACTTCACGGTCACCGCGATCCCGCCGTAGGGCTGCCGCGTCTCGAAGCGGTTGATGCTGCGGATCAGCTTGAACTGATCCGGCTGGCCCGGGACCGGGAGGATCGCGCTCGCCTGCCTGGTCTCGAACAGCTGCGCATATTCGGCTGGGGGCTCGGGTTGGGGCCAGATCGTGCTGCCATCGGAGTTGACCATGAAGCGCTTCCCGGCGTCCGGCAGATACAGCTCGACCGAGGTGATGCTCTGGTTGGCCGAATAATAACTCGACATTAACGTCTCGAGCAGATTGCGCTGCGCCGTAAACTGATTGGCCAGCTCCGCCTCGTCGACATAACGAAGATAATCGCTCAGGCTCTGGTTGATCATCACCGAGTACATCAGATTATTGAGCTGGATGAACTGATCGCTCAGGTACAGACGCGTCCAGGTCAGATTGGTCAGATTGGACTCGACGACCTCCGCTTCGATCGCCTTGCGATTCGTGTCGGCAGCCATGCCGGTGACGACGGCGACCGGCACTGCGGCCACCAGGATCATCGCGAGCATCAGCTTGCCGCGGATGCTGCTGCGCCAGCTTGTTAGATAACGCCATAACCGCCTCATGCTATCGCTCTCCCTATCGTGATTCTCTATGCATACATCCCGCAAGGACGCACCATCGTTCAGAGCACGTACGTCTGAGCGCAGGACGAGCCTGCCGATGTATTAAGAAGAATACCAGCGATGAAGCGCATTCACCATGTAAAATTATGGATGTTTATAGAGCGAGATGTGTTTAATGTTCCCTGCATAGGGTGTACAATATTCCATAGAACAGGCTGCCGTGAAAGGCCGAAGAGGCACGGTATCGAATCTGTAGAAGCGAAGATGATGCTACCGAAGTCGCTTGCTTTCAGAAGGCGTGTAGCTCGACTTTGTCATGGTTGAGAGCAGTCTGTGTAGAAGGAGGGAATCTCGAATGAAGATGATGAAAGCCGTCGGACTGAAACGCTACCTGCCGATCGAAGATCCCGAGAGTCTGCTCGATATCGAGCTGCCCGTGCCAGCCCCCGAGGGACATGATCTGCTCGTCGAAGTAAAGGCCGTCTCCGTCAATCCGGTCGATACCAAAGTGCGCGCTCCCAAGGATAAGGTTGAGACCGACTATCGCATCCTCGGCTACGATGCTGCCGGAGTCGTCACCGCAGTAGGCGATCAGGTGACGCTGTTCAAGCCCGGCGACGAGGTATACTATGCCGGCAGCATCCTCCGCCCTGGCAGCAACAGCCCATATCAGCTCGTCGATGAGCGGATCGTAGGCGCCAAGCCGCAGACGCTCGACTTCGCCGAGGCGGCGGCGCTGCCGCTCACCGCGCTGACCGCCTGGGAGGGGCTGTACGACCGACTGGGCGTCGCCGTCGACCCGGAGGCCAATCGCGGCCGGACGTTGCTCATCATCGGCGCCGCCGGCGGCGTCGGCTCGATCGCCACGCAGCTCGGCCGCGAGGCTGGGCTGACCGTCATCGGCACCGCCTCCCGGACCTCCTCGGCAGACTGGGCCCGCGAACACGGCGCGGCGCATATTATCAATCATCACGAGGAGATGCAGCCGCAGCTTGAGGCGCTTGGCTACCGCGAGGTCGACTATATCTTCTGCTGCAACTCGACAGCCGCCCACTGGGACAGCATGGCTCAGGCGATCGCCCCGCAGGGCAAGATCGTCTCGATCGTCGAGATGAAGGAGCCGGTCAATCTCACCTTGCTGATGAACAAGAGCGCCACCTTCGTCTGGGAGCTCATGTTCACCCGTTCGCGTTATCAGACCGCCGACCTGCTCGAGCAGCACCGGGCGCTGCAAGCGATCGGCGCGCAGATCGACGCAGGCAAGCTGCGTACGACCGTCGCCCAGCGGCTCAGCCCGATCAACGCCGCCAACCTGCGCGAGGCGCACCGCCTGCTCGAGTCCGGCAGCACGATCGGCAAGGTCGTGTTGGAGGACTTCGCGTAACGTGAGCCAGGGCGGCAAGCGTAAGCGGTCTCTGGTGAGGGCGGCCGGAGTGGCGCGAGTGGACCACTGTGGCGTATGGTGACGGAAGCTACGCACCATACGGAGTTAGGGGAGTACTCACATTGCGATTAACGCCGCCCAGTGGCCTCGGGCTAACGGTCAGATTTGCACCTTAGCGCCCCGTTTTGCTCGTTCACAGAATCTAACGGTCAGATCCGGCGCTTAGCCGGCGTTTGGAGGTCAATCCGCCGCCATTCGCCCCGCTAACAAGCAGATCTGACCGTTAGTTTTCGGACGAGGCCCTTTTGGCCTGCTAAGCGTCACTTTTGACCGTTAGCCACACCGCACCGCCCCCTAACTACAGCAAAAAGGCCGCCTCAATGGTCGTGATGACCACAAGAGACAGCCATAGTTATCGTTCACTACTCGCAGGATCGCAGGAATGCGGCAATATCCTCGTACAAGGCCGATCGATCCGAACCCGTAATGGCATGGCCAGAATGCTCGTATACCCGCTCGACCAACAGCTTGCTCATCGCACGATATCGACCAACATCCGCCTCGCTCAGCATCGAGTCCGACAGCCCTCCCCTGGCTACCATAAGCGGCATCGCTAGATTGCCATCTAACTTCACCTGTGTTGAGTCTCGCTGGATGCCATAGACCGCCTGCTCGCGTATTAGGCGATTACGGCCTGAAGGAATCAAATAGTCGAAAATGTACGATCGTGGCCATGTCTCGGACATGCTGCGATGCTCAGGCGGATAGTCGCCGACGATCAGAGATCTTACCTTGGCTGGTTGGCGCAACGCATAACCCACTGCATATGCTACCCCTCGTGAATTGCCCATCAAGTGAAACGTAGATAGCCCCGTCTCGGCGATAATCGCTTCAAGATCGCCAATATGATCGTCGAGATCGTACCCATGCATTGGCGTATCGCTGCCGCCTCGTCCCCGGAACGACAGGAGGATCGTCCTGCGAGGAAGCAGCGCTTGGAGCAAGTCCAAGTACTCCTCTGCTGTCTCCGATAACCCCGGGCAGAGGACTAGGGGCATCCCATCCGTCTCCTGATTACCACTCGGGCTGCTATCATAATAATGAATACGCACATCACCGTTGCGTGCCCATCCGCTATATTGTCGCTCACCAAGCATCTGTTGCCTCCTCACTCCCCGAACAGCTCGCCCAGCACCGCCTTGCGATTCTCCAGGAAACGCCGCGTCACCGCATAATGCAAGGTCTGCTCATAGTCCGTCTCGGCAATCGGCTGTCTGTCGAAGTCCAAAATCTGTGCGCCCGGGTAGCCGAGCAGAATCGGCGAATGGGTGGCGATGATGAACTGCGCGTCCCGCTCCAGATCCTTGATAACTCGCATGAAGGCGAGCTGCCTTGCCGGAGACAGCGCCGCCTCTGGCTCGTCGAGCAGATAGATTGCCTTCTTGCCGAAGCGGTGCCGGAACAGCGACAGGAACGCCTCGCCATGCGACTGCTCGTGCAGCGATCGTCCGCCATAATGCCGCAGACTCTCCGGGTGCTGGTCGATATGACTGGCAAACTGGTAGAACGTCTCGGCGCGCAGGAAGAAGCCATTGGAGATTTTGGGCAACCAGGAGAGGCGCAGCGCAGCGCCAAGCGCGGACTGCGATTTTTCTACCTCATACAGATTGTTCCGGCTGCCGCCTGCCGTATTGAACTCGCACTGATACGCGATGCCCTCGAGCAGTGTCGACTTGCCCGAGCCATTCTCTCCGACCAGGAACGTCACATTCGAGCGGAAGTTCAGCGTCGACAAGCGGCTAACCGATGGGATAGAGAAGGGGTAGACGTCTCGTGCCCCGATACGCTCGGGCAGGAGCGTCACACTCTTCAAGTACATCGACGATCCCTCCGATCTTGATGAGCCCAACGCTCATCGGTTCTATCCTCCATCATACAGCAAACCTTGGCATGAAGCATCCTTGCCCGTCTCCACTGATGACGTCGGCACAGGCGGGCGAGCGAATGCTTTTGATTCAGTTTCGCTCGGAGTTCCCCCACAGCTTACCATACCTCAGGACGCTCATCCCCGCCTTGCCCCGCCAGTCGTTTCCACGCTTAATACGTCGGCATTTCATCCTCCTGGATCAACTGGTATTCCACCGTGTAGCTCCCCTTGGCGAGCACCTTGACCAGAGCGCCTTGCTCGAGTCTGGTGCTAGCGCTGAATACGACACGTTTCGTCTTGCCGCTTGCGGTGACGCCCTGCTCCCTGTATTTGTATCTTCCGTCATCGTCTACAGGCTCCTCTTGCACCTCAACATAGACATATTCCTGCTCCGTCCAAGGGTTAAACCGATCGAAGGGCTCGCGGAATACGAAGTACAGGCTAACCATTGCAACAACAGCAATGAGAATAGAAATAAAAATTTTCCTCATCCATTTCCCTCCTTTCTACAGCGCATGGGTGACGATGTTTTTGTAATAGCGGATCGTAACGACGGCAAACATCAGATAGATGACGATATACGCGACCATACTGAGGACGACCGGCGTCAGCATGCTCGCAGCCATCAGAATAGAACTAACATTAAGGGCAAAAGCAGCATGCGTTAACCCGATGACTAGCGGAATGAAATAGACAAACAGCTGTTTTCGGATGATGCCTTTCATCATATCGTTGACCTGGAATCCAAGCTGTCGCAAGGTCCGATAATGGTTTTTTTCCTGTTCGGCCTCAGTCATCTGCTTAAAGTACAAGATACTGCCCGTCGAAAGGAGAAATACTAGGCCGAGAAAGCCGGCGATGAAAATGAGCAGGCCAAAGTTTTGACGCGACCCTTCATAGGTGGAATGAAAGTCCCGCATTAATAGATCGCTGTCCATATTCGACAGGAAGATGTCTGAGGCGAATGCCGATTGCTCGACATTCCGTACGTTAAAAACCTCAAAGGTCACAGCTTCAAATTCATCCTCCTGCATGCTGCCTATCATGCTATCGTAGGTCGCCTCCGTCACAAGCAATTGATAGCCGAAGTGAATATAGTTCATCATGTTGTTAAGCTTGGATTTGGAGACCGTCAGTCGCTTTGCTTCATCGCTTGATGGGTACTGCACCTCTTTTGGAGATGTGACCACCATACTTTCAATAACAGCCCGCGAGCTATGGTAGATGGCCTCCCCCTCCCGGGGACGCTCCAGAGCGACTCCCGCCTGCGCCAGCTTCTCTGCCGAGAAAAGTATAAACGGTCTGGCCGACTGAGCCGTATCTGACGCCTCTTCCACCCATACGCCATTCAATCGAATCGCCTCGATGGCATGATATTCAAATGGAATTTGCGCCTCTTCTAGCTGACTGGCGATCGCGGCTGCCTCTTCCGGCCTATTTTCCAGCGTAAAATCAAAGGGCATCGACATTCTCGTATCCTTTTCGGTGGAGTAATATAACGAATAGGATAGCGATATCATCGAAATGGCCATTGCGGACAAAATGGTAATGATCGTTAACGAGTTGGCATGACCCTTCATGCGGTGCATTAAGGGTGCTATCGAAAGGCTGTTGTATAAGCCGAGATTTCCATTTTGCCTGTTACGAAAACGATATAAGATCCAGCCTATCGTCGTATGGAAGACGATATAGGTGCCAAGTATGGTGCTGACGAGCACGATTAACATCAGAAACAGCAGTGCATCTGCATGGTACGCAATAAAAGTGGACACATAATAGCCAAACCCGATCAGGCCTAACCCTGCTACCCCTAAAATGCCTGACATGATGCTTGGGCGCTTGACAAGGGGGTCATGCTGTTGACTGGCTTGAAACAATTGGAGCAAGGTGCTGCGATAAACCGTCACGATAATCTGTATCGATGTGACCGCAAGCAAGCAAGTGAAAACAACGATCGTCTGTAGGAGCGCTTGACCAGAGAAGCTTAGCCCGAATACAACCTCAAGACCAATCAGGTTCAAAAACAGGATCAGGAACAGTCGCGAGAGCAATGCTCCGACCAGCGTTCCGATCAGTAAAGCGCCAAAGCCAAGAATCGTGTATTCAAAGATCAAGATCCGGGCGACCCAAGCCTTGGACAAGCCAATTAACTGATACAGTCCGATTTCCTGACTACGTCTGCGAATAAAGATGCTCGTCGCATACAGCGTAAACACGATCGTAATGAGAACGAGCAAAATGCCGGCGATTTGAAGAGCTGTTGAGAAGTTCACGCTAACCTGAACCATCTCAATGACGGTGGGGTCATGCTGCAGGGTGGAAAAGATAAAATACAAGCTGATGCTTATAATCATCGCGAAAAAATAGAGGTAATACATGGTGATGTTTTTTCGCATGCTGCGAAGCACTAATTTACGTAGGGTCACCTCTGGCTGCCTCCTCCCAGAACGGCTTGCATATCGAGAATATCTTTAAAGAAGGCTTCTCTCGTTTTCTCCCCCCGATACAATTCCGAAAAAATGTGCCCATCCTTGAGGAAGACTACGCGGCTACAATAGCTAGATGCCAACGGGTCATGCGTAACCATCACAATCGTAACTTGGCGCGCTTGGTTAATCTCATGCAAATTCCCCAATAAATTGGACGCCGCTTTGGAATCAAGAGCCCCGGTAGGCTCATCGGCAAACACGATGGAGGGCGAGTGAATCAATGCTCGTGCCGCAGAGGTGCGTTGCTTTTGGCCGCCTGAGATTTCGGAAGGATACTTATGCGCCAATTCCTTAATATCGAGAATCTCGGCAATGGCATTAAACTCCGCTTCAGCCTCACTATTGCTGATATTCGTCAAAGATACGGGAAGCAAGATGTTTTCTTTGACCGTTAACGTATCCAGCAAGTTGTAATCCTGAAAAATAAAGCCTAAATGTTGGCGACGAATCGTTGAAAGCTGGCTGTCCTTCATTTTGGAAATCTCGTGTTCGTTGATGAAAACTTGCCCGCCTGTAGCGCGGTCAATCGTAGCCAATGTATTGAGAAGCGTGGTCTTGCCTGAGCCTGAAGGTCCCATAATCCCAACAAACTCGCCCGCCATCACTCGAAGGTCGATGCCCTGCAACACCTGCTGCGCATTGCCTTTCGAGCCATACGATTTACGTACGCCCTCAGCAATCAGAACGGTTTTTGGTGTCGTTTGATTTCCCATCCCCTTCACTCCAATCCAGTGTTTCTAGGGCTGTCTGAATGCTCTAGCTCCGTAGACTCTGACATGCCTTATACATAGTGTAAATGTTTTGTCGCTAATGGTCGCAAGCTTCAGGTGATAAAACGGAGCCCAATGTGATATTTTTGTCACCTTGCCAATGGTGGAACACGCTACATCGAGTAGGCCTATGC
>NZ_BFBX01000049.1:81285-81980 GCF_003851045.1 Paenibacillus sp. 598K | reverse complement strand
GTCGAACAGCTGGCCGAGGATGTCGGCTACGGGCGTCTCCTGCCAGGGGAAGGCGGGGGCGTGCGTCAGGATGCCCGCCGGGCCGATCACGCCGGGCAAGCCGATGCCGATGCCTTGCAGCGTTGCGGCGTCGCGGCCATGCTTGGCGACCTCGCGCCTCAGCTCATTCAGGATGCCGCCCAGGAACGTCTCCGGGTCCGTCTGTGCATCCGAGCCAACTCGCCACTCCGAGAGGATCGTCCCGTCTTGCTCGGCGAGGATCATTAAGGTTTTGGTACCGCCGACATCTACGCCAGCGTATAGCGGGTTGGTGTGCTGCATGGCTGTTTCCTCCGTTCGATTATGCCTGTAAGAGCGTGCTGCGAATATAGGACATCGTGTCTGCGATTGCCGTCTGGACCGCTCCCGTCAGGACGGACTCTCGTCCCAGAGCGGCGCCGGCGAGCTGGGGCATGAGCGGGAGCCGCGTTGCCAGCTGTCGCTCAAGCCCGTGCAGGACTAGCGGCTGCTCGCCGATCCGGCCGCCGAGCATGAGGCGCTCGGGAGCGATGACCGTCGCGAGGCTGTGGACCGCGCCAGCCAGCTCCGCGACATAATCGGCCACGGCTTGCTCGGCTGCGGCCTCTCCCCGGGCGGCTCGGTCGAACAGCTGCTTCAGCGAGCGGTCAGCGGCAGGGGAGGTCAACGGCTGCTCG
>NZ_BFBX01000049.1:39306-81228 GCF_003851045.1 Paenibacillus sp. 598K | reverse complement strand
GATCGGCTGCCAGCTGCCTTGGCGTGGGGACCGTCAGCAGCGGCCTGTGATACTTGCGCCCGCGATTGCGTTGGATCGGCAGAGGAGCCCGAGTCAAGGTCGGCAGGCTGAGTCGGGCCGTCACCACCAGCAGGCTGCGACGACTGCATCCGCGACAGCAGCGCCTGCTCCGAGAGCAGGTCCTCGAGGCGGCTGCCATCGGGCCGCCGCATATCGCCCAGCTCGCCAGCTCCGCCTCCGAGCCCCCTCACCAGTCGGCCGCCGATCATGATTCCGGCGCCGATCCCGCTGTCGAGGAAGAGGAAGGCGAACACCTCGTCCGGATGACCCTGTCCTGCGTCATACTCGGCCAGAGCTGCGAGATTGACGTCATTGTCCGTGACGACCGGAGCGGGGAAGCGACGCCTAAGCGCCTCGCGAGCGAGCGCGGCTTCGCATCCCCGCAGGTCGGAGACGAGCATCGAGACTTCGCCTGTAGCGGAGACGACGCCAGGGATGGCGACAGAGACGCTGCCGATCTGCTCCCATTCCACGCTTGCCTGTGCCAGCAGTTGGTTGCACTCGGCCCGGATCGCCTCCAGCAACTGCTCCGGGTCGTCGGTCATGCTGCGGATATCCAGCTCCCGCTCGGCGGCTGGTTGCGCTTGCAGATCGGTCAGCAACAGGCGGGCACGATCAGCGCCGAGCTGGATGCCGATGACATAACGGTACGTCATGGCGAATCGGACGAGCGTCGGCTTCCGGCCCGGTCCGGCTTCGCCGGGTCCGATCTCCTCGACCAGACCATAGTCGAGCAACGACTTGACGGCAGCGGAGACCGTGGGCTTGCTAAGACCGGTTATGCGGCTGATCTCTGCGCGCGAGAGCGGGGCTTGCTGGAAGATCAGCTCCAGGACGCGACGTTCATTCAGGCTGCGGATCATCTGGGGGCTGCCGAGCGATTCATGCATGGGAGCGGCTCCTTTTTAAACGTATAATGTTGATTATATAGTTAGTAAGACTTCCTAACTAATTATAGGAGGGAGCAGGACGGTCCGTCAAGTGATAACGCAATACAAAAAGCTTCCACCCGAGCTCCAAGGGGAGCAGGGGTGGAAGCTGTGTCATTGGCTACTGTCTGCGGTGAACGCCAACCGATTCAAGCACATTGCCGAGAATATGAATCGGGACCTCGGTCGTCTTGACGACGCCATTGGCATATTCCACGGTGAACCGAATGTGCTGCGCCCCCTTGGGCAGCCCCTCCGTGACAGAGCTCCAGCGCTCGTCGTACAGCTCGCCGTCATACTGCAGTGTCGTACCCACTCGGCTGAGCGTCGTTGTCGTCAGCAGTCTGCGGCGGTCCAGGCCTTGCGTATCCAGGACAGCCGTGACGGTCCGTACCGGAGCAGGGGAGACGGTCGCCTGAAGGACGAAGATCTCGCCCGCATAGAAGTCCTTGGGCACCTCGACCGTCTCATGGCCAGCATCGCGGTGTCGCTCCAGCCAGAGCGGCGTGTGATGGACCTCGGCGGTGATCGAGAGCGGCAGCACAGTGATCGTCTTGCTCGTCGAAGCGGTCGCTGTGCCGTCAGATACGGTCAACGTCGCTGGATACGAACCAGGCGCGACGCCCGCAAGCTCCGGAGAGGCCAGCGTCGAGGTGAAGGTGGTGCCGTTCGGTCGCCCGATCCGCCAGCTGTAGGTAAGCCGATCGCCATCCGGGTCGCTGGAGCGGTCGATCAGCCGCAGTCGATCGCCTTCATATACCGGCTTCGGCGACCAGTCGAAGTCAGCGACCGGCGGCCGATTCGTGACGATCCGGAAGTACTTCGGCGCACTCCATTCGCCCCATACATAGCCGTCATAGGCGCGCACCTCGACGTACATGTCGACGTTCTCCGGCAGATCGACGGTCGGCACGTGGAACTTGTCGCTGCTGGCGATCTCGGCCGTGTTATACTGATGCACGCCGCCATAACGGTAGATCCGCAGCTGATACCTCGCTTGCTCATCGCCATCATCGTGGTAGTTCCAGGTCAAGTTTGGCCGCAGCTCCGTCAGGATCGTCGGACGATTCTGGTTGGTGCTGGACGGATTCGTGATGTTCGTCGTCGGTGGGGCATTGGCGATAGTGACGACCCGTTGTACGGTCGCCCGCAGACCACCCGAGTCCTCAACGACTTGACGGATGTAGAAGCGTCCGAGCGAGCTGAAGGTCTTGGTCCAGCTCGTCCGCGAGTTGCTCGCCAGCACCTCAGCTTCACCAGCCTGGTCTTTCTGGATATAGTACCAGTGCTTCAGATTCTCCCTCGCTCCGTCCTCCGCATCGTAAGCCGTCGAATCGAACGTAATCTCTACGCCCCGGAACGTATTCGTGTGGCTCTGCGTGAAGCCCGGCACTGGCGGCGTGTTAGGCGGCTCTCCGTCAAGGAACAGCTCCTGCTCGTACCAGTCCGACCATGCGCCGTACTCGTCTCGTACGCTCAGACGCAGCGTGTACAGGCCCGCATAGCTTGGCCGGCGCAGCTGGCCGTCGAACTTCTCGCCCTTCGGATCGATATATTCATACGTATAGCTCGTAATGCCGCGTGTCCGGCAATAGTCGATGCCGGTATTCTCCCGCGAGCAGGTGCCGTTCGGCAGATAGCGGTCCGGATCGTAGCTTGTATCCGTGTAAGTGACGAGATAATCCGCTGCCTGCTTGACCGTGAACTTGGCGATCGGCCTGCGATGGATCGTCACGAACTGCGTATACGCATCCGCCTGCTGAATGTACTCGGCAAAGGTCGGATCGGGATGCTTGTACCCTTCGGGGGTCGGATCGTCCTTGGCAGCGTACGTAATGGAATATACGCCGACTTTATCCAGACTTTGCCGTGGCGTGCTATACGTCCGTTCATGGTGGCTCGACCGTCCGGAGTAGCCGTCCCCGCTATCGAGGAACTTGTCCGGATCGGTGTGCACATAGGTCCATTCATCGTCCGCCTCAATGCGTTCATCCTTTTCCACATCGTCGAAGGTGGTCGTGTAGTTCAGCTTCTCACCGACCAGACCGATGTTGTCCAGCTCATTGTTTGCCTCGATTGGCACGCCGACGATCAGGTTGCGGAAGTTGGAGCCATAGGCGTTCATGAAGAAGCCGTACGTTCCTTCCTCGAAGGTGGAGTCGCTGACCTCGAATAACGGCAGTCCCTTGTACCGCACCTTAATTTTGTTGCCGCGTGTTGATACCTTGACGGTGCTGAATTCCTCGGCATTCAGCGCGATAGCGGCTGATCCGAGCTGCGTCCGTTGTCCGTTCACAATCTTGGACACCGCCATGCGTCGATCCGAGATTTCCAGACGGTACATGTTGCGATGATCTTGAGCCCGGAAGTTCAGACCGGATGGATTTAGCGTCATCGGATTGAGGAAACTCTGCTGCACATCAAAGGTATAATCCGCATTTTTGATTGTTGTGTCTTTCTTCAGCACTTGACCGATTTCATTCGACCCGTAAGGTCGCGTAGGCAAGCTTTGCTCCATCGCGTAGGTATAGACATCCATGTAAGAGCCACTTGTATCGGCAAGACGGGCCACATCATAGATTTCAGCCAAGCGGAGCACAAATTTTCCGTCATCCTTCAAGCCCAAGTCAAGGACGACATATTGGTACTTGGTCGTATACCCGCCATCACACTTATAGTTATAGGTGGGGTATTTATTAAGCGTGTCGAACTCCTTCAGTTTCGTTCCATGCTTGTCTATTACATGTACTTTTTTGAAGGACTCCACAGCGTAAATCGTGCCATCTCTTGAAACGGAAAACTCCACATCCACCACCGGGATCGAAGTATAGATGGAGCCGCCGCCCCACCAGCAGCTCCCTGTCCCTCCATGCGACTCGTTTGCGCTACGGTTCACTAGAATCGGATATTTCGTTTCTGTGCCTGTCTGTTTATTGACTGATGACACATGTTGATTGATGGTCCGTCTGTAGTTGGGGTAAGAATCTTTCTCCGTGAGCGTAGTGCGAACCGATTTGACAAGTACATCGTCATCTTCGTACAGCGTGTATGTTTCCGTACGAACACCGTCCCAGTCTGAAAAATCTGTCACAGGCAAGGTGTACGGTACGGCATTGGATACAGGGTCCAACGTCTCGATATCAAACCATTTTGTAAAGGTGTATGAGCTGTTACCATCCCATCGTTCGTTAAAGCCGATTTTTGTACCATCGGCGCTAATGGTCATGAAGCCACCGGAGGGTTGACCAGAATACATGTCCCTCCGCACCGCCAAGGAATACGGCATCTCATTGGATAAGCCTTGAACATTTTGGTACCGCGGTCCCTGATGCGTCCAACTGACTTCTCCATTTTGGTCGGTCCGGGTAATCTGACAATCGAAGTTATAGTAATCCCCGGAATCCGATGTCGAACTCAGCATGCGGATACACTTATACGAGTATGAGCCGCCTTTAATGTCGTGGGCGAGATACAAGCGGACGTAATTTCTATTTTGCGGTGTCATCTCGGTGCCCATCTGTTTCTCCTGCCAATACGTCCCCGCCGACGTTTTCAGTCTCCCACTATTATTATAGTCGTACTGACCGCTTATCTCTTCATACGGTACCCGACCAAAAATGAAGGGGACATTCTCGTCGCCCAATATGCCCGGCCTGACCAATGTGAGATCTCTTGGATTGTCCGCCCCCTCCCTTCGGAGGAGCTCATACCCTTCTATTCGTTTCGTCTCCGTCCTGACCACGCTCTCCGGCGCAGGCGATAGATACGGATTCAACGCTCTGCCTGCCGTAAAAGCGCCTCGGAAGGTGTTATACGTCAGGTTCAGCTCCTTATAGAGATCCAGATTAGGAGTCGCGAGCGTCGATCCTTGCCAGCTGTCGCCGAGTGCCATCAAGAGTGTATTTTCATTCGTAATATCGAATTGCGGCGGCTCCGGATTTTCGCCTTTCAACGAAAAGCCGACCGCTGGCATTTCATTGACGATTTCGAGGTAAAAGGAGTCCTTGTGCTTCAGTCCCCAATCTTCCTCGACTTCAATATCAAAACGATATTTACCGACTTTTAAGGGTTTGAAACTCCTTGATTCCCCGACTGACAAGACGAAAGGATGCGCCGGTTCATCATCGAAGCTGCCATCGTTATTGCTGTCGTAACGGTAACGTATCGTGCTGCGAATGATGATGTCGCCATCCGGACTCTCGGACGTATTGGTGATCTCGAACCCTTCCCGTAACGCTCGTTCTGGAAGTTCCAGCCGTGCAATTGGCGGCAGATCGGGCACAACGTTAATTTGCTTGACCGCCTTCATCTCAGGAAGGTTCCGTACGCCGTAGTTGTCGGTAACTTCGAGCTCGACCGTTTCTACGCCGACGTTGGGATAGGAGTCTCTTTTATTGGTCCAGTGATAGTCGCGGATCGTTCGTTCAGGTGCAGCATAGCTCAACTTCCCGTTGATGCCATCCGCAGGGATCGGTCGATTCTGCACGACGCGAGCCGGCACCGTAATGACAGGTGTAGGCTCAGGAGAGACGACGTTAAGCACCGCTGTGCGCGTACTGCTTGCCCCTCGGCTATCGATGGCCATCGCCGTAATTTGATGACTGCCTACTTGAGAAGTTAACAGATTCGTGAAGCCCATCAGCGTCGGATCTAACCCGTACTGATCGGGCAGGCCCCTGATCCATTCACTGGAGCTATCTCCGAATTGCCAAAAATAGCTGATTTCATCGCCATCTGGATCGTAAGGCATTCCGCCTCCGGGAATCTCAGGTGGCAAAGGATTGACGATGACGCGAAGATTGACTTGCTCCCCGCGCAAGACGATTTGCGCATCTGGCTCCCAGCCGTACAGATTGCCCGCCTTAAACCAGCCGATGTTGAAAATCGGCGGTCGGTTGGTGGGATCGCTGATGACTTGAACCGATTTGGTCATGCTACCCGTCAACCCGCAGCTCGTCGTGACATCAAGCGTTATCGTGATTGTGCCAAGCCCCATGCCATCATAGGGCGGCGTCAGCCAGAACGGCTGGCTCATGGCATTGGATGGACCATAGGACTTGGAGATTGCCCCTTGATTGAAGGTCCAGGTATGATCCCGGTAAGAGCAGCCTGCTCCTGTGACCGCAATGCTCGGCGTGAGCTTGTTCTGATCGCCGAAGTACATCGTCGGCTGCTTTTCGATATCAAAATCAACGAAAAGCCCAGGTGGTCCGGTTTGTTCTTTGTCATAGTAGAACACGACGTAGGCCGTCGGCTTGCTCGCGGTCAGCTCCAGCGTGAAGCTGCTCTTTCCGCTGATGGCCGAGGTCGGCCGACTGCTATACGAATAATTGCCCGCTGTCACCTTACCATGGCTCGTCTTGGAGAGCGCTGTTATCGAGCCCGGTAATTTCGAGACAAACAGCGTTTCTTCCTCCGTCAGTACTAAAGTTGTACTTGGCGCCGTTCGTACCATGTGATAGACGATGACTTTTCCAGCGCCTGTCGACGGTTGCGTCTTGCGGTCATAATAGAAGTTTACTTTGTAATCAAAGCCGCCGTTAAAGTTAAAGCCTGGCGGATCGGAAAGTGAAACGAGATTGCTGATCGAAGGTTCAGCTCCGGTTGTCGTCTTGGCATGACCTACGAAGGTGTAGTCCGGATGAACTTGGCGCTTGTACGCGTAGCTGTTTCCCTTCACCATCGTCTCGGGTGCCGGATTGGGCATCTCGGGGATACTCTTGCCGTCCCGCGTCATGTACTTGATGGTGGCCTTGTGGCCAGTATTACCGGATGTCGGCTCGTAATAGTAGTTGACGATGTATTTCTCGAAGCTGCCGTTATAGGTGAAGCTTGGGACGCCGGACGAGATTTGTTGGTCTTGAAGCTTCTTTTCATCGCCAGTATCCGTCTTCTTATAGCCGACATATTTATAATTGGCGTTGCTTCGTGGCGCAGACGGGTAGGACTGGCCCGCGATCATGTCACCACTTTTGTTCGTGAAGACGCTATTCAGCGATTGTCCCGAAGTAGTAAAATGACGAATTTCATATTGCCCATTCAGTTCAAATTCGAAGACAATCGGGAAATAATAGCGCAAGCCTTGTACATTGGGACTGCAGTAGGCGCAGGAGCCTCCTAGCCTTATAAGATCATATGGTTCTGTAGCAGTTAGGGTGCCTGTCATTTTTACATCAAGTGTAACGTTAGATGTACCTTCCCCTGACTTTGTAAAAGAAGGATTCGATGGATTTTTTCCAACCCACTTTTCGTACGTAAAGTAAGATACCCTTTCTGCCCTGGACTCTACAAAGTAGTACATATCAGTGGAATCGTTTGAAATGAAGTTCCTAACTTTCACGCTTTTTACAGTGCGACCTGGAAACGAGAAGGTATACGAATTATTAATAGGTACATTCGGTTGTCCAGGCTGATATGTCTGCCATTGTCCAGATGAATTGCTCCAGATATCAATATATGCAAAGCCTACTGCATACCTTTTGGTTGAGAAAGGTTTTCCCATTTCCTTCACAGGCTGAACACTCGCATTTCCTGGCGTAGAAGCATGGGCATACAGGAAGAACGAAGCGGACATTCCAACAATTAAGAAGGCGATGAGAAGTATCTGGATTTTTGATTTATAGAGCCATCTCACGTATTATTTCCTCCATTTGTTCTTAATTAATATTGCACCCTCAAGATCTTCCCCCAGCCCAATATAGTCTACCTTTTTGAGATTGAACCCACTTGGCGAAGGATGATTTCGGTTTCTGTCATATCTCTCATCCTTGAAGGTTGTATATCTGACTCTGATCCAATTATCAAAAGATTCCATAAGAAATGCATTTTCAGGTCTGGAACGAGCCTCCTCATCTTTTGCTAGTAAATAAGTTAACATTCCGGCTGAACCGGTGAGTGTTGTTGAAAATCTTAAGTATTCAGCATTAGTTTGGTCGTAAGCCATGTCCATTCTTAAATAGTCCACATCTCGAACTTTAAATGGCAAATCTTTATCTTCAATAACGTATGCTTGGGTATATTTTTTTCCTAAGAACGTCATCAAATACTCTCTATTTTTGTAGTAATGCTCATAAGGCTTAATATCCACCGGCTTCACAATATCGACCAACAACGGCACTTCCTTCGATCCAATCCACACAAACTTGTTCACGCCATCCCACTCCACCGCGGTCCCCAAGCCCTCACTCACCGCACGCAGCGGCACCAGGGTACGGCCGTTCTCGACCATGGCCGGCTGTGCCAGTGTCACCGCTGTTCCGTTGAAGGACGCCGCCTTCGAATTCATCGTCAGCTTCAAGGTTCGGTTGCCCTTGACGATCGTAATGTCCTTGCCGCTCACGGTCAGTTGACCGCCCAGCTTATCGGACACGAACCGGATCGGCACCAGGACACTGCCGCTGACCATTTTTGGCTTTACATCAAAGATAATTTTCCGAGCGTCGTATAACACTTCGATCGGCATGTCCGAACGGACGATTTTTGCCTGCGCTGCTCCAGCTGATGGAGCGAGTACGCCAGTAAGGAGTGTGGTTGTAACCAGTGCGGTAGCGATCATTTTTTTCATCATTATCTATTCCTCCAAGGGGTGTGGTTTTTAGTTCATTAGGTCAAACGTCCTATTCATAAATAATATCGGTGCGTATACCTCCTAACTGAATGCTATGAATGCTAGATATAGTCAGTTTAATGGGTGGCATTTGATAATGCTTAGTAATACTAAGTCGTGCCTTGATGACGTATGAAGGGTAGAGGCCACAAAAAAAGCACCCCAAAACAGCAATTACGCTGTAGAGGGGTGCTTCCCGTCCAAAGGCTAATATTGGTTTTAGTATAAGATATCCATGCTGATGGTGCAAGAAGAAATATCCATTCCTTCAAGTCGATGTCGTTCATATCAAGCCTCAGTCGGCTTGCTTGATCGCGCAGACACGCAGCCGTCGGTAGTCTGCAATCCATTGGCCTTGGCGATAATGCTCCGGGCGCAGCCGTTGCTCAACCATCTGGTAGATCGCTGCTTTGTCCTCCGCGTTGACGTCGTGGAAGAAGTCGTCGGCCATCATGTCCAGCCAGTCGCGGACGCCGCTCTCGCCATGCAACGGCGTCGGTCGGTCGAAGTGCTGGGCCAGCGTGACCAGGAAGCCTTGCTCCTCGAGCACGGCTGCATATTGGCCGACGGTCGGGAAGTACCACGGATTCCGTCCTTGTGGATCATAGCCATGTGTGGCCAGCGCAGCCTCAGTCGCTTCGACGAGAGCAGCGACATTGCGGTAGCCGCCGAACTCGGCGACGAATCGCCCGCCGATCCGCAATGCGCGCGCTACGGTCGCTGCGACTGCATGGGCGTCTTTCATCCAGTGCAGCGCCGCATTGGAGAACACGGCGTCGAAGTGTCCGTCCGGCTGATACGTGTATGCATTCTCGACGCTCAGACTCAGATGAGGGTGTTTGTCGCGACCGCGCGCGATCATCTCGGGCGACAGATCGATGCCGACCGCCTCTGCGCCAGCCGCCGCGATCTCGGCCGTCAGGTCGGCCGTCCCGCAGCCGATATCCAGCACGCGCTCGCCGGGCTGCGGCTGCAGCAACGAGAGTATGCCGCCCCCCATCTTGGAGACAAAGTCCAGCTTATCATCATACGTGTCCGCCTGCCATTGGTTATTGGAAGTCGAGTGAGTCATCTGCTTCCCCTCCTTTGAACTCAGTATAGCTACGCAGGACTTATATGTGAAATATATGGATCTAATATTATTTATAGTTTTGGGCTATAAGACGGCGAGCCTCACGCGACCATATTCTCTCCATGCTCTTATTTCCCCCAACAGTAGGAGTGGTGTAGAATGAAGGAGTGAAGTTCAGAAGTCAGAGCAATCAATCGGCATTGTAATCCTATGGAGGTGGCTAAAGATGAAAGCGCTATTTATCGGAGGGACAGGCACGATCAGCAACGCCATTACACGTCAACTGGCCGAGCAGGGCTGCGAGCTGTATGTGTTGAATCGCGGCAATCGCAAGGAGGGACTGCCGGACGGGGTGCGGGTGCTGGAGGCCGATATTAAGGACGAGGCGCGCGTGGCCGAGCTGGTCGCCGATCTGAAGTTTGATGTAGTGGCGGACTTTATCGCTTTTGTGCCCGAGCACCTGGAACGGGACTATCGGCTGTTCGCAGATAAGACCAAGCAGTTTATCTTCATCAGCTCCGCGTCCGCCTACCAGACGCCGCTCAGCGACTACCGAATCACCGAGGGTACGCCATTGTCCAATCCGTACTGGGAATACTCGCGCAACAAGATCGCATGCGAGGACTATCTGATGCGCCAATACCGCGAGCAGGGCTTCCCGGTAACGATCGTGCGGCCAAGCCATACCTATGACGAGCGCTCGATCCCGCTGGGCGTCCATGGCGCTCGCGGCTCCTGGTCCGTAGCGAAGCGGATGCTGGCAGGCAAGCCGGTCATCATCCACGGCGACGGCACCTCGCTGTGGACGATGACGCATAGCCGCGACTTCGCCAAGGGCTTCATCGGATTGATGGGCAACATCCACGCGATCGGCGAAGCGGTCAACATCACCTCGGACGAGTCCGTCACCTGGAATCAGATCTACAGCATCATCGCGGATGCGCTCGGGGTCGAGCTGGAAGCGATCCACGTGTCCTCGAGCTTCCTCGATGCATGCAGCGATTACGACTTCCGGGGCGGGCTGCTCGGGGATAAGGCGAACACCGTCGTCTTCGACAACGCCAAGCTGAAGCGGCTGGTGCCGGACTTCGTAGCGACGACGCGGCTCGATCAGGGGATGCGCGAGACCGTGGCCCACATCCTGGCTCACCCGGAGCTGCAGCAGGAGGACCCTGACTTCGATCAGTGGTGCGACCGCGTCGCTCAAGCGATGGAGACGGCTGTCCGACTGGTCAGAGGCTGATACGTCCCGCCCGGCTTAAGCCGTAAGAGCTGCCGCCGCGCGTTGCGTCTCCAGCATGTTGGCGTAGTCGCGCATCAGCTCGCCGAAGATATGGTCACAGGACCGCAGCAGCGCCGACTGCCGTTCTCGGCGTTTCGAACAAGTCGAGCCTCAGTTATTCGGCAGATGGGGGCCGTAGCGTCTTCTTCATCACCAGATGGGGGATACCCTCCTCCATGAATACCTCAGAGGCGGGATGGTAGCCCAGCTTGGCGTAAAAGCCCTGCGCCTGCTCCTGCGCGTGCAGCTTGGCCTCGGTCCATCCGTTGTCCAGCGCCATCTGTTCGAGCTCGGCGATGATCTGACGACCGAAGCCGGACTGGCGGTAGGCTGGCAGCAGGCAGATGCGCTCCAGCTTGGCGACCCCGGAGACCTGCCGCAGTCTGGCGGCGCCTACCGGCTGGCCGTCCGCGTAAACGAGCAGGTGCTCGGCTTCGTCTTCGTAGGCATCCAGCTCCTCCTCCTGCGGTACGCCTTGCTCCTCTACGAATACCGCGATTCGGATCCGGTAGGCCTCCTCGAGTTGGGCAGGCGTTGTGACACGTATGATTTGCATGTGGTCCATCCTTTCATCATACCAAGTGCGCGGGTCAGGCCCGTGCCAATAGCTTCGATTATAGGGTATACTGGGACAATAGAGAAGAGGCGCGACGCAGGGAGGTTGTGGCAGACCGATCTGGCCCGCCAGAAGGAGCAGGGATGATGGAAGTATTGGCGCTTGGATTGACATTGCTCGTCGCACTGGAGCATCTGTATATTATGGGACTGGAGATGTTCGCCTCAGGCAGTCGGACCGCTCAGCGGACGTTTAATCTGCCGCCGGAATTTCTGTCCGATCGACGGGTGAAGACGCTGTTTGCCAATCAGGGGTTGTACAATGGCTTCCTGGCGGCGGGTCTGATCTGGGGGGCGCTGATCGCCCCGGAGGCATATGCTTTCCAATTGCAGGTCTTCTTCCTCGGCTGCGTCATCGTCGCGGCGGCCTATGGGGCGGTTACCTCGAACAAAGGGATACTGATCAAGCAAGGCTTGCCCGCCATCGTGGCGCTTATCGTCGTGCTGCTGGCCGGTTGACTTGCTGACTTGCAAGGCGGGAACACGGCTCAGGTCCTTGATAGGTAGCCCCATAAGAGCAGAAGAGCAGAGGATTAAGAAGGTTTTCGAGTTATTGGGTAGACCTCAACAGGCATGCGGATCAAACCATTCGCCCCCAAGTGGGCGGCAGGTGGCGATCCGCATGCTTTTTTCTTCGGAATGATACGTATTACGCTGCCAAAGGACGTCGTAGTCGTTCACCTTGGCGGGACTGTTACGTCAAGCAGGCGATGTCGGGACTTGCGCACTGGCATCGCCTGTCTGCTATTGGCCGGCTACAGCCGATACACCGCGAACGGTTGGCCGTAGCGTGTCTGCTCGCTCAGCTCGTCGAGCGCGAGGATCAGCTCATCGTCGAGCTCCAGCTCGATACTGGCGAGATTGTCCAGCAGCTGCTCGGGACGGGTCGCGCCGACGATCACCGAGCCGACGACTGGCTGGTGCATCAGCCAGGCCAGCGCCAGCGCGCTCGGCGAGCAGCCCCGTTCGGTAGCCAGCTCGGCAACCTCGCGGCCGAGCTGCAGCGCGCCGTCTGACAGGAAACGGCCGAAGCCGGGGTCCGTGTCAGCCCGCGAGCCGGACGGGATCGACTCGGAAGAGAGGTACTTGCCGCTGAGGATGCCGCCGGCCAACG
Source organism: Paenibacillus sp. 598K (assembly GCF_003851045.1). GTDB lineage: Bacteria > Bacillota > Bacilli > Paenibacillales > Paenibacillaceae > Paenibacillus_D. Next base: position 68,550 of record NZ_BFBX01000049.1, on the reverse strand, counting down.
GGAAGTAAGGGATGATGCCGACGCCCTGATCCAGGCAGAGCGGCACCAGCTCCTGCTCCGGCGTCCGGTCGGCGAGCGAATAGCTCGTCTGCACCGATACATAGCGGGGCAGGCCGAGCCGCTCGCTGATGCCGAGCGCCTTCATCAGCTCCCAGGCGGCATAGTTGGACGCGCCGATGTAGCGGACCTTGCCGGAGCGGACCATGTCCTCGAGCGCTCGCAGCGTCTCCTCCAGCGGCGTCTCGGGATCGAAGGTATGGATCTGGTACAGATCGATGTAGTCGGTCTGCAGCCGTTGCAGACTGCCCTCGAGCTCGCGCATCAGATGATGGCGCGAGGAGCCGCGGTCGTACGGTCCGTCTCCTGTCGGCAGGCCGGCCTTGGTAGCGAGCACGACATGGTCGCGGCGGCCTCGCAGCGCCTCGCCGAGGATCGACTCGGAGGCGGTGCGGGCATAGATGTTGGCGGTGTCGAGGAAGGTGACGCCGTGCTCCAGCGCCGTATCGATGACGCGTCGGGACGTCTTGGCGTCGGCGCGCTTGCCGAAGGCGTTGGTCCCCAGGCCAAGCGCCGAGAGCTTCAGCCCGCTCCCGCCCAATCTGCGATAGTACATCTGGATCAGCTCCTTGTGTATGGTGTGAGATGTAGCTTATTATACTCGGTTGTCTGCGAGCAGGACAAATCGCAGCTTCGAGGAGGTATGACGTTAGATGTCCGCCTAGTATCGGCGATGCTGCATCACGTCAGACAGCCCCACCGGGGCCATAGCCGTCCAACGCATCGGAGTAACGATCCCGTGACCGTAGGCTCCGCTTTGAGGGCAGCCTGATGATTAAGCTTGCCTGGCTGACCAGTCTCTCATAAATGCTCGGCGCGTAGTCCATACTAGCCAGGGAATACAAGGAAGATCGCTAGAGGAGGAGACTAGAGGATGGCTGGCAGATTCAAGGACAAGATTATCGTCATCACCGGAGCGGGCTCCGGGCTGGGTCAGGCGGCGGCGCTGCGCCTGACAGGCGAGGGCGCGCACCTGTCGCTTGTCGATATCAAGATGGAGGGACTGGAGGCGACCAAGCAGCAGCTTGCAGAAGCAGGGGGAGCAGGAGAAATGCTCTTGCTGACCGCCGATGTCTCGGACGAAAATGCGGTGCAGCGGTACGTCAGCGAGACGATGGAGCGATTCGGCCGGATCGACGGTTTTTTTAACAATGCGGGCATCGAGGGCAAGCAGGCGCTCACCGAGGATTATGACAGCCAGGTGTTCGACAAGGTGATCGACATCAATCTCAAAGGCGTCTTCTATGGTCTGAAGCATGTGCTGCCGGTGATGAAGCAGCAGGGCAGCGGCTCGATCGTCAATACGTCGTCGGTCGGCGGCATCCGAGCTGTGATGAACCAGATCGCTTATGGCGCGAGCAAGCATGCGGTGGCCGGGATGACCAAGGACGCCGCGATCGAATACGCCGAGCATGGCGTCATCGTTAATGCAATCGCCCCGGGTGCGATCCTGACCGAGATGGTCATCGGCTCGTTCAAGCAGATCAATCCCCAAGATTGGCAATCGGCCGCCAAGGAATTCGTCAAGGACAATCCCGCCAAGCGGCTCGGCAAGCCGGAGGAGGTGGCGAGCCTGGTCGCTTACCTGCTCTCCGGCGAAGCGCCGTTTTTGACGGGGGCTATCATCCCGATTGACGGGGCCCAGTCTGCCAAATATTAAGCTGCAACGAAATGTAATGAAGCTGCAACTGAATTTTCAGCTTCCTTTAAGATACGGGGTCTATACTAAATATCGACCCCCCTTTATGATATATACTTGTTAGACCCGCAGCTTCTGGCTTGCGGGTCTCTTTCTGTTCATTGGATGTTGCGGGGTCTCTCTTTTCTTGGGTAGCGCAAGGCTTATCCGCCCAGGAGAAGGCAGATTGTGGTATGATGAGCAAAGGTTTTCAAGTATCGCCCGTTGTATTTTTCTCTAAAGGGGTGGTGTCATGTATTGTCCGTCATGCGGGTATGAGGTCGAACGGGATGCCCGGTTCTGCGGGGGCTGCGGCAGCAAGCTGATGCCGGCGGAAGCGGCGGCTGCCTCGGAGACCGTCGATTCGCGGCCCAGGTCGGAGAATGGCGCAGGCGGCGACTCGTCGCGCTCGCCCTCGAGCGGCGGCATGCTGCAGGATTTCGCCGATCGGCTGCATCGGGTGGCGGGGTTCGAGGAGCGAGTGGAGATCAAGCTGAAGGATATTTTCTCGGATACGTTCAAGCGTCATTCGGAGACCGATGCCGAGCGTCTGTTCATCGTTGGCACCTCGACGACGACGCCGACGATGGATCAGTTGATCGAAACCTGGCCCAAGCCATGGCTGTTTATGCGGATATTTATCGTCGCCATGATTGGCTTCCTCGGTTTTTATCTCGGGTTTATGTTTTTTGAGAATGCGAATCTCCTGCCGGGGCTCATCATGGTCGGCTCCTTCGTCGTGCCGATCTCGCTCCTGATCTTCTTCTGGGAGATCAACGCGCCGCAAAATATCCCGTTGTACCGGGTCATGTACTACGTCTTCATCGGAGGGATGCTGTCGCTTGTTATTGCGCTGCTGTTCTTCGAGACGGTCGGCAGGCTGGGCATCCATGCGATCATCGTTGGCGTCATCGAGGAGACGGCCAAGGTGCTGGCGGTCCTCTGGTGTCTGCGCAAGCGCCCGCAGGAGCATTATATTCTGAACGGTCTGCTCGTCGGCGCGGCGGTCGGCACCGGCTTCGCGGCCTTCGAGTCGGCGGGTTATGCGCTGCGGATGGGCGCGGGCAGCTTCAATGAGATGTTCACGACGATCTTCTGGCGCGGCTTGCTGGCGCCGGGCGGCCATATCGTCTGGGCGGCGCTTTCAGGCGCGGCGATCTGTATGGTCAAAGGCCGCAAGCCGTGGAGCTGGTCGATGCTGCAGGACCCGCGTTTTCTGCGGATCTTCATTATTGTTGTGGGGCTGCATGCGGCTTGGAACTCCAGCTTTAGCGCTACCCTGTTCCCGCTCAGCTATCTGCTGCTTACGGCTATCTCCTGGATTTTTGCTTTTGCGATGATCCACGCCGGTCTGCAGCAGGTGAGCCAGCTCAAGCAACAGTATATCAAGGACCGGGAGCAAGCGCTCGCGGACGGGCTGGGGGCGTCGGCAGCCTCCGGCGATATGCGGCAGGTGGATTACGAGCCTGAGCGCTCTGATGGCGTTGGCTGATCATTCGTTCGGCCTGGTAGCGGCCTCCTCTTGTGCTCGCAGCAGAAATTTGGGACAATAGGCGTGAATGCATCGGGGATGCGGCAGCGCTATGGTCGCTGGAGCTACCACCCCGTTCCGAAGAGAGGACTAGGATTTATGATGAACAAACCATCCATCTATGGACTGACGCAAGACCGGCTGAGCGCATGGCTGGGCGAGCGCGGACATAAGCCATATCGGGCCTCCCGGGTATGGGAGGCATTGTATAGAGAGCGGCATACGGCATTCGAGGACATGACGGATGTCCATAAGGACTGCGTGGCGCTGCTCGCCGAGCACTTCGTCATCTCGACGCTGGACGAACATACGCGTCAGGAGTCGGCGGACGGCACGGTCAAGTTCCTGTTCCGTTTGTCGGACGGCAATCTGATCGAGACGGTGCTGATGCGGCATAAGTTCGGCCTGTCGGTATGCGTGACAACGCAGGTCGGCTGCAATATTGGCTGCAGCTTTTGCGCGAGCGGGCTGCTGCCCAAGAGCCGGGACCTGACGGCAGGCGAGATTACGGAGCAGGTCGTCAAGGTGCAGCTCTATCTGGATGCAGCAGGCAAGGACGAACGGGTCACTCACCTCGTCGTCATGGGGATTGGCGAGCCGTTCGACAACTACGAGCATATGAGCGATTTCCTGCGCACGATCAAGGATCACAAAGGTCTGGCCATCGGTGCCCGGCACATCACTGTCTCCACCAGTGGATTAGCGGATAAGATTCGAGAGTTCGCTGACAGCGACCTTCAGGTGAATCTGGCGATCTCGCTGCATGCGCCGAACAATGAGCTGCGGACGCGCATCATGAAGATTAACCGAGCCATCCCGATTGAGAAGCTGATGGACGCCATCGACTACTACCTGGAGCGGACCAACCGGCGCCTGACGCTGGAGTACATCCTGCTCAAGGGGATCAACGATGGCGAAGCGCAGGCGCTGGAGCTCGCCGAGCTGATCGGCGATCGGCGGCCACTCGTCAACGTCAATCTCATTCCGTACAATCCGGTCGACGAGCACGGGCAGTACCAGCGCCCGGAGCAGGCATCAGTGCGGCAGTTCTTCGATGTCCTGAAGAAGCAGCGGGTCAGCGTCAGCGTCCGCCTGGAGCATGGCGCCGACATCGATGCCGCATGCGGCCAGCTGCGCAGCAAGCAGGTCAAGGCCGACCGGGATTCCGAGCGGCGAGGTGCTACAGTCAGCGGATAGACACACATCAAGATTCAGAGCGGCGCCTACCTTGTAGTGGGCGTCGTTATTTGTGTAGAGGGGGGAGTCTGTGAGAAAACGCCGATTGCATATCATGCTGGTGTATTGCGTAGTAGTTGTAATGGTTATGATTTTTATTCAGTCCTACTCGCCCACTGATATCGAGGTCACGCATTCGGCAATCGCGTATCCGTTGGATGATAAAGCATCGGCTGTAATCACATCCATTTCGGTTCATGGAAAGTATTATCAACAGTGGTTTCGAAAGAAAAGGTTTGAGGGACAGATTACGGTAGCTGATTGGCCTTACACGGAAGAGAATAACATGATGGACCTTTATGTTTCATGGAGCTCTGATGAAATGCACTTTGGCATAGCGACCTATGAGCGCAAAGCTGAATTTCGTGAAGACCCCATCAGCCCAGTACTTGTCTGGTTTGATGATTCATTCTCGCAAGTAAATATGCAGCTGATCGCAAATGAAGAATCGTATTTCGCTGCATCTGGTGTCGATACGTTGGAGCAGGCGGCGGCTATACACCAGACTATGTTGGCTATTATGAGAAGTAGTAGTGAATAAATACAGAAAATATTGGGACGGTACTAACGCTTGTGAGGAGCTCTGTTAGCTCTCAAGCGTTAGAATGGCAGAGGGAGCATTTTGCCCGCTAAGTCCGTGTGACGAGCGTTAGCAGTTAAGCCGACCCAATTCAGGACGTGGGAGCAATGTCATGGAACGTTTGAAGCAAGCAGCAGAGTTTGTAACGGTCTCTCTTGTCATCTTGGCCGCCATCTATTTGGCGCCCATCCTCACGACTAAGGAAATCGATGTAACACGTCAAGCTATCATATACAAAATAGGGGACGAAGCTTCAGCAGTAGAGACTGCGATTAAGATTAGAGGGGAACTTCACAAGCCCTGGAACAAAGTGGGGGAGTTCCGGGGAAGAATTATGATCGAAGAATTGCCAAATACCATAGCGTACGAGCTTAGTCCGTTGATGATTTATCATAAGGAGAAAGGCATGAATACTAGTGTCCTTTTTTACTTCAGTAATAGCAAGGACTTTCTTCAAAATCAATTATATGTATCCGGCATCATCCAGTTCGATAATAAGTTCTCAAAAATCATCATGTGGGTAACCCAAGACGGCGAGCGGTACGAAGTTGTGGCCGAAGCCAGAACGGTGGAGGAAGCCCTAGCGTTACGTCAGCAATACGAGTTGAAAGACTAATGTTGATCGAAATTGATTATTTCGCACACAAATGATCACGACGTATGGTATAGTGAAAAGAAAAAAAGGAAACGGTGCTATGACCAACATGCGCGAAGAACGAATCCTTGCTTTTCTGCAAGAGAAGTCGCCGCTGACGGTGGAAGAGCTGGCCGTGCTGCTGCAGGTGTCGGAGCCGACCGTGAGGCGCGACCTGGCTGCGATGGAACAGGATGGGGTAATTCTGCGGCAGCGGGGCGGGGCGTCACTGCCTGGACTGGGCTTTGAACCGCTGTTCAATCAGCGTTCCCGACACAACCAGGATGATAAGAAACGGATCGCTCAGTATGCGGCCAGTCAGATTGCGGAAGGCGAGGTGATTGCGCTCGACGCTGGGACGACGAATGCGGAGCTGGCCAAAGAGCTGCTGAAAATGTCCAATCTGACCGTGTTTACCTACTCTCTTCAAATTGCCTTTATTCTCTCCCGTAGCCAGCATAACGTCTACATCATCGGCGGCCGCTTCCGCAAATCGGAGCAGTCGATGGTGGGGACGCTAGCCAAGGAAACGATACGCCAGTTCAACTTTGACCGCTTCTTCATGGGGCTGGCAGGCTTTAATGCCGAGCAAGGTCCGACGGATTTTAACTTGGAAGAGGTTGAGATTAAGCGTCATATGATCGAACGATCAAAGAAGGTGATTGCACTGGCGGATGGCTCCAAATATGGCGGCGCCTCGCTGGTGAAGGTGTGCGACTACAATGAGATCGACGAGTTAGTGACAACGGCGATTCCGACTTCCGGCGAAGAGTTGGGCTTCCACGGCCGTTTAACGATTGTGTAGAAGGATTAGTTGAGTCTAGCTTGCTTAGCTGCACGGTGCAGCCAGGCAGGCTTTTTTGTTATGTTTGAGTTAGATAATATGACGTTACCGTCGTTGTGTCGGCATTGTGCCCGATTATATTTGATCAAAACTTGATTGAATAAAGATCATTATGTGATTATAGTTGACACATATTCAAAATCGTTCTATAATCGGAACTACTAAAGCTAGTTTGCCTAGCAAATGTGTTAGAATATATAACATAAAATTGGTGGGAGGCTGAAGTACGGATGACGACAAGCCAAGCGAGTCCGGAGCAGCGTGAGACCAACCGAACCGAGACCGTCCCGATTATCGACACGGACGTGCATGAACGGTTCGCATCGATCCAGGAATTGCTCCCTTACATGAAGGAGCCGTTCCTGAGCTACATGGAGCATTGGACGGGGTGGGGAGAGCTGAAGTATATTCACCCAATCGGCGGCTCCAAGCTCGATTCGCTGCTTCCGAACGGCAATGTGCCGGGCTCGGATCTGGGCGTGCTGCAGGAGCAGCTCATGGACAAGTACGATATTCACAAGGCGATGCTGACAGGATTGTTCTATCCGGCGACGATGGAGGCCCAGTTCGAGCTGGCGGCAGCGCTGGCCTCAGCCTATAACGATTGGATGGTCGAGCATTGGCTGGATAAGGATGAGCGTTTCCTCGGCTCCATTCACGTTGCGCCCCAGATTCCAGAGCTGGCTGTACGGGAGATTGAACGGATGGCCGATCATCCGCGCATGGTGCAGGTGCTGCTGCCGATCGGCACGGCGGCTTACGGCGATCCTTTCTACCACGGTATCTACGAAGCCGCCGAGCGCAAAGGATTGGTCGTCGCTATGCATCAGGGCAACTCGGTTCGCAGTCCATTCGGGCAGCCGCGCTACTATATCGAGTGGCATACGATTTTGTCGCAAGCGTTCATGGCCTCCGTCGTTAATCTGATCGTGAACGGCGTGTTCGACAAGTATCCGGGGACAAGGATTGCGATGCTGGAGGGCGGCTTCTCCTGGGTACCGTCGCTGATGTGGCGGATGGATCAAAACTACAAATCGCTGCGGCTCGAGGTTCCGTGGGTCAAGCGGCTGCCGAGCGAATATGTGAAGGAGCATTTCCGCTTTGCGACGCAGCCCATCGAAGACCCTGATCCGATGCACATGCTCAAGATGGTGGAGCTGATGGACAGCGACGAGCTGTTGATGTTCTCGACGGATTATCCGCATTGGGACTTTGACTCGCCGCTGCGTTCCCTGCCGACTAGCTTCAGCAAGGAGCTGAAACGCAAGATTTTCTACGAAAATGCCGCCAAGTTCTACGGATTGACTTAAGGTGGTCAGTGAATAGCGGGCCAAGCATTGTGCATTTATTTTATTCTGAATATTCAGAATAGTATGTCGGAGGATTGGGCTTAGCGTGTTTGAAAAGGAGGAAGCCGCAGGTGAAGAAGCATATCGTGTGCAGGGAAGAGGAGATGAACCCAGGGAGCAAGCGTTGTGTGGAAGTCGGCAAACGAGCTTTTGTGCTGGTGCGGACCCCGGACGGCAGTTACCAGGCTCTGCGGGATGTCTGCCCGCATCAGGGGGCCCGGTTGTCCGACGGGGAGCTAACGGGGACCAATCTTCCTTCTTGCGTGGGGGAATATGACTATGGGCGCAAAGGCGAGATTCTTCGCTGCCCCTGGCATAGGTGGGAGTTCGATGTCACCAGTGGCGATGCGCTGGTCGCGGACCGGCAGAGCCGGGTGAAGCATTACGAGGTGACGGTAGAGGATGGGTATGTGGTACTTCATTGTTAATCTGACTCAAAAGGAGAGAGATACCATGTCTGCGATGGCTGCCAAACACCTGCCTTCCATCCCGGAGGCGCGGGAGACCGCACTGGAATTCGTCAATATCGGCAAGGAATATCAACGGCATACCAAGGAGAAAGTGAAGGTCGTTCGGGAAGTGAATCTGAAGCTGGAGCGGGGCGGCTTTCTCTGCGTGCTCGGTCCAAGCGGCTGCGGCAAAACAACGCTGATGAACATGGTCGCGGGCTTCGAGGAGCCGAGCGAGGGTGAGATCCGGATGAATGGCAAGGCGATCAAGGGACCTGGCCCGGAGCGGGGAGTTGTGTTCCAGAGCGATACGGCCTTGTTCCCGTGGCTGACGGTGGAAGAGAATATCGCCTATGGCTTGAAGATGAAGCGGCTGCCCAAGGCCGAGATGAAGGAGCGCATTCACTATTGGATGAAGCAGGTCGGCCTGGAGCAGCACGGCGCCAAATTTCCCGGCGAGCTATCCGGCGGCATGAAGCAGCGGGTGCAGATTGCCCGGGTTCTGGCAGGCGATCCTGACATTCTGCTCATGGATGAGCCATTCGCAGCGTTAGATGCGCAGACGCGCACGTATTTGCAGCAGGAGCTCTCTGCACTTTGCCGCAAGGCCGGCAAAACCGTGCTTTTCATCACGCATGACATTCAGGAAGCGCTCCTGCTGGCGGATCGTGTCATCGTCATGGCCCGGGCGCCCGAGCCCAATATCAAGGCTGATATTCCCGTGGATCTCCCTTATCCAAGAGAGCGGATGACAGAGCCCTTCGCCAATCTGTACAACCGCCTGTTGGATGAGATCGACAATCCCTTCAAGGCCAGTGTGCATGTCCTATGACCTCGCGGCGGCCCTTAAGCTGGCGATGGCTGATCGGTCTGCTTGGCACCTTGTGCTTCCTCCTCCTGTGGCAGATTGCCGCCTGGCTGTCCGGACCTTCTTTTCTGCCGGGTCCGATCCGGGTCCTGCTGTTATTCTTTGAACAGATTCAAACGCGCGAGTATCTCGTAACCGTCGGAGCCAGCTACCAGCGCGTCATGTTGGGCTGGGGGCTGGGCAGTCTCTTCGGGCTTGTGCTAGGCATTGTGATGGGGCGTTACCGGTGGTTTGGCACGATCATCTATTCACCGATGCAGTTCTTCCGGGTGATCCCGGCGGTGGCGCTTGTGCCGATTCTGGTTATCTGGCTGGGCGTAGGCGAGACGATCAAAATTCTCATTATCGGTTATGGGGTGGCGCTTGTCGTCGCCATCAATATCGCCGAGGCGGTGCAGCGCGTAGCGCCTGCCCGGCTGCAGGCCGCCCGCTCCATGGGAGCGGGGCCGCTGCGGATCTTCTGGGGCGTACTCATCCCATCGGTTATCCCGGAAGCGCTCAAGGGCATGCGTGGCTCGCTCGCTTTTGCCTTCATGAGTATTGTCGGCATTGAGACGCTGGCGGCCCAGGAAGGTGTCGGTCAGATGATCTGGAGCGCCCGGGTGCTGCATCAGACGGATGTGGCCTTGCTCGGCGTGCTGACCCTCGGGCTGATGGGCGTGCTTGCGGACACGGTGGTGCGATGGGCGTTTCGAATCTTTGGCTATCGATTTATGTTGCGGGGGTGATGGAGATGAAGCTGCAATCCAAAAGCATGCAAGCCTTGCTGATCCTGCTGCCCTTCGCGGCGGCGCTGGCTCTCTGGGCGTCCATGTCCGCGATGGAGGTGGTGCCGTCCCTGTTCCTGCCGCCGCCTGTGCAGGTGTGGGACGCCTTCGTACAAATGCTGCAGAACGGTCTAATATTTGAAAGTCTGGGCGTCAGTCTGCTGCGGCTCTGCGCAGGATGGCTGCTTGGTCTGCTGCTCGCCACCTGCATCGGCTGGGCGCTCGGTATGATCGGATGGCTGCGCCGAGGCATTCAGCCGCTGTTGTTCCCGCTCCGGTTCGTCGAGCCGGTCGCCTGGCTCAGCCTGATCATTCTCTGGTTCGGCACGGGCGAGATGTCCAAGCTGATCCTGCTGACGTACGCTTCCTTCTTCGGATCATTCCTGTACATCATGACCGGGGTGGCGAGCATCGATGAGGTGAAAATCCAGGCCGCCCGCGCGATGGGGGCCAGCGGCTTCCGATTGTTCCGGACGATTATTGTCCCCTCCACAGTACCAAGCATCCTGGCGGGGGCGCGGATCGGCATGAGCTACAGCTTCCTGACGATCGTGACGGCCGAGATGATGGACGCCACGTCGGGGGTCGGCTACATCATCAAGTATGGCAGTGTGTATATGCGGATGGATCAAATCTTCGTCGGTACGATTCTCGTCGGACTGCTCGGGATCGCGATTGACTATACGTTCAGGCAGGCCATTAAGCGAATCGGCCGACGCTATTTCCTCGATCAGCTGTGATAGGTGCTTCTCATACAAAAAGAGTGGAGAGATGAGCAGGATGAAAATCAAACTGTACGTTGCAGTTATGGTGATGGCAGTGAGTCTGGTCGCGGCGGCTTGCGGCAACAGCGCGAGCACGGGCAGCTCAGGATCGACGCAAGGATCGTCTGAAGGCACGAATACAGTGAACAATGGCGGGACAGAGCCTGCTGTGGAGCTGCCGTCGCTGCGAATCTCCCGGGAATCCGGCCCTTCCTCGGGTCTGCTGTTCATTGCGGATGACCAGGGCTTTATCTCCGATCAGGGACTGGATTATGAGATTGTCTCGTTCGCCAATGGCGCGGAGGCGGTCGACTCTCTGCAGGCTGGACAGATCCAGGTGGCCTTCGGGGCAGCGGACACGTTCCCGATCCGTGGCGTCGATAGCGGCATCATCGGACTGACTGCAGTAAGCCAGCAGCCCGAAGCGGTCAGCATCGTCGTCAGCAGCGACGTCGAGGGGCCTGAGGATCTGAAGGGGCGGAGCATCGGGATCGTACCGGGCTCGGTCAGTCAGTATGTACTCGAAAATATGTACCTGGCCGATGCCGGCCTGACGCGGGATGACTACAGTGTGACGCAGACCGGACCAGCGGAGATGGTAGCCTTGATGGCGCGCGGCGATATCGACGCCTTTGCGCTGTGGGATCCGTTCCCGGCCAATGCGGTGAAGGCGCTCGGCGACAAGGTCAAGCTAATCACTACTTCCGGCGAGCTGGGCATCCCCAATACAACGTACCTGCTGGTCTCGAAGGACTCGCTGTCGGATGAGGCGTACACAGCCGCCTACGGCAAGCTGATCCGCGCACTGCAGCAGGCGCAGACGTTCCTGAAGGAGAATCCGGAGGAGGCGGGCAAGATCATTGGCGCCGCGACCCAGTTGACGGAGGAAGAGATGGCCGAGCGGCTGGCCCAGCTCCGGCTGGAGGTGTTCATGGACGATTCGGCCGTCGATGAGATTGAGAACTACAACGAGATTTTGTCCTCAACGGGTGCCATACCGGAGAAGATTGATATTAGCCAGGTACTGGATCAGGAATTCGTCAGCCGAATCGCGGACTAACCGCAGAGCAGACAAGGAGGGACGTCTCAGATGGCAAAACATCGCTTGGATCCCTCGCCCGAAACGGTGCATTGGGGCTATGTCGGCGGGGCGCAGGAGCCGGCCTTGGAGATTGAACCTGGCGATTCGCTCGTGCTCCGCTCGGTCGCGGGTTCACCGGATGATCCCGTGCCGGCTGCCTGGATTGCGCCGGAGCTGCGCAGCATCCATGAGCACGTGACGGATCGGGGAGCCGGGGTTCATATCCTGACGGGGCCGGTTGCAGTGAAGGGCGCCGAGCCAGGGGACACCCTCGTGGTGCGCATGGACCGGATTCAGATTGATGCGCCGTACGGTTTTAACTATATCGGTCCGATGTCAGGACTGCTGTACCATGCGTTTGACGAACCGGATACCGCCATTCTTACTTATAACGAAGATCGCAGCACGGCCCGGCTGGGCCGGTTGCGGCTGCCGACCCGCCCGTTCTTCGGCATCATGGGCGTAGCCCCGCCGGAGAGCTGGGGCCGGGTATCGAGCATTACGCCGGGCCGCTTCGGCGGCAACCTCGACAACAAGCAGCTGATTGCAGGCACGACGCTGTATCTGCCCGTTATGCGGGAGGGAGCGTTCTTCTATGCCGGCGACGGGCACGGCGCCCAGGGCGATGGCGAGATTGACGTAACGGCGATTGAGACCGCCCTGGAGGGGGAGTTTCACTTTGAGCTCCTGAAGGGCACGGATCAGCGCTGGCCGTATGCAAGACGCGGTCATCTCCTGATCAGCATGGGGCTGGAAGAGAGTCTGACAGGGGCGCTGGTGGCCGCCACCCGGCACATGATTGAGCTGCTGGAGACGCAATATGGCTTGTCGTACAAGGAAGCGTACCGCCTGTGCAGTCTGGCCGCCGATTTTCATATTACCCAGGTTGTCAACGGCGTCAAGGGTGTCCACGGGATGCTCGACACGTCGGTGATCGGTCCGGCGCAAGCCGACTGACCCCGGGCGTACGCAGATGTCCAACACCATGGAGGGATGAACACATGCTGTCACACAAAGATAACGAGCGCATCACCCAGGTCGGGGCAGGTACGCCGCTGGGCGCGCTATTCCGCAGCTACTGGCTGCCGGCGCTGCTCTCGGAGGAGCTTAAGCCCGGCGGGGCGCCGGTGCCCGTCAAGCTGCTCGGCGAGCGCCTGGTTGCTTTTCGCAACAGCGGGGGCAAGGTTGGGCTGGTGGGGGAATTTTGTCCGCATCGGGGTACCTCGCTGGCGCTGGGTCGCAACGACGATTGTGGCCTGACCTGTATCTACCACGGTTGGGCATTCGATACGGACGGCTCATGCACGAATATGCCTTCGGAGCCTGACTACAGCAAATTCAAGGATACGATCAAGCAGAAAAGCTACCCGATCCATGAGGCGGGCGGTCTGGTCTGGACGTACATGGGCCCCGCCGAGGAGCAGCCGCCGTTTCCCAACTTGATCTGGACCTCGCTGCCCGATTCGCACCGGATGGTCGCCAAGGTGTACCAGGAGTGCAACTATCTGCAGATTTGGGAGAACGAGATCGATTATATGCACGCCGCTTTTGCTCATCTGGCCTTGCAGGAGCAGGACATGAAGGAGGGGGCGCTCAGCACCGAGCTGGGCATCAATCCGTCGCATCCGCTCGTCACCTCCCGTAACCCGCTGTTGACGGTGGAACCGACCACCTACGGCTTCCGCAATATGTTCGTCGGGCAGTCGGGGGAGGAGGACCAGTTCATCCTGGAGGCGCCGATTCTGATGCCGAGCTTCGCCTACACCCCGCGGGTCAAGGAGGAGGATCATCTGTTCCACGCCTATGTGCCGATCGACGATCATACGACATGGTCCTATGATATCCACTTCACCCTGGATCGTCCGCTCAATCATGACACGCAGAAGGAGAGGCGCGGACTCTGGGTGGATGAGAATTACCGCAAGCTCTATAACAAGAGCAACAACTACCAGCAAGACCGGGAGATGATGAAGGCGGGCAATTTCTCCGGCATCGTCGGCATCAGCAATCAGGACCACGCCGTGACCGAGAGCATGGGACCGATCGTCGACCGTTCCCGCGAGCATCTGGGGACCAGCGATGTTGGGGTCATTGCGCTGCGACGGATGATTCTGAGGTCGCTCAAACGGATGGAGCAAGGCGAGAAGCCGCTGGGGCTGGACCCGGACATCCCGATGGACAAAATCTACAGCGAAGGCGTTATTGCGCCCAAGGGAGTGCCGTGGAAGGAAGCTTGCCCGCTGGACCCGGCGTTTGCTCCGGTCAAGAGCGAGAAGGCCAAGTCAGGGCAGGATAGCACGGTAGCAGAGACAATATAGAGACATGGCGCGGCATCAACAAGAGAAGGCGAGGTGGGCGAGCTGCCATCGTATACATTGGGGATCGACATCGGAACCACCGGGGTCAAAATTATTCTCCTCTCGCGGGATCGCATCGTCTATCAGACGAGTGTGGCGCAGCAGCTGCGTTCGCCGCAGATTGGCTGGGCCGAGGAGGATGCCGCTGAGTGGTGGCAGAATACGCTGACGGGTCTTCACAATATGCATGAACGTGTGCCTGACGCAGCTGGCGGCATCGTTGCAGTGGGGGTGAGCGGCATGGTGCCGGCGATTGTCCTGCTGGACGAAGCAGGCGAGCCGCTGCGGCCGACCATCCAGCAGAATGATGCCCGCGCAGTCGCTGAGATTGCAGAGGTGACGGAGGCGCTGGATCAGGACGCGTTGTTCCGGCGCACGGGCGGATATACGAATCAGCAGCATGTGCTGCCGCGGATGCTGTGGGTGAAGCGGCATGAGCCTGAAGTCTGGCGTGGCATCGCTACCGTGATGGGTTCGTATGATTATATCAATTACAAGCTGACGGGCGTTCCGGCGCTGGAGATTAATTGGGCGGTTGAGAGCGGCATGTACGATATACGCAGCCGGCGCTGGCTGGACGATTCGCTTGCGATGCTGGGTCTGCCGGAGACCGTGCTGCCGCCCGTGTATGAATCGCAATCGGTGATCGGCAGTATCAGTGCAGACGCGTCGGCGCTTACCGGTCTTCCGGCAGGCATCCCGGTTATTGCCGGCAGTGCCGACCATGTGGCTTCGACGCTGGCGGCGGGCATCACCGAGCCCGGGGAGCTGCTGATCAAGTTTGGCGGTGCGGGAGATATCCTCTACTGCACGGACGAGATTTGTCCGGACCCCCAGCTGTTCTTTGACTATCACGTCATTCCGGAGGCGTACCTGCTCAATGGCTGTATGGCTTCCAGCGGCTCGCTCGTGAAATGGTATGCGAATGAAATGCTGCAGGATTCGTCGCCGGAGCTATTCGCTACCTTGGATCAGGAAGCGGCTGCGGTCCCTGCGGGGTCGGACGGCTTGATCATCCTGCCGTATTTTCTCGGCGAGAAGACCCCGATTCTGGACCCAGAGGCCCGGGGCGTGTTGTTCGGCCTGACGTTATCGCATGGCAGAGGCCACATCTTCCGGGCCATCCTGGAGGCGGTCATCTACGGCTTCCGCCATCATCTGGATGTCCTCCGCGAGCTGGGCTGCGAGCCGACGCGCGTGCTGGCGACCAATGGCGGTGCCAAGAGCAAATTCTGGTGCCAGATTGCAGCTGATGTGCTGGGCGTCCGTATCCGCGCCTATCCGGCACACCCAGGGTCGGCGCTGGGCGTCGCTTTTCTGGCAGGCAAGTCGGTGGGGCTCATGGAGGAGTGGCGCGAAATTGACAGCTTCCTGACGGAATATCGGGACTACGAGCCGCAGGAGGAGCAGCGCCGCATCTACGACCGGGCGTACCAAATCTACCGGGAGCTATATCCGCAGCTGCAGCCGCAGTTTGCCCGTGTGAATGCATTATACAGCCAAGAGCAGCATGAGCTCATGACAGGAGGACATAGAGGATGAAGACATTGGGCGGACAGGTGGCCGTCGTAACCGGCGCGGGGAGCGGAATCGGCCGCAGTATTGCCATTCATCTGGCAGAGGCAGGCGCGACAGTGATTGCAACCGACGTGAACGGGGATGCTGCGCGCGAGACGGTCATGCTGCTGGCTGCTCCGGTAGACAAACCGCATACGTCGCGTGTGCTGGATGTTACGAACAAGGATCATGTGAGCGCGGTATTCAGCGACATTCATGCCGAGTACAGCCAGTTGGACATTCTGATCAACAATGCGGGCGTATCGACCATGAACCGCATCGAGAACCTGACGGAGCGGGAGTGGGATTTTAATTTTGATGTGAATATCAAGGGCATCTTCCTCTGTACGCAAGCGGCTTACCCCTATCTGAAGCTGCAGCCGACCTCCCGCATCGTCAATACCGCCTCCATGGCAGGCAAGCGCGGCGTCCCGCTGCTGGCGCACTATGCAGCATCCAAGTGGGCGGTGGTAGGCTTCACCAAGAGTGCGGCGATTGAGCTGGCTCCGGATGGGATTACAGTCAACTGTGTCTGTCCCGGCTATGTGAACACGGGGATGCAGAGCCGCGAGCTGCTCTGGGAGGCTGAGTTGCGCGGTATGACGCCGGAGGCGGTGCGCGAGGAGTACATTCGGATGACGCCGCTCGGCCGTCTGGAGGAGGCGGAGGACGTAGCCAAGGCTGTCGTCTTCCTCGCTTCACCGGGCGCGGATTTCATTACGGGCGAAGCACTGGACGTCACAGGCGGCGCAGATCTGTTATAGCCCTAGTGGGATGGCGGATTCAGCGGGCCAGAGAGGAGAAAGAGATGAACACAGACGCTTCGCGGTACCCCCATGCATCTAAACGCACCACGCTCTATGCCCGCTCCGGGATGGTTGCTGCCTCTCAGCATCTGGCGGCGCAGGCCGGGCTGGATATGCTGAAGAAAGGCGGCAACGCCGTCGACGCTGCCGTCGCCACGGCGGCTTGCCTGACGGTCGTGGAGCCATGCTCCAACGGCATCGGCGGCGACGCCTTTGCCCTCGTCTGGATGAAGGACCAGTTGCATGGCCTCAACGCCAGTGGTCCGGCGCCGATGGGCATCTCCGCCGCCAAGCTGCGGGCGCAAGGGCTTACCGAGATGCCGGTCTACGGCTGGACGCCGGTGACAGTGCCCGGTGCGCCTGCTGCCTGGGCGGCGCTCTCCGAGCGCTTCGGGCGGCTGCCCTTCGATGAGCTGCTGGAGCCCGCCATCCGTTATGCGGAGGAGGGCTACGCCGTATCGCCGACCGCAAGCAAGTTCTGGAAGAAGGCGTTCTATGAATATGAACAGGCCATCGAGGGCGAGCAGTATGCTACCTGGTTCAAGACCTTTGCGCCGGGCGGCAGGCCGCCGGAGCCTGGGGAAATCTGGGCTTCGCCGGGTCATGCGGATACGCTGCGGCGGATTGCGCGAAGTCAGGCAAGGGATTTCTACGAGGGCGAGTTGGCTGACCGGATCGATGCGTTCTCTCGCGAGCATGGCGGTTACCTGCGCAAATCGGATCTGGCGGCCTTCCAGCCGGAGTGGGTGACGCCGATCAGCAGCCGTTACCGCGATTGCGAGGTCTGGGAGCTGCCGCCCAATGGCCAAGGCATTGTAACGCTGATGTCGCTTAATATTCTCAAGGCGCTGGGCGAGCCGCCGGACGATCCGGCAGCGGCCTGTCACCAGCGGATCGAGGCGATGAAGCTGGCCTTCGAGGATGGCCTGTGGGCGATCACCGACCCAGCACAGATGCCGGAGGAGACAGTGAGCCATCTGCTCTCGGAGGCCTGGGCTACGGAGAAGGCTGCACGCATCGGCGAGCAGGCGCTGCTGCCCGAGATGCGATCGGTCCCTCGGGGCGGGACGGTCTATCTGGCGACAGCGGATGGGGAAGGCAATATGGTCTCTTACATCCAGAGCAACTATATGGAGTTTGGCTCAGGCCTAGTTGTGCCGGAAACCGGTGTCGGCCTGCATAACCGGGGGCACACGTTCACTCTCGATGAAGGACACCCCAATTGCCTGGCGCCGGGCAAACGGACGTATCATACGATCATTCCCGGCTTCCTCTCGCAGGACGGCCAGCCGATCGGTCCGTTCGGCGTCATGGGAGCCTTCATGCAGCCGCAGGGCCATCTGCAGGTGCTGCTGCACACGCTGGAGGAAGGACTGAATCCTCAGGCCGCCCTCGATGCGCCGCGTTGGCGCTGGGAGAAGGACCGGCAGGTGCTGATTGAGCCGGAGTTCCCGGCGGAGCTGGCCGAGGCGCTGCGCGCCCGGGGCCACGAGCTGGTCGTCTCCGAGCATGCTGGGCTATTCGGCCGGGGTCAGATCATCTGGCGCGATCCGAAGAGCGGCGTGCTCTGCGGGGGCACCGATCCCCGCACCGACGGGGTGCTGGCCACGTGGTAAGGCCAACGGTGCGAAAGGAGAAGGTAGCATGGCTGTACTACGGATGAAGGAACAGATCTTTGAGGTTGATCTGGTCGTCTTCGACAAGGATGGACTGCTCTTTGACGCCCGGTATTTCTGGCAGCGCCTGGCCGAGGCGCGGATGCGCGTGCTGCAGCCGCTGCTAGGGGAGGCGGTACTGACTGAGTGGTGCGAGCTGATGGGCATCACGCATACGGGTCTGACGGCGCTCGACATTGATCCCGGCGGGATCTTTGCCCTGGCGCCTCCCCAGGAGGAGATCATCGTGACCGCTTCGCTGCTCAAGGTATCGGCTGGCGGGGACTGGGGTGTCGCCCGAGAGCAGGTGGCGGCGGCCTTCCGGCAGTCCGACGAGCAGTTCGATCTGCAGGGGGCGCTGGAGCCGAAGCGGGGGTTCCCCGACATCTTTTGCCGGCTGCAGCGGGCGGCGATTCCGTTTGGCATTGCCACCTCGGATGACTATGACCGCACGATCCGCTCGGTTGGTCGGCATGTGCCGATCGAGTGGCTGACATGCATCGTCACACCCGTCGATGTGGAGCGCGGCAAGCCCCACCCCGATATGCTGGAGCTGATCTCGCGGACGACCGGCGTACCGCTGGCCCGGATTGCCATGATCGGCGACTCCTTCGTCGATGTGGCGATGGCGAGCGCGGCGGGCAGCATAGGCATCGGGATTCCCGATGATCCGGGCATGGCGGAGCGGATGTTGCCCTATGCGAGCGTGATTGTCGGGTCGCTGGACGACATCCTCATTGAATCAGCAGCAGTCCATATCTAAGTAGAAGGAGAGATTCGTATGAATTGGTTACAAGAGCTGGTCGGTGTAGACAAAGGAATCATCGCCATGTGTCATCTGCAGCCGTTGCCGGGTGATCCGCATTACGACGAAGCGAAGGGGATGGATTATGTGGTGGAGGCGGCCCGGGCCGACCTGCTGGCTCTGCAAAATGGCGGCGTCGATGCGGTGATGTTCTCCAACGAATTCAGCCTACCGTATCTGACCGATGTTCGGACCGAGACGGTGGCGGCGATGGCCCGCGTCATCGGCGAGCTGATGCGGGATATCCGGATTCCCTATGGCGTCAATGTGCTGTGGGATGCCAAGAAATCGCTGGATCTGGCAGCTGCTACGGGCGCGCAGTTCGTACGGGAGATTTTCACAGGCGTCTATGCCAGTGATTTTGGTTTGTGGAACACGAAGGTGGGCGAGACGATCCGGCATCAGAAGGCGCTGGGCGCCTCTAACGTCAAGCTGCTCTTCAATATCGTCCCTGAGGCGGCCCAATACTTGGCGCACCGGGATATTGAGAGCATTGCCCGCTCGACGGTGTTCAATAATCGGCCCGATGCCCTCTGTGTCTCCGGCCTGATCGCCGGCGCCGAGACAGATACGCAGCTGCTCAAGCGGGTGAAGGATACGGTGCCGCAGACGGTTGTGCTCGCCAACACGGGCATGCGACTGGATAATGTGGAGACCCAGCTGTCGGTTGCGGATGGCGCGGTCGTGGGGACCACGTTCAAGAAGGATGGCGTGTTCGAAAATGCGGTCGACGAAAAGCGGGTCAAGGCGTTCATGGATAAGGTTAAGGGCTTTCGCGGCTCGGCCATGACGCTGGCCCCGGCCTTGCCTTAAGATGGGCGCGGCAGGAGGCGGTCCCGCGATGGCGATGAAGCCTCGGACGCATGCAGGAACCGAGGTGGGCTCTGTGCAGCTGCGGGTGAGTGATATGGCGCGGTCCGAGGCGTTCTATACCGAGGTATTGGGGCTGCGCGTGCTCAACCGGTACCATGGCTTGACGCGGCTGACGGTGGATGGTATTCATCCGCTGATCGTGCTGGAGGAGATCAAGGATGCGGTGCAGGTGCGGCCGCGTTCAACCAGCGGTTTGTATCATTTTGCGCTGCTGGTGCCGACCCGCAGCGACCTGGGGCTCGTACTCCGGCAGCTGGCAGAGTGCAGGGTTCAGCTCGGCTCCGCAGACCATGATGTGAGCGAGGCGCTCTATCTGTCTGATCCCGACCACAACGGGATTGAGGTCTATTGGGACCGCCCGATGGAGCAATGGACCCAACTTGCGGGCGGTCAGATCTACATGAGCGCGGACGCGTTGGATGCGCATGGGCTGCTCCGCGAGGCTGAGGGTCGGGAATGGAACGGCATGCCGGCGGGTACCCGGATGGGGCATGTACATCTGCATGTGCGGAACCTCGCGGAGGCAGAGCGTTTCTATTGCGGGCTGCTGGGCTTCAGTGTGAAGCTGCGCTATGGCCCCTCGGCGCTCTTCGTGGCCGCGGGCGGCTACCACCACCATCTCGGCCTCAACACATGGGCCGGAGAGGGCGCGTCGCCGACGCCGGAGATGGCCCCGGGGCTCGCGAGCTATACCATCGTCAATCCGGATGTTCGCCACATCGAGAATCTCCTACTCTGGCTGGAGGCGGCGGGCATTGCGGTGGAGACCAAGGGCGATGGCTGGTATTTCCGCGACCCGAGCGGCATCGGCGTACGCTTGACGACGTGTCCGGTATTGTAATAACACAAGAGCCAGGCTGTGCCGATATCCGGTACGGCCTGGGTCTTTGTTTTGTGGAGTTGTTTTCAGCTATCCTCCCCCGCCAACAACTCGCCCAGCATACGCTTGCTGTTGTTCATGAACTGCTTGGTGACGATATAGTGCTCCGTTTCCTGCCAGGCTACGCGGCGGATGCCGTCTCCGTCCAGCTGATAGATCCAGGCGTCCGGGTAAGCCATCAGGATCGGGGAGTGGGTGGCGATGAGGAACTGCGACTGCTGTCCGACGAGCTGGTGCATGCGCGCCAGCATGGCCATCTGTCGGGAGGGAGACAGCGCAGCCTCGGGCTCGTCCAGTATATAAAGGCCTCTGCCGCCAAACCGGTGCAGGAAGGTGGCGAAGAACGATTCGCCATGCGACTGCTCGTGCAACGAACGTCCGCCATAGGACTCGATAATCTTCGGCGCACACGCGGCTTGCCGGTCCAGCTCCTCAATATTCGTGGCCAGATTATAATAGCTCTCCGCCCGGAAGAAAAAGCCGTCCTTCGGCCGTCTCGGACCCCGCACGGGCCGCAAATACTCACTCAGTTGTGAATGCGTGCGGGCCGTTTCAAATGTAAAGTTGCTCGTACCGCCCTCCGGGTTGAAGCCGAGCGCCACGGCGATCGCTTCGATGAGCGTCGATTTGCCCGTGCCGTTCTCACCGACCAGAAACGTCACCTTGGGATGAAGCGTCAGCGTGTCCAGCTCACGCACGGCATCCAGATGGAAAGGGTAACTCCGAAAGGACGGCACCTGCTCCCGCAGCAGCTCTACTCGGGATACATAGCCGGCATGCTCATACAAAGACATCATCGATCTCTCCTTCGGTGTAGATTTCCTTATTCCCTCTAGTATAGCACGCGGGTAGTAGATGACTTTAGGTGCTCCTGACAAAAAGAAAGCCGCCCTGCTGGGCGACCTTCTTAGTTAATAGTTAATTAATGCTCTTGCGGGATGACCGGTCCGGCGCCTGCGCCGGTGTTGCGGTCTTTGCGGTGGAACAAGCGATCAGTGCCTTTGTGCAGCAGCGGCAGGACGTATCTGTCAAGTCCGAAGCGTCCGGCATTGGCGCCGCCGACGAGGACGAGGACACCGAGCAGAACCAGCCAAGGGTTGGTGCTTACCGTACCGGCGAAGAGGAACATGAAGTTCATCATCAGTCCGAAGAAGGCAGCGGTAACGGTCAGTGTGCCGAGGATCAATCCGAGTCCGACGAGCAATTCGCCCCAAGGAATCATGACGTTGATCAGCTTGATGTTTGGCAGTGCGAAATTTTCAAGGAAGGCGTGGAAGGTCGGGTAGACGGCTTCTCCAGTAGCTTTATCCAGGACCGGGTTGGCGATGGCGTTGTTCAGGAAGCCTCCGGCGTCGAAGCCACCGGTAATTTTGTGCCATCCGGCAGTCAGCCAAGCATATCCAAGTACGAGACGGATTACTGTCAGGATACCGGCTGCCCATGTGTTGTTTCTCCAAAGTTTCATCATGATACTCACTCCCGATTTCATAGTTTTTTATTGGGTGTAGCTTTTTATCCTTCAACATTCGGTACGTTTCCTGAATGATTCGTGAATTTAATCACAAAGTCTGGTACAGGAACGGGACCGATCAGGCGGGCGATGTTTCCACCAGTTCTTCATGACCTTCACTCTCCCTTATGCTATTGCAACGAAGCAGTTGGTGATGTTTGTTACGCTGTGTGGTTGTTTCTTGCTGCTTCGTCTTCTTTCTGACCTCAGTATAACGCACCCCAAAAGGCAGGTATGTGATTTAAATCACATGCTCGATATTTTTTGAAAAAGCCTTGCGCCTTTTACGTTGGTCGGGGAGAAGGGTATAATGAGGCAAAGGACAACCCCCTAGTACCTAATCTGAATCTTATAGATAGTGAGGTCGATCATATGCACAAATTAGGTCGCAACGATCCGTGTCATTGCGGGAGCGGCAAAAAGTATAAAAAATGTTGCCTTGAAGCCGACGAGACCAATAACATTGCGCGTCTCGCGCCGCAGGCTACATCCGGGCCGGACCCGGAAACCGTACTGCGCCAGGAGCTCGTGTGGGCCAGCCCGCTCCATCAGCAGGTGGCCGAAACTTTTGAAAGCCATGCAACGGGCCGCTACGAGGAGGAGGAGATAGCCCAGATTGTACGGTTCTGGCACAGCTTTGCCTCGAACACGGAGCCTGTCATACGTAAAACGGGCGCCTTCGCGGCTGCGCTGGAATATATGCTGTGCGAGCTGACCCAAAATTACGTCCCTCAAACGGTGCTAGCGAAGCAATATGGCGTCTCTGCACCTACGATCTCGAGCAAAACCGATCAATTATCCGAGTATTATAATCAACAGGATGACAGTCAACTATTCCGACAGAGCTCAGCTAGCGAGCCTGACTTGTCGGAGGCCTTGCAGGAGCTGCAGATGCAAGTGAGCGCAATTCAAGAGGTGATCGCTGACCATGAGTTTGAAACGGAGGAAGAGGCAAAGGCTTTCGTACAGCAGCTTTTCCTAGACGGCAACCTGCCAGATGTGAGGCCTAAAGCAAGGTCTTCCGTCAAAGGCAAACGAGGAGCAAGCCTGCTGGAGCAAGCGCTCGCCGAGGAGAATCCTGGCAAGCGGTTTGATCTGGCCAGGCGGGCCATCGAGGCCGATCCCGATGCAGCTGAGGCGTATACCTTGCTCGGAGAGATGGCCCCTAACCTGCGGGTTGCCGCTTATTACTACCGTGAGGGCATGCTGGCCGCAGAGCGCCAGCTGGGTCAGGCAGACTTCGAAGAGCTGAAAGGTCATTTTTGGCTGGCTCACGAGACGAGGCCCTACATGCGGGCCAAGCTCGCCTATGCTCAGACTTGCGCCTCGCTTCTGAACCTGGAGGAAGCGATCCGCCATTACGAGGAGATGCTCGCGCTTAACCCCTCCGACAACCAAGGTGTGCGAGATCTGCTGCTGCTGGCCTATCTGGAAGTACATGACTATGAAGAGGCAATGCAACTCCTCAGCAGATTCGAAGGGGATGCGAGCGCCTGGTTTGCCTACAGTCGCGTCCTCGCCGAGCATGGGCTGGGCAAGTCCCCGGCGCGTATCAAGAGCTTGCTGCGCAAGGCTTTGGAGGCCAACCGCTTCATACCGGCCTATCTGCTGGGCAACAAGAAGATCCCGCAACAATCGCCAGACTACATCAGTCCCGGCGACCAGCGGGAGGCGGTCTATTATGCTCGAGCGAACTATCATCTATGGACGCTGCAGCCCAAGCTGACCAAGCTGCTGGCAGACCTGACCTAGCACGTAATACCGACCGGCGCTATCGCTTGTTGTTGTAGGCGTACATGGTCAGCGGCGCGAAGATGGCGACCAGCCCGGCGGCGATGGCGAGCACGATCATCACTTCGCCTCCGGCGACCGTGCCGTGGGCGAGACCGCGCACCGCATTGACTGCAAAGGTGACCGGATTAAGATCGACGACCGTCTGCAGCCAGCCGGGCATCGTCGAGGTGTCGACGAAGACGCTGCTGAGGAAGGTTAGCGGGAACAGCACCATCATGCTGATGCCCATCAATGCCTTCTCCGAGCGTACGATCAGACCGAGCAGCGTCCAGATCCATGAGAGCCCGAAGGCAAAGGCGAGCAATACGGCGACACCGAGGAGCAATCCGCTCAGGCCGCCCTCCGGACGAAAGCCAAGCGCGTAGCCGAGCCCGATCATGATCGCAGAGGCGAGCAGGTAGCGGACCATATCGACCAGCAGCGCCCCTACCAGCGCCGCCGGACGCCAGAAGGGCAAGGTGCGGAAGCGATCGAAGATGCCCTTCTGGATATCCTTGTTCAGATCGGTCCCGGTATACATCGTGATCATCGATACGGTCATGACGAGGATGCCGGGCAGGACGAAATTGAGATATTCGCCGGTCGATCCGGCGATTGCGCCGCCGAACAGATACGTGAACATGAGCAGGAAGATGACGGGGAATGCGGTGACGTCGAACAACTGCTCCGGTACATACTTGATCTTCAATAGAGCCCGCCAACCCAGCGTCAGACTGGCGCTGAGCGGGCTTGGCCGCGTGGGCCGCTGCCGCAGCGACAGCACCTGCTCGAGATCGGCCTGATTATCCGGCTTGATCAGCATGGGCTTCCTCTCCTTCCTCTTGCGCGGGCTTGCCGGTCAGCGTCAGGAATACCTCATCGAGACTGGGCTGCCCCATCGAGAAATCGCTGATCGGCAGCCCCTCCAGCACCAGACGGCTAAGCGCGGCGGCGGCTTCGCCGTGATCGGCGATCTGGGCGATCAGTCGCTGTGCCCGCTCGTCCGTCTCCACTGGCTGACCGGTAGTCTCCTCGAGGATGCGCCGCGCTGTGGACAGATCGCCGGCCACTTGCAGATGGACGGTAAGGCGGCCGGCGCCGACCATTGCCTTCAGCTCGCTGCTCGTCCCCTCGGCGATCAGGCGACCGTGGTCGATGACGCCGATCCGGTCGGCGAGCTGGTCGGCCTCCTCCAGATATTGCGTTGTCAGGAATACAGTCGTGCCGCTGAGCACCAGCGCCCGGATAATATCCCACACCTGGTTGCGGCTGCGCGGATCGAGTCCGGTCGTCGGTTCATCGAGGAAGAGCAGGTCCGGGGCGGTTACGATGCTGGCGGCGATGTCGATGCGACGCCGCATGCCGCCAGAGTATTTTTTGACCTGACGGTCGGCCGCCTCCTCCAGCCGGAATGCGCGGAGCAGATCCGTCGCGCGCTGCTTGGCCCCGTGTCGGGAGAAGCCGACCAGCCGCCCGATCAGGATCAGATTTTCCCGCCCCGACATCTCCTCGTCGACGGAGGCGAACTGGCCGGTCAGACTGATGCACTGTCGCACGCCGTCCCCGTCCTGCAGCAGATCATGCCCCATTACTGTCGCCGTGCCGCCGTCGGGCCGCAGCAGCGTAGCCAGCATCTTGATAGTCGTCGTCTTCCCCGCACCGTTGGGGCCGAGGAAGCCATAGATCGTCCCTCGCTTTACCTGGAGCGAGATGCCGTCCACGACCTGCTGGTCGCCGAACCGCTTGACCAGTCCGACCGCGTCGATGGCGAGCTCCCCTGTGGTCTGTTTTATCATGCGTTCCCTCCGTTTTGCTGAGATTGGATGCTATCTCCAAGTATACGATATGTCGGGGCGGAGGATTCTTTTCGATTGCGGGATTGGGGCTAGAGGTGACGCGAGACGTCGCAGCTCGCAGCACCCTTGCAGGTTAAGTGGAGATAAGCGCAGGTTATGCAGCGCGGGCTGCATCTCATCCCCTGGACGAGGTCTAGCTCAAGCAAGGGATGTATACTTTAGGAAGTGAAGGAGGGGTCCGTAGGTGAAGATCAAGATCGACATCAGCGATGAATACGACGAGCCGACGATCATCATCCAGGCGAAGGTGTGGAGCGAGGAGCTGGCGGCGCTGATGAAGCGTCTGCAAGCGCAGGAGCCGCAGCGGCTGGTCGGCGTCGAGGATGAGCGCTCGGTCCTGCTGGACCCCTCCGAGCTCGATTACGTGTATGCCGAGCAGCGCAAGGTGTACGCCGTTCGCAACGGGCGGCAGATCGAGCTGAAGATGAAGCTGTACGAGGTGGAGGCGCTGCTGCAGGAATATCGCTTCCAGCGGTTCTCCAAATCGGTCATCGGCAACCTCGATCAGATCGACCGCTTCGAGCTGGTGTTCAACGGCAATCTGTGCGTGCATTTCAAATCGGGGAGCAAGGAGTATGTCTCGCGGGGCTACGTAGCGGAGCTCAAGCAGCGACTTATACTCGGGGGAGGGGGCAGAGACGATGCTTAATGTACTGGCGCGCACGCTTGGCGGCTTGGGCTGCTCTGCTATCCTGACTTTTGTCGCATTGACCGGGCTGATGTTTGGAGAGATCGATGCGCCGGTCAAGCTGATCTGGCAGCATATGGCCGGCAGCATGATTATGGGCGTCACCTATGCCTGGAGCTCTTATATCTTCCAGTGTGATCGATGGAGTCCGCTCCGGCAGCTGCTCGTCCACTACATCCTGACGCTGGCTGTCTTCGCCGCCGTTAACAGCTGGACCGGCTGGGTGCCGCTTGAGCTGCCGTCGTTGTTGCTCGGCCTGCTCTTCTACACCCTCAACTATACGATCTTCTGGTTCGGGTTCAACTGGTATTTCAAACGGCAGGAGCGCGAGCTGAACCGTTCCGTGAACAAAAAATAAGGAGGGCTTGTCCATGACGTTTCTGTTGGAAGCAGAGAAAGTCGTCAAAGCCTACGGCTCCATCGAAGCGCTAAGGGAGGCTGATCTTCAGGTACGGGAGGGCGTCTGCTTCGGCTTGCTCGGACCGAACGGCGCGGGGAAGTCGACGATGATGAAGCTGATCACCGGGATCCTGAAGCCGGATCGAGGCAGCATCCGAGTATTCGGCCACGACAACGCTCAGCAGATCGATGCGATCCGCAGCCAGGTCGGCTATGTGCCGCAGGAGATCACGCTGCATGATGAGCTGAGCGCAGTCCAGAATCTGAGATTCCTCGGGCAGATGCAGGGCGTACGCGGTGCCGAGCTGCAGCGGCGACTCGACGAGGGGCTGGCGCAGGTCGGGCTCTCCGAGCGGACTCGGGACCGGGTCGGCACATACTCGGGCGGCATGAAGCGCCGGGTCAATCTGCTCGGGGCGCTGTTGCATCGGCCTCGGCTTGTCATCCTCGATGAGCCGACCGTCGGCATCGACCCGCAATCGCGCCATCTGATCTTCGAGATGATCCGGGAGCTGCGGTCGCAAGGCACGACGATTATATACTCCACGCACTACATGGAGGAGGTGGAGGCGCTGTGCGACGATGTGGCGATCATCGACCACGGCCGCGTGATCGCCCAGGACAGCCTGCGAGGATTGCTGGACCAGCATGCCTCGCGTACGATCTATGTCGAGGCGGACGGGCTGGAGCAGGCGCCTGCTGCGCTGCCCGGAGTCGGCGAGATCGCCGCCAAGGGGCGAGGCTGGCTCTTGCAGAGCGAGGAGCCGGTCGCGATCATGGCGCAGCTGGCGGCGCGATTGGCTGAGCAGGGCAAGCGCGTCCAGGCGCTGGAGCTGCAGCAGCCCTCGCTCGAGAGCGTATTTCTGAAGCTGACCGGGACACAGCTCCGGGATGGCGCATGAGCAAGAGGAAGGGGAGGAGCGTATGATTCGGACGATAGCAAGCAAGGAGATTGCCCTGCTGCTGCGAGACAAGTCGATATTCTTCTGGCTGCTGGGGCTGCCGATCGTCTTTATCGTCATCTTCGCGTCGATCTTCAGCAGCGCGGGGACGCCGAGCTACACTGTGCCTTACTATGATGCCGACAAGTCGGAGGCGTCGCAGCAGCTCCTCGCGACCTTGGAGGGGATCGACGGCTTCGCCCTGGAGTCGGATGCGGATCGCTCCCTCGAGGCGCAGCTGGCCCAGATCGCCGAAGGACGCAAGACGATGCTGCTCGTCATCCCGGAGGGGTACGGGGCGCGGCTTGAGAGCGGTCAGCAAGCGGAGATCGAGCTGCACCGAGACGCGATGCAGGATGCGGCGGCGGGTCCCGTGCTCGGCGTGCTGGAGGGCATAGCCGGACGCTATCAGGAGGAGCAGTTGCGGTCGGTGCTGACGCAGGTCGTGCCAGCGGATGAGCTCGAGTCGTTGCTGGCGTCGCCACTTGCGATCCGAGAGATCCGCGAGCAGGCGGCGCAGAGCGATACGATCGCGCAGATCGTGCCGGGCTATACGGTTATGTTCGCCTTCTATGCGATGATCTCGATGACGACGAGATTCCTCAAGGACCGCCGCTCCGGCATGCTCTCGCGCCTGCAAGGGACGACGATGAAGCCGTATCACTATCTGACTGGGATGTGGATCCCGCATATTGTGATCGTCTCCATCCAGGCGGCAGTGTTGCTCGCCTTTGGCCGGATCGTCTACGGGCTGGAGCTCGGCAGTCTGCCCGCTGTAGCGGCGGTCGTGCTGGCGTTGGCAATCTGCGTCACCGGCCTGGGCTTGTTGCTATCGATGGTAGCGAGCAGCGAGAATATGGCGATCGGCTTGGTCCAGGTGATCGCGCTGGGCGGCGCGATCCTCGGCGGACTGTGGTTCCCGTTCGATATGCTGCCGGCATTCGTGCAGACGCTTGGCCGCTTCACGCCGCAATTCTGGGCGCAGCAAGGAATGCAGGACGTGCTGCTGCGCGGCGCCGGTCTCGGCGACATCTGGGCCAACCTGCTCGTCCTGCTCGGCTGCGGGAGCCTTGGTCTGGCGCTGGCCGTGGCCGCGTTTGGCCGCTTTGCCCGGCGAGCTGTCGGCTAATGGGGGGAGCTTGCTGGTAGCTAAGCGTTAGCTGGGGGCTAAGCGTGGGTAGCGCGCTGGGAGCACGGTGGTCGGCTAGCATCTAGTTCTCGCTCCATTCTCGATTCGCGCATATGGCCTGCGTAGGTGCGATTCTAATACGGTCGCTGGGTTTGCGTAACTGCAATAATACCTCTA
>NZ_BFBX01000049.1:0-39205 GCF_003851045.1 Paenibacillus sp. 598K | reverse complement strand
CAATAATACCTCTATTTATGCTTCAAAGCCCGTGCAATCGGGATTTTAATGCAAAAGTGCAGTTGTTTTAGGGAAAAGTCACACATCAGGCGAATTCAGCTTCATTTAAGTGCGCATTTGCATTTATTTCCGTTTTTCTACCCTGTTTCGCCACAAATAAAGGTACTTTTACCTTTAACCTATCCCGGCCTTTATTTGGGTAAAACGTGAGATGGAGAACGTTCATTTGGAGCAATCTACTAGCTAGGTGTCTGGTTAGCGTCAGGCTAGGCGGTTAGGGTCAGGCTAGGCGTCTGGCTGAGCGGCGGCGACTGCGTGAGTCCGACGCAGCTTGACGATGCAACGGCCATGCATCACGGACGCAGCCGTACCGGCTTCGTCACCGACAGCGGTTGGCACAAAGAAGAGACCGGGCGATACGACGGATCGTATCGCCCGGTCTCTTTGGGTTATGCGGCGAAAGTGCAGTTATACAGGCGATTGGTGATAATGGGGGCCGACTGCGTGCGCGATGTGAATCGTCAGCCCGGGGCTGACGTGCAAGGCGCGACGTGGATCGTCAGCCCGGAGCTGACTGCGGTGGGTCGACAGGGATCGCCAGCCCAGAGCTGACGGCAAGGG
The DNA here is from genome assembly GCF_003851045.1 of Paenibacillus sp. 598K. Taxonomy (GTDB): domain Bacteria; phylum Bacillota; class Bacilli; order Paenibacillales; family Paenibacillaceae; genus Paenibacillus_D. The sequence continues at coordinate 38,584 of NZ_BFBX01000049.1, read as the reverse complement.
GCGCCGTAATTCGTTACTCTGAAGAGAGCAGTCGACAGCCCTCCCATGACAACGTTGGGCTGGACCGTCAATCTGCCGACCGCCGGTTAGCCGTACCGTCGCTTCCGCCGAAGCCGCTTGCCGGCGTTCTTGAGAGAGAGCAACGGCAGTCTGCCCCACCAGAGCAGCTCGGCTGCCATTCAGTGCAGCGTCTGCAGCGCCTCCGCGCCGAATGGCTTCAGCTCCTCCGTGCGGCCCTCGCGGATCTTGGCGGCCCACTCCGGGTCCTGCAGCAGGGCACGGCCGACTGCCACCAGATCGAACTCGCCTTGCTCCAGACGCTCCAGCAGCTGGTCCAGACCTTCGCGCTGCGCGCCCTGACCCTCGGCGAACAGGCGGGTGAATTCGCTGTCCAGTCCGACCGAGCCGACGGTAATGGTCGGCTTGCCGGTCAGCTTCTTGGCCCAGCCGGCGAAGTTCAGCGAGGAGCCCTCGAACTCCGGCTCCCAGAAGCGGCGAGTCGAGCAGTGGAACATATCGACGCCCGCTTCGACGAGCGGCGCGAGCAGCTCGCCGAGCTGCTCGGGCGTCGCTGCCAGCTTGGCCTGGTAATCGCTCGATTTCCACTGCGACAGGCGCAGGATGATCGGGAAGTCGGGACCGACCGCCTCGCGGCAGGCAGCGACGACCTCGATGGCGAAGCGTGCTCTGGCGAGCATGCTGCCGCCGTACTCGTCTGTCCGAGCGTTGGTCTGCTCCCACAGGAACTGGTCGATCAGGTAGCCATGCGCGCCATGCAGCTCGATGCCGTCAAAGCCGACCCGCTTGGCCGCTGCGGCGGCGTCGGCGAAGGCCTGGATGAGACCGGCGATATCATCGGCGGTGAAGTGGTTGACATCGCCATGCGTGCCCATGTGCCAGATCTGCGGTACGATCTTGCCGCCCACGCGATGAACCTCCTGCACGACGTTGGCCCAGCCGGCCAGCGCCGCCTCGCCGTGGAAGTGAGGGACGGAAGGTTGATTGGACGCCTCGGGATGATCGATGACCGTACCCTCCGTGACGATAAGGCCGACGCCATGCTCGGCGCGGCGACGATAGTAGTCGGCGACATTTGGACCAGGCACGCCCTCCGGCGAGAAGCCCCGCGTCATCGGAGCCATGACGATACGGCTCGAGAGCGTCAACGAGCCGACGGTGAAGGGAGTGAACAATGCTTGAACGGATGTGGATGGGGACATAATAAACCTCCAGTAGATAGTTTGAGTTGCCCCGTTAAGGAGCCATCAGGGAAAATGCGGTATCGACTACAGCGGCGGTATGGTCGGGGTCTGCGCCGGATTTGGCCATCACCTGAGCGCCGCGGATGACATTGGTCAGGTAAGCCGCCAGCTCGTCGGCAGGATGGCGTGCGGTTACTTGCTGCTCAGCCTGCGCACGGCGGATAATCCGCGTCAGGATGCGCTCGGTCTCGGCGTACATCATCTCTGTCTCGCGTCGCACCTCCTCGTCGCTGTCGCCGAACTCCAGCGCGGTATTGAGCATGAGACAGCCTCTGCAAGTCTCTCCGCCCTTCAAGATGAAATCTCGGATGGACTGCAGCTGCCTCAGCGGCGGAGCGTCGGAGGCGGCCAGCGCCTCCAGCCGGGTGACGTTATCCTCGCGGTAGAGCGTCAGCGCCTGCAGGAACAACGCCCGTTTGCTGGCGAAGGCGCCGTATAGACTTTGCTTTTTGACGCCTGTCGTCGCGGTAAGATCGTCCAGACAGGTCGTCTGGTAGCCTTTCGCCCAGAACACTTCCATACATTGGCGGAGAGCAACCTCCGCATCGAATTCTCTTTTTCTGCCCATAGGCGTACTTTATCATTTCTTGACTACTCAGTCAAGAATGGCATCGGCAAAAGCGCATCCCCTTGCGAAGATGCGCTTTGCGCGCCTGATGCGATACCTCGCCGTCAAGCTGAGCTGGTGCGATGAATCCCCGCCAAGCGGGGCCGATGCGATGAATCCCGCCAAGCGAGGCAGATGCGATGTCTTGCTTGTCATTGTCAAGCAACAGCCCGATGCGATTTTCCGCAGCCAGCCGCGGCTCAATATAGCGATGAATAGCGTTCCCGCTACCGCTGCCACACATCGGCGTATTCGACGTTGCGTCGGAACTGTGCCTGCACGTAGGAGCAGGCGGGGACGATTTTTTTGTGCTCGAGGCGGGCGGCCGAGGCCAGACGTTGCAGCAGCCGCTGCGCGATATCGCGCCCCCTGTACTCCGGCGTCACATACGTATGATCGGCCGCCCATGTATGCTCGTCGATCGGCGTATAGGTGATCTCGCCGACCAAGCCCTCGCGGCCATAGATGACGAAGCCGTTCCCCTCCTTGACCAGCTCGAACCTCTCCGCTTTGGCGTCGGCGTTCGCCGGCTCGTCGGTCTGGAACGTCTCACGCAGCTCGCGCATGTCGCTTCGCGTCTGCTCGCGCAGCTCGTTCACGTTCGCTTTGCCTTCCTCCATCGAGGCGCTCAAGCCTTCGCGGCTCTCCCGCAGCTCGCCGAGCACATGCTTGATCTGGTCGGCGGATTGCTTGGCTAGCTCGACGGTCGTTTGAATTTCGGTCTTCATCGTATCGGTTGCTTGCTTGATGTCATTTATGTTTTCTTGCAGCTCTTGGATGGGCTTTTTCATGGATGAACCCTCCTTGCGATGTCAGGATGTATTCATCTATACCCGTTTTCGCTGGTTCATACACATGTCTAGCCGTCGGCTTCCTGCATTCAGGAACGGTCTACTATTGCGCATCAAGGTTCCCGGAATCAGCCTTAGTCGGTTTTCAGCACATGCTCGGCGATGTTTTTGCTGTGGTCTCCGACACGTTCGAGATTGCTGATGATGTCGAGGAAGATCGCGCCCGAGTTGCCAGAGCATAGATTTTGGTTGAGACGGGCGATATGGGCGGCGCGGAAGTCCTTTTCCATCCGGTCCAGTTCGGCCTCGCATGCCATAACCTCTGCCGCAGCCTCTCGGTCATGATGCTCCAACGCATAGATCGCCTTGCCGACGGTCTGATCCGCCAGCTCCATCATCTGCTTCAGCTCCTGCTCGGCCTCGTCGGAGATGTCGACCTTGTTTTCCGTGCAAAATTGCGTCAGCTCGACGATATTTTCGGCGTGGTCGCTGATCCGTTCGATATCGTTGACCGTATGCATCAGACCGCTTGCCCGTTCAGAGTCCGCCTCGGGCAGGCCGTTTTGATGGATTTGCACCATGTAGTCCGTAATTTTGCGCTCGAGCTCGTTGACGAGCTGCTCCTTTTGCAGCGCCTTGTTGGCCAGCTTGGCGTCCTTCCGCAGGAAGTAGCCAGCCGCGTCCTCCAGCGCCTCGCGGGCATACTTGCCCATCCGCAATATTTCGTGCTGCGCTTGCCCTACTGCCATCGATGGCGTCGCCAGCAGACGGTTGTCGAGGAATTTGGGCGCGAACTCGAGATCCTCCATCTTGCCTGGCACGAGCTTCGTGACGATCCAGGCGAGGAAAGGGATGAGCGGGAAGAAGATCATCGTGTTGGCGACGTTAAATGCGCCGTGCGCATAAGCGATCTGCAGACGCACATTGACATCCGCGCCGACCCACATAATGAAGTTGTACATAAGCGGCAAGGCGGTCATAAAGATAATCACGCCGAACACATTAAAGACGACATGGACAAGCGCTGCGCGCCGAGCGGCGACCGATGCGCCGATCGAGGCGAGTACGGCCGTGATGGTCGTCCCCAGGTTGTCGCCGAACAGGATCGGCAGCGAGTGCCGGAAGCTGATCATCCCTTCATCGGCCAACGTCTGCAGGATGCCGATCGCAGCAGTAGAGCTCTGGATGATGACAGTGAAGATCGTCCCGGCGATCAGGCCGAGGATCGGGTACTGCGACATGTCGACGATAAAGTCGGAAAAGGCCGGCAGGCTGCTGAGCGGCTTGAGCCCGCTGCCCATCGTCGAGAGCCCAAGGAACAGCATGCCGAAGCCGAACACAACCTGCCCAACATACTTGACCTTCTGGCGTCCGACGAAGAAGAGCAGGATCGCGCCGAGACCGATGATCGGCAACGCGTAGGATTCGATCTTGATGCCGACGATAAACGCCGTCATCGTCGTCCCGATATTGGCGCCCATGATGACGCCGATCGCCTGGCGCAGCGTCATCAGACCCGCATTGATAAGGCCGATCGCCATAACGGTCGTGCCGGTAGATGATTGGATAAGGATCGTGACTACGATGCCGAACAACACACCCAGGAACGGGTTGGAGGTGTACTTTTCCAATAAACCTCGCATTTTGTCGCCGGCGGATTTCTGGAGGCCATCCGACATATACTTGATGCCGAACAAGAAGATGCCCAGTCCGCCTATGAATTTAAATGCTACTTCCTGCCAATCCACTTACTCTCCCCCTGTAACGAAAGATGGTTTCGTGCATACCCGTCCTATTATAAAGGAGTTTACGAAAGGTTAATATTCTTTTTCAGAAACAATCGTGTCGAAAGATGAAAAATTCCTCATTTGGCGACCAACCCTTCCGGCAAGCTTCACATCGGCATGGTATAGTAAACAAAAAGCCTCCCGAAGGAGGCGCTGAACAAAAAGAGAGGTGAATCAGATGCAGCCATTCACTGCTGCCGTCATCCGCATCATCCAGGCGATCCCGGCGGGCAAGGTGATGACCTACGGTCAGGTCGCCGCAGCCGCGGGCCAGCCGCGAGCGGCCAGGCAGGTCGTCCGCATCCTCCACAGCATGAGCGAGGCGCATGCGCTGCCCTGGCATCGCGTCGTCAACCGGCTCGGCGAGATCGCGATCGGCGACCCCGACGGCCGGATGAGCCAGGAGCTGTCGCTGGACGCCGAGGGCGTGACGACCATCTCGGGCCGCGTCGATCTGGCGGAGTATCGCTACGAGCCAGCGGACGCCGAGGAACTGGCCGGGGATAGCGAGTAGTATGGGGCACGTCCAACGCCGTGCCGCCAGCCTCAACTCGCCGATAGGCGATCCGGGACTGGCTTACCGGACAGAGTCCGGCAGGTGTCGGACGTGGCGGGTCAGCTGCGCAGCCGCTTGCGAACCTCCGACGGCGAGGAATGCTTGGCCTTCTTGAAGGTGCGGCTGAAGTAGTAGATGTCGCTGAATCCGACAGCGAGCGCGATCTCGGAAATCGTCATGTCGGTGTTGTGGAGCAGATACTCGGCCTCGCGCAGCCGGATGTCGATGACGTATTCGGTGACGGTGCGGTCGGTCAGCTCCTTGAAGATGCGGCTGAAGTGAAAACGGCTCAGTCCGGCCAGCTCCGACAGCTGCGCCACCGAGAGCTCCTCGTCGTAGTGTGATTCGATATAGCTCAGCACCGGCTGGAAGCGCTCCAGATTGTGGCGGCGCTGCTCGTAGTTGCTCTGCGGCAGATGAGCCTTCACATGCCGGCGCATCAGCAGCGTCAACATGCGGAACAGATGCGACTTTACCGATAGCTCGTAGCCGAGCTGACGCTCGCCCATCTCCTGGATGATCGCGTACATGCATTCGGAGACATCGGCGTCGCCGCTTAATTTATGGTGGAAGACGATCTGGTTGCGCACGATCGGCGTGATAAACTTGGTCTGCGCCGCATCCAGCGAAGCGCTGTTCAATAGCGCCGGGTCGAGGATCATTACATAATAGGCCAGATCGTCGGAGTGGCTGAAGCCGCTGTGCAGATCATGGCTGCCTATGATGACCAGGTCGCCTTCATGGGCGGTGAAGCGCTCGGAGTTGCATTCGACCGCCAGCGCGCCGCTCTGGACGAACAGGATCTCCATATGCTTGTGCCAGTGCGTCGGGAACATCAGTCTGCCGTAGCCTTTGGCCTTGCTTAGATTGACCTTGATCGGGAAGTCCGGGTTGGGCATATCCATCGGCTCTTGCAGGGCCGGCGGCTTCTTCATGGTGTCCCTCCTCCACATGGTGGCATCGTGCATCGGAATGCAGCATACATAGCACAATAGTACAAATGTAGAGCAGTCTACATCATGGAGACGCTCTCTCCCTCATTATATGATATAGCCATAGTCTAATGCGAGCAGGAGGAGATATTGGTTATGAGTCGATACAAAATTGGTGTCATCGGCGCCGGTTCCATCTCGGATATGCATCTGGGCGCTTACAAAAACAATCCGGAGACGGAGATCTACGCGATCTGCGATCTCAATGAGGAGCGGGCCCGTCAGAAAGCCGAAAAATACGGCGCAGCTCATGTCTACACCGATTACAACGAGCTGTTGGCCAACCCCGACATCGATGCGGTAAGCATCTGTACGTGGAACGATACGCATGCGCAGATCAGCATCGCCGCTGTACAGGCCGGCAAGCATGTGCTCGTCGAAAAACCGCTCTGCCGCACCGTTGAGGATGCGCTGGAGGTACAGAAGCAGGTGCGCGCCTCGGGCAAGATTCTCCAGGTCGGCTTCGTCCGCCGCTATGATCCGAACGTGCAGATGCTGCGCGAATTCCAGGACAACGGCGAGTTCGGCGAGATCTACTATGCCAAGGCGTCGCTCATCCGTCGTCTGGGCAATCCGGGCGGTTGGTTCGCTGACATCGAGCGCTCGGGCGGCGGTCCGCTGATCGATATCGGCGTACATGCCATCGACCTGTGCTGGTACATGATGGGCCGTCCGGCCGTCAAGTCGGTCAGCGGCAACACTTACCGCAAGCTCGGCAACCGCGCCAATGTCCGCAACCTGGCCTTCTACAAGGCTGCCGACTGGAGCGCCGACAACAACACCGTCGAGGATATGGCCAATGCGATCATCCGCTTCGAGAACGGCGCGTCGCTGATGGTCGATGTCAGCTTTACGCTGCATGGCAAAAACGAGGCGATGATTCGTCTGTACGGCGAGAAGGGCGGCATCGAGATCGAGCCGGCCGTATCGATCGTCACTGAGAAGTACGATACGATCCTCAACATCACGCCGCAGACCGACCATCCCGGCTTCCAGTTCGAGGCGGCATTCCAGGCGGAGGTCGATCACTTCGTAGACTGCATCTCCGAGGGCAAGGAGCCGATCAGTCCGGTCGAGGACGGCGTCGAGCTGATGCGCATCCTGCGCGCCATCTACGAGTCGGCCGAGACAGGCAAGGAGGTGCAGCTGTGAAGCTAGGGGTCAGCACATACAGTCTGTACGGAGCTACGCAGTCGGGCGAGATGACAGTCCTCGACGTCATCGATTACATCGCCGAGATCGGCGGCGAGCATGTCGAGATCGTGCCGCTCGGCTATACGCTGGCGGGCAATCCCGAGCTGGCGCAGCAGATCCGCGAGCGCGCTGCTGCGCGCGGCCTGGATATCTCCAACTATGCGGTCGGCGGCAACTTCAGCGGCAAGACGGCAGACGAGGTAGCAGCAGAGGTTGCGCGCCTGAAGGGCGAGGTCGACGCCGCGGCATCGCTGGGCGTCTCGCTCATGCGGCATGACGTCGCTTCGTCGCCGGACATCTCGATCGGCCACTTCCTCGAGGAGCTGCCGGTCATCGCTGCCGCCTGCGCCGAGGTCGCTGACTATGCGGCGACCAAGGGCATCACGACGAGCGTCGAGAACCACGGCTACTACGTCCAGGCGAGCGACCGCGTCCAGGCGCTGGTGCGCGCCGTCGACCGGGCCAACTACAAGACGACGCTCGACATCGGCAACTTTATGTGCGCCGACGAGGATCCGGTCGTCGCTGTGGCCAAGAACATCGGCATCGCCTCGATGGTCCATCTGAAGGACTTTTACCTGCGTCCGGCTGCGGATCGCAAGGGCGAGGGCTGGTTCCGCACCTCGCACGGCAACTATCTGCGTGGCGCGATCGTCGGCGACGGCGATATCCCGATGCGCGAGGTGTTGCGGATCGTCAAGCAATCGGGCTTTGACGGCTATCTGTCCATCGAGTTCGAGGGCATGGAGGAGTGCAAGCGGGCGACCCGTCTGGCGCTTGCCAACGCGCGCGCGATCTGGGACAGCATCGAAGCTGCGGAGTAAGCGAGCAGGGTAAGCAACGATCACGATTACTTAAGGGAGGGCACTTGCCATGAGTTCAATCTACAAGCACAAAATCGGTGTCATCGTCGACAGCTTCCGCCTCGGCGTCAAGGAAGGCCTCATCAAGTCCAAGGAGGTCGGCGCAGACGGCGTGCAGATCTACGCCGTACAGGGCGAGATGGACCCGGATAATCTGAGCACGGCGCAGCGCAAGGAATGGAAGGACTTCATCGGCTCGCTGGGGCTGGAAATCTCGGCGCTCGTAGGCGACCTCGGCGGTCATGGCTTCCAGGACGCTGCGGCCAATGCAGCCAAGGTGGAGAAGTCCAAGCGCATCCTCGATCTGGCGGTAGAGCTCGGCACCAACGTCGTTACGACCCATATCGGCATCGTGCCGGAGGACGAGAACAGCGCCATCTATGCAGCGATGCATAAGGCATGCGACGAGCTGAGCAGCTATGCGACCTCGATGGGCGCGTACTTCGCGATCGAGACCGGCCCGGAGCGCTCGGCGCATCTGAAGCATTTCCTCGATCAGCTTAGCTCCAACGGCCTGTCCGTCAACTTCGACCCGGCCAACATGGTCATGGTCACCGGCGACGATCCGGTCGAGGGCGTCTACAACCTGCGCGACTACATCGTCCATACCCATGCCAAGGACGGCATCCAGCTGCGTCCGGTCGAGGCGCGCGACGTCTACGGCATGCTCGGCTATGACAAGAACGAAGGCATGAGCCACGAGACGATGGCGCTCCTGGCCGAGCAAGGCGAAGCGTTCCGCGAGGTGCCGCTCGGCGAAGGCGCGGTCGACTGGCCGGCTTACCTGGCTGCGCTGACCGACATCGGCTACAAAGGCTACCTGACCATCGAGCGCGAGGTCGGCACCAACCCGTCGGAGGATATCTCCAAGGCGGTGCAGTTCCTCAAGAAGCTTCAAGGTCAATAATCACGTCTCATAGCTCCACTGCGACAGCAGAGCACCCCCAAGGTCCAGCGACCTTGGGGGTATTTCTGTTGTGCACCCCAACACAGTGCCATTACAGCACAACAGCGTTCCTTATCCCTCTCGGTCCTCGTTGCTACAATGAGGGTACATAGACTTGGCATAGACACATGCGACCGGTCAAGATGAGGAGGATGCTTGTGAGACGACTGCGTACCGGGATACATGACCACCACCCGATAGGCTACCTGTTTGTACTGCCCAGCATGCTGGGGATTACGATGTTTTATCTCGTGCCGGCGATGATGTCGCTGGTGATGATGTTTACGGATTATTCGTTTATGAACCGGGATCAGTGGAGCTTCACCGGACTCGATAATTTGCAGCGGCTAATGGAGGACCCGTCGTTCCACAATTCGGTCGGCAAGACGCTCGTCTTCCTGCTGACCGTGCCGGCGTCGATCCTGCTGGCGTTCCCCGTAGCGTATCTGCTCAACCAGAGCGTCTATCTGCAAAAGCTGCTGCGCACCTTGTACTTCCTGCCCTACATTATGAACGGGGTAGCGATCGCCTTCGTCTGGATGCTGCTCTTCCACCCGAGCATGGGACCGATCAACGGCGCGCTGCGGCTCATAGGCATCGCCGACCCGCCGGGCTGGATGGCGGAGACGAGTACGGCGATCTATGCCGTGGCGATCATCCAGGTGTGGATCATGATCGGCTACAACATGATCATCTATCTCGCCGGGCTGCAGGACGTGCCCAAGGAGCTGCTCGAGGCGTCTCGGATCGACGGCGCGCGGTTGTGGCATACGATCCGCTACGTGACGATCCCGCTCGTCTCGCCGACGACCTTCCTGCTGCTGATCACTGGCTTCATCTCGGCGATCAAGACGTTCGGCATCATCCAAGCGACGACCGGCGGCGGTCCCGGCGAGTCGACCAGCGTCCTGTCGATCTATATCTACAAGACCGCCTTCCGCTACTATGAGATGGGCTACGCCTCCGCGATCTCGTGGATGCTGTTCGCCATCGTCATGCTGATCATGCTGCTTAACTGGATCGGCCAGCGGCGCTGGGTGCATTACTGATGGAGGAGGTCCGCCGATGAAATCAACGATAACCGCACAGCGCGCCAGCGCTGCGCCTACCAAGACCGCCCGCCAGAGTCGCGCCGCAGGACTGCGGCCAGGCAAGACGCTGCTGACCGCGCTCATGCTGGCGCTCGGGGTCATGCTGCTGCTGCCTTTTGTATGGATGATCTCGACCTCGTTCAAGACGCCGCTGGAGGTGTTCGAGTTCCCGGTGAAGTGGATTCCCGAGCAATGGATCTGGCGGCATCATATTAATGTGTGGACGGGCCCGATGAACTTCGTGTCCTTCTATATGAATTCGCTAAAGGTGTCGATCATCTCGACGGTCGGCGCGGTCGCCTTCGCGGCGCTCGCCGCCTATGGATTCTCCCGGGTCAAGTTCCGGGGGCGGGAGCCGATGTTCTTCATCTACCTGTCGATGATGATGGTGCCGCCGCAGATTTTGTTTGTGCCCAAGTTTGTCCTCTTCGAGTGGATGGGCATCTACAACACGCATCTGGCGCTTATTCTGCCGGGCATGTTTACGATCTTCGGCGTCTTCCTGCTACGGCAATTTTTCGTCACGGTGCCGCAGGAGATTAGCGAGGCGGCGTTCATCGACGGCGCTGGCCATCTGAGGATTTTCTGGCATGTCATCCTGCCGTTGGCGCGGGCGCCGCTCGCGACGTTGACGATCCTCGACTTCTCCTGGCACTGGAACGACTACGAGAATGCCCTCATCTTCCTCGTCGACAAGGGGCTGTACACCGTACCGCTTGGCTTGCAGAACTTCGTCCTCGAGAACTCCGTCGACTACAACGGCATGATGGCGGCGGCCACGGCGGCGATGATCCCGATGATCCTCGTCTTCCTGATCGGCCAGCGCTTCATTATCGAGGGCATCGCCAGCGGCGCCGTCAAGGGCTGAGCGAGCTTACATTATCAACTGCAGAGGAGCATGCACTATGGCACAACAGATTCGCGAAACGTATGATGTCGTCGTCGCCGGCGGCGGACTAGCCGGGTTCTCGGCGGCGGTCGCTGCCGCCCGGCAAGGCGCTCGAACTTGTCTCGTCCAGGATCGCCCCGTATTCGGCGGCAACTCGTCTTCAGAGATCCGGGTATCGCCGCATGGTGCGGCGTGCTTCCACGCCTATGCTCGGGAGACGGGGATCATCTCCGAGTTGCTCATCGAGGAGCGGGCGCGCAACCATGAGCTGATCACCGAGAACGGCTGGACGAACAGCGTGTGGGATATGACGATGTACGATCTGGCGATGCAGACCGAGGGGCTGACCTTCCATCTCAACACGTCGCTGCTCGGCGTCAACATGGACGGGGCGCGCAAGGTCGAGTCAATCCGCTGCTACACGCACAATGCCGAGGTCGAGTTGATCCTGAGCGCCACGCAGTTCATCGACTGTACGGGCGACGGCGTACTAGCCGACCTGGCAGGCTGTGAATGGCGGATGGGCAGCGAAGGTCGCGACGAGTATGGGGAGCCGCATGCGCCCGAGCAAGCGAACGGCGAGGTGATGGGCAACTCGATTCACTTCAAGGCCAAGGATATGGGCCGTCCGGTGCCGTTTACGCTGCCGGAGTGGGCGATCCGTTACGAGGACGCGAGCTTCTTCTATGAGCAGGGCCGTCCGCCCTACGATATTCGCAGCGGTTATTGGTGGCTAGAGATTGGCATCCCGTGGCACACCATCGACGATGCCGAGCAGATCCGGCATGAGCTGACGCGCCATACGCTTGGGGTATGGGACTGGATCAAAAACCGCGATCCGAACACCCGCGAGCTGGCGGCCAACTATGCGCTCGACTGGATCGGCCAGGTGCCGGGCAAGCGGGAGAGCCGCCGCATTATGGGCAAATATTTAATGACCGAGCACGACCCGATGAACCGCACTGCCTTCGACGACGAGATCGCCTTTGGCGGCTGGTTCCTCGACCTCCATACGCCTGGCGGGCTGCTGGCGCCGACCAGCGAGCCATCGAGCGCAGAGCAGTATGACGAGACGACGGACTACGCGGTCAAGAGCTACTGCGGCCCATATGGCATCCCGCTGCGCGTCTGTATGTCCAAGGACGTGGACAATCTGATGATGGCCGGACGCAATGTGAGCGTCACCCACGCGGCGCTCGGCACCGTCCGGGTCATGGGGACGACGGCGCTGATGGGCCAAGCTGTCGGCGTCGCGGCGGCGACGATGGTCCGGGAGCGGCTGAGTGCCGACGAGCTGCTGGAGCGCAGAGTGACGGATATCCAGCAGACGCTGCTGCGCGATGGCTGCTTCCTGCCTCATGTGCGCAATGAAGATGCGCGCGACCTCGCCCGTCTGGCGCAGGTGAGCGCCAGCAGCGAGGCGGTCTCGCATGGTGTCGGACCGCATAGCTCGGGCACGGCCGAGCATCTCGTCGACTGGAAGGAGACGAAGCCCAAGCCGGCGGAGCCGCCTGCCCGTCCATATGATCGGGACCGACTGGCGCACCGCGTCGGACAATGGATCGCCGTCGGCGATCGCCCGGTCGAGCGGCTCGAGGTAGCGCTCGCCAATCTCTCGGGCGAGCCGCAGCAGGTACAGGCGCGCATCTATGCAGTCACGGACATCTGGGACTACCGCAGCGAGCCCGGGACGCCGCTGGCGGAGGCGGTGCTGGAGGTGCCGCGCGGCGACGAGCTCTGGCTGCCGCTGGAGCTGGATCTCCAGCCGGGCCGGGACTTCCCGGCGCACAGCTATCTGCGCATCGACCTGCTGGCGCATCCTCAGGTCGCCTGGCTGCGGGCCGGCACGGTCATCCCCGGCCATACAGCGGCTTATGAGATCGGTCAAGGCAAGATGCGCAGCATCAAGGAGAACCGCAGCTTCCGCATCTCGCCGGCGCAGAATTGCTACGCGCCTGCGCTCGTGCAGAGCGGCGTGACGCGGCCGCACCGGTCGACCAATCTGTGGCGCTCCGACCCGCAGCAGCCGCTCGGCCAGTGGCTCGACCTGCAGTGGGAGTCGCCGCAGCGCATCCGGCGCGTCGAGCTGACCTTCCCGGGTCATCTGTACCACGAGTATCACAACTACCCGCCGTTCTATCGCGATCCCCAGTGTGCCCGCGCCTACAGCATCCTGGCCTGGCAGGACGGCGCATGGGTGGAGGCGGCGACGAAGCGGGACAACTACCAGCGTCGCAATGCGGTCGACCTCGGCGGCGACGGCGTCCTCACCGACCGGCTGCGCGTCCTCGTCCACGAGACGAACGGCGATCCGTCGGCGGCCATCTACGAGATCCGTTGCTACAGCTGACAGCGACTGTGACAGCGAGCAGCTGTCGAGGCTAGACCGCTCGTCGTCGGCGAACGATCGTTGCGGTGCAGAGTAGCGTGAGGCTGGGGCAGGACAAGAGCGACAGGACAAGATAGACAAGACAAGAGCCACAGGCCATCCATAACGGGGGCCTGTTTGGCCTTAATAGCCGGGCATGGGGGCGGCGTGTCCGTCACGCGCTTGTGCTGGAGGCCGGGAAGTTGGGGAAAAGGCGGTTCGAAGGAAAATTTCTTTCGCTCGCGGTCCAGTCGGTGCCAGCGGAGTGAGATGTATGGCGGAGGGCGCAACAGGCTGGCCGTCCCTCCCCCTGGCCAGCTCTCGCGCAGGCTGGTCGCTCTTGGTATACTGGTCATGGCTAATTACTCTCGTACGGAAGGACAGAGCGCAGGTGAACTGGAGACGTTGGTGGCCCGAGAGCTTGAAGTACCGTATGTTTACAGCTTATATTCTGCTCGTCGTCGTCCCGTTCTCGGCGCTGTGCGTGATCGGCTTCTCACAGATCGAGCAGGTGCTGAAGCAAAACCAGATCGGCCAAAATTCGCGCGAGGTCGAGAGCTTCCGCAGCGACCTGCTCGATCTGACCGGATTGATGACGCGCTCGCTTATCCTCATCTCGCAGAACCCGTCTTTTGAGCAATATCTCGGTCCTGAGGGGCAGGAGGCGCCCCATGAGGCGAGACGGGAGATCAACCGCAACCTCGATTCGCTGGCCAATTCCTTTTTTCTGTCCACGCCTTCGGTCTATATGACCGTCGTCGATCGTTACGGCAGCGCCTACTTCAACTATACGCCGCGCCAGGCGGTGGACGGAGCGGCGCTGTACGAAGAGATCGCCGCCCGGCTGGCGGCTGACGGCGGCCAAGGGAGTTATTACTGGCAGGAGGCGGCGACCTATGTTGTCAAGGACATCGTGTCGGCCGGGACGATGCTGACGATCGACGCGCTGCTGCTCGATGATCGGCGCGAGCCGTTCGGGGCGCTGCGGATCAGCATCGATCACGAGCGTTGGCTCGGGCAATGGGCGCGCGCGGCCGACCCGCAGGCCGAGTACCTGGTCATCCGTGGCGGCGAGCATACGATCTTCCGCAGCCGCACGACCGCGGAGCTGCCGCAGGAGCTGTCGACCCGGCTCGGCGCGCAGCTGCAGGCGCATCCCGACAGGCCGGTATATGAGACGGTCGACGGCGAGGCGGCGATGGTGCTGGCCAGCTATATGCCGTCTCTCGACTGGATGCTGGTGAAGAAGATCTCGCTGGAGGAGCTATTCGCCGAGACCGATGCGATCAAGCGCAATGTATTGCTGGCCGTGCTGGCGCTGACGCTTGTCTTCATCGCGGCGACGCTGCTGCTCTCCTCGGCGGTCACCAAGCCGCTGCACAAGCTGCGCGTCCAGATGAGCAAGGCAGCGGACAACGAGCTGCGGGTGACGCTGCCGACCGAGCCGTATAGCGGCGAGATTCTACATCTGCTGACCAGCTTCAACCGGATGATCGCCGATATCCAGCAGCTCATCTACCGGCTCAAGGTCGAGGAGCGGCAAAAGGAGTCGGTACGCTTCCAGATCCTCGTCTCGCAGATGGACCCGCACTTCCTGCTCAACACGCTCAACCTGATCAAAAGCCAGGCGCTCAAGCACCAGGATCGCGTCACCTTCGACATCTGCGTCTCGCTCGGGATGCTGCTCGAGACGAGTCTGAACACCGAGGTCGATCTGGTGCCGTTGACGCAGGAGATCAGCTTCACGGAAGCATATATGCACATCCAGAATACCCGGTTCAACCAGCGCTACCGGCTCGAGCTGAGCTATGATCCGTCGCTCGCTTACGCGCTGGTGCCGAAGTTCACGCTGCAGCCGCTCGTCGAAAATGCGATCATCCATGGCTTCGCCGATATGCCGGATGGCGGCGAGATCGCCATCCGCATCGAGCGCAGCTCGGACCGCGAGCTGCGGCTGCTCGTCAGCGACGACGGTCGCGGACTGGAGGCGGCGCGTCAGGCGGCTGCCCGCTCGACGACCAAGCGCAAGCGCAAGGGGATCGGACTCGACAATATCCGCGAGCGGCTGGAGCTGCTCTACAAGGGCGAGGCGGCGCTCGAGCTGTACCCGGCGACGGATCGTGGCGGCACGACCGTAGAGATCCGGCTGCCGCTACTCGTATCGGCGCCATATCAGAGGGAGGGACAAGAGGATGTATAGCGTCTATCTTGTAGAAGACGAGCCGCATGCGCTCGAGATGCTGAAGCACCTGATCGTCTGGGAGAAGCATGGCTTCACGGTCAAGGGCGAGTACGGCAACGGCGCAGAGGCGTATGCGGCGATGCAGCAGGAGCGCCCGGACATCGTCATCACGGATATCGTCATGCCGGCGATGGACGGCGTCGAGCTGCTGCGTCGCAGCCGCGAGGCGGGCTGGGATGCGGCGTTTATCATGCTGACATGCATGTCGGAGTTCGAGTATGCCCAGCAAGCGCTCGAGCACGGAGCGATCGGCTACGTGCTGAAGCTGTCGCTGCGGCCGGAGCGGCTGGTCGAGCTGCTGGCCAAGGCGCGGACGGCGCTGGAGCAGCGGGACAAGTGGCGCAAGCTTGATGCGGTCAGCCAGGCGGTGCAACGCGAGACGGGCGAGGCGAAGGAGCGACTGACCGATCATCCGCAGGTGGACCGGATCGTCGCGTACATCTCCGAGCATTACAGCCGCGAGATTACGCTCGGCGAGCTGGCGCGGCTCGTCAACATGGAGCAGACGTATGTGAGCAACGTCTTCCGCAAGAAGACCGGCCATACGATCACCAGCTTCACCCAGAAGGTGCGGGTCGAGGCGGCGGTCCACGAGCTGCTCGTCAGCACGCTGCCGATCTCGGTCATCTCGGAGCGCTGCGGCTTTGCCAACGACAACTACTTCATCAAGGTGTTCAAGCGCTGGACGGGCAAGACGCCCAGCGATTTCCGGCGCTCGTAAGCGCCGCCTCTCCCCCAAAAAAAGTAGCATCGCAACCCAACAGCGCGCCTGTCGCAAGCGCAGGCAGGCATGGTACACTCATTTTTGAAATCGCTTACATTAAGAATGAAAAAAAGGAGGAAGTATGAGGAAATGGTGAAACGAAAACAACGCGCATCGGCGCGTCATTGGCGACTGCGGGCAGGTCTGATCGGCTTGCTCGTATGCCTGTTATGGAGCGGTCTGGCAGAGGGGTGGTCCGTCCCGAACGCGGCGGCTGCCGATCGCTTCGACGTGCTGCGCGAAAGGTGGAAGACGCTGCTGACTGGAGGCGCTGCCGCTGCAGGCAGCGATGCGGATATCACGGTCAAGCGGGCGGCGATCGATGCGCTGGCCCAGTCCCGTTGGGATACACTGCAGACGTCGCCAACGCGAGCCTGTCTGTGGACCGATCTGTGCAGTACGACCATATCGAGCCATATCACCGACAGCTACGGGCGGCTCAAGGATATGGCCATCGCTTATGCGACGCCAGGCAGCACGCTGGCGGGCGATCCAGCGCTGCTCGCCGACCTGCTGTCGGCGCTCGACTGGATGCACGCCCAGCGCTACAACGCCAGCGCGACTCCCTACAACAACTGGTGGGACTGGCAGATCGGCGCGCCGCTGCGGCTCAACGACCTGATGGTGCTGCTCTATGACGAGCTGGGCACGACGCGAATAGCCAGCTATGCGGCGGCGATCGAGGCGCGCTCGCCGATCGTCGAGATGACCGGAGCGAACCGGGTGTGGAAGATTACGGTGGTCGGGCTGCGCGGTGTAATCGTCAAGGATGCGGCCAAGCTGGCGGCGGCGAGCAACGGACTGAGCGACGTGCTCTCGTACGTCACCTCGGGCGACGGCTTTTATGCGGACGGCTCGTTTATCCAGCACTATCGCTATCCGTATACGGGCGGCTATGGGCTGTCGCTGATCAGCGATATCGCCGGGGTACTGTACCTGCTCGACGGCTCGGACTGGCGGGTGATCGATCCTCGGCTGGGCCATGTGTACCGCTGGGTGCGCGAAGCGTTCGAGCCGATCCTGTACAAGGGCGCGCTGATGGATATGACGCGGGGACGCGAGATGTCCAGAGCGCCTTATCAGGACCACTATGCGGGCAATCGGGCGACTCAGGCGATCCTGCGGCTGTCGCAGACCGCTCCGGATGCCGAGCGGCCTGCACTCCAGCGTCTCGTCAAGGCGATGATCGCCGAGGATACGTATTACCCGTTCTTCGAGAAGAGCACGATGTACAACATCGTCCTTGGCAAGCAGCTGATGGCCGATCCGACGGTCGTCCCGCGCGAGCCGCTCGTCATGAATCGCGTGTTCGCAGGCATGGACCGCGTCGTCCATCTGCGCGAAGGCTTCGGCTTCGGCATCAGCATGTCGTCGGCGCGCGTCTTCAACTTCGAGGCGATCAATGGCGAGAATCTGAAGGGCTGGTTCACCGGCGATGGCATGACTTATCTGTACAATGACGATCTGTCCCACTACAGCGACGATTACTGGGCTACGGTCGATCCGTATCGGTTGCCCGGCACGACGATCGATACGAATCCGCGGCTCAACAGCTCGGGCTATGAGTATCTGAGCCCATCGCATTGGGTCGGCGGCGTCATTCTGGACGAAGCCTACGGCGCGGCAGGCATGGAGCTGGACGCCTGGGGCAATACGCTGAGCGGACGCAAGTCGTGGTTCCTGTTCGACGAGGAGCTCGTCGCTCTGGGCGCGGGTATCGCGAGTACTGACAACCGGCCGATCGTCACCAATGTCGAGCATCGCAAGCTGGCAGGCCCCGGCACATCGCCCTTCACGGTCGATGGAGCGGCTGCGCTGACGACAGCTCCGGGCGCTGCCGAGACCGTGACCGGGGCGCAGTGGGCGCATCTGGCGGGCGATATGCCGGGCTCGGATATCGGCTATTACTTCCCGGATGGGGCAGACCTCGAGGTGCAGCGCACGCTGCGCGAGGGCAGCTGGCGACAGATCAATGCGACCGGGCCGGAGACGCCGATCAGCCGCGTCTACCAGTCGATCCGGATCAACCATGGGCCAAGTCCCGTCGACGCGACTTACAGCTACGTGCTGCTGCCGGGGCTGTCGAGCGCTGAGGCCGAGGCCTATGCGGCCAACCCGTCGACGACGATCCTGGTCAATACCCCAGCCGTGCAGGCGGTGCGTCAAGAGACGCTGCAGGCGACGGGGGCGAACTTCTGGACGACTGCCGGCGGTACGGCGGGAGGCATCACTAGCAGCGGGCAGGCGTCGGTGATGACCCGCGTCAGCGGCGACGAGCTGCGGATAGCGGTCGCCGATCCGACCCAGCAGGCGCAGGATTATCTCGTCATCGAGCTGGAACAGCCAGCACAGTCCGTCATCTCCACGAGCTCTGGCGTCTATGTGACGCGGCTGTCGCCGACGGTGCAGCTCCATGTCGATGTCCAGGGCGCGCGGGGCGAGAGCTTCGAGGCTGCGTTGCGGCTCGCGCCGCCGCCGGCATCGCCCGACTCGCTGCCGGATCGCAGCGATTGGCTGTTCCACGACGACTTCGCCTACGGCACCGCGCCAGGCTGGGAGCCGATGAGCGTCGCCGCTTCCGGTACTGTGCCGGCATGCGGCGCGGCGCACTGGAGCGTCGCTCGCGCAGAGGCGCTCGGCGGGGCCTTTGCGTACACGACCAACCAGCCGGCAGGCGAGTGCCGCAGTCTGATCCGAGGCGTGAGCGCTGCCAATTACAGCATCGAGCTGACGGGCGCGGCGACGCCCTGGAGCGCCGGAGGCAGCGCGCTGAGTCTGATCGGCCGCTACGTCGACGCGCAGAACTATTACCGCTTCGGCTTCACCGCCACCGACGCGGCAGGCAACGGCAACTGGCGCATCCTCAAGCGCCAGGGCGGCGTATGGACCGTGCTCGCGACCAGTTCGGCAACGAGTGCGGCTGCTGGCTCGTCGTACCGCGTCAAGGCGGAGCTGCAAGGCTCGCAGTTGCGCTTGTACGTCGACAGCGGCAGCGGCTATGCGCTGCAAGCGTCAGTCACCGACGCCAGCTTCGCGTCGGGACGCAGCGGCCTGCTCACCTACAAGGGCGGCACGCAGGCGCAGGAGGTGCTGCTGCGCAAGCTAACGCCTTGACCACGCAATATTAATTGTTTGGCCAACTCTTCAAGGTTTTATCGGAGGTATGCATCATTAAGTTTTATCTTGTATGGGCACAAGCTCCTCTGTGCCCAACAAGAGCCCTTCTGCCTTAATAAAGCTGCTCAAAAGCAGCCGAAGAGGCACGGGATCGAATCTGTAGAAATGAAATGGTCGCCTAAGAGCTTTTCGCAGAAAAGCTAGCTTCGGAAGCATACGCTGTCCCCGGATTTCAACCGCTAAAGCGGTTAGAAATAATGAAATCGAAAGATCGATCCCGTGACCGTAGGCCCGCTTTTGAGCCTCCCCCGCGTCCCAAAAATGTCGCATTACATCCCAATAGCGTTTCTGTCGCCACGGTCGTCAGGATGATAAGATAGAGCAAGCAACAGAACAGACCGATTCGCAAGGGCTGACAGACTAAGGGAGGTTACACAAGGTGAAGAAGAGACAACAGTGGATGCTGACATCGATGCTGGCATTATCGGTTATTGCAAGCGGTTGCGGGGGCGGCAACAACGGGGGCAATACTCCGGCCGACGGAGGTAACGCAACGACGCCGGAGAACAGCAACGGAGGAGGCGCGGCAAGCGCGCAGACGATTACGCTGAAATTCTGGGGCGGCGTGCCGGAGGAAGCGGGTCCGCTCGATATGGTGAAGGCGTGGAACGATGCCAACCCGAACGTCCAGGTCGAGTATGTGCGCTACGTCAACGACGACAGCGGCAACCTGAAGCTGGATACGGCGCTGGTAGCGGGCGAGAGCATCGACCTGTACACCAACTATGCGAAGTTTATGCTGGAGAAGCGGGTGCAAGCCGGAGGCGCGCTTAATCTGAGCGAGCTCGAGGGCTACGATATCGATGCCAAGATGGGCGAGCAGGCGAAGGGCTGGCAGTTCGACGGCAGCTATTATGGCCTGCCGACCGTCTCCTCCAAAAACTTCATCTGGCTGAACAAGGATGCGCTGGACGCGGCAGGACTGCCGGTGCCTCCACTGGACTGGACGCAGAGCGATCTGGCGGAATACGCCAAAAAGCTGAAGGAAGGCCGCCCGTACGGTTATGTACAGCCGACGAGCATGTTCACCTTCAACATGGACGGCGAGCTGCAAAACGAATTCGTCAAGGACGGCAAGTCGAACCTAGATACGCCGGTCACGCGCGCTTCGCTCGAGACATGGCACAAGATGATGCACGAGGACAAGAGCATGCCGACCTACGGCGAGCAGGTGGCGACCAAGCTGCCGGTCGACGCATCCTTCCTGAAGGGCGAAGCGGCGATGTTCGGCGCAGGCAACTGGATCTTCCGTAACGCCAACAACCTGACCGACTATCCGCGCGAGTTCAAGATTGCCTTTGCTACCGTACCGCGGCCGGACGGCGCACGCGCCGACTTCAAAGGCGAGGGCGGTCTGAGCGACGTCGTCGCGATCAATCCAAAGTCGGCTTACAAGGAAGAGGCATGGGAATTCCTGAAGTGGTATGCCGATGAGGGCGTATCGTATCTGAGCAAGGGCGGCCGCATCCCGGCTTCCGGACAGATCGATGCCGCTGCGACCCAGGCCAAGCTGGTCGAAGGCCACGAGGAGCTGTACGATCTCGAGTCGCTGGCGAACGTCCTGTTCGGCGGGCAGGAGAGCTACATCAACACGGTGCCGGTCCAACTGAACGATCTGCGCACCGAGGAGCTCGAAAATTACTTCCTCAACAGCAGCGATCTCGACAAGACGATGGAGAACATCGTCAAGCGCCACAACGCGCTGATCGCGCGCGGCGGCTAAAGCAGGCTTGCCCCCGGTTTCCATCCAGAGGATGGGAGCCGGGGGTTTTTAATTAGGGAACAATCTACTAGAGCGTCCTCAGCGCTTCAGACACAGCTGAATCAAATCATCCACATGGGCAGTAGCCAGACATTCCACCGTGTCGGCGGCGCCGTAGTAGATTTTCACCTCGCCGTCCTCCTCCAGGATCATGCCGCCGGGGAAGATGACGTCATTGCGAAAGCCGCCGTCTGTCTCGTAAGGGGCTTCCGGCGCAAGCAGGGGCGAGGTGCTCATGCCAAGGATGCGCTTCGGATTATCGAGTTCGAGCAGCATAATGCCCGCCGTATAACGCTTTCGCCAGGACGGCTCCCAGCCGTTCTTGCCTCTGGCCGGATCGACATCGACCGCATGGAAGGTGGTCAGCCAGCCTTTGCTCGTCTTCACCGGCGGCGCCGCCGGACCGATCTTGTCGTTGGCGAACGGCACTTGCTCCACCGCCAGCAGCAGCTCGGAGCGGCCCCAGTACACCAGATCCGGCGACTCCGAGATCCACGTGTCGAACCGGTCGGCGCCGCCGCGGCTGTATACGGTGAATGGCCGCTCCAGCCGGACATAGTTGCCGCCGATTCGCTCTGGGAACAGCACCATATTGCGGAGATCCGGCGTCGACAGACTCAAGACCTCGAACGACTCGAAGTCGTCTGTGACCGCCACGCCGCCCCGGATGCCGTGCCGCGTATCGACGGCAAAGCACATGTAGCAGCGGCCGTCGATGACCGTCAGACGCGGGTCGTAGGCGCGTACGATCTCTTCATCGCGAAGCTTGAATACCGGCTTTGGCCCCGCCGTCCAGTGTACGCCGTCATCGCTGAAGGCGATGCCCAGATCGGTCGTATGCGACGGCTCGATCGTCTGATGCTCCAACGAGCCGTAATCGTTGCGGAATACCATGACATAACGGCCATTGAATTTGGCTACGCCTGCATTGAAGACAAGCGCCGTAGGATACGGTACGCGACCCGCATCCAGCACGGGATTGGCGGGGTGCCGCCGGATCAGCGGGCTCGACGTCAATGCCCCGATCAGGGGCAACTTTGTGTTAGGCATCTTACTTTCCTCCTATACTTAGACTAGCCGACCATGACCCTCGAACGGATAGTCAATGGTAATACGTCCGGTCTGGCAGTCGCCGAGGCCGCTGTACAGGTCGGCCTTGCCGTCCGGACGCATCACGATGCCCGAGGCAAACACGCAGTCGAGCAGATACGGCTTTTTGGCTGGGCCGGGGGGATAGCAGGGTCGGCTGCCGATCAGACGGAGATCCATCGACTCCCGGGTGACGGGATCGAATACGAAGGCCATATTCAGGTACACCCGCTGCTCCACCCCGGACGCATCCTGGTCCCGGTAGCAAATATGGCCGATGACGCCGATCTTCCCGCTATCGAGCAGATACGCCTGATTGACGCCGCCCCAGTCGCCTTCGCCGAAGATGCCGTGGATGTAGGGCGCGCGCTCGATGCTATCGGCGGTCAACTCGTCGAGCGAGTCGATGACCGTGAAGCCGATCATTGATTCGCTGCCGTAGACGCTGCGCATCTCCGCGCTGCGAGGCCGGGAGAAGACGCCGATCCGTCCGTCTGCCAGCGGCACGAGGCGGATGTCTTTCATTTTGTTGGGGCCGGTGGTGAAGTAATACAGATCATGCAGATCGGTTCCCCGGAAGAAATAGCCGAAAAATGTACTGTATTTGCCGCTTTGGTACTGCACATGCGTCCCGCCCAGCACCAGCTCGCCGCCGATCTCGCTGATGTACGGGTCCTCCAGCGTATAGATCATGCTACCCTGCACGATGTTCCATTCATCGGCGCCGGTCTCCTCGAACAGGCGCACCCACGAGCGGGCCCATTCTTCCCTGCGCTCTACACGTCCGAACAGGTACCGCTTGCCGTCCCGCACGAACGGAACGGATACGTTGTAGACATCGAAGCCTTCTACGCCATGAAACGTCAGCGTTGCCTGATCGTAGATTCGTTTGGCCGCTTCAAAAGCAATGCGTTGCTCCTTTAAAGTCACATCTGTCACGCCTTCCTTATTCTCTATTGTTCCGCCAGGTACGCTTCAAACTGCTTCTGGTATTCTGCCACGACCCGGTCGAGTCCGGCTTTTTTCATCTTGTCGATCGCTGCCGGGAACGCTTTGTCGTAATCCTGGACGCCCATGTAGATCGGCGTGATGCTGGCTGTAGCCTCGGATAGAATATTGGTGTACTCTGTGCGAACATTCGTCGGATCGAAGACAAAATTGGCTGCGATACTGTTGATCGCCTCGGGATTCGGCTCGAACAACACCTGATTGTTCTCGGGAATGCTGCTCTCCAGGTCAAAGCGCATGAAGTTCACGTTGCCGTTCTGCGAATCAGAGCCTCTGTAACGCGAATTGTTGTTGTTCTGCGGGTCGCGGATCGGCGTGAAGCCTTTGTCGCCGTCCTTCTCGTAATGCGTACCCTCGATGCCATACTGAACCAGATCATAGTTCTCCTGGCTTGCCAGCATCCAGTTCATGAACTTGACGGCCGCTTCCGGGTGCTTGCTGTTGACCGGCACGGCATTGCCATTCTTGAAGGCGAGCGGACGCAGATATTCCTTCTCGGGGTTGAACCAGACCACGCCGATATCGTCCACTGTCGCATCCGGGTTATACTTCTGCATCCCGGCCAGGCTGCCGCCCGTGCCGAGACGCACGAACCATTCGCCGCTATCGAGCTGAGCATCGACCTGCTCTTGCTTCATGACGAGGATATCGGGGTTGGTCAGTCCTTTGGTGTAGAGCTCGCGCATAAAGGCTGCGTCCTGCTTGAATTCCTCGGTTTCGAACCAGGATCGGATGTCGCCGTTCTGATTGACATAGAAAAACTTATCCTTGACGGTGAAGGGGAACGTATCGTACGTCCGGTGCAGCACTGACGTGTGCAGAGAGATCGGATCGAAGTCCGCTCGCGTGCCAAGATAAGGCTTGTTGCTGCCCTTCCAGTTGTTCATGACGGTCTCCCAGGCGCTGATCAGCTCCGCTGGCGTCGTCGGCTCTTCGAGATTGTTCTCGCGCAGAATATCGCGGCGGATGTTGAATTGGCCTTCGCTCGCCATCTCTACCCAGTAGGTCGGGACGACATAATGCTTGCCGTTAATCTTGGCCCCGTCGAAAATATCTGCCGGAATATGCGACTTCAGATGCTCGCCATAGGCCTCGATCTCCTCGGAGATATCCGCCAGCGCGCCTCGGTTATAATAGCTGGAGAAGGGCGTCCGGTCCTGCATGACATGGAACAGATCGAATTCCTCGCCGGTGGAGAGCATCAGGTTCAGCTTTTGATCCCACGCATCCCACGGAATATAGAGCTTCTCCACCTCTACGCCGACGCCGTCTGCCGCCAGCTTCTCGTTCACCTTCTGGTACACCTGCTGATAGTCCTTGGGCTCGGTGCCGGGGACGACATATTTGATCTTGACGGTCTCGACCGTTTGCTCGCCGTTCTCTGTCTGCGGCGTCGTAGGCTTGTTGGGCGAATTGGACGGGGTGGCATCGCCTGCGCACCCAGCCAGCGCCGATAGCGCCAGCACTGCCGACAACGTAAGGGCCATCTGCTTTTTCATAAGAATTGACCTCCTTGGTATGGTATTCATCTATCATCAACCCCGAAGGGGATCGATCAGCCTTTGACCGAGCCGATAACCAGCCCTTTGACGAAATACTTCTGCAAGTACGGGTAGAGGAAGATGATCGGCCCGATCGTCACGATCGCCGTCGCCATCTTGACCGACTCAGCGGGCAACGTCACATCGCTCGAACCGGCCAGCATCGTCATCTCGTTGAGCATACTGATCTCGGATTGCAGCTGCAGCAGCATGAACTGGAGCGGATACAGCGACTTGCTGTCGATGAGCATGATCGCATTCCACCAGTTGTTCCAGTAATCCAGACCGTAGAAGAGCGCAATCGTTGCCAATACTGGTGTGCACAACGGCAGATAGATGCGGAAGGCAATCGTAATATCGTTGGCCCCGTCGATCGTCGCCGACTCGCGCAGCGAATCCGGCACCCCGTTCATGAAGTTGCGCACCAGGAAAAGATTAAAGGGACTGAACAGCAGCGACGGGATAATAAGCGCCAGAATGTTGTCGGTCAGTCCCAGCATCCGGTTCATCAGGTACCAGGGCACAATACCCGCCGAGAAAATCATCGTGATAAAGAAGTAGAGCGCCATCCAGTTGCGGAATTTCACTTGCTTGTTCGCCAGCGTATAGCCGGCCATCGCCGTCACCGTAACGGCCAGCAGCGTGCCGACAACCGTGACGAAGATAGAGATGCCGTAGCTCTGCATGACCTGGGAGCCGCCCGTGAAGATCAGCTTGTAGGCATACAAGGAGAAATTGTCCGGGAAAAAGCTGTAGCCATTTCTTAAGATCGCGTCTTCGTCCGTAATAGAGATCATCAGCACCAGCAGCATCGGAAGCAAACAGATGGCCGCATAGATCGAGATCAGGGTATACATGGTTGCACTGCCTAACGAAAATTTCCTCATCCTTTCACCTCCTGAATTACATCGTGATCAGCGCCGGCCTTTTTGAACAACCTCTAATACAGGGCGCCGTCTCGGAAGAATCGGCGGGTGATCGCATTGGTGCCGAAGACGAGGATAAACCCGATCACCGACTGGAACAGCCCGACCGCCATCGCCTCCGAAGGGTCACCGATCTGACGCAAGGATCGGAACACATACGTGTCGATAATGTCCGTCGTCGAATACAGGGTGCCGTTGTCGCCGACCAGCGCATAGATCATGCCGAAGTCGCCGTACATAATCTTGCCGATCGACAGCAGGGTCAGGATGATAACCGTCGGCATCATGAGCGGCAGCGTGACGCGAAGGCACATCTGCCAGCGGTTGGCCCCATCGATCTCTGCGGCTTCGTACAACGTCTCGTCGATGCCGGTGATGGTAGCCAGGTAGATGACTGCGCTCATCCCCGCGCCCTTCCATACATTCATCGCGGTGAGGATGGCGGGCCACACCTCCGGCTCTGTATACCAGTTGATGGAGGCGATGCCGAGTGCGTTGAGCGCCTGATTGATGATCCCCATATCCATGGAGAAAAACGCATACAGCACGTAGCTCACCACGATCCAGGAGATAAAATGCGGGAACAGCATAACCGATTGGCTCAGCTTGACGAACAGCTTTTTGCGCAGCTCATTGAGCAGCAGCGCGATCGCAAGCGCGGTCAGTGTGCCGAATATAATAAAGAGCAGATTGAGGAATAAGGTATTGAAGGTGACGCTTACCGCCTTGTAAGAGCGGAAGAAAAACTCGAAATTTTGAAAGCCGACCCACTCGCTGTTGAAGATGCCCTTCGTATAATTAAAGCGCTGGAACGCAATAATCATATACGGGTAGGTCATATAGCCGAAAATAAACGTATACGCCATCGCCGGCAGGATGAGCAGATACGATGTCCCGTTTCTGCGGATATCCCCGAACAGGCCGAACGCCAATCGCCTTTTCTTTTCCACGGTTGCACCCCTCCTAAAAGTACAAAACTCGTATCGGAAGCCTGCATTAACTCTATCCCAGCCGGGAAGCGGTGCCAATTTAAAAGATCCGTTTTGGCTTTCACATTTCGGAGCCCGGGCTTTCAAATATCCGTTCGGGGTTTCATTTTTAAGGGATCACGTATCTTTTTGAAGGGCTTTCACTTATATTGAAGAGGTTATACCAGCAGCAACGGGGGAATTTTTCATGCGAATAACGATGGGGCGGCTTGTCCGATACAAAGCCTTTCAGAAGCTTACCATTTCCTATTTCCTGCTCATTCTGCTTACGGTCAGTTTGCTCTCGACCTATCTGTTTTATTTTTTCTCCAAGAGCGCCGTCGAAGAGATCGACCGCAATTCCAGGGCGATGTTATCCCAGATCAGCTACGCTTCCGATGTGGTGTACAACCAGGCGATGACGATCGGCAATAGTCTGCTGACCCAGCCGGAGATTGCTTCGTTCCTGCAAGGGACTGCGGAGGACAAAACGGAAAACTATCATATCTTCCGTCAATTGTCCCAAATCCAAAGCGCCTATCTGCATATTTACAGCATCGGGATCTATCGTCCCTCGACCAACACGATCGTCGACACGGCCGGACTGCCGTTCGATTCGTCGCTCTACGCGATCAGCGCCGAGCAATACATGGAGTTTTATCCGCGCAAGCTGCTTGTCCCGAACCGGAACAGCAATGAGGCGCTGCGCTTGCTGACGTTCTTGCTGTATCCGGATTACTCGTTGCAGACGTCGGGCAATTCGCTCATCTACATTAACGTCGAGGAGGAGTCGATCCTCAATACGATCCGCAAAATCGGCAAGACGGAGGCTGGCAATAATGTGTTCGTGATGAACAAGGAAGGCAAGGTGCTGTCGCATACGGATGCTACTCTGTTCCTGAACGAGATGTCGCATGCATCGTATGTGCAGCGGATTCTTGGACAGGATGAGACTCAGAGCAGCTTCACCGCCACGATTGACGACAAAAAGCAGCTCGTCGCGTATGTGAAGTCCGAGGAGCTGGATTGGTATTTTGTAAGCGTTACCCCGTATGACAGTCTGATCTCCAACATTAATCGGCTCCGCCAGATGACCTTGCTGGTGACGGGAGCCCTCGTGCTGATCGGGCTGCTGGCGTCGGTCTACCTGAGCAAGAGCATCTATCGGCCGTTCTCGGCCTTGTTCGAAAAAATTATGCAGCGGTCGGAGCCGTTGAAGACATCCTTCGTGGACGAATACCAGGTCATGGCCGACACGTTTTCTTCGCTGGAGGAACGGGAGCGGTCGATGCAATTCGTCATTAACCGCTCCTCCCGGACGGTGCGGGAGCATTATTTGCACTCGCTGCTCAGAAGCCATACGCAGGATGCGACTGTACCCGAGGAGCTGATCGCGGGGCTGGAGGAGGAACTGGCTGGCTCGTATTTCTGTGTAGTGGTGTTCAAGCTGGACGATAATCCCGAGCCGCCAGCCGGCGGGGCGGAGATCGGGCACAAGCCGTTGCTGCGCTTTGCACTCGGCAATATTGCCAAGGAAATGCTGGAGCCGTTTGGCACTTGCGATTACTTGATTACGGGGGAGAATGAGGCGGTGGCGCTCTGTCAGTACGCCCAGAACGAGCGGCCTGCGGGGCTGGAGGCTGCGCTGCGCGAGGTGCAGGGCTTCATGAAGCGATACTTTAAGCTGTCGGTCTCGATGGGCGTCGGAGATGTGTACTGCGGCCGCAAAAACATCTCGCTCTCCTACACCTCCGCGCTCCAGTATGTCAGGTATCGCTTGATCTATGGCAAAGGTGCGATCCTGGATGCCCAGAAAACCCGCTCGCATATTATGACCTCGATCAGCTATCCGACCGAAGCGGAGCAGTTGCTCATCGAGGCCGTGCAATCGGGCAAATCGGAGTCCGTCCGCGAGGCGGCCGAACGCTTCATGGCGCGCATCTCTCCCGGCTCGGTCAACCAGGTCGTCACATACAGCATCCAATGCATGCTGTCTCTGCTCAAGCATTTCGACTACCTCCGGCAGCTTCCGGACGCTGATTTTGCAGCTTATCTGGATGCGGTAGCCGAGATCGAGTCGGCTGAATACATGGAGGATATCCTGGACCTGTTCGTCCGATACGGCACTCGAATATGCGGTCTGATCGAGGAAAAAACCCATTGGCTGAACGCGCAAAAGCACAATATTGTGATCGAGAAGGCGCAAGCCTATATCCAGGCCCATTACGACGAGCCCAATCTGTCGCTTGAGCTGGTCGCCAACATTGCCGGCTTGTCGCCGAGCTACCTGGGCAAGCTGTTCAAGGGCACGACCGGGCAGTCCTTCAGTGAATATCTCAGCGGCATCCGCTTGGAAAAAGCCCGCTCGCTGCTGGCCTCGACGCAGATTACTGCAGCCAAGATCAGCGAGTCGGTGGGGATCTACAATACGACGTATTTCTCAACACTATTCAAGAAAAAATACGGCCTGTCGCCGTCGGCCTTCCGGGAGCGGGAAGCGATGAAGCAAAAGGAAACGTAAGACCGACCGACAGACGGCCGGTCTGGCCGTAGATGCTGGATCTTGCCTTAGCTGCGTTGCTGGAGCTGGGACAACGTTCGGTTAGCCTTTGGCCCCTTTGCCGGAGCGCCGGGCTGCTGGTGGACTGCGCAGCCCGGCGTCTTCGTGACGCCCGCGGCCAACCGTATATCGATAACCGAGACGACCTGCTGCAGCGCCTCGATCTGCTGGCAGATCCGCTCCCGGTGCTCCAGCATCAGCTCGTACAGCTCGGGATACGCTTGCGGGTTGTCCGGCTCAGCCTCCAGGAATGGCTTCATCTCCTCCAGCGGCATCCCCGTTTTCTTCAGACAGACGATCAGCTTCATCTGTTCCAGATTGGCCTGACGATAGGCGCGGTGGCCGCCGCTTGTACGCTCTGGGGACGGGAGCAGTTTGATCTTCTCATAGTAACGGATCGTATCCTCGGACAACCCGGACCTCTCCGCCGCTTGCTTGATCGTATACGTGCTGTCCTCCGCGAGGGCGGACGGTGGCAGACTGCGCATGGCTTTCGCCTCCTCGTTGGTATTTGCTATGTTTATTAATTCGTTATGTCCATTATAGAACCTGGAGTTAACTCCAGGTCAAGAGACGAGCACGCATGCCCTATTCGTTCTTGTTTTTGCTTGACTTGGAGTCAGCTCCAGGTTATAGACTAGATCGCAAGAACGGGTTGCCCTTACTATTCCATCGGGCGTACCCAACAGGGAGGAATAGACATGCACCATCAAGCTAACGGCTACACGGCGCTCATCACCGGCGCGAGCAGCGGCATTGGGCTAGCGCTCACCCGTAAGCTGCTTGAAGAGGGCTGGGAGGTGGCGGCGCTCATTCGCTCGGACCTGCCGACAGACGAACCGCTGCTGCAAGAGAGCCGCAAGCTAGGCCGCTTGCGCATCTACAAGGCGGATGTCTCTAGCTTTGCTAGCCTGCGCCAAGGGCTGGAGCAGATCAAGACCGGGGAGACGTCGATCGATGTGCTCTTCAATAACGCCGGAGGAAGCTTCGACAAGCTGATGTATTCGCCGCAAGGGCGCGAGCTGCACTATGAAGTGCAGACCGTCGCGCCGTATATTATCACCAGAGAACTGATAGAGCATCTGAAGCGGGGCCGACTGAAGCGTGTCGTCCACACCTCCTCCAATGCCTTCGACTTCCTGAAGGCGTTCGATGCTGCCGCCCTTGCTCGCCCGACCGCCTTCAAGAAGCTGATCGGCCCCTATGCCGCGACCAAGCTGGCGATGTCGCTCTGGACGCAGGCTGCGGCAGCTGCCATGGAGCAGGAGCATGGCATCGTGATGCGGAGCGTCGATCCCGGACCCAACAACACGATCCGCAAGGGCAATGGCTCAGGGCTGCCCTTCTACGTAAGGCCGTTGATGAAGTTCTTTTTCCCGCCGCCGACCAGCGGCGCCCGTTTGCTCTACGACGGTGCAATGGGGGACGCTCCGGCTGGCAGTCTGCTTGCCAAAGGCAAGGTCAAAGCGCTGCCTTACGCCGCGCAAGCCCCGGCGGTGCTTGCGCAGATGGAGCAGATTTATCGCGACGAGTACTGCCTGGGGAGCCCGGTAGATCGTGTGTCCGTGCAGTAGAGACGGACATCGGCAGTGGTAATTTTTAGTTGACACCTTGGCGGCGACGGTGCTATTATTTTCAACATACTTTTGACGAACAACGAAGGGAGGCGCAAAGCTTATGAATCCACGGCAGCCATATCACCACCTACCGAGTAATAACGTATGGACCTATGAACGCTTGCTAGGCTTCGCAGGGTCGAAGTTCGGCCTGCCCGGAGATCAACAGCTTTGCAGCCCTCCGCCCGCTGCGACGCCGCGCGTCGACTCGCTCGTCTAACGCGCGACGATGCGCCTGCGCGGCGTGGAGGTTCCCTTTTTGCGAAGACTGCTTGATGCCGGACTGTTCTTGTTCGTAGCCTTGATAGGCTGCGGGAGGGGCAGGTGGCGGGAGCAGTCTTTTTTGTTGTTCGGCAGGGGGTATCTACAGCAAGGTAAAGCGAGGAGTGAGAGCATGGCAATCGTACAACTGACATCGACGCATCCGCAGTTCAGCTTCCTGATCCGCAAAAACCCGGGTACAGGGATGCAGCTGCGGAGCGTCCGCAAGGGCATGGCCTACGGCTGGTATACGGACGATAGCACATACAACGTCTACTTCAAGGATGCCGACAATGAAGTGTCCTACAAGCAAGAGCAGCAGGAGCAATTCGAGTATTTGAACGTCTCCCGCTACAATACACCGTTGTTCCCGTTGAACGCGATCAACGAGTTTTTCTCTTCGCCGCTGAAGGCGAGGCATGACCAGGATGTCCGGGGCTATCGCCATGCGCTGCACATCCCGCTTATCCATATCGAACGTCTGCATGTGCTGGCGCTCTTCGAACGCCATCTGCCGGACTGTGTCTTCGAGACGACGCATCAGGCGCATAAGAGCTATTCGCTGACGATCGCCACGGAGGAGAGCCTCTACCATCTGCTGCATGTGGCGAGCGTGCTCTGTCTGTTCCTCTCGCTGCTGGGCAAGGAGCATATCGACATCTCCGAGGCGATCCTGGACAAATATATCCCGAGCATGCACGTCATCGACGCGCCGTTCTATCTGCGCAGCCTGTTCGCCAACTACTTCCTGAACTCCCGCGACCGATTCGCCAAGTACAAGGCGGCGCTGGAGCAGACGGACCGCTACGCGATCTCGCTCGCTTACGGCCGTACGGCGCTGCAGCGGCGTCAGGCGATCACTGCGCTGCTGCCGTTCGACAAGGCGATCCTCGATGTCGGCTGCGGCGAGGGCTTCTACGCCCTGCACTATGCTGGCCGGATCGAAGCGAGCTATTACGCCGTCGACATCGACGAGGAGCGGCTGCTCGGCGTACAGCGCAAGGCGGAGGAGCGCGAGCTCGACAACCTCGCCACCTATGCGTCGCTCGACCGCTTCCTGGAGAGCTACAACGGCGAGCTTGTCGACGTCATCCTGACCGAGGTGATCGAGCATATGCCGGAGGACGAGGCAGCGGCGCTGGTGACGCAGCTATGCCGCGAGGTGCAGCTCGACCGGCTCATCGTGACGACGCCCAACGCCGACTTCAACGTCTACTATGAGCTCGACGGTTTCCGGCACGACGACCATAGCTGGGAGATGGGGACGGAGGCATTCCGAGCGTGGCTGGAGCCGCTCGTCAGCGGACCCGGTCGCACCGTAGAGTGGCTCGCCATCGGCGACAGCGTCGACGGTATCCATACGACCCAAGGCGCCATCGTGCGCAGGAAGGAGGCATGACCGATGATCATCACCACCCGAGTGCATACGATCCTGATGCTGGTCGGCCCGACCGAGTGCGGCAAGTCGACGTTCGCCCGCGAGGTGCTGGTACCGCAGTTGACGAGGACGGACGAGGCGCGGCGCATCCGCACCAATGTCCAGCTAATCTCCTCCGATGATATCCGTCAGGAGCTGCTGGGCTATCCTTATGACAAATATGATCAGACGATGCTGGAGGTCAGCTCACATGCCTTCGACCATCTGCTGGCGAAGCTGCGGCTCGTCACCTCGTATCCGATCAACGCCGAGTTCGTCATCGTCGACACGACCGCGCTCGCCGAGGACTTCCGGCAGCGGGTCCGCGAGATCGCCGAGGCGAACCACTACCGGCTCGAGGTCGTTCTCTTCGACTATCGCAAGCGCGAGGGCTACTACGCCTCCGACCGCTCCAAGCGGCTCATCACGAGCCACATCAACCGGCTGCGCCGCGAGGTGCTGCCCGTGCTGGCCCGCGAGGGCTATGACGCGGTGCACAAGGTGCGGGCCAAGGACTTCTGCCCGCCAGGCGAGGCAGGGGCGAACCCGGACTACCGGGTCGAGGTCGCCGACTGGGACGACTATGTGGCGGCGACGCTGCCGCATACGCACAGCTACATCGTCGTCGGCGATGTGCACGAGTGCGTGGGCGAGCTGCAGCGGCTGCTGAGCGGCTTTGGCTTCGCCATCGAGGACGGCCGGATGACGGCCGGGCCCAAGGCAAAGGGCAAGCAGATCGTGCTAGCGGGCGACTGGATCGACAAGGGCAAGCAGACGGCGGCGACGGTGGCCTTCCTGTATGCCAACCGCGAGCACTTCCGCTTCGTGCTGGGCAACCATGAGAACTTCGTGCGCCGTTATCTCGACGGCGGCATCCAGGGGGCCGATCCCGAGCTGGTGGCGACGTACTTCGACTCGATCGCTGTGCTGCAGGAGCAGCCGGAGCTGGCCGAGCAATTCCGGACGCTCGTCGCCTCCGCTCAGCCATACTATCGGTTCATCGGCGAGCAGGGCTCGTCCTTCTATGTGACGCATGCGCCGTGCCGCAGCCGCTACATCGGCAAGCTCGACGCCGAGGCTCGTCGTCATCAGCGCACGTACCGGATCGACCGGGAGGCGCCGCTCGAGCCGCAGCTGCAATTCATCCAGGACGAGGCGGTCGCGAACCAGCCGTATCATCTGTTCGGCCACGTCGCGGCGGCGCGCGCCTTCCGGATCAAGAACAAGCTGCATCTCGACAGCGGCTGCGTGCACGGCTACGCGTTGTGCGGCGTCGATATGAGCGGACGGCCGTTCTTCCGCAGCGTCCGCTCGGAGCAGGAGGCGCGCCGCGAGGAGCTGCCCGTGCTGTTCGAGGAGACGCCGCGCGTTGCGCTGGCGGAGCTGGCCCCCGAGGCGCAGCGTCGACTCGACTATGTCGCTCGCCACGGCATCAACCATATCTCCGGTACAATGTCGCCAGCAGACAAGGATGTCGAACGCGGCGAGCTGGAATCGCTGCGGCAAGGGCTGGCGTACTTCGCCAAGCGCGGCGTCCGCGAGGTCGTGCTGCAGCCCAAGTATATGGGCTCGCGCTGCACGATCTACCTGCACCGCCAGCTCGAGCAATGCTATGCGGTGAGCCGCAACGGCTACCGCATCCAGGGCGTCGAGCTGACGCCGGTGTATGAGCGGCTGCTGGCGCGCTTCGGCAGCTACATGGCCAAGGACGGCGTCGCGATCATGCTGCTCGACGGCGAGCTGTTGCCGTGGCGGGCGATGGGCGAAGGGCTGATCGAGCGGCAGTTCGAGCCGATCTCTCGGGCGCTGGAGCTGGAGCTGCAGTTCCTGGAGCAGAGCGGCTTCGAGGCGGCGCTCGGCCGACTGGCGGCAGACTACGAGACGAGCGGCTTCGAGCAGGAGCAGCACCGGATGAGCAAGGGCGCGCTCAGCGACAAGTACGGGAGCGCGACCTACCAGAGCTACAAGGCGATGCGCGATATCCGCGAGCGCACGGTGCCGCTGGCGCAGCATCGCGCAGCCTACGAGGTGTATCGGCAGCAGCTCGCGCTGTATGCCGGCGAGGCGGAGCTGGACTACAAGCCGTTCGGCCTGCTCAAGGAAGTGATGGCGGACGGCACGGAGCGCTTCCCCGAGCAGCGGACGTCCGAGCTGTATCGCTTCCTCTCGGAGGACGATTGCCTCGTGCTCGATCTGGAGGCGCCGGACCATTTGGCGCAGGCGGAGCGCTTCTATGCCCGTCTGACGACGGCCGAGGGGATGGAAGGCGTCGTCATCAAGCCGGAGCGGGAGACGCGGGGCGCGGTGCCGTACATGAAGGTGCGCAACCCCGAGTACCTGTCGATCATCTACGGCTACGACTACACGTTCCCGCACAAGTACGCGCAGCTCATCAAGCAGAAGAGCATCGGGCCGAAGCTGCGCGCCTCGGCAGCCGAGCACCGGCTGGGCCGGGCGATGCTGGACATCCCGCTCGCCGACATCTCCCCGGGCAACGAGGCGTACCGCCAGGCTGTCGCCAGCCTGCTCTTCGAGGAGGCCAAGGAGCGCGAGCTCGATCCGCGCTTGTGATGGCGAGGCGTGAGCCGCTGGATGGCGGCATTTCCTGCAATAAGCAAGTCCCCGGTCCGGCAGATTCCGGATAGCGGGGACTTTTGTTCATTGACGAAGACTGATTTGTAAAAGGACAATGAAGTCCTTTTGCTAGCGCCGAAAACCTCCGTCGTTTGAGCCCCGACGAAAGTTTGGTTACTACGTCGGCTCTGATTATCGCTCATCTTGTCATGTAGGGATTATTCGAACTGAGGCGTTAATGCATTAAAACAAACGAATGCTAAGACTCCCCAATTCGTCTCTTTGAGATTCGTAGTGCTGGATTTAAGCCACATGACACCGTGTGTGTGCAAAAAACTTAGCGATGTATATTCTCCCCACCATCGCGTATACCAGACTTGAGCGTTGCACAAAAGGAGCCTTGTTGAAAAATTGTGCCCTGTAAGTGCTGGTTAATTTAACGTTTCATTGATATACTGGGATTTAGTATAAAGTCCTTTTAGCTTCCTGGAGGCGTTTTTAACTATACATATATTCTCTTTTTGTATTTATCCCGCTTGTGAATGACATTATAAACATTATAATAATCAAATATTTTTAAAGTGTTAAATGATCTTGCGAAGTAACGTTTAAAATGTACTTGAAAGATAAAAATCTTTGATAGGTATTATAGTTAATGAGAGTTCAATGCTTGTGAAAGGCGTCTTGAAAGGGCAGCATGAGGATAGAAGTTAAATAAGTTATAGAGTATCAGGACCTCGCTGCGTAGGTTTTATTGCGAAGTGCAATTTTAAAGAAGAAGCTGTTTTCTAATTAAATCTATGGCCTCAGTTGTTCATAACGGGCCAACTCCGAATTAAGAGTTATACCAGCCCAATCTATATCTTAACCACAGCTCCTATGAAGATCATTTATTGGCTAAAAAGCTCATATCATGAATTGCGAAATCGGTAGAAAACTTAATTATAGTAGTTGTCTCGGGAAAGCCCCCCTTTTCTCGTAACAATTGCTTCCTATAAAAGGAGGAGTTCTTTTGAAAAAAATTATTGGTGGTGGTATCTTTTTTATAAGTGGTATTTCATTATATGTAAATGTTCTTGAACCGACAATAAAACTCGCCTCTACTTTAGATTCATGGACAACTCCGCCAGGCCGCCTAGGTACATCAATAGAAACTTTAGGTATTAATTACCTAATGAAGTTTTCATACCTTTTAATGGCATTGGGATTCATACTTATAATGTGGGGATTATTTGAAAACAATTTGAAGAAACTCTCTTTTAAAAAAAATAAAAAATAGGAATCCAAAAGGCTGCCAGTTGCCGCTTATGAATTTGTCGGTCGAACAATCACAGTCAAGACGTGAGCCATCGTGCTTCGAGCGCGTCACGCAGCCGAGAAGTTTAATGTCTATCACGGAGGGGTGAAGTACGCCAGTATCCCCCTGCCTTCCTAGTTATCTGTCTCTGTTGGAAAGCATGGGGTATTCGTATGTACGACTGTTTCTTGCTGCCTATGACGCCTAAATGATACTGGATCCCAATGCGCTGGCTACTCGCTTCGGGTTGAAGGAGTGTCCTGCAATAAGCAAGTCCCCGGTCCGGCAGATTCCGGATAGCGGGGACTTTTTTTTGTTCCCAACGAAAGTTTGGGTACAAGACATGCCCAGGAGGTGCTGGCGCAGATGGAACAAATCTATCGCGACGAGTATCGACTGGTGAGCCAGCTTGCTCGTGTGCGATTTGCAACTATATCCCAGTTCTCCCGTCTTATAAATATAGAAGAAAGGAGGGCTCAATGTGATAAGGCGAAAACTTCTAGTCCCAGCAGCAGCTCTTTCTATTATTCTGGCAATGGCGAGCTGTACTGGTGGGGATAACAAAGAGCAAGCCACGCACGGTAATGACTCTGTTCCTCCTGTGGCCAGCTCCAATGACGACAGCAGTACGCGGACCCTAACAAACATCGACTTGGAGTCCGTCAAGAAAATCACCGTCACCAAATTACTCAACAAGACACCGGAGAATGCTGAAGGTCCCATGGAATACACAGATCAAGAATCCATAGAAGCGATTATCCATGCTATCCAAAGTGCAGTACCCATACAAGGCATACTAAATGTTGGTGATGCCGATTACGATATCTTTATTGACTCCACTAAGATGAAATACGCGTTTCAGCTATGGATCCACGATAACAGCGAGCAAGCGATGATTATGGATATGAGAGATACCCATACGGGATATACGTTATCTGAGGAAGCCACTGCTGAATTGAAGAAGAAAGTGCTCTTGCAGCCTTGATTAAAGCCTGGTTTTGATTGTCCCCGTCCGCCCGACTAGGAAACGATCTGCGAAATATGGTAGACTTAGTAGTTAGACATGGAGAAATCATATTTTCGTCAGATAAGGAGAAAGAAAACAATGGAGTGGAAAAACCTGTTGCGGGGCTTCGCCATGGGGACGACTGACCTGATCCCCGGCGTCAGCGGCGGCACGCTAGCCGTTGTGCTCGGGATCTATTATCGGTTGCTGGAAGCAATTAGCGGCCTGTTCGGCAAGGACTGGAAACGTCACTGGGGGTTTCTGATCCCGCTAGGCATAGGTATGGTGACAGCCATCGTATCGCTGAGCCGGGTCATCGAATATTTGCTCGAGCATCACTATGAGCCGACGCAGTTCTTCTTCACTGGTCTGATCCTCGGCGTACTGCCGATGCTAATCCGTCAAGCCGATGTGCGTCGCAACTTCGGCACCAAGCATGTCATCGTGCTGCTGATCGGCCTGCTCCTGATGGCCTCGATGGCGTTCTTGTCGGGGGACAAGGATGCCGGACCGCAGACGTCGCTGACCCTGTGGTCGACGGTCGGCTTCTTCTTCGCAGGCTGGATGGCGAGTACGGCGATGCTGCTGCCAGGTATTAGCGGGTCGTTCGTGCTCCTGATCATCGGGGTTTACCCGACCGCCATCAACGCGCTGTCGACCTTCAACCTGCCGATCATCTTCACCATCGGCTTTGGCGTGCTCGCTGGCTTTTTCGTCAGCAGCCGGGCGATCCGGTACTTGCTCGCCACTTACCCGCGCATGACGTATGCCGTCATGATCGGTCTGATCACCGGCTCGGTGTTCGTCATCTTCCCGGGCTTCGTGAGCGGGATCGGCACGATCCTCATCTGCGGCGCGGCCTTCCTGGTCGGCCTGGCGCTCGCGATGTACTTCGGTTCCGTCAAGCGCATGCCGGCGGAGAGCGCCTAGTAAGTTCGTCTCATTCTCAATTCGCGCATGGCCGACGTAGGAGCGATTTTAATGCGGTCGCTGGCATTACTTAACTGCAATATGCAGTTAGAATGAAAAGT
>NZ_BFBX01000048.1:16311-37462 GCF_003851045.1 Paenibacillus sp. 598K | reverse complement strand
ACTGGCGCCACAGGAGCCACCGGGGTGAGGGGAGAGACGGGGGCCAGGGGAGCTACCGGTTCCACTGGAGCCACCGGCCCGACTGGAGCGACGGGAACAATCGGAGTCACTGGTGCTACTGGCGCAACAGGAGCCACCGGTCCGACAGGTACTACAGGCGCGATCGGCTCGACAGGCCCTACCGGCGCGACCGGGCCCAATGTAGCTGCTGACGGTTTTTCGGCCTTAACCTTTCTGACGAGTGTGTCAGCCTCTACACAAATGACCGGATTCAGCGTTGCTAATCCGTACTACAATAACGGTACATTTAATCCTTCCTTAGGGAATTTCACGGTCCCGACGACAGGTAGGTATTCAATTAAAGCAACAATTAACTATGCCACGACTGCCGCTCTCACCGCTTCAATTGGTCCTGGGATTAATCCAAACTTTGTCGTGCGCCGCACAAATTCGCCAGTGACCGATTTGGTGACAGGACTTTTTCCTATCCTGAATGTCAATATTTTATTGGGGCTAAGTCTACGAGCTATCCTGGGAAGCGGCACGGTCACCCTGGCTGGCGATGTGCAACTTAATGCCGGAGATATTATCGGATTGTTCTATGAAGCAAATGGATTAACGATTGCTATCAATATCGGGGGAGGTTCTCCGGGAGTTGTCTGGTCCATGCACCGAATTTTGTAAAAGATCTGCTTAAAAAAACTCGCGCCGATCTCTGCCTGGCAGAGATCGGCGCGAGCAAGTTTTTCCCGGCTTCTGAACGGACAGTTTGTCGTGGATAGCATGTGTCCCGCTGGCGGTCAGCCCTTGCTGGCTCCGGCGGTGAGTCCATCGACGAAGAACCGCTGCAAGAAGATGAAGAACAGCGTAATCGGCACGGCGATCAGACAAGCTCCGGCCGCGAACAGCGTGAAATAGGCGTTCTGATACGAGTTGACCATATCATAGAGGCCGACAGCGACGGTCTATTTATCTCGGGAGCGCAGGATCAGGCTGGCGAAGATGTAGTCGACCCATGCTCCGCTGAACGTGGTCAGCGCGACGAACACGAGCATCGGCTTGGACAAGGGCAGCATGATGCACGTGAAGATCTGGACATGGTTGGCTCCGTCCATACGGGCTGCCTCCTCCATGCTGCGGGGCAGCGTGCGTGTTGAGCAAGACGATTTGCATCAGCAGCAGATACACCGCGACCATGCTCATGAATCCCGGGAACATGCCGAGAATCAGGATGGCGTTCAGCGTCATCTTCCTGCCGGTGAAGCGGAAGCGAGAGAGCGCATAGACGGTAAGCGTCACGAGTACGGTGCTGAACACCATGCTGATCGTCGCCACCTTGAGCGTATTGACATACCACTGGGCAAACATCAGACTTTCGGAGGCGAAGAGCTCGCGGTAATGGTCCAGCGTCAGCGCCTTGGGCCAAAACGAGCCGCTGTACAACGACTTGCCCGGCCGCAACGAGGAGATGACGACCCACAACGCCGGGTACAAGCTCCAGACGACGACTACGGCGATGAAGAGATAGCTGAAGAGAAGTCGCAGACGCGTAGCCTTTCGTATGCTCATTGGATCATCTCCTCGTCTTTGAAGGATGCGGTGCGGCGGTAGTTCCATAGCGACAGCCCGGCGATGAAGATGAAGATACCGATGGCGCTAGCCATGTTGTATACATTATTGTTGAGCGTCAGCTTGTACAGCCAGGTGATCAGCAGATCCGTATGTCCTGCGAACTGGTAAGCGCCGTTGACCGGACCGCCTTCCGTCAGCAGGTAGATCACATTGAAGTTGTTGAAGTTGCCGACGAACTGCAGGATGAGGATCGGCGCCGTCGCGAACAGGATGAGCGGCAGCGTGATGACCCGGAATCGCTGGAAGCGACTGGCCCCTTCGACGGTGGCTGCCTCGTACAGCTCCGGCGAGATCGTCGTGAGCATGCCGCTGACCAGCAGGAAGGATTGCGGCATGCCGACCCACATATTGACGACGATGACGGTCACCTTGGCCCACATCGGATCGATCAGCCAGGGCAGGCCGCCAAGGCCGAACTGGGCGAGGAACTGATTGATCGGCCCGAACTGTCCATTGAGCAGCATCAGCAAAGAAAAGCGTTGACTGCTGTTCATATCTCGGATATTATAGACTCATGTAATCTATTATAAGGAGTGAATGATTGATGACAAACCCTATTCCAACGCTGTTCGACCCGGCGATCTGGGAGCAAGCCTGGCGCGAGGACGCAGATACGGCAGCGCGCAAGATGCAGCGGGCGGGCGTTGATCCGACCCGATCCTTCGATCAGAAAGCGATTGCCTTCGACCGTGAGACATTTAGCGCGGAGGGGAGAAAGCGGGCCAGACGCATCATCGGCTGGCTCGAGGATCAAGGCGTGAAGCTTGAGGGCGCGCGGGTATTGGATATCGGCGCAGCGTCGGGCGGCTTTGCCGTCCCATTCGCCGAGAAGGGCGCATCGGTCACAGCCGTCGAGACCTCGCCCCCGCAGGTGAAGCTGCTGGAGGAGCGCCGCTCGCAGCTCACGAATGGAGCGATAGACATCGTCAGCGAGCCGTTCGAGACGATCGATCTGGAGGAGCGGGGGTGGTCGCGAGCCTTTGACCTTGTCTTCGTCTCGATGTGTCCGGTGCTGCACGATTGGGCGAGCATTGAGCGACTGCTCTCCTGTGCAAGGGGCTTTTGTTACATGAGCACGATGGTCGGCCAGAGGGAGCATAGTCTGCTGGAGGAGGTGTGGCCGCTCGTCACCGATCGCCCGCGTCGGAGCGAGCTGCTGGAGATGAGCTACCTGATGAATCTTCTGCTGCTGCACGGCTATGCGTTCCAGTCGCTGATCACGCGGGAGAGCAAGACGACGGTGTATACGCAGGATGAAGCGCTCGGCGAGTTGATGCCGATGCTGCGGATGTTCGGCGCGTCAGAGACCAACCGGCTGCGCGGCGTCGCCCAGGCCTATGTGCAGCGCGCTTATCCTGAGGGCGAGGTGACGGTCCGACAGGGCGGCCGCTTCGGCAAGGTGCTGGTGCGTTTGCAGGATCAGCACATGTATAGCCGGGAAGAGGAGCGGAGCTGACAGCGTACTCATGTTTAAGGTTTTCTGGCTTTTGGGTCCAGTGTGCTATAGTAGGAGGGAGTGATTAGATAACGGGCACGGGTGAGGTGGAGCATGTTCTTTTTTATCACATGGCTGGTCTGCTTTGTCGTATTTCTGGCGATGGCGATGTTGTTCAAGAAGAAGTACAAGATTGTTATATCGCTAGTCAGCTCGCTCGTAGTCAGCGTCTTGATTCAAGTGCTGGAGCAATTTTATTTGAGCAGCATCCTGATCGTGGCGTTTCTGTTCTACTTTGCGATAAGCAACATCAAGACCTTCAAAACGGAACAGCTGAAGCTCATTATAGCCGTGTTGTCCAGTACCTCCATCGTAACGCTGGTTCTGTACTTTACCTACTTCAATCGGACGCACACACCCTCGGATGCCGAGGTGATGCGCGTGATGTTTTTCTATTACCCGGTTTTGATTTTATTTATCGCTTGTTATGTCTATGTGCTGTTGAGTCTTTTTAATTTCAAGCTATTGCAGACCGCTAACCCGCTTGGCTATCTATTCGGCAAACTTCGCGGGTATCGGCGGCTGCTCCGCTTGTTCTGGATTGCTTCGAGGAAAGGGCTGCCGCAGCTGATTCAGCTCGATCATGCCAAGCTGCCCCATGTGATGGCGGACATCCTGGAGGAGATGGGCGGCGTCTTCGTCAAGTTCGGCCAAGTACTGTCGACCAAAAAGGATATGCTCCCTCCGCACTACATCGAAGCGTTCTCGAGCCTGCATGATCAGGTACAGCCGCTCCGTCAAGAGGAGCTCAAACAGATCATCGACAGCAAAATCGGCAACCTTGACGATACGTACGCGGACTTCGATATGCAACCTATCGCGGCGGCTTCGATCGGACAGGTGCATCTGGCAAGGCTGAAGGAGACCGGAGAAAAGGTCGTCGTCAAGCTATTGAGACCCGACGTGAAGCAAAAGATGACCGTCGATCTCGATGTCCTGATTGCTTTCGTGTCCTGGCTGTCCGAGCGTTCCTCCAAAATGAAAAGGCTGGGCTTGGTCCAGCTTGCTAGAGGCTTCAAGGAAAGTCTGATCGAAGAAACGGACTTCGATAGCGAGGCATTGAATACAAACACCTTGCGAAAAGCCTTTCAGGAGCATAACATTCCAATTCGTGTGCCTAAGGTTTATTCGGCGTATTCGACGAAGCAAATCC
This sequence comes from Paenibacillus sp. 598K, assembly GCF_003851045.1. Taxonomy (GTDB): domain Bacteria; phylum Bacillota; class Bacilli; order Paenibacillales; family Paenibacillaceae; genus Paenibacillus_D. Next base: position 33,182 of record NZ_BFBX01000048.1, on the reverse strand, counting down.
TGACGATGGAGTATATCGAAGGGAAACGTTTTACCCAAACGGTAACAAGCGATGTTTCGGATATGATTATGCACGCTTTTCTGGATCAGATATTGGTGATCGGTATTTTTCATGCCGATCCGCATCCCGGCAATCTGATGCTGACGAAGGATGGCGAGGTAGCGCTCATCGACTTCGGTTCCGTTGGTTATCTGTCCGACGATGAACGAAACGGCATGCTGAGCTTCCTGATGGGCTATACGAATGGGGATACGAAGGAAATGGCTCGCGGCTTGATGGACGTGTGCGAGGAAGGGCATCGGCATGATGCAGCGATGATCGAACGGCGACTGGGCAGACTGCTGGCCGAGGCTTCCTTCTCGCATGATGCTACGAGTGTCATGATGCGACGGCTTATGGCGATGGTTTCGGACATCGGGTTATCCTTGAAGCCTACGGTAGCCGGCGCTTTCCGGGCGCTCATCACGATCGACGGCACCTTATCCTCAGTGGATGAAAACTACTCCTTGTCCCGAGTGAGTCAGTCCTACGCCAGCCATATCGACAAAGGCTCTTTGGCCAAGGAGCGCATCGATCAGGTGCAGGGACAGCTCGCCGACTACCTTCCGAAATTGCTGGCGCTGCCGCTGCTCAGAGACAATAAAATTACCCTTGCCCGCGAGGAAGGTCGGCTTTGGCCCGATTTCGTCGCAACGTTAACCGTTGGCTTGTTTACCGTCATCTGCATGGTCATCATGCTCGCAAGCTTTTTTGTCCATCACGAAGCGATGCGCTTCCTGCTGGCTCCCTTGTCGATGTCCGGCTTCGGCGTCGGGATGTTCGTCCTGATGATGTCCGTCATCAGAGCGCTCAAGCCGAAGGAATAAGTCAAGCGCGCCCGGCCTATAAGGCCGAGGCGCGCTTGCGCGTACAAAGGGTTGTGGGAGGAATGCTATCGCCTCGTCAGCGACTTGTTCCGCTCGCGGAACAGCTCGTTGTGCGAGGAGACGTAAGCCATCGCATGCGCGTCGGGCTCGAGGTACTGCTTGGCGCTGTTGACGGCGAGCGCCGCGTCGGTGAATGCCCCGGCGATCAGTCGCACCTTGCCGGGATGGACGACACAGTCGCCCGCCCCGTATACGCCCGGCATCGAGGCGGCGGCGTCCGCATCGACGCGGAGCAGGCCGTCCTCCAGCTCGAGTCCCCAGGCGCTTAGCGCCCCGAAGCTGCTGTTGTAGCCATGGTTGACGATGACCTCGTCCACCTCGACGAGCGCTTCCGCGCCGCTCGCCAGATCGGTGAGCGTGACCGCATACAGATGATCTCCCTGGCCATGCAGCCGCTCGATCTGACAAGGCGTGCGGACGTCCAGCGTCTCGCGCATGATCGTGACATTGCGCTCCATCGCCCGGAATTCGTCCTTGCGATGCACCACCGTGACATGCGCGGCCACCTCCGCCAGCTCGAGCGCCCAGTCGACGGCGCTGTTGCCGCCGCCAGAGATGAGTACGCGCTTGTCGCGGAATCGCTCCACCCGGCTGACCGTATAGTGCAGATTGGTCAGCTCGTAGCGCTCGGCCCCCTCGAGCTCGAGCTTCTGCAGCTCCGCTACGCCGCGTCCGACGGCGATCAGCACCGTGCGCGTATAGTGGAGCGCTCCCGTGTCAGCCCCCAGCACGATGACCCCGTCTGCACTGCGCTCCATCGTCTCCACGCGCTGACCGAAGACGAGCGTCGGCATGAAGGTGACAGCTTGCTCGGCCAGATGCTCGATCAGCCGCGCGCAGCGGATCGGCGGGATGCCGCCGACATCCCAGATCATCTTCTCCGAGTAGGTATGCAGGAATCCTCCCAGTTCCTCCCGCCCTTCGATGATTTTGACCCGCATCTCCCGCATACCGGCGTAGAACGCCGCGTACATTCCCGCCGGACCGCCGCCGATAATCGTCAGATCATAGAGTTCCTCTGGCTGCATCAGCGACCGGCCTTTTCTTCAAAGGCGGCGACAAGCGCATCGATAGCGTAGCTGTCGGCGAGCGGCGACATGCCGACATTGAACCATTCCTTGCTGCCCACCATATAGACATGATCGTTTTTGACGGCCTTCAGGCTTTTCCACAGCGAGCTGGAGGAGAGCTCGGTGAAGGCGCTATTCACCTCTTCGTTTGTATCGTCGTCGAGCTGGACGATCAGGTGGTCGGCGTCATAGTCGGGCAGCACCTCCAGCGAGATCGACAGCGACATCTCGTCTTGCGGGAAGGATTCGACCGGCTTTAGCCCGAGCTGCTTGTGGACCAGACTGCCGCGTGACAGATTTTCGCCGTGCAGGACGATTTCCTTGGCCATGACGCGCATATACAACACGGTCTCATCGCCGACGAGCTCGTCGAGACGCGCCGTGGCGGCCGCTTCCTTCGCTTTCAGGTCCTCGATGACTTGCTCGGCAGCGTCTTCCTTGCCGAGTACGACCGCGATATCGCGCAGCTCATCCTGCCATTCCTCGCGTTCGGGCAAGAGTACGGTGGGCGCGATTTTCGAGAGCTGGTCATAGTCTTTCTCCGACCACCATTGCGGGGCGATGATCAGATCCGGCTCGGCGGCGAGGATCGCTTCGAAGTTCGGTGTCTTGGCGATGCCGGTCTTGAGCGTATCGCGGAACGCTTCCTGCAGATAGGCCGGGTATTCGTCATGATAGTTCTGCACGGCTACGGGGACGACGCCCAGCGCATACAGGAACTCCGGGTAGACGACCGACAGACCGACGATGCGTTCAGGGTTAGCGGGGATTTCGACTTCGCCGGTTGCGCTTTTGACGATACGGGTAGCCGCCGCGTCGGCCTCGGCTTGCCCTGCTTCCTCGGTATTCGACGTCTGCTCCGATGGAGCGCCGCTCTCGGCGCCAGTCGTGCCGGTGCCGGCGGGCTCGCCTGCAGGGCCGGTCTTATCTCCACCGCCGCAGGCGGTTAGCAGTGCGAGGAGCAATACAGCAAGGACAAGGGTAGAGCGGGTACGTGTCATGTTACAGTTGCCTCCTAAAGAATGAATAGGAATGAAAGATCTAATTAAGATTAATTATCATTTTCATTTAGGAGTAGTATAAAGCAAAGCCGTTCCGGCGGAACAGTAGCAATCCGGACTTTGTTCTATGCACGATCATGCCATAGCTTCCAGATCTCCTCGAGCAGCAGCTCATGCGTGAAGGCGGTATAGTCGTGCAGCGGCGTCACGTCGAGCGTATCGACGCGTCGCTGACGGACCGCATCGAGCTCGCACCACGACGCGCTCAACGTCATCGACTGCCAGCGCGCTCGCGCTCCGTCGTCATCGTCGATGACGGCGAGCAGTCTGTCGAAGCGCAGCTGTCGCAGCTCCTCCAGCTTGATCTCCGGCGTGCGCCGATCCTGCAACGGCTCTGCCTGCCGGATCGCCAGATCGCCATGCAGCACCTCTGCCATGCTGTGAGCCCCCGGCACCAGCAACCTCTCTGCCGTCACTTGCAGGATCAGCAGCCGCTGCTCGCCGATCATCGGGTCGATCTGCGCGCGTACGGCTGCGGCCTTCTGCTCGTAGCGGGCCAGCCAAGTATCGGCCATCCCGGCGATTCCGAGCCACTGCGCGGCATACCTCAGATGCTCGCGCCAGTCCTGCCCCTGCCAAGGGATCTCGCATACTGCCGCGATCGACCGCAGCTCTGCAAGCTCTGCCTCGGAGAGGCGACCGCCGGTCGCCAGGATCGCGTCTGCGCCGCTGGCTTGGAGCTGAGCCAGCCGTTCGCCGGGGAGGTCGCTCAGCGGCATGACGCGGTCGGTCGCATATTTGCGCCGATAGTAGGAGGTCCATGGATGCGAGGCAGGGGCAGCGCAAGGGATCGTCTGCAGCGCGAGCAGGATGCCGATCGCTTGCGGATGACAGGCGACGACTCTCCGCCTGCTGTTGCGGACATAAGCCGCCGGAGCGATCCCGACGATCTGTCGGAACTTGCGTCGGAAGTAGATATCGTCCTGATAGCCGACCTGGCTGCCGACCTCCTTGAGCGGCGGCGGCGGCTCGATGCGCATCAGCTTCTGCGCTTCCTGGATGCGGTAGATGGTCAGGTAGTCCATGGCGCTGCACCCGTACCGCTGCTTGAACCGACGCATCAGATGTCTGGCGCTCATACGCGCGACGCCGGCCAGATCGTCGATCGTAATTTTCTCTCTATAGTGTCGCTCGATATACATCCTGGCTGCATCCAGCGCGGCTTGCTCGTCCGAGACTGGCGCGCGCGCATGCAGCAGCAGTTGATAGACCATCTCCTGGAAGCGAGTCTGGGCGCCGAAGCGATCGAGGTCTGTACCGGCCTGCCACAGGCGATGGATCTCTGCGCATAGCATGGCCAGTCGCAGTGGAGACTCGGCAGTCAGTTCGCCAGGGATATTCGTATCGACGCCGGGATGCAGGATCAGCCGGGCAGGGTCGCCAGCGGCGGTGTATCGATCATAATGGATGGCATAGCAGCCGCGTTCGTCCATCGCTTGTACCGTGGCTTCGGCGAGCTGGCCAGCGCCGCATGCATAGACAGTGCCCGGACGCAGCTCGATATAACGGCCGTCGAGCGTGAGCGTACCATGGCCGCTGGTAATACAGAGCAGCACTTGCTGCTCCAAAAACTGGGTTTGCAGCCGCCACGAGCCATGTTGATCGCCTAGCGCTTCGACGGCTTGGAGTCGCAGATAGACATGGTCCGAGTCATGCTCGACATGGCGGTCTGACGTATTGGACCTGTGCATGGAATCGACTCTCCTCTCCTCCTGGACTAATATCCGTTGCTACCAGCTTACGTAGGAATGAAGCGCTTGGCAAGTGTCGCCTCCCCCGCTCCGTCACGCCCAGCATCTACCCCGAAGCCGTTACATTGTGGTATCCTGTTACAGAAGCGGAGCGCCATGTGGAGTAACACGCTACAAGAACTACAAGATGAAGAGGTGAAGCGAAGGCATGAGTCTCACAACCATAATCCTGATCGTCGTTGGCTTCGGAATGGTGACGTCAGCGTTCGTCCTGGCAATTGTTTTCCGGATGATCGGCGAGAAGCGAAACGAGATGAAGCAGCGCAAGGAGATACTGGCGACCGGCGCCCCGGCGACGGCGGTGATCGAGTCGATCCGTCAGACGAATGCATCGATGGACGGGCAGCCCGGCGTTATCGTCGAAGTGTCGTTCGTCACTGCGGACGGCGCACCCGCCAAGGCTGTGATCGATACGTATGTTCCGCTCATCCATCTTGCTTCGTTGCAAGAAGGCAACGAGGTGGAGATCCGATATGTGGAGGGCGAGACGATACAGGCGGAGCTAAAGGAGGCGTATATCCCTTGAGGGTAGACGTCTCTTTTTCATTCCGTTAGGGAATTGCCGTCGCCGACAGGGGGCGTTGTCCTTTTTAAGAGTAGCCGCAATGTCATCACCCGACAGAGGGACCCATCCTCAAAAAGTCGGAATAGTGATAGTCGAAAGTCGTCTGAGCGGCTGGCAAACTTCCCGCGATGGCTTACACTTGTATTATGGTAACGCATACATGACGAACGCGGGGAGGACGAGGATGTGATTTTCGGCGATCAAACGAAGCTGGGCCATGTGTTGAAGCATAAGGAAGCTCGTGCCGTATTATTCCGGCAGGATCCTGGGCTAGAGGGGCAGGACTACGTGCTGCAATTCAAAAAGATGATGACGCTGGGCGATTATCTGGCGTCTCTGCCGGAGTCGGCCCGCGCCGCCCTCCTGCGCGAGCTGTCGCCGCTGCAGGAGCAGAGCGAGTCGGCGTCGCTCGAGTCCAGAGCCGACTACGACGTGGATGGACCCGGCCGAGCAACGGCATCTGCGGCATGGCCGTCCACAGCCGAGCGATGGGGCGTATTCGAGCTGTCGCTGGACGGGCCGGATCATGGCAATCCGTATGTCGACGTTGCGCTTGCAGCCGAGTTCACGCATGCAGAAGGGGCTGCCGCCACCGCCCAAGGCTTTTATGACGGGGCTGGCCGCTATTATGTGCGCTTCATGCCGGAGCAGGAGGGCGAATGGACGTTCCGCACACGCAGCAACGCGCGATCGCTCGATAACCTGCGCGGCGGCTTCACCGTCACCGCTCCTGCTGCGGGCAATCACGGGCCAGTGCGCGTCAAGGACCGCTTCCACTTCGCCTATGCGGATGGGACGCGTTACATTCCGGTCGGCACCACTTGCTACGCTTGGACCCATCAGGAGGAAGCGCTGGAGGAGCAGACCCTGGAGACGCTGGCGTCCTCACCCTTCAACAAGCTGCGGATGTGCGTCTTCCCCAAAGCCTATCTCTACAACGCCAACGAACCGCCTCGTTATCCCTACGAGGGCTCGCTGGAGGAGGGGTGGGACTATACGCGCTTCCAGCCGGCGTTTTTCCGCCATCTCGAGCAGCGGATCGCGCAGCTCGGCGAGCTTGGCATCGAGGCCGATCTGATCCTGTTCCATGCGTATGATCGATGGGGCTTCTCGGAGATGGGGGCGGCGACGGACGATCTCTATGTTCGCTATGTGACGGCCCGGCTGTCCGCCTATCGGCATATCTGGTGGTCCATGGCCAACGAATACGACCTGATGTGGGACAAGGAGACCGAGGATTGGGAGCGGATGGCGAGCCTCGTCACCTCCGCCGACCCGCATGGCCATCTGATCTCGATCCATAACTGCAACCCGTTCTACGACTACTCCCGGCCCTGGATTACCCACTGCAGCGTACAGCGTCAGGACGTGTACCGGACTGCAGAGTACACAGACGAGTGGCGGCAGCGCTGGGGCAAGCCGATCGTCCTCGACGAATGCGCCTACGAGGGCAATGTCGAGACGGGCTGGGGCAATATTAGCGGCGAGGAGATGACCCGGCGGTGCTGGGAGGGCGCGGTGCGCGGCGGCTATGTCGGCCATGGCGAGACGTATCTCCATCCCGAGGACATCCTCTGGTGGTCCAAGGGAGGCGAGCTGCATGGCACCTCGCCCGCGAGGATCGGCTTCCTGCGCGGCATCCTTGAGGAGGGGCCCGAGTCAGGCATCGGCCCGCTGCCCAAGAGCGTGATGGACTGGGACGTACCGATCGGCGGCGTCGCCGACAGCTACCTGCTCTATTACTTTGGCTTCAATCGCCCGAGCTTCCGCGTCTTCACGATGAAGCCCGGCGTACGCTACACCGTAGACGTCATCGATACCTGGAACATGACGATCGAGCGGCAGCCAGTCGAATACGAGGGCAGCTTCCGCATCGACCTGCCGGGTCGGGAGTATATGGCGGTCCGGCTCATCCGGGTCGACCAAGCGCCGAGGCCGAACATACCATTGGATAAGGAGAACTGAACGATGATTCGATACATTGAGAATGTAAACGGTCCGACCCTCGGCTACAGCACAGAGTCAGGCGTGCGGATCCTGGAGATCGACGGCTTGCTGTTCAAGGATCTGAGTCGGGACGGTCAGCTCCATCCGTACGAGGATTGGCGTCTGCCGGCGGCCGAGCGGGCCAGAGATCTGGCGTCCCGCATGAGCGTGGAGCAGATCGCAGGTCTGATGCTGTACAGCCCGCATCAGCAGGTGCCGGCAGCGGGCGGTTTTTTTGCAGGCACGTACGGAGGCGCGTCCTATGAGGAGAGCGGAGCTGAGGCGCATGCCCTGACCGATCAGCAGCGGGCGCTGCTGGCGGACGAGCAGGTGCGGCATATCCTGCTCACCTCGGTGAGCAGTCCGCAGACGGCTGCAAGGTGGAACAATGAGCTGCAGCGTCTGGCTGAGTCGTCGCCGCTAGGCATCCCGGTCAATATTAGCAGCGATCCGCGGCATGGCACAGATGCCAGCGTCGAGTACAACGCCGGAGCCGGCGGCGCGATCTCGATGTGGCCGGAGTCGCTGGGCTTGGCTGCGACCTTCGATCCCCAGGTTGCGCGGCGCTTCGGAGAGGTGGCCTCGCTGGAGTATCGCGCGCTGGGCATCGCCACCGCCTTGTCGCCGCAGGTCGATATCGCCACCGATCCGCGCTGGAGCCGGTTCGTCGGCACCTTCGGCGAGGACCCGCAGCTGTCCGCCGCGATGGGACAGGCGTATATCGACGGGTTCCAGACGACCGCTCACGCTGCTGGTCCCGACCAGGGCTGGGGCGCGGACAGCGTCAATGCGATGGTGAAGCACTGGCCTGGCGGCGGCTCCGGCGAAGGCGGCCGCGACGCGCACTTCGGCTACGGCAAGTACGCGGTCTATCCCGGCGACAACTTCGAGCAGCATCTGATCCCGTTTACCGAGGGCGCGTTTAAGTTGAAGGGCGGCACCGGACAAGCCTCAGCCGTGATGCCGTACTATACGATCTCCTATGGCCAGGACCGCAAGAATGGCGAGAATGTCGGCAACTCCTATAGCGAGTATCTGATCCGCGATCTGCTGCGCGGCGAATATGGGTACGACGGCGTCGTCTGCACCGACTGGGCCATCACCGAGGATGAGCCGCAGCGTTGCGAGCGTCTGTTCCCGGGCGGACGGAGCTGGGGCGTCGAAGATGGGTATACGGTAGCGCAACGGCATTACAAGATCCTGATGGCCGGCGTCGATCAGTTCGGCGGCAACAGCGAGGCGGGCCCGATCCTCGAGGCGTATCGTATCGGCGCAGAGGCGCACGGCGAGGCCGTCATGCGCGAGCGTATGGAGCAGTCGGCGGCGCGGCTGTTGATGAATCTGTTCCGGGTCGGTCTGTTCGAGAATCCTTATCTGAAGCCGGAGGTGAGCGAGCAGCTCGTCGGCCAGCCAGCCTATATGACGGACGGGTACGAGGCGCAGCTGAAGTCGATCGTCCTGCTCAAAAACCGGGGCAACGTCCTGCCGCTGCAGACGCGCCAGAAGGTGTATCTGCCGCAGCGCTATACGCCGGCAGGCGAGGACTGGTTCGACTTCCCGTATCCCGAGAAGCTGGAGTATCCCGTCAACCCTGCGATCGTCGCCAAGTCGTTCGACCTCGTCGACACGCCGGAGGAAGCCGACTTCGCGCTGGTGGCGATCCGCGGCGCCGACTCCGGCACTGGCTACGATCCCGCAGAGGCGGAGGCTGGCGGCACCGGCTATGTGCCGATCAGCCTGCAGTACGCCCCTTACACAGCGGTCGACGCGCGCGCGGAGAGCATCGCCGGAGACAGTCGCGCCAGCGATGTAGCCAATCGCTCGTACCAGGGCAAGACGGTGACCGCCAAGAACAGCGCCGACATGCAGCTCGTCATCGATACGCGCCAGGCGATGGGCGACAAGCCGGTCATCGTCGTGCTGGCCTTGACCAAGCCGACGGTCTGTCGCGAATTCGAGCCGCTGGCCGACGCGATCGTCACGCACTTCGGCGTGCAGGACCAGGCGTTGCTGGCGATCTTGACCGGCGAGCGCGAGCCGTCCGGCTTGTTGCCGATGCAGCTGCCTGCGGATATGACGACGGTCGAGGAGCAGCGCGAGGATGTGCCGCGCGATATGCGCGTCCATGTCGACACCGAGGGCCACAGCTATGACTTTGGCTATGGCCTGAGCTGGTCCGGCGTCATCCGTGACCACCGCACCGCAGCCTACGCCGCTTCCGAGTAACTTCACTTGAGACACCCTGTACCAGTAGTTATCAGGGTGTCTTCTTCCATCTCAGATGTTAAGATGAGGGGAGATATGCTTAGACAGGAGGATAGATCGCCGATGAAGCGATTTCGCCCGTTTCTCCATTCCTTGCGGTTCAAGCTGTTCGCCTCGATCCTGCTGCTGATGGTGCCCCTGATCGTCATCATGCAGGTCAAGGACGTCTATTCGTCCTACGTTATCCGCAACCAGGTGGCCCAGTCCAACAAAAACCTGCTCAGCTTGTACATGAATCAGACCGATGCTTCCCTGGTCGAGGTCGATGCCTATCTGTACAATCTATCCGAGCGCAACACCGACCTACTGCTGCTCGACGCGCCCACCCCCGAAGACTCGACGCAATATTTGCTGGCGCGGCTGCGGTTGTTCAATGATCTGAAAAACGAGATCGAATATTATAAAATGATGGATGTGTTATTCATCTATTCGGAGCCCAATGAGGATTTCCTTATGGCGGGCAGCTCAGATTACGGCAGCAGCTTCCAGGAGCGGGCAGCGGTCCAGGACGAGATTCGCAGGCTGCTGAGGAGCAGCAGCGGCGAGGGCAGCTTCGAGAAGTGGCAGGTGTGGAAGGCGGACAACGGCAGCTATTATATCTACCATCTGGTCCGGAGCAACTCGGTGCTGGTCGGCGCATGGGTGAGAGCGGACAAGCTGATGCGGCCGTTCGACCTGATGGATTTCGGCAAGGAGGGCGGCGCGCTGCTGGCGACGAGCGAGCTTGAGCCGATGCAGTTTGCCGACAAGGTGAGCTCCGAGGGCATCGACCTTCATTACGATGCGGAGTCCTTCCAGATTACCGGGCACAAGCAATCGTATCTGATCATGGGCGAAGCGTCCGAGAGGGGCGACTTCAGCTTGCTGGCGCTGGTGCCGGAGAGCGCGATCCTCCAGAAGCTGCCGGCGCTGCAACGGATTTCTTCGCTCCTGACGATAGGCGCCGTCGTGTTTTTGCTCTTGTTCCTGCTCATGATGAGGAAGGTATTCCTATTGCCGTTGCAGCGCATCATATCAGCGATGCGCAAGCTGCGCGACGAGCACTGGCAATCGTATCTCAATCCGCATGCGACATCGACCGAGTTCTCTGTCCTCAACCAGACGTTCAACGAGATGATTACGGAGATTCGCGACCTGAAGATTAACGTTTATGAAGAAAAGCTCAATCATCAGCAAGCCGAGCTCAAGCATTTGCAACTGCAGATCAACCCTCATTTTTTCTTGAATTCGCTGAATATTATTTACAATCTCGCGACGGTGCGGGACTATGCCGTCATCCAGGAGATGACCAAATGTCTGGTCGGGTACTTCCGGTTTATGTTCCGCAGCAATACGTATATGGTGACGTTGAAGGAGGAGCTCGACCATACGCGCAACTACCTGCGTATCCAGGAGCTGCGCTTCCCCGAGCATCTGACCTATCGGATCGAGGCTGACGATGCCGTGCTGAGCTGCGGCATTCCGCCGCTCATCATCCAGACGATCGTGGAAAATTCGATCAAGTACGGCGTCACGATGGACAGCGTGCTGCAGATCGATATCGCGATCACTCGCGAGGAGGAGGGAGCAGCGACAGCGGAAGCCGAGCGGATGGTCATTACGATCAAGGACACGGGGCCGGGCTTCGCGCCGGAGGTGCTGACAGCGCTGCAAGGCGATGAAGAAGCGATCAGCGGCAGCGGAGAGAGCGTCGGCATCTGGAATATCAAGCGCAGGCTTCGGCTGCTATACAAGCTGGGAGCGGACATCGCCTTCCGCAACGAACCGGACGGCGGAGCTGTGGTCGAAGTGCGGATCCCGAGACTGGACAACTGAGGAGGCACGGCGATGTACAACGTATTGCTGGTCGATGATGAAGTGCATGCGGTCCGAGGGCTGCAGGCAGGCGTCGTATGGGACGCGCTGGGAATAGAGCGCGTCTATACAGCGCACAGTATGAGACAGGCGCAGGAGATGTTCGAGCAGCAACGGATCGATCTGATGATCTGCGACATCGAGATGCCTCAGGGCACAGGGCTGGAGCTGGCGGCTTGGGTCCGAGAGGCGCATCCGGACACAGAGACGATCTTCCTCACCTGCCACTCGGACTTCCTGTACACCAAGCAGGCGTTCAAGATGAACAGCTTCGACTACCTGCTGAAGCCGGTCGACTATGCGGAGCTGGAGACGGTCATAGCCCATGCGCTCGAGAAGATCAGTCTCGATCAGGAGCGACAGCAGTTCCAGGAGACGCTGCAGCGCAGCGCGATGCTGTGGGAGGCGCATCGTCCCCTCCGACAAGAGCGGTTCTGGCGAGACATCCTGGAGCAGCGGGTGCGGGCGACGTCGGAGACGATCAGGGAGCATGCGGCACGCCACAATCTGCCCTATCGAGCGGACAGTCGATTCATGCCGGTATATATCCGCGTGCAGCGGTGGAACAAGCCATTAACGGAGCGCGAGCAAAAGATGCTGGAGTACGCGCTGCAAAACGCAGCGGCGGAAAGGCTGGCTGGCAACGATCCCGAAAGCGCTATTGTGCCTGTCGGGGAGGCCGCCTGGCTAGCCATCGCGCCGAGCCAGGCGGGCGAGCGCGCAGCCGACCGGCTGGCGTGCGCCCGCGATTATATCGCTTCCTGCCATCAGTACTTCTATTGCGATCTGATCGTCTATATCGGGCCATCAGCCGCTGTGCATCAGATGGCGGGCGTGCTGGACAAGCTGCAGCAGAGCGAGCGTCGCAACGTGACGTCGACCAACGAAGCGTTGCTGCTGGGCGAGACTCCCGGCGTCGGCGCGGCGATCCATCCGCCGCCGGTCAAGGAGTGGGCGGAATGGATGAAGCAGGGCTGCAAAAAGCGTCTGCTCGCCGATGTCGAGCGATACTTCAACGAGGTCGGCGAGTTTGATCAGGAGCGGCTGTACCAGGTCTATCAGGATGTGCTGCAGATGATCTTCTATGTGCTGCAGCTCAAGGGACTGCATGCGAGCGACGTCTTCTCGGAGCGTCTGCTCACCGACAAGCCCAACGCAGCATTAAGGTCCATCCATACGTTCCGCGAATGGGTCCAATACTTGATCGGCACGGTGATGAGCCGGCTGCATCCGGAGGAGAACAACCCGTCGATCGTCGATCGGGTCAAGCAATATATCGACGAGAATCTGGGCGAGCTGGAGCTCTCGCGCGAGGAGATCGCCAACTATGTGTACCTCAACCCTGACTATCTGACGCGTCTGTTCAAAAAAGAAACCGGTATCTCCATCTCCGATTATCTCCAGCAGCAACGGATCAAGTATGCCAAAGGTCTGCTGGAGAATACGGATCAGTCTGTAGGCGAGATCGCGATCGCCGCTGGCTACTCCAACATCTCCTACTTCTCCACCCTCTTCAAAAAAGTAGCTGGCCTCACGCCGGCCGACTATCGCAAAAAACAGCAGGGAGCGATCTAACGCTCCCTGCTGTCCTGTTCACCGAGTGTTCGCCGAGCCCTGCACAAGAAGGTCAGAAAATCAAAAACAGAAAGTCGTATTCGTGGTGAGCGCGAAGGATGCGGTCCGGCTACAATAAGACTACAGCAATGAAAACGCATACACCAAGTTCATCCTACTAACTGGAGGTCACCCGAATGATAACCAAAACAAAAAAGGGTACGACGGTCTTATCCCTGCTGCTCATCCTCGCGATGCTGCTCGCTGCATGCAGCAGCGGCTCCAAGGAGCCTGCGGAAGGGGGCTCGACGTCATCGGGCAACAGCGACAAGACGTTGACGCTGACGGTAGCTTTCCTCGGCATCGGGACGATGACGGACGTACAGGCCGTACAAGACGAGATCAGCAAAATTACAAAGGAGAAAATCAATGTCAATGTGAAGCTGATGCCGATCGACATCGCAGCTTGGACGCAGCAGACGAACCTGCTGCTCGCCGGCTCGGAGCCACTGGACCTGATGGTCAGCTCCTCCCTGCTGAACTACAGCGCGCAGGTTGCCAAAAACCAGCTGCTGCCGCTGGACGAGCTGTTGCAGCCTTACGAAGCCGATATCAAGGCGACGATGGTGGAGGACATCTACAACGGTACGAAAATCGACGGCAAGATCTATGGCGTGCCTAGCGTGCGGGACACCGCCGCCGACTATGGCTTCATCGCTCGCAAGGATCTTGTAGAGAAGCATAATATCGATCTGAGTCAGGTCCAAACCTTCGAGGATCTGGAGCCGATCTTCCAGACGATCCTGGACAACGAGCCGGGTATCGTGCCGCTCGTGCAACGGAGCCAGACAACATCAATTGTCTCCGAGCTGCTGGCTAGCCGAATCGATGCATTGGGCGATGGCTTTGGCGTCCTGATGGTCGATAACGGGGATACCAAAGTCGTCGCGCAGCAAGAGACGCAGGAATATAAGGATGCGCTGGCGCTCACCAGAAGCTGGTACCAGAAGGGCTATATTATGCAGGACGCCGCGACGACGCAAGAGGGCAATAATGCGCTCATCAAAGCGGGCAAAGCGTTTGGTTACTTCTCCAACATGAAACCGGGCTTCGAAAATCAGGAGAACGGTCTGAACGGCTACGAGATGGTAGCGGTAAGAATTACAAAGCCGGTCTCCATGTCCACCTCGGCGAATAGCTTTATGCTCTCGATCCCGCGCAATGCGCAAGATCCGGCACGCTCGATGCAGCTGATGCATCTGTGGTATACCGATCCGGGGATCGTCAATCTGCTCGATAACGGCATCGAAGGCACGCACTACGAGAAAACCGACAGCGGCCATATCAAGGTGCCGGATGGCGTCACCAGCAACTGGGTATTCAATCAATGGCAGGTCGGCAACAATGCGCTGGCTCTGACATGGGAAGGCACGGACCTCGATATTTGGGATCAGATGCGCGAGTTTAATCAATCGTCGACCTTCTCGCCGGCGCTGGGCTTCTCCTTTGACTCTACGCCAGTCAAGACAGAGGTGGCGGCGGTCACGAACGTCGCCAACCAATACAGGATCGGCCTCGAGTCCGGCAGCCTGGACCCGGCGGTCCTCGACGAGTATGTCGCGAAGCTGAAGGCCTCCGGGCTCGAGAAGATCATCGCCGAGAAGCAGAAGCAGCTGGATGCATGGCTCGCAGCCAAGCAGTAAGCCACAGCGGCAACAGGCAGAGGTAAAGGCGTCCAACGGCGCCTTTACTCGCACCAAGGCCCTCTGAAGCGAAAAGATTCATAGGAAATGAGGAATCAGCCATGAAAGAGAGTAGCGGTAGCGACATCTTCAAACGAATCAAGCGATATCGGGCGCTGTTGCTGATGCTCGTCCCGGGCTTGGCTTACCTGCTCATCAACAACTACTTGCCGATGTTCGGCGTCGTGATCGCCTTCAAGGATCTCGACTTTGCCAATCGCGGCTTGCTCAGCCTCGTCTTCAACAGCGACTGGGTTGGACTCAAAAACTTCGAGTACCTGTTCAAGACGAACGACGCTTGGGTCATTACCCGCAACACCTTGTTCTACAACGCGGCCTTTATCGTCATCAATACGACCGTGGCGATCGGTCTGGCCATCCTGCTCAATGAAGTGCGCAACAAGCTGGCTGGCCGTTTCTACCAGAGCCTGGTGCTGCTCCCTTACCTGATCTCGATGGTTATCGTCGGGTATCTGGTGTTGTCGCTGCTCAATGTAGAGAACGGTTTCATGAACAAAACGATCCTGCCGATGTTCGGCATCGACTCGGTCAGCTGGTACAACGAATCGAAGTACTGGCCTTACATCCTGACCATCGTCAATCTGTGGAAAAATATCGGCTATCTATGCATCATCTATCTGGCTTCCATTATCGGCATTGACCATGAATACTACGAGGCGGCCACGATCGACGGGGCGAGCAAATGGCAGCAGATCCGCAACATTACCGTACCGCTCATTATGCCGACGATTATCGTCCTGACGCTTCTTGCCATAGGCCGGATTTTCTACTCGGACTTCGGCTTGTTCTACCAGGTGCCGCTCAACTCGGGGCCGCTACAGCCGACGACCGATGTTATCGACACCTATGTGTACCGCGGACTGATGACGCTTGCCGACTACGGCATGTCCTCCGCTGCCGGCTTGTATCAGGCTTTGGTCGGATTCATCCTGGTGTTGTTCTCCAATTATATGGTCGCCCGCAAGGATCGCGACCGGGCATTGTTCTAGATCGACAGGAGGGATAAAGCATGAGAACCAATGATATGAATCAAAAGGTGGTCCATGGCATATTGCTCCTGATGTCCGCCGTCTCCTTGTTTCCGTTCGTCCTGCTGTTCATGGCTTCCTTCACTTCCGAGCAAGCGATCGTCACCAAGGGATACTCGTTGTGGCCAAGCGAGTTTAGTATGGAGGCTTATGCGTATCTGTGGAATCAGGTGGGCGCGGTCTCCCGTGCGTATGGCATTACCGTGCTCGTCACTGTAGTCGGCACTGCAGTCGGCTTGCTCATCTCGGCGCTGCTGGCGTATCCGTTGTCCCGCAGAGAGCTGCCGTTCCGCAGCGTGCTGGCCTTTATCGTCTTTTTCACGCTGCTGTTCAACGGCGGTCTGGTGCCGACCTATCTGATCTATACCGAGCTGTTCCATATGAAAAATACGCTGATGGCGCTTATGATTCCCGGCTTGCTGACCAACGGATTTTTCATCCTGTTGATCCGTTCCTTCTTCATGACCTCGATCCCGGTGCCGATCATCGAGTCGGCTTACATCGACGGCGCATCGGAGTTCAAGATCTTCTACTCCATCGTCCTGCCGCTGTCGCTGCCGATCCTGGCGACGATCGGTCTGATGCTGTCGATCGGCTACTGGAACGACTGGTTCAACGGTCTCGTCTACCTGACCGAGCCCAAGCTGTACAGCATCCAGAACCTGCTCAACCGGATGCTGAGCAATATCCAGTTCCTGCAGCAAAACAACCTTGGCGGCAACGCCTCGCAGGCGTCCGCCTCGATCCCGATGAACTCGGTGCGGATGGCGATGGCTGTCATCGGCATCATCCCGATGCTGTGCGTCTATCCGTTCTTCCAGAAGTACTTCGTCAAGGGTCTTACTATCGGGGCTGTTAAAGGCTAATAGAGATTAGCCTGTCCTCAAAATGGCCGAAGAGGCACGGGATCGAATCTGTAGAAATGAAATGGTCGCCTAAAAGCTTTTCGCAGAAAAGCTAGCTTCGAAAGCATACGCTGTCCCCGGATTTCAACAGCTTCAGCTGTTTGACAATCAAGAAATCTGGGGACAACAGCGATCGGAAGATC